>NZ_JBYTDH010000001.1:0-771148 GCF_058791175.1 Aeromonas sp. EU05-FHT14A05 | reverse complement strand
GGAAGGGAGGTGACTATCCCACGTTGCTTGCATGAGGCGCTGGGGCGCCCCATGCAACACGTAATTGGGACATAGCCTATTATTTCCCCTTCGTACTCGATGATCTGCTGCTCGATGAGCGCGCGAATATTGTCGAATATGGATGAATCATTATCAGGATGACAATCGTTCACAATTATTGCGAACTCCTCTCCACCTATTCTGGCGAATATGTCGTCTGCCCTTATTTTTCTTTTTACCAGCTTGGCAATCGCCTTCAGCACATAATCACCCGCATCATGCCCATATTTATCATTCAGATTTTTAAAGTGATCCAGATCCAATATACCGACAAAAATTGGCGTATCAGCCAATCTCGACATTATTAATCTGCGTTCACCCTCGTTCATGAATGCTCTTCGATTGGCGGTTTCCGTCAGATAGTCTGTTGATGCCTGCAGCTCCATTTCCGTCACCTGCAGGTGCAGCTGTATATTGAGGGCAAGCCAGTTGGCCAGGCATTGCAACAAGATGGCGTGTTCGGCGGTGTAATAGGCTCTCTGGTGGTGTGCAACATTCAGGGTCCCGATACAGACCGAGCCCTGCATCATGGGCGCATCCATGCAACACCCCATGCCGTGCCGGGACAAGATCTTGCAGTCCAGATCGGGGGACTGGCTCAAGTCGTCACAGATCGTCAGCATGCTGGTCGAAAAGACCCGCCCCACCATGGAGCCATGAATGGGAACCAGAGACTCCATGGGAATCGCATTATTCCCCATCACCGAATAGAGCTTCAAGGAGGCATCATTCTCCTTGATGGTAATGCTGGCCCTCTCGGCAGAAAAAAGATAAAAAATCCAATTCGCCATCACATTCAATACATCTTGAAGCGAGGCCGCCTGGGTCAGATCCTGAATAAAGGAGACGGGAATGGTGATCTTCTGCCCAGGGCCAATATTGGATAAAAAGTTTGGATCAAAACTTCTTTCATTATTTTGATTGTGCATGGCGACCTCGCACTATTTTATTATGAGAGCCTGGCCTTGCTCTGATCCGCAGCAGCCAAGAGTCCAGATAACCATTTTCTATGTATCCATATTTTCTTGCTCAAGAGTATAACAACCATGTGGGAACTGGAACGCTTGTTCTGTGGGACATCATTTTTCGGATAAATAACGACCCAATAAAGACAACTTCAACACTAGAGGTCGATGCAATGGTTATCGCGTGCCATTGCAAAGGGGCGAGGACACGACGCGCCTGGGCGACGCTTTCACTTCTTCCTTGATGGCCGCGGCCTCATGGTGAGCAGGCCGTTGCCGAGTCCTAGCCATGGAAAAGGCGCCCGCAGGCGCCTTGATGATGGATGCAGGGCTCGCCCTCAATAGGCCAGGCCGGCACCATAGGGGTAGAGCGGGTTCGCGGAGTCCTTCGCCACGTCCGGGTGCTGGTCTTGCACCGCCTGCCAGCTGGAGGGCAGCTCGAAGGGCAGCTTGCCGCTGGCCTTGACCTTGCCGCTGATGACGTCGAACAGCGCCTGATCCAGGGCACCGAAGTTGGCGAGCAGCACCTGGGCCGCCGGTGCCACCTCGGTCAGGATGGCGGGCCTGTCCAGATAGACGGAGAGCACCATGGGCACCCCGGCCTGCGTGATGGCCTGGATGGCGACGTACTCGTCCGCCCCGCGGTAGACCCCCTCGTGGGCCGTCTCCTGCACCACCTGATCGGCACTGGCAAAGCCGAGCTGACCGAAGTGGATGCTGCCAAACGGGAAACGGGGATCCTGCTCACCCGGGGCGTTGACCCGCACTATGGCGAGATCGGCCTGGGCCAGCTCGGTCACTACGGTGTAGCCGTTGGCCGCGGCCACCTCGGCGTTGACGTTATGCAGGTAGACCCGCTTGCCGTCCGCCTTGAGCGGCAGCAGGGATCCCTCGTTCTTCAGCAACACGTGGGACGCCGCCTGGGCGGCCTGGGCCTCCTGCTGGAACTCGGCCTTGCCCACCAGGGCCACCGCAGCCTGGGTATCCACATAGGGGTTCTCGAACAGCCCCAGGGCGAACTTCTGTTCCAGGATCCGCTCGGCCGAGGTGGTGATGGCCGCCTCGGTCACCAGGCCGCTCTGCACCGCCGCGAGCAGGGGGGCGGGATCTTCCACGCCGCCGAACTGATCCACCCCGGCGTCGATGGCCTTGGCATAGCGCTCGGCCTTGGTGAGCTTCTCCACCCCCCAGGACATGCCAAAGGGCACTGTCCAGGGGCTGACCCCCGCCGTCACCTCATCCTGGGTCAGCCCCTGCTCGCAACGGCTGTCGCAGTCGTTGACTATGCCCCAGTCACTCAGCACCACGCCGTCGAACTTGAAGTGGCCCCGCAGCAAATCGGTGAGGATCTGGCGGTTGAAGCCAAAGCCCACCTCCTCGATGGCCTGGCCTTCATAGGTCAGCCCCTCGGGCAGGGCGTAATAGGGCATCACGGCCCCCACCCTGGCCTCGAAGGCCCCCTCGAAGGGCACCAGGTGATAGGCGAACTGGCCGCCCGGGTAGACCTGCTCCTTGCCCCAGGGGTTGTGGGCATCCAGGCCGTTTTTCTGGGGACCGGCCCCGGCGAAGTGCTTGACCACGGTGACCACGCTCTCCTTGCCTATGCCGTCGCTCCCCTGCTGGAAGCCCTCTATGTAGGCCTTGACCAGGGATTTGGCGAGCAGGTTGTCCTCACCGAAGGTGCCGTTGATGCGGCCCCAGCGCGGCTCGGTCGCGAGATCCGCCTGGGGAGAGAGGGCCTCGTGAATGCCGACGGCCCTGTACTCCTGGCGAGCGATGTCGCCAAAGCGCTGCACCAGGGCGGCATCGCCGATGGCGGCGAGCCCCAGGGTCTCCGGCCACTGGGAGAAGGCCCCGGCACCTATGCTGGTGGCGTTGGGATCATGGGTGAAGTGGTTGCGGGGATCCGTGCTCACCGTCATGGGGATGCCGAGCCCCACCCCTTCCAGCAGGGCCTGCAGCCGGTTGTTGTCGTCGGCGATGGCCGCCGGATCCCCCGCCATGCGGGTGATGAAGGTATTGACGCCGTCTTCCCGCAGCATCTTCTCCATGGCGGTGAGGTTGACCCGCCCGTCTGCGTCCAGCACCAGGGTGCCGTGCATCATCAGGCCCGCCTTCTGGGCCAGGGAGAGCCTGCCCACCAGATCCCGGGCCCGCTCGGCGGCGCCAAGGCGCCAGTCTTCATAAGGAGTCAGGGTGCCGCTGCCATCGAGATCCTTGAATTGCAGGCCATCCTGCTCGATCAGGCTGACGGTGCGGTGGCCCAGAGTGGGCTGCTCCGGCTTGGGGGTGGAGTCGTTGTCATTGCACCCTGCCAGCAGCAGGGCCCCTATGCCGAGGGCGACGCGGGTTCGGGAGAGCGAGTGGTATTTCATTATTGTTATCTTCCTTGTGTGTAGGAGTGGCCACTGTATGCAAAATCGGCCCGCCTCACTTGCCCTGCGGGTGCAGGGAATTGCCGGTTGGGAGCAAGTTCGAAAAGTGTGAAAAGGGTTGCAGGGTTACCCTTGGTTACATTTCTGAAACATGAAGCCGAACCTGGCTCACGGCAATTCATGGCCGTTGGCGGATGATGGTGGGCCACCGCCGACAAGGATTTTCGCCGTGAAGACAGTCTCCAACCGGATAGCCCTGCACTGCCTCAACCACTGGCAGAGAGAGGGCCGGGATCCGGCCCAGCTCCTGCAAGCTGCCGGGATTGCCAGAGAAGAGCTGCTGCTCCCCCAGGGGCGGATCGACGCCCAGCGCCACTTCCGGCTGCTGACCCAGGTCGCCCCCCATCTGGACATGACCCACAAGTGGTCGCCCCCCTCGCTCTCGGGGCTCTTTGCCGACTACCTGCCGCTGGCGAGCCTGTGCTGCAACGCCGCCACCCTGCGCCAGGCCCTGCACTTCTTCCTCGCCTACCGCCCCCTCATCGGCGAGTGCGATCGGATAGTGCTGCGGGAGGAAGAGGGGCAGGCCAGGCTCGGTTACCATTCGGAGTCCGATCACCCGGACGTGATCGCCATGAGCAGCCTGGCCAATCTCGGCCACCTCTATGCCCTGCTGCAGTTCTACCACCCCGGCCAGGGCCAGCTGGTGCTGCCCACCCCGGTGCGGCCCAGGCTGTGGCGCGAGCTGGGGGCCTGGCTGGGGGAGCGGCTGCAACGGGGAGAGGGCTTTGAGCTGCGCTTCCCCGCGACCTTGCTCGATCTCGCCCACGGCGGCTGCAACGGCCCCCTGCAACCCCTGCTGCTGGGGGAGCTCGACGGCCAGATGCGGCTGCTGCGCCCGAGCAGCCACTATCGGGAGCGGGTGCTCGGGCTCATCCGCCAGCGGCTCTGGCAGGAGAGCGTCGACTCCCCCACCCTGCTGGCGGGGATCTGCGAGGCCCTCAGGCTGACCCGCTGGACCCTCAACCGCCACCTGCGCGAGGAGGGGTGCCACTTCTCGGCCCTGCTGGAGCAGGTAAGAAGGGAGGAGGCCTGCCGGCTGCTGCAGGATCCCGGCCTCCAGCTGCAGGAGGTGGGTGGGCGCCTCGGGTTTGCCAGCCAGAGCAGCTTCACCCGCTTCTTCAAGGAGGCGTTCGCCCTCTCCCCCAGCGAATACCGCTCAAGGCGCAGCCGGCTCTGACTCCCCGGCCAGGGCCCGGGCGAGCAGCGCCGCCAGCCAGTGGATGAAGAGCTGGACCCTGGGCGCCAGCTGGCGGCGATGGGCATAGAGGGCGTGGATGGGAAGCGGCGGCGCCTGCCATTGGGGCAGCAGGCTCATCAGCTCGCCGCGCCCGAGCAACGCCTCCACCCCCACCCTCGGCATCTGGATGATGCCAAGCCCCGCCAGCGCCGCCGCCAGGTAGGTCTCGCTGTCGTTGACCATCAGGGCCCCCGCCATCGGCAGGAGGGCGCGGCTGCCATCCTCAAGCTGGTACTCGAACCCCGGCTCGCTGCGCCCCTGCCCGGAGCCATAATGGACCAGCCGGTGCCCGACCAGATCCGCCAGGGTCTGCGGCACCCCGTGACGGGCCAGGTAGGCGGCGCTGGCGCAGTTGATCTGGCGATAGTGGCCAAGGGGCCGCGCCACCAGGCTGGAAGGCTCCAGCGCCCCCACCCGCACCACGCAGTCGAAGCCGTCGCGCACCAGATCCACCCGCCTGTCCGTGCTGCTCAGCATCAGCTGCAAGTCGGGGTGCTGCGCCAGGAAGGCGGGCAGCGCCGGGATCACCAGATGGCGCGCCATCCGGCTTGGCATGTCTACCCGCAACTGCCCCGAGATCTGGCCCCCCTGGCGAAACAGACCGTCAAACTCCTCCATGTCCGCCAGCAGATCCCGGCACCTGGCGTAGCAGAGCTGACCATCCGTGGTGAGCTGCACCCGCCGGGTGGTGCGCAGCAGGAGCCGGGTGCCCATGCGCTCCTCCAGCCGGCGGATGGCGGCGGAGAGGGTCGCCTTGGGGATGCCCAGCTGCTCGGCGCAGCGGGTAAAGCTCTCGAGCTCGGCGACCCGCACGAACAATTTCATCGCATCCAGTTGATCCATGAGCTGATTGTCTCTTCAAGCGGAACAGTGATTTCATTATCACGCTATTTATCCGGCAATAAAGGAACAATACAGTGATCCGGTCGGCTCGCACCGAGCCCTTGCCACCCACAGGAGTCACACCATGACCAGACCCATAGCCCTCATCACCGGCGCCAGCCGTGGCCTTGGCAAACACAGCGCCCTCGCCCTTGCGGCCAAGGGGGTGGATCTCATCATCACCTACCGCAGCCAGGCCGACGAGGCTGCCGCCGTGGTGGCTGAGGCCAGGGCGCTCGGGGTCCAGGCCCATGCCCTGGCGCTGGATGTGGGGGTGAGCGCCTCCTTTGCCGCCTTCGCAGAGGAGGTGACGCAACTGCTCGCCCGGGAGTGGCAACGGCCGCAGTTCGACTACCTGGTCAACAACGCCGGCATCGGCATTCACGCCAGCTTCGAGCAGACCACGGAGGATCAATTTGACACCCTGCTCAACATCCACCTCAAAGGGACCTTCTTCCTGACCCAGAAGCTGCTGCCGCTGCTTCGTGATGGCGGGCGCATCATCAACCTCTCCACCGGCCTCACCCGCTTCGCCATGCCGGGTTACGCCGCCTATGCCGCCATGAAGGGGGGCGTGGAGGTGCTGACCCACTATCTGGCCAAGGAGCTGGGTCCCCGGGGCATCGCCGTCAACGTGGTGGCCCCCGGCGCCATCGAGACCGACTTTGGCGGCGGCGTGGTGCGCGACGACAAGGGGGTCAACGCCTTCCTCGCGAGCCAGACGGCGCTCGGCCGGGTCGGCCAGCCCGACGACATCGGCGGTGTCATCGCCGCCCTGCTCTCCGACGACAACCGCTGGATCACCGCCCAGCGCATCGAGGCCTCTGGGGGCATGTTTATCTAGGCCGCCTTGCCCCAACAACACAAAACAGAAGGCCCCCTCGGTTGAGGGGGCCTTCTGTTATTTGGTAGAACATGCGCTGCGCACCGGGCGCATGGGCGCCTTACAGCGTCTTGCCACCGGAGGCGATCACCTGGCTGTACCAGTGGAAGCTCTCCTTCTTGATGCGGCGAAGCGACCCACCCTGCTCGTCGCGCTCCACATAGACGAAGCCGTAGCGCTTCTGGTAGCCGTTGAGCCAGCTCAGGATGTCGGTGAAGGACCAGGCGCAGTAGCCGAGCAGTTCGACCCCGTCCTGCATCGCCTCCTGGCACGCCTTGAGGTGGCTGTGCAGATAGGCGATGCGGTAGTCATCCTGCACCCGGCCGTCCGTGGTCAGCTTGTCGAACTCGCCGAGGCCGTTCTCGGTGATCATCAGCGGCAGGCCGTAGCGGGACGAGAGGCGGCGCAGGGCGATGCGCATCCCGGTGGGGTCTATGGCCCAGTCCCAGTTGCTGGTCTCCAGGTGCGGGTTGGGGGTGGTCCTGTAGAGACCGGGGACGCCGCTCGACGGCGTGGTGCCCTTCTGCCCCGTGGTGTTGATGCGCTGCATGGTCTGACCGCCGAGGGGATTGTCGGTGAAGGTCAGGGTGTAGTAGTAGTTGACGCCTATGTAGTCGGGGGTGCCTTCGCGCAGCAGTTCGAGATCCCCTGGCAGTATCTCGGGGGCCTCGCCGGTTTCTCTCAGGTAGGCGAGCGCCGCCTGGGGGTAGCGGCCGAAGCAGTAGGCATCCAGCCACCAGAGGTTGGTGAACTCCTCGGCATTCTCGAACGCCAGCATGTCGCTCGGGGCGCAGGAGGCCGGATAGGCGGGGGAGTACGCGAAGCTCGGGCCGATGAGGCCGTTTGGCACATGCTGGCGGAACGCCTTGATGACCCGGGCGTTGGCCAGGAACGCGATGTGGTTGGCGGCGAAGAAGCGCTTCCTGTCCTGCACCGCGGGCGGATGGGTGCCGAGCTGGTAGGCGTTGGTCAGGTTGTAGTTCTGCTCGTTGAGGGAGACCCAGTACTTCACCTTGCCGGCGAAGCGCTGATAGAGGGTGACGCAGTAGCGCTCGAAGTCGTCGATGATGCGCCTGTCTTCCCAGCCGCCGTATTCGTCCTGCAGCGCCTGGGGCAGGTCCCAGTGATAGAGGGTCAGCACAGGCTCTATGCCGTGGGCCAGCAGGGCGTCGATGAGCCGCTCGTAGAAGGCGAGTCCCGCCTCGTTCACCTCACCGCGCCCATTGGGGAAGATGCGCGGCCAGCTCACCGAGAAGCGGTAGGCCTTGAGCCCCATCTCCGCCATCAGCGCCACGTCCTCTTCCACGCGGTGGTAGTGATCCACCGCCACGTCCCCGTTGCTGCCCTCGAAGGTCTTGCCCGGCAACTTGGTGAAGAGATCCCACACCGAGGGGCCCTTGCCGTCTTCGTTCCAGGCCCCTTCCACCTGGTAGGCGGCAGAGGCAGCCCCCCAGAGGAAATCCGCGGGGAAGTCGTTGAACTTGGGATGGTGCATCTGGCTTGTCTCCTGCTGCTTGAGGATGGTGCCGCCTCTCCCCCTGGGGGCACTGGCGGGTGTCAAAACGAATTGGCATCAGCATCGAACAGTTCTAGAATTCCGTCCAATGACAATTTTTGCCATTCAATATTCCAAGCAGGAATGAAGGAGTCGTGATGGAGTTGCGGGATCTGAAGGCCTTCGTCACCCTGGGGGAGGTCTTGCACTTCGGTCAGGCGGCGGCGCGCCAACACATCACCCAGTCGGCCCTGAGCAAGCAGATCCGGCGGCTGGAGGCGGATTTTGGCGGCGAGCTGTTCGAGCGCAACGCCAGCAGCACCCGGCTTACCCCCCTCGGGCGCGCCCTCTACGGGGATGCCTGCGCCCTGGTGGCCCAGAGCGAGCAGCTCGGTCGCACCGCCCGCGACGTGCTGGCGGGCAATGGCGGCACCCTGCGCATCGGCTTCGGGGTCGCCACCAAGCTGCTGGTGCCCGCGGCCATCGCCCGTTTTCGGGCCAGCCGCCCCGGGGTCGGCATAGAGCTCAACGATCTCTCCACCCATCACCAGTTGCTGGCACTCAGTGAAGGCAGGCTGGATCTCGGCTTCTGCCGCCTGCCCGCCCCCAAGGGCTGGCCGGTGCTGCCCGTGGTGCGCGCCCATTTCGTCGCCGTGCTGCCCGCCGGCTACCAGGGGGTGACGGGGCTCTCGGATCTGCTGGACAAGCCGCTCGCCATACTGCGCCGGGACAAGGCCCCCTCCTTCCACGATCAGTTCGTGCACTACCTGGCCCAGAGCGGGCTGCGCTTTGGGGATATCCAGTACGTCAACGACTTCGCCGCCGGCATCGCCACCGCGGCGGCGGGCATCGCCTGGACCCTGGTCCCCTCCTCCACCACCATAGAGCACCCGGACGTCATCACCCTGCCCTTAGGGGAGGCCGAGGCGAGCTGGATCATAGGGCTCATTCGCCCGCCGGGAGGAGATAATCCCCTCATCGCCCCCTTCTGGCAGACGGTGGCCGAGCTCGGTGATCCCGCCCTCACCGCCCTGGGTGATCAGGGCGGTGCAGAGTCATGACGCGGCCATGGCCGTCATTCACGACACGGCATCGTTCGAGAACCACATTAACGGTAGCTTTTGAGCAGCCAGCCCCCGTAAAATTGCACCATGACCCCGGCGCCCGGCGCCAACCGACAAGGACTCGTTTCTCCAATGCTATCTCACTGGCTGCTGAGGTTTGATCTCCATCGCCTCATCTTGGCCCTGGCCGTGCTCGGCGTGCTGGCCACCTTCGGCAACAGCTTCTACGCCATCCATCAGGCACAGCGACAACTGCTGATCGACAGTACCCTGGAGGCCAACCGTGTCTATGCCACCAAGCTGGCCGCCTCCGCCGAGGCCATGCTGAATGCGGCCCAGGAGCAGCTTGCCTACAGCGCCACCCTGCTGGCGCCGCTGCTGCAGGCCAACGACGTCAAGGGGCTGGAGCAGGAGGTGACCCAGTTGCGCGAGCGCACCAACACCTTCAACTCGGTGGCCATAGTCAACACCGAGTCCACCATCGTCGCCGTCTCCCCCGAGACCCTGAAGGTGAAGGGGGCCAAGCTCACCTCCCGCAGCGCCCGCCAGACCCTCGCCAACCAGCAGCCGACCATCTCGGATCCCCTGGTCTCCCTCTCGGGCAACTACCTCATCAGCCTCTCCTACCCTGTGTTCTCGACGGACAGGCGCTACCTCGGCTATGTCGCCGGGACCATCTATCTGCAGTCCGCCAGCGTGCTCTCCAGCCTGCTGGGTCAGCACTACTACCAGGATGGCTCCTACCTCTACGTGGTCGACCGGCAGAAGACCCTGATCTACCACCCCAACCCCAAGCGCATCGGCCAGAAGATAGGTGAGAATACGGTGGTGGACGAGGTGTTGCAGGGGCGGCAGGGGGCACAAAGCGTGCTCAACTCCCGGGGAACCGAGATGCTGGCGGGCTTCGCCCCCGTGGCCGGTGCGGGCTGGGGAGTGGTGGCCCAGCGCCCCCGCAGCGCCACCCTGGCCGGGCTGGATCAGCAGATGCTCAACATATTGAAGGGGATGATCCCGGTCACCCTCTTCATCCTCTTCGCCATCTGGCTCTCGGCCACCATCATCTCCCGGCCCCTGCGGCAGCTGGCCAACCGGGCCAGGCTGATGGATCAGCAGGAGGCGGCCTCCAACATCTCCAGCATCCGCGCCTGGTACTTCGAGGCGGCCCAGATCAAGCAGGCCATTCTCAAGGGGCTGGGGCTGCTCAACACCAGGATTGACCAGCTGCACACCGACAGCCACACCGACCCCATGACGGGCCTCTTCAACCGGCGGGCCATGCAGCAGATGCTGGACGACTATCAGGCACAGTCCCGGCCCCTGGCGGTCATCGCCCTCGATATCGATCACTTCAAGGGGATCAACGATCACTTCGGCCACGACGTCGGGGACGCCGTCATCGTCGCCCTGGCGACCCTGATGCAGCGGGATCTGCGCGCCGATGCCGCCCTGTGCCGCAGCGGCGGCGAGGAGTTCCTGCTGCTGCTGCCCGGGGTCTCCCTGGTGCAGGCACAGCGGATCGCCGAGCGGCTGCGGATGACGGTGGCAGGCCACGAGATGGATCAGGCCGGGCGCATCACCATCTCCCTCGGGGTCGCCCACTGGCCTGGGGATGCCAGCGATCTCGGTGCCGTGCTCAAGCAGGCGGACAAGGCGCTCTATCAGGCCAAGCACAGGGGCCGCAACTGCGTGGTGGTGGCCGGCGCCTGAGGCCACCCGGCGTCAGAAGCTGTAACCCATCTTGAGGTAGATGCCGGCGTTGTCGTCCTTGCCCATGGCATACTCGAGGTTGGCGACTATGCCCGCCTCGGGCTTGAGCAGATACTGCACCCCCGCCCCCCAGGCGGGATAGATGTTGGCGCTGTCGGAGCAGTCGAGGGACTCCCCGTTCACGGCATCCCCGTAGAGGCAGGCCACCCCGGCGAAGGCGGTCAGGGTCCAGCGTTCGGCCAGCTTGTAGCGCTCCTCGACCTCCACCGCCGACATGTGCTGGCCCAGGTACTCCCCCGGGGTGTAGCCACGCAGGTAGATGGGGGAATAGGAGCCGCTCGGCGCGTTGTGGGAGAACTGGTTGCGATTGCGCCAGGCGAGCACATGGCCATCCCCGTGGCGCCAGTATCCCCTGTAGTCGACCCGGTAGATGTCAAAGTCCCCCTCTCCCCCCAGTCCTTCCCGGTAGGCCAGGTTGTTGACGTTCAAATACCAGCCCCGGGTCGCGCTGAAGTCGCTGTCCCGGGAATCGTGCTGCACCGCCAGCCCAAGCCCCCCCGAGGTGAACCCCTCCAGCCCCAGCTCCTCCAGGATCTGATCCGATTGCAGATCCTGTCCCTGCATCTCGTAGTTGGAGTAGGCCGCCATGCCGCCGACAAACCAGTCCCCCTCCACCCGATAGAGGTAACGCAGGAAGGCGGAGCGGAAGTGGTCCTCGGTCTCGAGGGCACGGCCGGTACCGAGGTAATCCTGATAGCTGTTGTTGATGTCGCCAACGATCACCCCACCGACGAGGCGGTGGTGATCCGCGCCGAACGACGTCTTGGCAAAGGCGCTGGTGATGAGGGAGTCCGAGGTGGTGTACTTGCCGGACAGGGTGAACAGGGACGGGCGCGAGCCCTCATCGAACCGGTGCAGATAACCCACCATCAGGCCCGCCGCCGTGTCCAGCTTGGGGCTGGAGCTCAGCAGGGGCACGAACAGCCAGGGGGAACGCTCGTCTGGTGGCTCATCCCCCTTTGCCTCGCGCTCGTCACGGCGCGGCTGCGCCTCTTCCTTGGCGGGATCCGCCGCCATCGCGGGGCTGGCCGCCAGGGTGAGGGCCAGGCCGGCCATCAGGGGAGAGATTGCATAGCGCATGTGTGGGTTCCGCACAGGGTAGCGCACGGCAAACCGGCGGCGCTTGGCCACCCTGCCTGGCAGGCGCGTCCGGGTTCAGGTTGCCGGCCGCCCTGCATCAGGGGCCGGAAGAGGGCCGCAGCATAACGGCATCCCCAGGCCCCGACCACAGCAAGATGGTGCGCCATACAATCGCCGTACAGCTTCGCCAAACGAGAGGCCCGGGCGAATACCTGGCATGAAAAAACCCCTGCCTGGGCAGGGGTTCGTGCGAGGACGCTTACAGATTGACGGCGAGGCTGGCGGCCTGTGCCTGGCTTGGGGTCACCAGCACGGGCACCGACTTGGAGGTGGGGGTGAAGGAGCCCTCCCCTATGCTCTCTATGGCCACCAGGGGGTTGGTCTCCGGGTAGTAGGCGGCGATGTTGCCCCTGGGGATCTCGTAGAAGATGACGCTGAAGCCGCGCACCACCCGCTCGCGCCCGTCGTTGCAGATGGCGGTCATGTCCACCTGCTGCTCCTCGGCCAGCCCCAGGCGACGGGCATCCTCCTCGTTCATGAAGACCACGTTGCGCCGCCCCTTGATGCCGCGGTAGCGATCGTCCATGCCGTAGATGGTGGTGTTGTACTGATCGTGGGAGCGCAGGCTCTGGAGCAGCAGCACGGGCTCGTCCACCATCTGCTCGGCGTGGCTGGTGCACTCTGGCAGGATGGAGTCCGGCAAGCGGCTCGCCCTGAATTCTGCGCGCCCGCTTGGGGTATTCCAGCGCAGCAGGGCGGCGCCGTTCTCCAGGTGGAAGCCGCAAGGCTCCTCGATACGGCGGTTGAAGTCGTCAAAGCCGGCGATGGTCTCGGCGATGAGATCCCGCAGCAGGGCGTAGTCATCCCGCAGCGCCAGCCAGTCCACTCGATCGCGGCCCAGCGTCGCCTCGGCCATGCGCGCGACTATGTCGATCTCGGACAGGCAGAGCGGCGAGACCGGCTCGTTCATGCCGGTGGAGGCGTGCACCATGCTGAAGGTGTCTTCCACGGTGATCTTCTGCACCCCGGCGCGCTGGGTGTCGAGCTCGGTGCGGCCGAGGCAGGGGAGGATCAGGGCATCCTTGGAGACCATGAGGTGGCTGCGGTTGAGCTTGGTGCTGATCTGCACGTTGAGCTCGCTCCTTCGCATCGCCTCATAGGTGAAGTCGGTGTCCGGCGCCGCGGCTGCCAGGTTGCCCCCGAGGCAGATGAGCACCTTGCTCTTGCCGCCATGGAGGGCCTTGAGGGCCTCGTAGACGTTGTGCCCCGGCGTGCGCTTGAGGCCCACCGGGAAGCGGCGCTCCAGGCGATCGATAAAGGCGGCATTGGGTTTCTCGTTGATCCCCATGGTGCGGTTGCCCTGCACGTTGCTGTGACCGCGCACCGGACAGAGTCCGGCCCCCGGCTTGCCAATCTGGCCGCACATCAGGTGCAGGTTGACGATTTCGCGAATGGTGTCGACCGAGTGCTTGTGCTGGGTGATCCCCATGGCCCAGCAGCTGATCACGCTCTCGCTCTGGGCGAAGATCTGCGCCGCCCGGGTGATCGCCTCGCGATCCAGCCCGGATTGCGCCTCGATCTGATCCCAACCGGTGGCCTTCACCTGGGCCAGGTAGTCGTCAAAGTGCGCCGTATGCTGCTCGATAAAGGCGAGATCGATGCGCCCCCCCTGCTCTTCCAGGATGTATTTCGCCATGCCGCGAATGGCCGCCATGTCACCGCCAAGCTTTGGCGTGAGGTACTGGTGGCTGATGCGGGTGGCCGCCGGGGTCAGGAGCTCTGCCGGGCTCTGGGGGCTCGCGAAGCGCTCGAGGGCCACCTCTTTCAGGTTGTTGAAGGTGACTATCTGGCACCCCTGGCGCGCCGCCTTGCGCAGGGCGTTCATCATGCGCGGGTGGTTGGTGCCCGGGTTCTGGCCGAAGACGAAGATGGCTTTGGCGGCGTCGAAGTCATCGAGCACCACTGTGCCCTTGCCCACCCCGACAGACTGGATCAGCCCCACCCCGCTCGCCTCGTGGCACATGTTGGAGCAGTCCGGGAAGTTGTTGGTACCATAGAGACGGCCGAACAGCTGATAGAGGTAGGAGGCCTCGTTGCTGGCGCGGCCCGAGGTGTAGAACTCCACCTCGTCTGGGCTGGCCAGGCGCTTGAGCTTGTCCGCGATGAGGGCAAAGGCCTGATCCCAGCTTATCGGCTCGTAGTGATCGGTCGCCGGGTTGTAGCGCAGGGGCTCGGTCAGCCGTCCCTGGTATTCGAGCCAGTAGTCGCTCTGGGTGGCGAGGCGGCGCACCGAATGCTCGGCGAAGAAGGCGGCCCCTACCGTCTTGCCGGTGGACTCCCAGGCCACCGCCTTGGCGCCGTTCTCGCAAAACTGGAAGGCCCCCTGCTTGTTGTCACCCCAGGCGCAGCCGGGGCAGTCGAAACCGTCGGTCTGGTTGACCCGCAGCAGGTTCTTGATGTTCTGCCGGGTCTTCTGGCTCTGCAGCACCTGCTTGAAGGTGGACTGCAGGGAGGAAAAGCCGCCGGCCTTGGCCGGTTTCTCAATATGACTGGACATGGGAGTCTCCAACGTGATCCTGGGCGCGGGGGCTGGCATAGCAGACCGGGGCATCGGATCTGGGCACATGAATGAGGGTCAGGTTGTATTTCAGGGCCAGTCGCACCGCGAGCTGGCTGGGAGAAGCAAGGCTGATGAGGTGGGCGGCGCCAAATTGCACCGCCTTGTGAATGAGTTCGCTGCCGCAGCGGCTGGTGATGACCAGGGTGGCGGCCTGCGCGGGCTGGCGCAGTTGCATGCCGATGAGCTTGTCCAGGGCGTTGTGGCGGCCTATGTCTTCCCGGCAAGCCAGGATCTCGCCGCGCTCGTCGAGCGCCAGGGCGGCATGGAGGGCGCCGCTCTGGCGGGCCTTGCTCTGCCAGGGGGCGATGCGCTCGCGCAAGTCCCGCAAACGCTCGGTATCCAGGGGGGCGCCCGGGGTCAGGGGGGCGAACTCGGGCAGCGCATGCTCTATGGCCTCCACCCCGCAGATGCCGCAGCCGCTGGCTCCGGCCAGGCGGCGCTTGCGTCGCCCCAGCTCGGCCAGGCAGCGGTTGGCGATGGTGATGTCGAGCACCACCCCCTGCTCGGACGGGGTGCTCTGGATGTCGTGCACATCGTGGTTACCCCCGATGATCCCCTCGCCAAACAGGAAGCCGATGGCGAAGTCGTCGAGATCATCCGGGGTGGCCATCATGACGGCGTGGTTGATGCCGTTGATGTTGACGGACACGGCCACCTCTTCCACCAGCTCATCCAGCCTGGGCAACCGTGAATTGAATGGGATCATGCGAGACGCTTATAACGTGTATTCGGGCCTCAAGTTTAGATAAGTCGCTCCCCCAAAACCAATGAAACAAATCTATTCACTGATAGACAACCTCTATTGCCATGGCGATGTCGATTGATTAACTTTGTCGGCCATCCTCCACGCCAGGCGCTTCCTCTTCGATGAACATCAAGCAGTTGCACTATTTCTACGAGCTGACCCAGCACCGCCACTTCGCCAAGGCGGCCAAGGCCTGCTTCATCACCCAGCCGACCCTGTCCGCCAGCATCACCGCCCTGGAAAAATCCCTCGGCACCGAACTGGTGGTGCGCAACAGCCAGTTCGTGGCCCTGACCCAGGCGGGGGAAGTGGTGCTGCGCCACGCCGAGCGCATGCTGCTGGAGCAGGACGCCATGCGCCAGGAGCTGAGCCTGTTTGGCGGCGCGCTGTCGGGGGTCCTGCGCATCGGCATGGTGCCCCAGTCGAGCATCGACATCATGCCGCTGCTCAAGCGCTTCAACGACGCCTTCCCCAAGGTCAGCCTGCGCCTGTCGGTGATGACCCACGGCACCCTGCTCGAGCAGCTGGATCTGCACCAGACCGACATCGGCCTTGGCTTTGACGAGCTGCTCACCGAGCATCAGCGCCGCGCCCTCGACGTCCAGCTTCGCCACCCCAACCCCATGGCCCTGCTGGGGCCCCTGCCCCCGCACCTCGCCCCGAGCCAGCCTCTGAGGCTGACGGACTTGCAGGATCTCCCCCTGATCCTGCCGAGCGCCACCATGCAGTTTCGCCGCTATCTCGACGAGGCCGCCGCCCGCCAGCAGCTCAGCCTGCGGGTGGTGCTGGAGACAGACTCCCTGTTCCACCTGGCCAACGGGGTGAGCCACGGGCTCGGCTGCGCCGTGGTCAGCGCCGGCATCGCCGCCACCGCCCAGCAGCTCTTCAAGCTGCCCTGCCACCCCCTGGTCGATGCGAGCGCCGGCACCATCGCCTTCATCACCCGAAAACACAGCGTCACCCCGGCCATGAAGGCGTTTCTCGCCCTGCTGCAGGCCTGAGCTCTCCCTTGGTGCAGGGCTACGAGTATCAATACGAGTACCGCCCGCCTTCTCCAGCAAGCCTGCGCTGACCAAGAAAAAACGCCCCTGAGGGCGTTTTTTCTTTATTAGGGAATAGGACAGCTGGCCGGCGATCCATGGTCGCGAGGCCAGAGGGTGCTGCCATCCGTCCTGGAGAGGGGCAGGAATGTCAGCCCCTCGCTCATGTTGGCGGGCGGGAGATCGTCCTCCAGCACGTACATCCCCATGGGCAGGACGCCCGAGGGCTGGTTCGCCTCCACCTGATCGGCGGCGAGGCGCGAGTAGCGCAGACCCAGCAGATCGAAGTGGCTGCGCCAGTCCAGGCCGGTTAGCCTGCCGAGGGCGACCAGCATGAAGTCGTTGCCCGGTATGTCTCGCACCTGCTTGCCGCCATAGACCCCATGCCCCTGGAAGGGGAAGAGGCCAAAGCCGAGCCTGTCCCTGTTGGCATTCCAGTCGCTCTCGTTGTCGGCAACGGCGCCGAAGATCCGTGAATACTGGTAGAGCAGGGTGAAGATATTGAAGCCGTTGTTCAGGCGGGTGCCGTCCGCCAGCCTCATGCCGTGGGCGCGCAGTGCCATCTGGATATAAAACGCCATGCGATAGCCGTTGTGGACCGCATAGGCATTGCTCTGCCAGGGCGCCTCGTAGCGACTCTCCCCCGCATCCAGCACCTTGCAGTTGGCCCCCAGCACCACCCGGTTGCCGCTCTTATCCTTCACCCCGGCCGCGTCGGACATGAAGGCGTAGAACAGATCCTTGTGATTCATGTGACCATCTTTGATGGGCGCCGTGTTGCCGTCGCGCAGATAGTGGGCCTGCCACTTCACCACATAGGGGAAGATGTTGTTGGAGTTCTCCCCGGCCCGGCTGCCATAGCCGCGCCAGTTGTCAGCATCGCTGGCGGCGGCGTAATGCACATTCAGGCGCTGGGTTTGCAGATTGTGGCCCAGCTCGTGATTGTCCAGCCAACCGGTTGGGCTGATGCTGCCGGAAGAGTCCCAGGGGTTGCCGCTGCAGCCGACCCCGCAATGGGCATTCTGGTCGTAGTTGGCATGCTGGATGATGGTACGGGTATGCAGTGACTCGTCGAGACACTGATCCCCCAGCAGCGCGACACAGGCGCGCCTGACCTCGTCGGGCAGCGACTCCTCCAGGCGCTTGCCCTGGATCTTGAAGCCCGCCAGGGTATAGACGCTGTTGATATGATCCCGGGAGATGCTGTCCAGCAGGGCATCGGTGTCGGCAATGGCCCCCCCGATGGCCCCGGTGAAGCGATCCCGGCGCAGATGCTGCTCGGCGCCATCGGCCCTGAGATCGACATGGGGCAGCTCGGTCTGATCCAGCCGCTCGTTGAAGTCCCGGATCTGCTGCTCATCACTGAAGTCCAGAATGGCTGGATGGCGGGTCACGCCGGTGGCGGCCACCTCCACTTGCAGCGTCCCGTCTCCCCCCTCCAGATAGAGATAGACAGGGCCCCCATAGGGCGAGGTGAAGCTGACGCTGCCGCCCTTGTTAAGAGGAAGCCGCCCGCTGGCCAACTCCAGCGGCGCCCGATAGACCTTCTGCTCATAGGCCCTGTTGGTGTTGGGTCTGTGGTAATTGAGCCGAATGGTAGCGGAAACATCCGCTGTATCCGTGCGACTCAGGGTGATACGTTGCCCCGGCAGGGCATACCAGCCCGTCGAGGTCCACTGCCCGGAATAGGGCACCGAGATGCGGCGGCTGTCGCTGATGACGGCGGGATAGGCGTAATGGGCCTGATCTCCCTTGAACACCTGGCTGCGATCGACGACGTACTCCCCCAGATCGGGCTGGGCCGGGTTGCGAACACGGGCATAGCTCACCAGCCAGTCGGCAAACATCGCCCGCTGCCAGGCCTGATGCTCATCCCAGGCGATGGGGTAGTCGATGGCGGCACGGTATTTGTCGGCCAGCAGCAGGCTGGCTGGCAACAGTGCCAGGCCGCCCTGGGCGAAGGGGCTGATCCCCGCCTTGTCCAGGGTGATGGCGGCACTCCTGAGCCAGTCGGCGCCATTCTTGAACTGCACATTGAACTCATCGACACCCCCGCAGTTGAGGAAGTTGCCGCTGCAGGCATCCAGCCATTGGGTGCTGAATGTCCCCTCCTTAAGGTTGCTCAGCAGCGTATCGACCGCCATCAGCTGGGGATCTGGCGCCATGATGGTGCTCGCCGCCAGATTGCTGACCTTGAGCTTCGACCAGTAGTTGCCCCAGGTCACCAGTCCCATCTCCAGATAGAGGGGCGCCAGCAGGGGGCTTGCCTCTCGCCGGTAGTTGGAGAGCAGCAGCGGGATCCCGGCGGCCTTCGCCTTGGCGATGACCTGGGCTATGCCCTGGTACCCCAGCCCTTGGCGATCGAGGTCGCTTATCACGATGAGATCCGGCGCC
This sequence comes from Aeromonas sp. EU05-FHT14A05, assembly GCF_058791175.1. Taxonomy (NCBI): domain Bacteria; kingdom Pseudomonadati; phylum Pseudomonadota; class Gammaproteobacteria; order Aeromonadales; family Aeromonadaceae; genus Aeromonas; species Aeromonas sp. EU05-FHT14A05. The sequence goes on along the minus strand of NZ_JBYTDH010000001.1, from coordinate 752,478 downwards.
ATGCGGTCGATGCAGGCGCCGAGGGCCTGATAATCGCACTCATCGGCCTGGTTGATGCTGTGCGCGTCCGGATACATGGCCTTGAGCCAGTCCCGGATCCCCTCGTTATGGGGGAAATACCAGCTGTCGGCGCGACTCGGCATCTGGGCGGTCAGGATGCGAAGACCATCGTCATCACTATCCCTCCCCCGGGTCAGCCAGCCGATCAGCCCCCTGAGCAGCGCCTCGCTCTGGGGCGTGCGATCCACCGCAAACAGGTTTGCCCCCATGGCTGCCCGGCGATAGTCATCTTGCTCGGAGACCATCACCAGGCCGCGGATCTCGCTCTCCCCCTTGCCATTGATGTTGGAAGGGAGCAGGGTCACGGTGTGTTCGGGCTGGAAGCTGGAGAAGGTGATGGAGTCGTGGCTCGGGTTCCAGCTGATGGCATCCAGACCCCGATAGAGGGTACTGACCAGTTCGGTGCGACGCGCCTCACTGTCGGCGATGGCGCCACGGGCATGGGCGATCAGCTCCATGTCGCTGGCGAGGGCGTGATCCTCGTGGGCAATGGCATGGGCGGCATGCTTGATGAAGCGAGCCGACACCTGACAATCGGCGCCCATGGGAGCTGTGATGTAGTCGTGACCCTGCAGGGTGCCGTCACAGCCCTCTATGCTATCCAGCACGAAGCCGGCGTCGGGCGCTACGGTGAAACGCCCCCGTTCACCGGCGCTCAGGCGCAGGCTGACCGGGCTCAGCCGTCCACCCTGGCTGCTGCGGGTGGTGGCCTCGAAATAGACGGGGGCCGTCTCCTGAGTGAAGCTCGCCGAGACCTGGCAATCGCCGCGCATGGGGCCCGTGGTATAAGTGAGGCCGTCCAGCGTCCCCTCACAACCCGCAATCTGCGCCAACACATAGCCTGCGTCGGGTGCGACGGTGAAACGGCCCTGCTCACCGGCGCTCAGGCGCAGGCTGGCCGGGCTCAACTGTCCACCCTGGGTGCTCTGGGTGGATGCCTCGAAATACGTTGTTATCGTGGGGGGAATGGCATCGTCTTTCCCGCCCTCTCCACCCCCGCATCCGTTCATGGCAAGGGCCAGCAAGGGTGTGAGAATGACTCTTCTCATCTTCTATCCTCCTCTCTACCAGGCTGTTTGGGGCGGGCAGTGTAGGGGGCGTGCTGCGTAATTTCAACCCTGAACGAATCCCATTTTAGGCTCCGACCGACCGGGCTCTCCTTCCCTCTCCTGGCGGTACTTCACTCCCCCGGGGCGGTCGACCCCGCAAGAGAGTGACAGCCCTTTCCATGACGGGCCGGGCTGCGCAAATAGTGTTCAGTTCGCCTCGGCGTGCTTGTCCAGCGCCGCGATGAAGGCGCTCGCCAGGGCGTGGTCCGAGAAGGGATTCTGGCCGGTGATAAGCTCGCGATCGACCACCACGCCGGGCTGCCAGGGGGCGGCAAACTGCATCTTGCCACCGGCCCGGGCCATGGCCTGCGCCGGGTAGTAGCGCAACCTGTCGCCCTTGAGCGAGCCTTCAAACACCGCCTCTTCCTCGTCGGAGAAGATGGTCATCCTGTAACCGTCGTAGATCCACTCCCTGGTACCGTCCGCCTTGCCTGCGATGACGGACTGCTCGAACCCGGCCGGATCCCCCTGCGCCGCCAGCAGCGCGATGGGGCCGTGGCAGATGGCCGCCGTGGGTTTGTGGTTGTCATGGAAATGGTGCAGCAGGGTGCCCACCTCGGGATCCGTGGCGAGATCGATGAGGGGAGCATGGCCGCCTGGAATGAAGAGGCCGGCATAGCGCTCGGGACCGGATTGCAGCACCTCCTTCAGGGAGAGCACCTTGCCGGCGCCAAGCAGCCCCTCCACGACGGCGCCGATACGCGCCATCTCCTGCGGGTTGCTGCCAAAGTACTGGGGATCGACGGAACCCTTGTCGGCAACGGGCCGGTTCCCTCTCGGTGTCACCGGGGTCAGGGTGTAGCCGGCCTCCAGCAGGGCGGCGGCAGGCACCCCCAGTTCATTCTGGTAGAAGCCGGTGGTCAGGCTCTTGCCCCCTTGCAGCGGCAGTGCGGTCTCGCTCGAGAGCAAAACCAGGATCTCTCCCTTGGACGCCGCACTGGCCGCGGCCGAGGTCGCCAGCAGCAGTGACGCCAGCAGGGCCTTGAGGGTGTTCTTCATCTTGATACTCCTTGGAATGGACAGTGATCGCTCGGGCGGCAAGGGCACCGCGCTGGATGAAGAATTTACCCATTACCTTGCGGCGGATAAACTGACGCCACTGAACTTGTTTATTTACATGGATGAACATATGTCCCGCGCCTTCGACCCCGTCCAGCTCGGCAGCATAGAGCTCTTTTGCAAGGCGGCCGAGCTTGGCAGCTTCACCGCCACGGCACAGGTGCTGGGGGTGACGCCGGCCTCGGTGAGCCGCTCCATCCAGCGCATCGAAGCCAGGCTCGGCGTCAAACTCTTCAATCGCACCACCCGCAGCGTGCGCCTCACCCACGACGGTGAGCTCTATCGGGCGCAGTGCCAGCAGGCCCTCGATCAGATCGCCGAGGCCGAGCGGGCCATCACCGGACGCCAGCACCACCCTAAGGGGTTGCTGCGCATCAGCGTGGGCACCGTCTATGCCCACCATCGCCTGGTGCCCCTGCTGCCGGGCTTCATGGCCGCCTATCCCGAGATCGAGCTGGAGCTCAATGTCTCGAACAGAAACATCGACTTCGTGGAGGACGGTTACGATCTCGCCATTCGTCTGGGTGAGCCGCGCGACTCCCGGGTGATCGCCCGCAAGCTGGAGGAGGCCAGCGTCGGGGTCTTCTGCTCCCCCGACTATGCCGCTCGCCGCCCCGCGCCAACCTCCCTGGAAATGCTGTCGCAACATGATCTGATCCAGTTCATCACCCCCAGCACGGGGCGCCCCTTCCCCTGGAGCTTCATCGATGAGAAGGGGCTGCCGGTCGAGGTCAGTCTCCACAGTCGGCAGCGGGTGCTGGAGGATGTGCTGGCGGGTCTTGGCTGGGCGGTGGCTGGCGGGGGTCTGTTCCAGATCTACCATTTCGTGGCGGCAGAGGCGCTGTGCCAGGGCAAGCTGGTGGAGGTCATGACCCCCTTTGCGGGGCGATCCCGCCCCTTCTACGCCCTCTATCCCCAGCATCGCCACCTCTCGGCCCGGGTGCGGGCCTTCGTGGATTACCTGCTGGCGGCGGTGCGCCCCTGAGACAAGGGTCCCTCGCCCTTTCCTTTCTCCATACCTGTGCACCAGGCTGGCCTGATTTCAGGCCAAACCGGGCGGCATCCACGGCGCCGGCTCTGGACACCATGGCTGCCGGAATAAATAAATATGCAGAGAAATCAGCATAAGCCTCGCGCCATATATGAACTTGTCTGCTGTTTGTATGAAGCATCGTGCTGCTGAAAATTTTCTGTGAGCCACCTCCCGTCGTTAAACCCAAGAGCCTATAACCTTGACCCGAACAATAAAAACCTGACGCGTTCCGGTTTATTTCACCATGCATCACAAAGGAGTGTCACATGTATAAGAAAGTGAAACTGGCAGGCATTATCAGCACCCTCATTCTCTCTGCCTCTGCATATTCTGCCGAGATGACGGTGGGCTTCTCTCAAATAGGCTCTGAGTCCGGCTGGCGGGCGGCGGAAACCTCGGTCGCCAAGAGCGAAGCGCAAAAACGCGGCATCACCCTGAAAATTGCCGATGCCCAGCAGAAACAGGAGAACCAGATCAAGGCCATTCGCTCCTTCATTGCCCAGGGGGTGGATGCCATCTTTATTGCGCCCGTGGTGCAGACCGGCTGGGATCCGGTATTGCAGGAGGCGAAAGAGGCCGAGATCCCGGTGTTCCTGCTGGATCGCAACATCACGGTGAAAGATGACGGCCTCTTCATGACCGGGGTCGCCGCAGACAGCGTCCACGAAGGAGCAGTGGCGGCCCAATGGCTCATCAAGCAGCAGGATGGCAAGGCCTGCAACGTGGTGGAATTGCAAGGCACAGTGGGGGCCAGCGTGGCGCTGGATCGCAAGAAGGGCTTCCTCGACACCGTCGCGGCGGTGCCCACCATCAAGATCATCCGCACCCAGTCTGGGGACTTCACCCGCAGCAAGGGCAAGGAGGTGATGGAGAGCTTCATCAAGGCGGAGAATAACGGCAAGAATATTTGCGCCGTCTACGCCCACAATGACGACATGGCCATCGGCGCCATCCAGGCCATTAAAGAGGCCGGGCTGAAACCGGGCACGGATATCAAGATCATCTCCATCGATGGGGTGCCGGATATATTCAAGGCGATGATGGCCGGCGAAGCCAATGCCTCGGTGGAATTGACGCCGAATATGGCAGGTCCAGCCTTCGATGCCCTGCTGGCCTATAAGAAGGATGGCACCCAGCCCCCCAAACTTATCAAGACGGCATCTATTCTGTTCGAGCCAGAGAGTGCCGAGGCCCAGCTCGCGCTGAAAAAAGACATGGGTTATTAATGCCGCTCGCCCGCTGAGCCAGCCTGTTAAATAACACGCCATATCGGCAACGTTGCGATATGGCGCGTTATATCGGAGAGCCCCTATTCATGTCAGAAAATACTCAGGATGTGCTGTTGAACGCCCGCGGTATCTGCAAGATCTTTCCCGGGGTGCGTGCCCTGCATCAGGTGGACTTCTCCCTGCGCCGGGGAGAGATCATGGCGCTGCTCGGCGAGAACGGCGCCGGCAAGTCCACCCTGGTCAAGACCCTCACCGGCGTCTACCAGCCCGACGGGGGGCGCATCGAACTCGATGGCGTCCCCATCTCCCCGACGGACACAGCCCACGCCCAGCGCCTGGGGATCGGCACCGTCTATCAGGAGGTCAACCTGCTGCCGAACATGTCGGTGGCGGACAACCTCTTCATCGGCCACGAGCCCCGCCGTTTCGGCTTCATCGACAGAGCCGCCATGACCCGGCAGGCCAGGGCCATCATGGCGGGATACGGCTTCGAGATGGATGTCACCCTGCCTCTGGGTCACTATTCGGTCGCCATGCAGCAGATAGTGGCCATCGCCCGGGCCATCTCCCTGTCCGCCCGGATCCTCATCCTGGACGAGCCCACCGCCAGCCTGGATGCCAGCGAGGTGCAGATGCTCTTCTCCCTGATGGGGAGCCTGCGGGATCAGGGGGTGAGCCTCATCTTCATCACCCATTTTCTCGATCAGGTCTACGCCATCAGCGATCGCATCACAGTGCTTCGCAACGGCGAGCTGGTCGGCACCCGCGACACCGCCGCGCTGCCACAACTGGAGCTGGTCAAGATGATGCTGGGGCGCGAGCTTGGTGACAATGCCCTCAAGCGGGCGGGCAAGACGTTGCGCAGCCACCAGCCCACGGTGTCGTTCAGGGGCTACGGCAAGCGCGGGGTCCTGGCCCCTTTCAGTCTCGACGTCATGCCAGGGGAGATAGTGGGCCTCGCCGGCCTGCTCGGCTCAGGTCGCACCGAGACCGCCGAGCTGATGTTCGGCATAGTGCCGAGCGACAGCGGCGAGTGCCGGGTACGGGACAAGCCGGTGACCATCCGCTCTGCGCGCCAGGCGGCCGCCAACGGTTTTGGTTTCTGCCCGGAGGATCGCAAGAGCGCCGGCATCATCGCCTCGGCCTCGGTGCGCGAGAACATGGTGCTGGCCCTGCAAGCCCAGCGGGGCTGGCTGCGCCCCCTGCCCCGCAAGGAGCAGGACGAGATCACCGCCCGTCTCATCGAGCAGCTGGCCATCAAGACCCCGGGGCCTGAGCAGCCCATCCAGTTTCTCTCCGGGGGCAACCAGCAAAAGGTACTGCTGGCCCGCTGGCTGCTCACCAGGCCCCAGTTCCTGATCCTGGACGAGCCCACCCGGGGCATAGACGTGGGAGCCCACGCCGAGATCATCCGCCTCATCGAATCCCTCTGCGCCAACGGGCTGGCCCTGCTGGTCATCTCCTCCGAGCTCGAGGAGCTGGTGGGCTATGCCGATCGGGTGATCGTCCTTCGCGACAGAAAGCAGGTGGCAGAGCTTGCGACGGACGCCCTCAGCGTCCCTGCCATCATGAACGCCATTGCATGTGAGGCCTGATATGACGTCATCCACCCTCCCCCTCCCTGGCGGGCCGACGCCCCCCCGCAGAGCCCTGCCCACGGGCTCGGCCCAGTGCGCCGCCCTGCTCTGCGTGCTGCTCATCAATGCCCTGGTCGCCGACAACTTCTTCGCCATCCATATCCAGGATGGGCGGCTGTTCGGCAGCCTCATCGACATCCTCAACCGCTGCGCCCCCGTGGCCCTGCTCTCCCTCGGCATGACCCTGGTGATCGCCACCGGTGGCATCGATCTGTCGGTGGGGGCCGTGATGGCCATCAGCGGGGCCACCATGGCCAGCCTAGCCACCGGCGGCCACAGCCTGCCGGTCATCGTCGCCGCCGTGCTTGGGGTGGGCCTCCTGTGCGGCCTGTGGAACGGCCTGCTGGTGGCGGTGTTCAAGATCCAGCCCATAGTCGCGACCCTGATCCTCATGGTGGCGGGCCGGGGCATCGCCCAGCTCATCACCGAGGGGCAGATCATCACCTTCAACAACGACGCCCTGGCCTGGATCGGCAGCGGCGCCCTCTGCTATCTGCCCACCCCCGTCATCATCACCCTGGGGATGGCGCTGCTGCTCTGGCTGCTGACCAAGCGCACCGCCCTCGGCCTCTTCATCGAGGCGGTGGGGATCAACATCAGGGCCGCCAAGAACGCCGGGCTCAACACTCCCATGGTGGTGATCGCCACCTACCTGCTGAGCGGCATCATGGCCGCCGTCGCCGGCATGATAGTCGCCGCCGACATCCGGGGGGCCGATGCCAACAACGCCGGACTCTGGCTCGAAATGGACGCCATCCTGGCGGTGGTGATTGGGGGCACCTCCCTGATGGGGGGGCGCTTCAACCTCGCCCTCTCCCTGGTCGGCATCCTGATCATCCAGGGGGTGAACACCGGGATCCTGCTCTCCGGCTACCAGCCCCAATGGAACCAGATCGTCAAGGCCCTGGTGGTGCTGGCGGTGCTGGTCATGCAGTCGCCAGCCCTCAACCACCTGTTCCAGCGAGGGACTCACCATGTTTAAACGCAACCTCCCCCTGATGGTGACCATCATGGTCTTCGTGCTGGGCTATCTGCTCTGCCTGGCCTCCTTCCCGGCCTTCATGTCCACCCGCATCATCTGCAACATACTGACGGACAACGCCTTCCTCGGCATAGTGGCGGTGGGCATGACCTTCGTCATCCTCTCGGGGGGCATCGATCTGTCGGTGGGAGCCGTCATCGCCTTCACCGGCGTGCTGCTGGCCAAGCTCATCGGGGAGCTGGGGGTCAGCCCCGTGCTGGCCATCCCCCTGGTGCTGGTGCTGGGAGCGGGCTTTGGCGCCCTCATGGGCTGGCTCATCGACACCCTGAAGATCCCCGCCTTCATCATCACCCTGGCGGGCATGTTCTTCCTGCGAGGGGCCAGTTTCCTTATCTCCGAGCAGTCCCTGCCCATCGATCACCCCAGCTTCACCTACCTGTCGAGCCTGTCGTGGAAGCTGCCGGGGGGCGGACGCCTGAGCCTGCTGGCCCTCATCATGCTGGCGGTGGTGGTCTTCGGCATCCTGCTCGCCAACCGCACCCGCTTTGGCAACAACGTCTACGCCATCGGCGGCAACGCCACCTCGGCGGCCCTGATGGGGATCTCGGTGCGCCACACCACCATTCGCATCTACCTGCTCTCCACCACCCTGGCGACCCTGGCGGGCATCGTATTCGCGCTCTACACCTCGGCGGGCTATCCGCTCGCCGCCGTCGGGGTGGAGCTCGATGCCATCGCCGCCGTGGTCATCGGCGGCACCCTGCTGAGCGGCGGCGTGGGCACCGTCTTCGGCTCCCTGTTCGGGGTGCTGATCCAGGGGTTGATCCAGACCTACATCAACTTCGACGGCACCCTCAGCTCCTGGTGGACCAAGATCATCATAGGCCTGCTGTTGTTTAGCTTCATCGCCCTGCAGCGCCTGCTGATCCTGGTCTCGGAACAGCGCAAGGCCGGCAAGCCCACCCCCTTCAAGCGGCAGGTTGCCGTCGCCCCCCTTGAGTGAGACCGTCGCGGGGCCTGCGCCCGGTCAACCCGGGCAGAGGCCCCGCGATAACACGCCTTTAATGGTGGCCGGGCGCGAGTATTCGCCCGCCCCACCACCCTGCCCCCTTGCAAAGGCACGCGGGGAAGCCGCTCGGGCAAGATGGCGGCCCCGATAGAAGGCAGCATGGATAACCAATAAATCATGAGTGATGGATCACCGGCCATTCATTACCACGCGGGGATAGCCGTCCCTTTATAGTATTTGTCCAGCGCCGCCTTGACGGCCTCATTCTGATAGGAGGCCACCAGGGTTTTTACCCAGGGGGCGCTTTCATTGCCGCTTTTGACCGCGATGAAATTATTGTAAGGATTCTCTTCTGCGGTCTCGGAATAAATACGTTGCTGCTGGCTCAAGCCGGATTTCAATGCCCAGTCCGTATTGACCACGGCGGCATCCAGATCATCCACGGAGCGCCCTATGATGCCGGTATCCAGCTCCTTGATCTGCAATTTCCTGGGGTTGTCGATAATATCCGTGGTGGTCGCCAATATGCCCGAGCCGGGACGCAGCTTGATGACGCCGGCCGACGCCAGCACCCGCAGCGCACGCCCTTCATTGCTGGGATCGTTGGGCACCCCTATGATGGCCCCTTTCGGCAAGGCGCTGACCGCATTGAATTTCTTCGAGTAGAGGCCGATGGGCCACACCGCCGTATTGCCGACCGGCACTATATGATAACCGCGGCTCTTCACCTGATTGTCCAGATAAGGTTTGTGCTGGAATGCGTTGGCATCTATTTCGCCATTTTCCAATGCCTCGTTGGGCAAGATATAGTCATTGAACTTGACTAGCTCGATATCCAGCCCCTGTTTTTTGGCCTGTGCAGACGCAACGGCCCACACATCTTCATCCTCTCCGCTCATGATACCCAGCCGTATGGTTTCCCCGGCGCTGGCATATCCTGCAATGATGGCGGCAACCAACGGCGTCAATTTAAATAGGGTTTTCAACATGGTTGTGTCCTTGGTAATAAGTGATGACGCCCCCGAGATTACGGGGGCGACGCAAGGAGCACAAAGCACAAGATATCCCTTGGATATACCCAAATTGACGAACGCCGGAGCAAATAAAACAGCCCGACGTCAGCGGGCTATGTTCAATCGGTTCATGGCTTCAGCAGCCAGGCTCACTACTCCATGTTCTGGTCTCCATGGCTCACCAGCGGGCGATTGCCTGCGAGGCGCCGCAGCAGCACATAGAAGAGCGGGGTCAGGAACAGACCGAACAGGGTCACCCCTATCATGCCGGAGAAGACCGCCACTCCCATGGCCGAGCGCATCTCGGCGCCGGCGCCACTTGCCAGCACCAGGGGCAGCACCCCCATGATGAAAGCCAGCGAGGTCATCAGGATGGGCCTCAGCCGCAGCCTGGCGGCGTCGATGGCAGCAGCCAGCGGCGACCGTCCCGCCAACTCCAGTTCACGGGCAAACTCCACGATGAGAATGGCGTTCTTGGCCGAGAGCCCCACCAGTACGATGAGCCCTATCTGGGTGAAGACGTTGTTGTCCCCCCCAGAGAGCCAGACCCCAGCCATGGCCGAGAGCAGCCCCATCGGCACTATGAGCAAAATGGCCAGCGGCAGCGTCAGACTCTCGTACTGGGCGGCCAGCACCAGGAACACCAGCAGGATGGCAAGCGGGAAGACCCACAGCGCCGAGTTGCCAGCCAGGATCTCCTGATAGGTGAGTTCGGTCCACTCGAAACCTATGCCCTGAGGCAAGGTCTCGGCGGCGATGCGTTCGATGGCGGCCTTGGCCTGCCCCGAGCTGAAACCAGGCGCCGGCCCGCCACTGATATCGGCAGAAAGGAAACCGTTGTAGCGCATCGCCCGTTCAGGACCGACTGTGTGATCCACCTTCATCAGGGCCGACAAGGGGATCATCTCGCCCGAGAGCGAACGCACCTTCAGTCTGCCGATATCATCGGCATGGCTGCGATAGCTGGCATCTGCCTGCACCCGCACCGAGTAGGTACGCCCGAACTGGTTGAAATCGTTGACATAAAGCGAGCCAAGGTAGACCTGCAGCGTGTTGAAGATATCGGTCACCTCCACCCCGAGCTGATGGGCACGGGTGCGGTCGATGTCGGCAAAGAGCTGCGGCACATTGATCTGCCAACTGCTGAAGAGCCCGGTCAACTCGGGAGCCTTGACCGCCTTGGCCAGGAAACCTTGCACCGCCTCATCCATCTCCCCGTACCCGAGCCCGCCGCGATCTTCAAGCTGCAACTTGAAACCCCCCGTGGTGCCAAGCCCCTGCACGGGGGGTGGCGGGAACATCACCACCACCGCCTCCTCGATGCCGGCGAAAGCCTGGTTCAGTTGCGCCGCCACCGCCATGCCGCTCTGATCGGCGCCTGTGCGCTGCTCGAACGGCTTGAGCATGGCGAACACCACCCCGGCATTGGGGCTGTTGGTGAAGCCGTTGATAGAGAGCCCGGTGAAAGCAAGGGTCCCCTCCACGTTCTCATTGCTGGCCATGATAGCCCCCATCCGCTCGATCACCCTGTCGGTCCGATCCAGGGTGGCACCATCCGGCAGTTGGGCAAAGCCAATCAGGTACTGCTTGTCCTGGGAGGGCACAAAGCCCCCGGGCACGCTCTGGAACAGGCCATAGGTCAGCACCAGCAGGCCGGCAAACAGCAGCAGTGTCGGGGCCTTGCGTCGCAAGATCCCCTGCACGCCGGCATCATAGACGCGGGCGCCGCGCTCGAAGCCGCGGTTGAAGCGCGCAAACAGTGGACCAAGCAGCCGCTCCATGCCTCGCGCCAGCGCATCCTTGGGCGCGCCATGCCCCTTGAGCAGCAGGGCCGCCAACGCCGGCGAGAGGGTGAGTGAGTTGATGGCCGAGATGACGGTGGAGATGGCGATAGTCAGGGCAAACTGGCGATAAAACTGGCCGGTCAGCCCGGTGATGAAGGCCAACGGCACGAATACCGCACACAGCACCAGGGCAATGGCGATGATGGGGCCGGAGACCTCCCGCATGGCGCGGTAGGTCGCCAGGCGCGGCGACAGTCCCCCCTCGATATTGCGCTCGACGTTCTCCACCACCACGATGGCGTCATCCACCACTATGCCTATCGCCAGCACCAGCCCAAACAGGGTCAACGCATTGAGGGAGAAGCCAAACAGCAGCATGACGGCGAAGGTCCCTATGATGGAGACAGGCACCGCCAGCAGCGGGATGATGGAGGCGCGCCAGGTCTGCAGGAACAGGATAACCACCAGTACCACCAGGGCGATCGCCTCGAGCAGGGTGTGCACCACAGAGTCGATGGAGGCGCGCACGAACTGGGTCGGATCGTAGGCGATACGGTACTCGAGCCCTTGGGGCATGGTCTTGGCTATCTGGCTCATGGTGCTGCGCACCTCGTCGGAGATCTGCAATGCGTTGGCGCCCGGAGCCTGGTGGATGCCGATGCCGACCGCCGGCTTGTTATTGAGTTTCGAGCGCACCGAGTAGTCGGCCGCCCCGAGCTCGATACGGGCGATGTCACGCAGGTGCGTCACCGCGCCGCCGCCGCCCGACTTGACGATGATGTCGCCAAACTCCTCCACGCTCTGCAGCCGGCCCCGAGCATTGACGGAGAGCTGCAGCTCGGTACCCGGCAGCGCCGGCGACCCGCCGACCACCCCGGCCGCCGCCTGAATGTTCTGCTCACGCAGCGCCGCCACCACATCGCTGGCCGCGAGGCCACGGGCGGCGACCTTGTCGGGATCAAGCCAGATCCGCATGGCATATTCCCCACCGCCAAAGATGGCCACGTCCCCCACCCCCTGGATCCGGGCCAATCGGTCACGCACATTGAGCAACGCATAATTGCGCTGGTAGTCGATGTCATAGCGATCCTCCGGTGAGACCAGGTGCACCACCATGGTGAGGTCCGGGCTCGCCTTGACCGTGATCACCCCCAGGGTACGCACCTCCTCGGGCAGGCGCGCCTCGGCCTGAGCCACCCGGTTTTGCACCAGTTGCTGCGCCTTGTCCGGATCCGTGCCAAGACGGAAGGTGACTGTCAGGGTCATGGTGCCATCCGTGGTGGACTGGCTGCCCATGTAGATCATCCCCTCGACCCCGTTGATGGACTCCTCGAGCGGCATGGCCACCGATTCGGCGATCACCTTGGGACTGGCTCCCGGGTAAGTCGCCCGCACGACCACCTGGGGTGGCACCACCTCGGGATACTCGGAGATGGGCAGAGCATTGACTGCCACCAGTCCCGCCAGCACGAACAGGATGGAGATAACGCCGGCGAAGATGGGCCGGTCGATGAAGAACTTGGAAATATTCATGGTGTGACTCTGATGCAATGACGCGGCCATCAGCCGCGACTGGCCGTCCGGGCTTGGGTGGTCGTGAGTGCAGCGGGTTCAATCGGGCTGGGTGCCAGCAGTGTGCCGGGTCGCACCCGCTGCAGACCATCGACGATGACTCGCTCCCCGGGCTGCAGGCCACGGGTGACAATACGCTCCCCCTCGACACTCATGCCAAGGCTCACCTCGCGGTACTCGGCGCGGTTCCCCTCGCCCACCACCATGACGAATTGCTTGCTCTGATCCGAGCCGATAGCCCGCTCGCTCACCAACAGGGCGTCGACCTGACGGGAAGATCCCAGCCTGATCCTGGCAAACTGACCAGGGATCAGGCTGCCGTCCCGGTTATCCAGCGTGGCGCGAACCCTGAGGGTGCCGCTGCCGGCGTCCACCTGATTGTCGATAAATTGCAGACGCCCCTCCAGTGGCGTGCCCGTCATTCCACTGGTGCCAAGCTGTACCGGGGTGTCACCGATCTGTTCGCGCGACACCTGCAACCGATCCAGGGTCGCCTCGCTCACATCGAAGCTGGCATAGATGGGGGAGACCGAGACCAGCGTGCTCATGACAGGGGCCGTCGGCCCCGCCGCCACCTGGTTACCCACTGTGATGTCGAGGCGGCCGATCCGCCCCGAGATGGGCGCCCTGACCCGGGTGTAATCGAGGTTGAGCCGAGCCGCTTGCAGGCTCGCCTCGGCGCCGCGCAAGTTGGCAACGGCTTCCAGCTTGGCGTTGTGCAGCTGATCGAGATCCCGCTGAGCGATGGCGCTGGAGGCAATCAACCGCTGCGCACGCGTCAGATCGGATCCCGCCTGAGCCAACCGGGCACGCGCAGCCTCGACCACCGCCTCGGTCTGGGCCACCTGGGCTGCATAGGGGGCAGGGTCTATGGTGATCAGCAGATCGCCGCGCGCAACCAATGCCCCTTCCCGAAAGTGGATCCCCTGTATGGTGCCGGCCACTCGGGGCCTCAGCTCCACCCGTTCCACCGACTCCAACCGGCCGGAGAACGCCTCCCACAGCTTGATGCGATTGGGCATTATCCTGCTCACGGAGACAGGCACAGCGGCCTCGGCCATGGCTGGCGCCTCGGCCTGGCTCTGGTGGGTATTGAGGGCAGCCCCCAGGGCAGATGCCACCGAGAGGGCCACCAGATAGGGCGCCGCACGCCGCGCAGTAAAACCTGTTCTGGCAGTCATATTCACATAGTCCATTGATGGGGAAGTTCGACGAGAGCAGATGGATTCATCCGCTCTGAAAATAAGGGGGGCGATATTCTGGTCAGTTCTGCTGATGGCAGCAAAAATGCGGGCAGGCCCAGCAGACGAAGCCTGCCCGCAAAACGAAGCACAAAGGGAGTGAGCGGCTTATTCCTGACCGCCACCAAAACCGAACGGCACGCGATACTGCGCCTGTTCACTTCCCAGACTCAGACGCAGATCACCCTGTGTCTTTGCGGGCAGCACGACCCGCTGCTGACCCGACATCCTGGCCGGCACCCGTGCCAGCAGATCGCCAGCATCGTTGTATACCTCGAGGGCATCGCCCATGTGCTGTCCGGCGCCTTGAGGCTGCCAGTTCACGATCAGAGCGCCGGGGATGGCGTTGATCTTGGCAGGGATGGCGGCCATGGCCAGAGGGGAACTCATCAGGCCGAAGAAGGCCAGCAGTGTGATTGCGTGTTTCATCATCATTCTCACATCGTCAATGGTGGAAGGCCCGCAGGCCAGAACGACGTCTCCTTGTCGGCCATGCCAGAGACACAGTGTCGCGCCAGGCATGGTTTCGCTGTGCACCGCCCCAGGGCGATAATGCGGTGAGCACCGATGTGGTGTTCAGTGACGGCAGTGTACTGGTTGTTGGATAACGTGATTAGACGGGATAATCAGAATGGGTTTATGAGAAAATCTCATGAATTTACGCTAGTAATGATGCCGAGTCGGCAGTTACCCTGCCGGCACGCACCTCCCCCTATCACGACCTTCGGCAGGGCAACTCATGGCAAAAACCAACTACAACGACTTGATCTCCTTCATGGCGGTGGCAAGAGAAGGCAGCTTTACCCGCGCGGCGGCTCACCTGGGGGTATCCCAGTCCGCCCTGAGCCACGCCATGCGGGGGCTGGAGGAGCGACTGGGCATTCGGTTGTTGACCCGGACCACGCGCAGCGTCTCCCCAACCCCGGCGGGCGAGCGGCTGCTTGAACGCCTGCAGCCGCATTTTGAGGGGATAGAGGATGAGATCTCGGCGCTCAATGAGCTCAAGGACAAACCCGCGGGCTTGATCCGTATCACTACTGCGGAGCATGCGGCAGATATCTACCTGTGGCCGCGCATATCGCCGCTGCTCAAGGAGTACCCGGACATTCAGGTAGAAATCGATATCAACTACGGCCTGACCAACATAGTCGAGCAGAAGTTTGATGCGGGGATCCGGTTGGGGGAACAGGTGGAGAAAGACATGATTGCGGTGCGTATCAGCCAGGATATGCAGATCGTCGTGGTGGCCTCCCCCGACTATCTCTCCCGCAACCCGGCCCCCCACACCATTCAGGATCTGGCGGCTCATCAATGCATCGGCCTGCGGCTGCCCACCTATGACAACCTGATGCTGTGGGAGTTTGAGCAAGATGGCCAACCCATCAAGGCCCATGTACAGGGTCAGTGCATCTTCAACACAGGCACGCCCGTACTGCGCGCCGCGCTGGCAGGCCACGGTCTGGCTTATCTGCCTTCAGACATGGCCGAACCCCATCTGGCCACAGGGGCGCTGATCTCGGTACTGGCCCCCTATTGCCCACGCTTCCCCGGGTATCACCTCTACTACCCCAGCCGGCGCCAGAACTCTCCCGCCTTTCGGCTGTTCCTGGACGCCGTGCGCTTGCGGGCATGATGCCTCCCCTCTCCGGCCGCGGGCACTGTGTTCACTCAGCAGGAAGAACGGTTGGCGGCGCACCGCGCCACCCACCGTCTGTCATCTCCCGACGCCATTGCTGATTGCCCCTGTCAGACGTCGAGCTTGCGCTGGGTCAGCCACTCCACCATGGCGGGATCGCGGTGAGAGAAGAAGGCGCTGGTCGCCGTATCCAGCGCGGCTATCTGCACCATCTCGTCCTGACTGAGTTCGAAGTCGAGGATGTCGAGGTTCTCCTCCATTCTCTCCTTGCGCACCGACTTGGCCAGCGACGCTATGCCGCGCTGGAAGATCCAGCGCAACACCACTTGTCCCACGCTCTTTCCCCGCTTCGCGCCGATGGCGGTCAGCACCGGGTGCTGGAACAGACCATTTCGGCCCTCGGCGAAGGGGGCCCACGCCTGTGGCTGTATCTGTCGACTCTGCATCCAGGGGGCGGCATGCAGCTGCTGATTGAAGGGGTTCACCTCTATCTGATTGACGGCAGGCACCACCTTGTTGAACGCCATGAGATCCGCCAGCCGATCCGGCTGGAAGTTGCTGACGCCGATTGCCCGGATCTTGCCGGCTTGCTGCAACTCCTCCATTGCCCGCCAGGCGCCGTGGACATCCCCGTAGGGCTGATGGATGAGATAGAGATCCACATAATCGAGCTGCAGGCGATTCAAGGAGCGCTCGAACTGCGCCTTGGCTCCCTCGTAGCTGGCGTCTTGCAACCAGAGCTTGGTGGTGACAAAGAGCTCGCGGCGCCCGATGCCGCTCTGCCTGATCCCGTTCCCGACCTGAATCTCATTCTGATAGGAGGCGGCGGTATCGATCAGCCGATAGCCGGTGTCTATGGCCTCGATGACGGCGCGCTCGCACTCTGCCGCGTCCGTCATCTGGAAGACACCAAACCCCAGCAGGGGCATTTCTATACCGTTATTGAGTCTGACTATGTGCATGACTATATCCTTCCGATAGTGTGTACCCAGCATAACGCAAGGGGATGGACGAGATTAGACCCGGGATCTTGCTAGGGTTTATTAGCAATATTCATGAATCGCGTCATCACCCTTGCTGTCTCCCCTGGTTATTGCAGACCCTTCTCTTTCAGGAACTGGCTGACCAGATCGGCGATCTGCACATTGTTCAGATCGGAGAAGGGGAAGTGGGTGTTGCCCTTGATGCCGATTTCGGGCAGGTGAACGACGGTGACATCCCCCCCATGCTGGTTGACCTGATCCCGCCACTGGCGAGCCATCGCCAGCCTGACTCGCCAGCTGTCCTGGGCGGGCATGGCGGTCGGTTTGTCCGGGATGTTGTCGCCATACAGGATCAGCACCGGGATCCTGGTCAGGCTCATGAACTGCGCCATCGCCACCGGCTCCCCCTTCAGGGTATCGAACGCGCTCGGCATGGGGGCTGGCAACGCCTGCTCAGGGAAGAGGAAGCCACTGCCTGGTTCGAACGCGACTATGGCCTTCACCTTGTTGCTTTTTATGGCGGTATGCCAGCCAGGTCCGCCCCCCTGGGAGTGGGTGAACAGGATGGCAGGACCACTCTTGTCCAGCACCGCCGCCATGGCATCGGCGATGACGTTGGCATCAAAGGGCCCTGTGTTGGGGGTCATCTGGCGAAAATACTGGTTCAGCACAGCTTGATCCTGCGAGAACTGGACGCCGTTGAAATAATCCGGCCAGACGCCGAGGCGGAACTGATTGAACCACAACTGCTCATCCGGATTGGGGGCCACTGTCCCCTCCACCATGCTGCGACCCGCGCTGCCTCTGCGGGGTTGATCGACCAGATAGGTCGCAAACCCCCGGCGCAGGAACAGGGTCTGGAAACCTTCCCGGCCATCCGGCGTGGTCTGCCAGGTACGGGAAGACTGGCCAGCGCCGTGGAGCATGACGATCGGATACGGGTGCGGGTTGGACGGGATCTGATAGAAGACGCTGGCGTGATCCCCATGGTAGGTCTGACCGGCAGGGTCAAGTGGTTTCCTGGGGTCAAAGGTGCCGGGTGCGGTGACGACGGCGCCCCCTGCGGCAAAGCTGCCCTGCTCCTGGATAACCAGGGGATCGGCATGAGCGGGTGCCACCAGCACCCCCGCCAGCATGCAAAAAAGCAATGATTTACTGAGTCTCTTCATGGTTGTGTTCCCTTGTTTGGCCTGTGGCCTCAATCCTGTTTACATGGATGAACATCACTTGTCGCCCTCACGACGATGACCTGTCTGCCTCGCCCAAAGATGAGATCAACTCCCTCTGGCCTCCAGCCACCGGGCGACTGTCTCGGTCGTTCGCCTCTCCTGATCGCACTCCATGATCAGTGGCGCATCTCGCCTGGCACCTGACGCCAGTCTGGCGAGTACCGCCTCGCTATCCCCGATGCCATAGCCACCGTGGGTGATGAAAGGCACGAGTCGCTTACCCGCCAGATCATGGCCGCTCAGGAAGCTCTTGACCACGGGGGGAACCGTCATCCCCCAGATGGGAAAGCCGACATAAAGGGTGTGATAGCCCGCCATGGTGGCGGACTGTTTCAGTGCGGGAGTCAGCCCAAGATCCCGCTCACGCTGCGCCTGTGCGACGGTCTGGAAGTAATCCGCCGGATACGGGCTCGCTGGCGCTATCTCGAACAGATCGGCTTGCAGCGTGCGCTGGATCACCCCCGCGATCACCCGTGTATTGCCGCTTCGGGAGAAATAGGCGACCAGGATACTGCCGTTGGGTTGTCGCGCCTGCGCGCTGGCGATGGCCTGGCCCAGGGGAAGGTTCACCAGAGTCAAGCCCGGCAGCGCCGCCAGCAGCTTCCTTCGGGTGGGGTCATGGTGATCTGACATGCTGCCTGCTCCTTGGTAACGTCCACTGCCCTATTTGGTCGCGGCCAGCGCCTGCTGCAGTGCCTTCTGTGCCCGGGTGGCGGCATCGACCTCGCCCTGTTCGCGCAGCAGTTGCACCACCTGATGCAATTGACCGGCGCTCAGGCCGACCCGTTGACTGGCACGCATATGGGACAGCAACTGGGCCTCCACCCCTGGCATGGAAGCCAATGCCCCTACCGTCGCCAGTTCACGGCTCTGCCAGTCCAGGTTGTCGCGAGCAAAAATATCGCCAAACAGGTGTGTCTGCAGGTACTGGTTGATCACAGGGGCAAACTCAAAGAGCGGACCCTGTACCGGTGCGCCCGAGATCCTGGTCTGGTTGGCGGTCCCCACTCGGCGCAGTTCATCACCTACCGGGATGGGGGTGACGGGCTCTTTTCCGAGAGGATCGCTGATGCCCCGAGCCTTGCGGGCCTCGACAACCTTCATCAACTCATTCAAGGCATTCAGACTGCGAGGAAAACCGGTATAAGCATAGAGCTGAACGAGCACCTCCTTGGCTTCATTCACCGTCAACCCTGCATCCAGACCCCGATTGAGGGCATCTCGTAGCTTCTCCATGTTGCTGGTCGCCATCGCCGAGGCGATCAAGGGAATGGCCTGTTGGCGCGTGGTCAGGGTGTCGGTCACGGATCCTTGCTGGCTCACCTGGGTGGAACCCTCAATGGCGGCCACCCCGTAGGGCAGTCCGGTGCCAAGGAGCAGCAGCGCCGCTGCCGTGATCGCCTTAATGTGCCTGGTATTGTTCATCTGTCACCTTCTCCATCCATTCAACACTCTTGCCATCCACATTGCCGGTCACCGCCAGATGCGTCATCGCACTGCCGGGGGTGGCACCATGCCAATGCTTGACCCCGGGTGGGCAGGAGACGACATCACCGGGACGGATGATCTGTACCGGTTGACCCTCCTGCTGGGTCAAGCCGACCCCCGAGGTCACGATGAGCCGCTGCCCTGCAGGGTGCCTGTGCCAGGCCGAACGCGCCCCGGGCTCGAAGGTGACATGAGCGCCCGATACCGGGATAGCCTGGTCGGCCGTGAAAAGCGGATCGACCCGGACCCGGCCGGTAAAGTTGTCCGCCGAACCGTACACCGCCGCCTGGCTGCCCGCGACGGCGATGCCGGTGGCTGCTCCTTGCTCCGCTGCAATGGCGACGCAACTCATAAGCGGCAGCAGCAGAGCGAAATAACGCATTTTTCCTGACATGAAACGCGATCCCTTTAGTGAGTGAGCTTGGAGTTAAACCGCTGCCATGCTAGCAAGCACGAGATGTCGTCAGGCTGACCCCAGGCTGACGTTCCCGTCAGGATATAGCGGGCATGGAAGGCGCCAATCGCCTCTCCAGTGCGGGAGCTGACTCATGATCCCGTCCCCTCTGTGCGGACAGTGCAAAAGTGAGTCCAAAGGTATTGACCCCCTCCTCGCTTTGGGCAAACACCTCTCCCCGGTGCATGATCGCCACCGCCCGGACAATGGACAGCCCCAGGCCATGATGGGTGTCGCTGCGGGCCCTGGCTGAGTCAACCCGGTAAAAGCGTTCAAACAGGCGAGACAGATGGGCAGGGGCAATGGGATCGCCGGGGTTTGAGACAGCGACCCAGGCCTGCTCCTCGCGCTGGCTCAGTCTGACGGTGATGGTTCCGTGGGGCGGTGAGTGCCTTGCCGCATTCTCCAGTAAATTGGCGAGTGAACGGTGGAACAGGCGCCGGTCGATATGAGCGCTCACATCCCCTTCCACCTGCAGTGAGAGCCGCTTTTCGGCGAGGGAGGGCTCCACATACTCCACCGTCTTGAGGGTCTCTTCGCGCAGCGAAACCCGCTCCAGTTGGGAGGCATGCTCCCCCGCATGGGCATGGGACAAAAACAGCATGTCGTTGACGATGGAAGCCATCCGCTCCAGCTCCTCCAGATTGGAGCCGAGCAAGTCGCCCAGCTCCTCTGGCGAACGCCTGCGGGATAACCCCAGCTGAGTCTGGCCAATCAGATTCGTGAGTGGGGTCCGCAGCTCATGGGCCACATCGGCATTGAAGCTCTCCAGTTGCCGCCATGCCACCTCCTGACGTGCCAAGACGCCGTTGAACGAGGAGGCCAGCTGCTGCAGCTCCTCGGGCAAGGCGTCAGTGTCCAGCCGCTGACCATGGTCTCCCGGCGCCAGTCGATGGGCCTGCTGACTCAAGGCCCCCACCGGGCGCAGACCAATCCGGGCAACGCCATACCCCAGCAAGGCGACCATCAGCACGCCAAGGAGAGTTATGACCAGCAGCGTGCGGGTAAAGGCGTCCAGTGTGCTCATATAGGGGGTCGAGTCGATGGACACCACATAGCGCAGCTCGGGCCTTTCCCCATTGGCGGGAATGGTCTTCACCAGCAGGAAGAGCGAGCAGGCCTCCTCCGAGGCCCCGGGCAGTTTGTTGAACCCCTCCTTGAGAGCGTCCCAGGCTACCCCCGATGGCGGTATGCCTCCCACCCTGAAGCGGGGATCGTCGCTGACAATCCAATAGTGGACACGGTTCCCCTCGGAGCTGGCCAGATTGGTGAACTTGCTGGCGAGCACTGACCACCCTTCGCTGGAGGTGCGGGCACTGATCCAGGGGCTCATCAAGGATTCACGAAACGACAGCTCGTTGTGCATCTGCTTTTGCAAGGAGTCATGGAGCGAACTCCTCAGCAGCAGACCGGATGCCGAGACGATCAGGACGGCACTCAGGGCAAACATCAGCGCCAGGTGTCCGGAGATGGAGCCTGTGAACATCTTGTTTCCTCCCCTCAAGGGTGCAGGTCCGGCCTGACTTCGAGCACATAGCCCATGCCGCGCACCGTGTGCAGCAGCTTGACCTCGAAAGGCGCATCTATCTTGGCTCGCAGCCGTTTTATCGCGACTTCCACGACGTTGGCATCACTGTCAAAATTCATATCCCAGACCTGCTCGGCAATCATCATCTTCGAGAGGATCTCCCCCTGATGGCGGGCCAGCAGACTGAGCAGGGAAAACTCCTTGGCGGTGAGCTCCAGCCGATGGCCGGCGCGCGACACCCGACGCGCCAGCAGATCCAGATGCATATCGTGGATCTGCAACTGGGTGATGTCCGCGCCATCGGCCCCGCGACGACGCACCAGGGCCTGAATACGGGCAACCAGTTCAATGAGCGAGAAGGGTTTGGGCAGATAGTCATCGGCCCCCAGACGCAGCCCCTTGACCCGCTCGTCCACGGATCCGCGCGCGGAGAGCATCAGCACCGGTGTCTGCTTGCTCGCACGAAGCCCCTCCAGCACCCGATAGCCATCCATGCCAGGCAACATCACATCCAGAATGATGGCGTCATACTCGTACTCCAGCGCAAAATGGAGCCCTTCGGGCCCCTCCGCGGAGACATCGACCATGAAGCCCGACTCTCCCAGTGCGCGACAAAGATATGACGATGTCTTCTCTTCGTCCTCTACCAACAACAGACGCATGGCATCCACCTCCTTATATCTAGGGCTCGCGCTCATGACAGCATGAACAGGGTGCCAACGGGGCCCTACCTCCATTCATCCCGCCATCGGCCAGCAAGTCAGCGCTTCGGCGGCGCGTCCACATCGGAATAGGCCTGCACCGCGTCCGGCAGACGCTGTCCCTTGATGACGATGGCATCCAGAGATAGGGTGAGCTCCGTCATCTCGGCAGCGCTCAGCTGGATCGCCGCTGCCGACGTGTTTTGCAGCATGTGGTCCATGTTAGTGGTGCCCGGGATAGGCACAATCCAGGGTTTCCTGGCCAGCAGCCAGGCCAGCGCTATCTGTCCGGGCGTCGCACTCTTGCGTTCAGCCCAGGTTTTCAGTACGGCCACGAGCCCAAGGTTATGCTCCAGATTTTCGGGTGCGAAGCGCGACTCCGTCCCCCGGAAATCACCGGGGGCAAAGCGGGTATTCTTGTCGATCCAGCCAGTCAGGAACTGCACCCCCAGCGGGCTCCACGGCACAAACCCTATCCCCAACGCTTCGCAGGTCGGCAGCACAGACTGTTCCGGCCCCCGCCATAACATCGAGTACTCACTCTGAACCGCCGTGACGGGGAGCGCTGCGTGGGCGCGTTTCAAGGTGTCGATCCCCATTTCAGACAGGCCCCAGTGCAACACCTTCCCTTGCTCCATCAGATCTTTCACAGCGCCGGCAACATCCTCGATAGGCACCAGGGGGTCGACCCTGTGCTGATAGAGCAGATCGATACGATCCGTGCGCAGGCGCTTGAGCATTCCCTCGACGACTTGCTTGATGTGCTCGGGCCGACTGTTGAGCCCGGGACGCCGCTCACCGGTCTGTTGATCGATGTTCCAGCCAAACTTGGTGGCGATGACGATCGTGTCTCTGAAGGGCGCCACGGCCTCGCCCAGGATCCGCTCCACTTCGAAGGGGCCATAGGCCTCGGCGGCATCAAAGAACGTCACCCCCTGATCAAAGGCCCTGCGCACTATGTTGACCATTTCAGGGCGCCAGGGGACGGAGGTGTCATATTTGCGGCTCATGTTCTGCACCCCCAGTCCGATGGCAGAGACGTCAAGTCCACCCAGCTTGCGCCTTCCTGGCCCGGCAACGGGCTGACCTGCGCCATGGGACTGTGGGGATTGCTGAGCCCCGTTGACCTGGGGGATCAACGAGGCCGCGGCCATGCCGGCCCCCGCGATCAGCAACTTGCGTCGCGCTGGCATCGCGGGTGCATCGGGCGTAAACACTGCTGGTTTGCTCTCCATAAGAGACTCCTTTTATGACCAGACGGGTGACGAAGACCACTTCGTATTGCCACATCCTATTGATTCGTTACCAACATTCCCCTGACAGCAAGCTGACAGCCGTGTCAGAAATCCAGGCCAAGGCCACCACCTGACTGACAGCATTGTCATTTCCCCGTCATGGGGCTGACAGCCCCCTCCCCTTACCCTTGTCCGGCAATATCCACCGCGTGCCTCTGGAGCCAGGCCGCGCTTACCCTCGGGAGTCCACATGAAACAGACCTTTCTCAATGCCATGGTGCTGACGGCGCTGGCAGGCTTTGCCGCCACCGTCCAGGCCGCCGATCACAGACAAAATCCGTTTACCCTGGCCTATGAAGGGGCCATCACCGAAAACATCCAGGGCAGGGTCAACCTCCACCCGGTGAAATATGACCTCCATGGCATCCAGATAGCCGCGAATGTCTATACCCCTGCCGACTATGATCCCGCCAAAACCTACCCGGCCGTGGTCGTTGCCCACCCCAACGGAGGGGTCAAGGAGCAGGTCGCGGGCCTCTATGCCCAGCGCCTGGCAGAGCAAGGCTACATCGCCATCACGGCGGACGCCGCCTACCAGGGGGCCAGCGGAGGTATGCCCCGCAGCGTCGATAAACCGGCAAACCGCATCGAGGACATTCACGGCATGGCGGATTACCTCGGCCAGTACCCCGGCGTTGACAAGGAACGCATCGGCCTGCTTGGCATTTGCGGCGGTGGCGGTTATTCGTTGAAAGCGGCCCAGACCGACAAGCGTTTCAAGGCCCTGGCGACCCTCAGCATGTTTGACTCCGGGCTGGTGCGTCGCAACGGATATCAGGATTCTCAACTCGCCACCGTGCAGGAGCGCCTGAAGCAGGCCACCGATGCCCGCACCAGGGAGGTCACCACGGGTGAGGTGAGCTACTCCGGCGATGCCAACCTGACCGACGAACAGATAGCCAAGCTGCCGTTCGAGCTGTACCGCCAAGGCTATGAGTACTACTGGAAGACCCATGCCCATCCCAATTCGACATTCCGCTACACCACCAGCAGCCTGCTCGACCTGATGAACTTCGATGCCCAGAGCAACATGGAGCTCATCAATCAACCGCTGCTGATGATGGCGGGGACCAAGGCGGACTCGCGCTACATGACCGAAAGCGCCTTCAAGAAAGCCACCGGCACCGCCAATAAAGAGCTGTTCCTCATCGAGGGGGCGACGCACATTGAAACCTACTGGGTGCCTCGCTACGTGGATCAGGCGATGAGCCGGATCGATGCCTTCTTCGACAAGAACATCTGACGATACCCCCATCGCCCCGGTCAGTGCCTTCACGGCGCGGACCGGGGCTGTTCATCTCTTTGGCTCCCCCCTGTTTCCCCATGGCGTCATCGCCAAACGTCCTTATCGCACCGGCTCGGGTTGTGACATCGGCTCGCAAGACGCCTCGGGCTCGGTGCGTCGCCACAGTGCAAAGACGAGGCAGCCCACTCCCCCGACAGCCACTATCCAGCCCATGGTCCAGGGGGTGCCATCGGTGCACCAGCCGAGCAGGGCCGCGCTGAACACCCCGCTGCCGTAGTGCATGGCACCGACCAGGGAAGAGGCCGCGCCCGCCTGCTTCGGGAAGAGCGCCAGGGCGCTGGCCACCGAGTTGGCGACGATGAAGCCACTGACCGACATGTAGCAGAAGATGGGCACGGCCAACCCGGCGACCCCACCCAATCCCCACCAGGCATCGAGGGCCAGCCAGAGAGCGGAGGCAGCGGCAGCCCAGGCACCGTAGCGAAACAGACGCTCGGGCCCCCACTTCGCCACCAGGCGCGTGTTGACGAAATTCAGCACCATCAACCCCAGGATATTGGCGCCAAAGAGCAGGCCATAGGCCTGCGCCGACACCTGGTAGTAATCGACGTAGGCAAACGGGGTTCCGGCGATAAAGGCATAGCAACCGCCGTAGTAAAAGCCGCCGGCGAGGGCATAGCGCAGCAAGCGTCCGTCCATCGCCAGGGCGACATAGTCTTTCATTGTCACGGCCAGAGACGCCTGGCTGCGGCTCGCCGGTGCCAGGGTTTCGGGCAGGTAGCGCATGGCGATCAGGGCCACGACCCCCATGATGGCCAGCACCCAGAAGATCCCTCGCCAGGACCAGTACAGCAGCAGTTGTCCCCCGAGCAACGGCCCGAGCAGAGGCGCGACCGCCATCATCAGGATCAGGGTCGACAGCATCTGGGCCGCCCGCTCCCTGGCATAGAGATCACGGACCATGGCCCTGGCCAGCACGGGGCCGGCGCAGGCCCCCAGGGCCTGAATGATGCGCCACACCAGCATCTGAGGGGCGGTCTCGGCCAGGGCACAGCCCACCGAGCCCAGGATGAAGAGCCCGATACCGAGCATGATGGGCAGGCGCCGGCCATAGCGATCGCTCGCCGGCCCCCAGAACAGCTGCCCCAGGCTGAAACCGATCAGAAAGGTCGAGATGGTCAGCTCGATCTGGGTCATGTCTGTGTTCAAGTCATGGACCAGCTGCGGCAACGCCGGCAGGTACATGTCGGTGGAAATGGAGGCAAACGACATCAAGGCGCTCAGGATGATCAGGATCCTGAGCTCCTGGGCATGAGCGCGTTCGGGCAGGCTATCCGGGTGTGCCGGTCCGGCAACGGGCTGACTGTTATTCCCCCGCATGTTCAATCCCGCCCCCCGGCGACGGCGGCGCGATAATCACCCTCGCTCACCTGCTCAAGCCAGGTCACCACCTTGCCATCCTGCTGTTCTGCCAGCGCCAGGTGGGTCATGGGGGTATCTGGCGCCGCACCGTGCCAATGCTTCACCCCGGCCGGGATCCACACCAGGTCCCCTGGCCGGATTTCCCGGACAGGCGCTCCCGCCATCTGCACCCGCCCCACCCCGCTGACCACGTAGAGGGTCTGGCCCAGGGGATGGGTATGCCAGGCGGTGCGCGCCCCCGGCGTGAAGCTGACCAGACCACCGGAGATGGCGGCGGGCGCCGTGCCCTGATAGCGCTGATCCACATAGACATCCCCGACGAAGAACTCGCTGGCCCCCTGGGTTGCAGGCACCTGCCCCGGAGAAAATACCTGTATCGTCTGCTCCTTTGCCTCGGCCTGGCCGAGCGCCATGGCGGCGGCGAGCGTGGTGGCGGATATTGGGTTCATTGTCGACTCCTGCGTTTTAAAAAATGTGTCACTCGCGCCACCAGGCGCTGCCCTCGTGGGGAGCCAGCACGTTCAGGGACTCCCCCATCATCGGGGTGGTCAATGGGATCTGCTGCTCGGCGGCCAGACGGACTATCTGCTCGAGGGGGTCATCCCACTGGTGCATGGCCAGATCGAAGGTGCCGTTGTGCACTGGATAGAGCCACTGCCCGCGCAGATCGTGAAACGCCTGCGCCGTCTGCGCCGGCAACATGTGCACGTACTCCCAGCGCTTGTCGTAGGCCCCGGTCTCGAGGAAGGCCATGTCGAACGGGCCGTAGCGCCTGCCAATCTCCTTGAAGCCGTCGAAGTAGCCGCTGTCACCGCTGAAGAAGAGAGTGGCTTCCTCCCCGCGAATGACCCAGGAGGCCCACAGGGTCTGGTTGCCATCCCCAAGGCCACGGCCGGAGAAGTGCTGGGCCGGGGTGGCGATGAATTCGATGCCGCCGACCCGGGCCTGCTGCCACCAATCCAGCTCCCTGACCTTGTGCCGGGGGACACCCCAGGCAACCAGGCGCGCCCCCACCCCGAGCGGCGTGATGAAGTGGCCGACCTTCTCTTGCAGCGCCAGGATGGCGTCATGATCGAGGTGGTCGTAGTGATCGTGGGAGAGGATCACCGCCTCTATGGGGGGCAGCGCATCCAGGGTGATGGGCGGCGCGTGCCAGCGTTTGGGACCGAACCACTGCACCGGCGAGGCGCGCTCGCTGAACACCGGATCCGTCAGCCAGAACTTGCCCTGCAATTTGAACAGCAGACTGGAGTGGCCGAGGCGCCACACGTTGTTGTCCGGGGCGGCCATCAGCCCCTCCCGGGTCATGGCCTGCACCGGGATGGCGCGATCCGGCACTGTGCCCTCAGGCTTGGCGAACAGAAAATCCCACCAGAGCCGGACCCCGTCCCAGGTGCTGCGCTGCGGCAGTGCCACGACATTGCTGAACCGACCCCCCTGATACTGGGAAGAGTCAGGGTGCGCGGGCAGGCCCGGTTTCAATACATAGGAGATAATGCCTGCCATCACGGCTCCTGTTAGCAACCAGAGAGCGCGCCGGCCCCTGGGGACGGCGCGAGAGAGTACAGAGGGGTTCTGCATTCATGAGACTCCTGTTGAGGATCCTGCCTTAGCGACCCACGTTCTTCTGCAGGTGTGACGGATAGCGATCCCCCTCCACCTTGATCCCGGCCAGGGCACGCTGGATGTCTCCCAGATCGGTGGCGCTCAGTGCCACCCGGGCTGCACCCAGGTTCTCCTCGAGCCGATGCAGCTTGGTGGTCCCGGGTATGGGGACGATCCAGGGCTTTTGTGCCAGCAGCCAGGCGATCGCAATCTGGGCAGAGGTCACCCCCTTGCTGGCCGCAAGGTCGCTCAAGACCTCCACCAGATGCTGGTTGGCCTGGCGCGCCGCCTCGGCAAAACGTGGGACCTGGTTGCGAAAATCCGTGTCATCGAAACGGGTATCGGCCTTGATGGCCCCGGTCAGGAAGCCCTTGCCGAGGGGGCTGAACGGCACAAAGCCGATGCCCAGCTCCTCCAGCAGCGGCAGAATGGCCTGCTCCGGCTCGCGCCACCAGAGGGAGTATTCGCTCTGCAGCGCCGCCACCGGCTGCACGGCGTGGGCACGACGAATGGAGTCGACACCGGCCTCGGACAGACCGAAGTGACGCACCTTGCCCTCCTGGATAAGGTCTCGCACTGTGCCAGCCACCTCTTCCATGGGGACATCGGGATCGACGCGGTGCTGATAGAAGAGATCGATCACATCGGTGTTGAGCCGGCGCAGGGAAGCCTCGGCCACGGCGCGGATATTCTCCGGCCGGCTGTCCAGCCCATCGGGCACCTTGCCGTTCTTGAAACCGAACTTGGTGGCGATCACCACCTTGTCCCGGAACGGGGCCAGCGCCTCCCCCAGCAGCAGTTCGTTATCGCCAGGGCCATAGGCCTCGGCGGTATCGAAGAAGGTCACTCCCAGTTCATGGGCGCGGCGGATCAGGTTGATGGCCTGCCCCTTGTCCGTGGCCGGGCCATAGCCAAAGCTCAGCCCCATGCAGCCCAGACCGATGGCCGACACTGTCAGCCGGCTGTTACCCAAAGTACGTGTTTGCATGATGGATCCCTTTTCCTGGAAGGCGCTCTCCTGGGAAAGCGCCATGGTGTGGGTGCCTGGCACCCGCCTGGTGTGATGGTTGGCGGCTCGCTCCCGACGCCGGAGCGGGAGGCACCGCCACTCATATGGCCTTGCGAAGGATGCTGGCCAGCACCTCCTGGGTGTAGGTCTCGGCCAGACCAAACCAGCGGGCGTTGCCCTTGAGGTTCTCCAGGATGGCGGGCAGGTCCGCCTCCGTGATGCCGAGCTGGGAGAGGCGGGTCGGCGTGCCAATCTTGTCGAACCATGTCTCCAGGGCGGCAATGCCTTCCTCGGCGGTTTTCAAGCCGAACAACTGCTGGGCGAAGCGCTCGAACTGAGCCGGATTCTGGCCCTGGTACCACCTCATCCAGGCGGGCATCACCACCGACAGGCCTGCGCCATGGGGCACATTGAACAGGGCGGAGAGCGCGTGTTCGATCATGTGGTTGGGGTAACCAAAGCCCGACGTCCCCGCATAGGTCAGGCCGTTCAATGCCAGGGTCGCCGCCCAGGCGAACTCGGCGCGGGCGTTGTAATTTTCGGGGTCTGCCAGCAACTGCTCCGTGGTCTCCAGCACGGTGGCGATGACGGACTCCACCAGGCGGGACTGGATTGTCGGCTGCACCTTGGCAGTGAAGTAGCCCTCGATGGAGTGGGCTATGATGTCCGCCGCCGAGTAGACCAGATAGTCCCGGGAGACCGTCTGCATCAGCGCCGGATTGACGATGGAGACCCTGGGGAAGGTGTGCACCGAGTTGATGGCGAACTTCTCTTTGGTGTCATCGTTGGTCACCACGGCGCCGCTGTTCATCTCGCTGCCGGTGGCAGCCAGGGTCAGGATGGCAAACACCGGCAGCGCCGCCTCGATCTGCCCCTTGCCGACGAACAGATCCCAGACATCCCCCTGATAGAGGCTGCCTGCGGCAATGGCCTTGGCGCTGTCGAGCACGGAGCCGCCGCCGACGCTCAGGATGGCGTCGACCCCCTGCTCCCGTGCCAGGGCGATGGCCTCACGCACCTTGGAGATGAGCGGGTTGCTGACGATGCCGCCGCACGCCACGAACGGGATCCCCTGCTCGCCCAGGCTGGCGCTCACGGTCGCGAAGAGGCCATCGCCCTTGATGCGATCGCTGCCATAGGCCAGCAGCACCTTCTTGATGCCGTGCTGGGCCAGGATCTCGCCGATGAGGCGCTCCTTACCGGTGCCAAACTCGATCCGGGTCGGGTTGTAAAAGCTGAAATTGTCCATCTTGCTCGTCTCGCTGTCTGGGTGCATGCCAGGTGGCATCTCGATGGACTGAACTATAAATGGGCAACAAACATCGAACTAGACGGCAAATGGATGAATCAGTTACAACTAAATGATGTAAATCGACGAGAAAGAGCATGATCAGCGAATTGAGATCCATCACCACCTTCGTGCGCACGGTGGAACTGGGCAGCCTCAGCAAGGCCGCCGAGGCCCAGCAGATCTCCCCTCAGGCCGCCAGCAAGGCACTGAGGCAGCTGGAGACCTATCTCGGGGTGAGGCTGTTCCATCGCACCACCCGCAGCATGTCGCTGACCGAAGAGGGCCAGCGCTTCCTGGAGGCGGCCCAACCCGCCCTGCTCGGCCTGCAACAGGCCCTGTCGGCCGCGAGGCAGACCCGGGAGGCATTCGCCGGCCCGCTGCGGATCGTGGGGCCCCGCTCGGTCGCGCAGATGATCATAGGCCCAGTGCTGGACGAGTACTGCCGGCTCTACCCCGAGGTTCAGCCCGATGTACAGCTCGATGACCGCATCGGCAACTGGGTGGAGGAGCGGGTCGATGTGGGTTTGCGGATCGGCCTCTCGCCACAGGATGGGCTGATCGCACGCCGCCTGTTTCCCTTGCAGCTCATCATCTGCGCCTCCCCCACCTATCTGCGCAAACATGGGGTGCCGCACACGCTGCACGATCTGGGCGTGCACCGCTGCAGCGTGTTTCGTCATGCCGGCACCGGCCACCTAATTCCCTGGCATGTAAAGCTTGGTGAGAGCGTGCAGGACCATCTCGTTCGTCCGGCGATATCGACCAATGACGAGACGGTGGAGCTGGGCGCCGTGCTGGCGGGGGAAGTGATAGGCCAGATCGCCGGGCCGACGGCGGCGGCGCACATCCGGGCCGGCCGCCTGGTTCCCCTGCTGCTCGACCACATGACAGACATGTACAGCCTGTTTCTCTACTACGGCAGCCGTGCGGCCCAGCCCGCCCGGGTACGTCGCTTCATCGATCTGGCGGTCGAGCGCCTCACCGACAGCCCGGAGTTCGTGCTCGGCGCCGAGGAGCTGCGCCTTGCCCATGCCAAGGGTATTGCCCCGGCAACATGAAGCTCATGACGGGTTCATCCTGGCGTGGATCCCAAGATGAGTGTTGCCGTCATGGACGGCAGGAATGGCGAGGGAGCCAGGACAGCAGAGGTCAGTTGATATTGGGCAGAGGGTCAATGAGCGAGGTGACAGGCAAGGCCGCAGCGTGTGCGTTGACGGGGTACGCACGCTAAAGCTGACAGGGAGGCGAAACCAAGGGGATTGAGGGTGTGACGCTTGGAGATAGTACGGGAGAGCTGCCTGGTTACCGCGGCACGGCAGCCAGCTTGGCTAGGGTTTGCAGGGATTTCTGGATCTCTTTACGACCACCACAGGGGAGCGTGGTGACTTTCCGGTAATACCAGATGCCGTGGGGACTGAGCCAGAGATTCATCGATGAGCTCCTTGTCGCCCACACAGAGTGGATGACCAAGGGCTTTAGGAAGGTAACTTATTGATTTCCAGAAACAGGTGGTGGCCCCACCAGCCACATCCCGGCACTCGAGTCCCCCGCCTTGGCTGCTACCTTCCGGTCCTGACCAGGTTGACGAGTTATCAATGCGAGCCCAAATAAATCAGGCACTTAGGGATGGAACTGATTGCCATCAACAGTGTTCTGAAACCTCAACAAGCGACAACCCGCCAGAAGTGCGGTCATCCACATCAAGTGGACATGCTTCATAGGTAACAAGTAGCAAAATCTTACCTGCCCTCCTCCATCGCTTCAAGCCATATCCCGTGAGAAAAATCCGCCAGAACCGTAGCTATGACATCAGCAAGGGTTGAGCAAAAAACATCCGCAGGGTATCGTGTGGATCTTGTTGTTCAGGTGAATGTAGGAGGACAGATCATGGCTACCAACACAGGCAAAGGCTATCGGCAGGGTTCAGTTCGGGATCGGACTCAGGTTCAGAATCCAACCAACGGTAACTGGACGAAACGAGACACCGATACCGGGAGATTTATCGAGCAAAAGCAAGATGGAGACCCCTTCAAGGGCGTGGCAAAAGAAGTCGACGACCGTCGCAAGTAGGGCGAAGCATGACTGACTCCTGCTCATGTGGTCACCCTCTGAATCATTCCGTCGAGTTCCAGCACAACGGGCAGAAACT
Organism: Aeromonas sp. EU05-FHT14A05; assembly: GCF_058791175.1. NCBI lineage: Bacteria > Pseudomonadati > Pseudomonadota > Gammaproteobacteria > Aeromonadales > Aeromonadaceae > Aeromonas > Aeromonas sp. EU05-FHT14A05. The sequence continues at coordinate 720,714 of NZ_JBYTDH010000001.1, read as the reverse complement.
CAAAAGCTGCCCCAACTGCTCAGAACTGGCGGGACATCATGTTTTCTATCGAGCTGGTGAGTTCGGTTTTCGACGTATGGCTGGAGTGATCCGCATCCAGTCTTGGTGTCGAGGCTGCCGGGCCAAGCATCGCTACCGACTCGACCCAGTCAGAACTTGTTAAAAAGGAGCCCGGTAGGGCTCCTTGGGTTGTTACTGGTTGCATGTCCCCCACGCCACGCCATCTGTACCGCACTCCTCTGTGTGCGTCCCATTGGCGAAGACCGTGAACTTGCGGTAACGACCTTGCTCGTCATAGCTAATCTTCGTGGTCACGCCGCTGCTGTCCGTGATGGTCTGGTTCTTAACCCACCCAGCGGCTTCAGGCTCTGCGGTCTTATCGTCGTAGCGATAAGGTAGTTGCTCAAAAGCAGCGACCAGTTCGCTCATGTTGCGGGTTGCATGATCATCCGCCATCCCTATCCAATCGTTCAGGAAGGGGAAGCTGTTAGAACCACCAAGGAAATAGACAAACTGGCTGCTGTAGTCGGCTTCGGCATCCTTATAACCGACCGTCGCATAGCGATGGGTGATCGCCCCGGCCAAGTCCTCAGGGACGCAGTCGGCAAAGACCTGAGCCTCTCCGTTAGCGAGGTTCACCAGCTCATACTTCTTCCCATCCACTGTCGTTGAAACGGTCTCCTTGATGTCACAAGTGTAGGGAGCATCATCCCCACCACGAGACTCAAACTCGTAGCTGTTGCTATAGCGATAACCATTGCCCGTGACACTGACCTTCTCGCCATAGATGATGGTTTTGATATCTTGACTGAAGTCATCACTGACCTTGACCAGTTCAGTCCGACTCTTGTTGACCCAATAGATCCCCTGATCACGATACCAAGCCTGCGGATAGGCATTATCGTGGTCTCTATAGTCCCCCTGGTGGTAATCCACGTAGGCATAGAACGCATCAGGATGAGCACGCTTTAGTTCTTCGCTGGCACTGAACGATTTCTGCAGACCACGGACTATCTCCTGGGCCTTGGTCGATGTTTCACTATCCCCCGTAGCGATGAAATCCTCGTAGATCTTCTGCTCGGGAATGTTGTAGTGATACACCACCCGATCCATCGCTTGTTCCAGTGAATTTATCAGCTGTTCGCGCTTCTGCTGATCGGCCATCACACTCTGGCAGGTCAGAGCCCCACCAACCGCCAACTCCTTCTCGACCGAACTCCACAGGGCCGTGGTAAGCGGGGTCACATGATAGAAATCATCTTTCGTGATCGGCTTAAACTTCGGTGGCAACACCATCTGGTAAGCCTGCTCGACGGGCCCGAGATCCAAATCCACAGCCCCCACCGGCACATCGACCACCAAGGGCACGTACTGGGCACATTCCTGCTGAGCCTCAGTTAGCTCCAGACGATAATCACCAGTGTCAGAAGTCACTGCATTGGGCTCCCCGTCATCCAACTGACGGTTGAAGTTCAAGTCCAGATAGGCAGTTGCACCCTGCACATAGCCGTCGATAGCCTTGCCCTGAATAGCAGTCTTGGCGACGGGTTGGGTATCGGACCCACCATCGCCTCCCCCACCGCCACCACAAGCTACCAGAGCCAGACTTACCCCTACACTAATTAACGAACGAACTGTCATCAGTTTCTCCTTGTTCTCTATTGATTCAACGCGACTCGATAGCCCACACAAAAGCGGGATACTAAAGAGTCTGGGAGTTGATTTATGTGATTGATACCGATTTCATGAACATTTTTCTTTCTATAATCATGATTTCATTGAATTTATCCCCCACCACGCAAGATCCGCTGCACGCTGGAGAGACTGATCCCCGTCCGACGTGCAATTTCGGCCTTGGCGAGTCCTCTTGCTGCCAGTGCCTGCACCTCATCCCCCTTCGCCATGGCTGTCGGCTTGCGGCCCTTGTAGACCCCACGCCGTCTAGCCAGCTCAATCCCTTCAGCCTGTCGCTCCAGCATCAGCTCCCGCTCGAACGTGGCGATGGCCCCGATCATGGTCAGCATCAGCTTGCCTGTCGGGGTCGAGGTGTCGATCCCTAGATTCAAAATCCTCAGAGAGACCCGCTTAGCGTGCAGGTACTCCGAGATCTCCAACAGGTGGCGGGTGTTGCGAGCCAAGCGATCCAGCTTGGTCACCATCACCACGTCTCCCTCACGCACAAAATCCAGCATCAACGAGAGCTGCGGGCGGTCATCCTTGGCCCCGCTCACTTTTTCCTGGAATATCTTGCTGCACTCGGCCAGTGCCTGAAGCTGGGCATCCAGGCTCTGCCCCACCGTGCTGACACGTGCATATCCCACCAGTGCCATGGTCTCCTCCTGGTCAATAGGGCAAGGTACACTGACGCGACCGGTCAGAAGGTCGAAAGGAACCCATATGACCGGCAAAAAGTGGCACTTTCGCTCGCGTCACACGGGCTTGGTCTATTGACCTCTGCCAGTGATACAAATGAAAGCGGGCCGCTCCGTGATGGAGGGCCCGCAGGGGTAGTCAACCAGATGCTCTGGCTGCTCTATCTATTGGTCATGCAGGGTGCCGACGGGGGGATCTCAATGACGCGTCGCCCCGCCCGGCATCCGCAATACCTTGGCCAGCTCCTCGGCATGAGCCTTGTCACGGGCGATGAGGCGGATCATCAGGGTTCCCCCTGCAATGGCAACCAGAGTCACCGAGGTCAGGATCATTTTGTTCATGGGTAGTCCTCTTCGTTCATGTTGTAGAAGTGTGGCGGCATGTAGCGGGCCATCATCGCGTTGACGATTACAGACGCGAACGCCGTCAGGGCTGCCTTCAAGGCGTCCAGCAGCAAGGTTTTCATGAAGTCATTCATAGCGATTACTCAGGGGTTATCTTCAGGCGGTAGACCTCCATCCGGTGATAGTCGAGAAAGTTCCTCTCCCAAAGCCGGTAGAGGTCCATGGTGATGGCCAGCGGCCGCTCTCCACAACAGAGCTGTGAGGTCAGCCCGGCGTTGAAGTCAAAATCGAGATCCTTGACCAGCTCACCACCGAGGTAAGTGAACTCGGTGACGTAGGCCATCCCCCAGCTACCAGCCCGTTTTTCCAGACGGATTTCGACCGGACGGTAACCACCTGTGTCGGCGGAATAATCGGGACTGCGGAAGTTGAGGGTCAGGGCGGTGGCATCGGGGTAGCTGCCGATGATCTTCGCGAACAGAGCCTGTAGCGGTTTGAATGGAGTCATAGCAGCCCCCGCTCGGCAAACGAAACGATGTCGTGCCGTCCCACCACAAAGTGGTCGAGCACTCGCACGTCTACCATCTCAAGCAAATCCTTGAGACGAGCGGTAACAGCCTTGTCGGCATCCGAGGGGTCGATCATACCGGAGGGGTGGTTGTGGGCCAGAATGACCGCTGCGGCGTTTCTGCTGAGAGCCGCCTTGACCACCTCACGGGGGTGAACGGTGCCCGCATTGATGGTGCCGAAGAACAGCTCCTGGTAATCGAGCAGTCGGTGTTGATTGTCGAGCAGCATGACGGCAAACACTTCCCGCTCGTACTCCCCCATCTTGAGCCGCAGGAAGTCTGCTGCTGCTTTGGGCTGAGTGAAGGCGTGGCCCAGATGCCGCTGTCGGCTCTCCAGAATGGCCAATGCCTGATTGATGATGTGATCGCCCTGTCCGGGGTGATCATCATAGTGTTGTGACATAACAGTAACCTCGCGTCGTTTGGGTACACGAGTTACTTATGCCAGGGGATTTGGTTGTTATTGAACCCGAACGGAACCGGTATAAGGGGTGCAGGGGCCCACGTTCACCTATGAGCCCTCTTAGAAATTTTTAGACGGATTTCACGGTTTTCCCTTTTATGACGCGATATGTTTCCACTCGTGGTCAAAAAAGAGGGGTTAAAACTCACTTGAGACCAATTTTTAGCAATATCGTCTCGTTTTGTGTGAAGGAGAACACCAGTGGCAACTACTCATTTTATCCCCGCTCAGCCCAGTGAGTACGGTTACATCATTGTCGAACCAAATGACAACGGAGAAACGACCCTTGAGCGTTACCCATTGCTCGGGTACGCCGTCAAGATTACAGAAGGTGAGTCAGAAGACTTCAAGATACAGACACAACCAGTCTGCACAACAGGTGAGAGCTTCACCCCGAACTTCATCCAGCGCTATGACGGCACCTTCAGCCGAGCTGATGGCGAGTACCTCTGTCACTCCCTGTCAGAGATGATGAATCTTTTCGGTTTCGAAGCAGATGATCTGCATACTCTGCCCCCGGCAAATGCCAAAGAGCTATCAGGATACGTATGGCGCCCACTGCGAAATCCGCAAAGCTAATATCTGCTGATTTTGGATCTGGCCCTTTTGCCCGCCATCAAAGGAAAAAGGGCCATGTCGGATGTTCAATCTGCTGAAATTTCATTTGTTTATAGAACTTTTTCTGTTTGAAATCTCGTAGAAAAAGTTCTTAAAAATGCCAAAATTTCAGCAGAATGGCTGTTCTGAATCGCCCCCTATGGCTCTGTGTATCCCCTTTTCCGGGCGATAGGCGCATCTAAAGCGTCATCCCTGCCCCATTGTGTTTCAGCCAGGAGACTTGCTTCTGGTAATCCGGCAGCACCTTATCGACAGCATCCCAGAATGCAGCGTTATGGTTGCGGTGGAGCCGATGGGCCAATTCATGCACAACGATGTAATCCAGCACAGACAGAGGTGCCATCAGGCAACGCCAGTGGAAATTCAGATCCCCCTTGGTCGAACAGGAAGCCCAGTGATGCTGCAGCTCCATCACTCTGACTGTCCGGTAGTCTACTCCAAGTTTGGGGGCATAATAGGTCACTCGCTTTGTTACCCTGGACAATCCCTTATTGCGATAGAAGTGTTTGAACAGCTCCATTCCCCGATCAGCTCTGTCACGCCTCATCAAGAAGTAACCATTCTTGAGGATCAGGTCTTCCTGCTGATCATCCACCAGCTTGAGGCGATAGTTGCTGCCTAGATAGGGGAACCCTTCACCACTGACAAACTGACGCTCGACATGAGTTCGGTTAAGGTCTTCCCACTCGGCCAGATTACGATAAATCCAGCTACGCTTCTGCTCCAGGATCTGCTCGATTTTTTCGGCACCATATCCTTCTGGAGCCAACACTGACACGCTGCCGTCTCGCTCAATAAAGATGCTGGTCGTCTTGCGTTTGCTCTGCTTGAGCCGGTACTGAATGTCTTTGTAAGAGAGCATCAAATCGACTCACTACTGTCAGCTATATGGCTCATGCCCAACACCTCGGCACTACGACGACGAGCCAGAGCAACAACCTCAACCGCCAGTTGTTCCCGTTGAGCCTTCAGTTGCGGTACTCTGCTGAGAAACAGCTCTTTCTTGATTTGCCCTTTCAGGTCCGATACCAGATCGGCCCTTTCCCAAAAATCCAGATTGCCGATATTTTCATTCAGCAGTTCCATGATCTTGTCGAGGCATGCTTTCACCTGCTCCACATACTCAGCCAAATTGCCACCCGTAAAGGCGATACTGACTATCAAATCAAAGAAGGGGTCCTCGACTTTGGCATCGGGGCCTCGTCCCGCCAGCACATCTTTACGCAAAGCAGCCAGCTCAAGCATCATCTGCTCCCAGTTGCCAGCGTGCTTCTTGATGATCTCCTCCAGCTTCTCGCTCATCTTTTTGAAGAAAACCGGGTCATCTTCCGCATTTACCTTACAGTGCTTACGGATGGCATGTTCCATCTCGCTGGCTTGAGCCTTCAAGTCAGGCTCTTTGGCATTCTGGGTCATAAAGCTGTCGCTAAACAGCTCCATCGGCTTGATCTTGGGGTTGATGCCCAGGCTGATCAGGTGTTCGTCTATCAGCTTGCGGATCTTCTCGCCCACCCCGCTAAAGCTCATGGTCTCGTCTTTATAACGCTCCTTCGCCTTCGCCTGAATGTGGACAAACTGGTACATGGGGATCTTGTATGGATTGGCCAGAGCGCTTGGCATGACGATATCCATACTCTGCAAAAACTTTTTCAGGAACACGTTGAAACTGTCCCGCCGTCTGGGGTCTTCCAACACTTCGATAGCATTCAACTGCACCTGATAATGTGCATCTGACCCCAGCTTTTGCATCACCATGGCTTCAATTTGTTGAACATCAGCATCGGTAAAAAGTTGTAGCAAGCGGCGATAACGGCTCTCAAGTACCGGCAGTTCACTGTCGATACTCTGCAAACTGTTCAGGATATCGTTTCGATCATCCTGTGAGTACATAGCGAGAGCTTCGTGCAGATGATGGGCCAAACCGATGTAATCGACGATGTAGCCACGAGTCTTCTCCTTGGCGGTTCGGTTTACCCTCGCAATAGTTTGCAACAGGTTGTGTTCCCGCAACTTTTTGTCCAGGTACATCACCTGCTCGATGGGGGCATCGAAGCCGGTAAGTAGCATGTCACAAACGATCAGGAACGCGACACCCGTATTGGGATTGGCCTCGTCAAATTTTTTCTTGAAACTCTCAACCGCATTGAGCTCGTTAGCCTGCTTGCGAGCCTGAATAAATGCAGCCGACTCGTTAGTACCATCCGAAGAGATAACCACTGCAGTCTTGAGGAACTTGAGTCGAGCCAACCACTCATGGCTTACTGACGAGGGCGGCTGCTTTTCGTAGGCTGCAATCTCTTCGGCCAGAGCCTTGTCAATGGCTTCCTGATAACGGATAGCTGCCAACTTGGAAGAGCAGACAACCTGAGCCTTGAAACCGGATGGCAAAATATTGCGAAGGTAGTGTTTTACCAGATCGCTGGCGATAGCCTCGATACGGGCCTTGGCCTCCAGGATATCCCCTTCCGCCCCGTACTTGCGGCGAATGGCCAATAGTTCTGCCTCGGTGCGATCTTTGAACAGGTCTTCGAACTTTGTGTCGAAACCAGACTTATCGTTGATGGCACTGTCGGCAGTCTTTCCCTCGTAGAGGATCTGCAGGGTAGCCCCATCATCTACCGCATCTTGCAGTTTGTACTTGTCGATATAAGCATGTTCCTGACTGGTGCCAAACCGCTTCCAGGTCGGAGCGGTATGATGTTCGGCGATCAGTGGCGTGCCGGTAAAAGCGATGCGTGTAGCCTTGGGGAAGGCATCAAAGAGATTATCCGAGAGGCTGGCCCTATCCTTGCCGCTACGCTGGGTACGATGAGCTTCATCAATCAGGATCAGCACCTCTTCGCGGTTGCTGATCACACCAAAGGGCTGATGGCGAACAATCTCGGCCTGATAATCGGCACTGACCTCTTCGATCTTGTCCTCGTCACCACTGGCTTGAGCGGCAGCATAGTCAAGGTCGAGCTTCTTCTTGACCGATTCAGGCAAGAAACGGCTATCCTGCTCCCGAAACTTGTGGATCATCACCATATTGAGGTTGGAGCTGTCATTGGCGAGCTGGCTCTTGGCCTCTTCGGTACTGCTAATCTCAATCACCTTTTCGTCAGTGAGCACTGCGGTTTCCGTCAACTGCTCTTCAAGATCAGTGCGATCGTTGACCATCAAGACTTTGTAACGCTTCAACTGGGAGCAACGACGCAGTCGACGAACCAGAAACACCATGGTCAGGCTCTTGCCGCTGCCCTGGGTATGCCATACCACCCCGGAGCGTCGCAACCCGGTCTCTCCCTGCCGCATACGCTCGATAATCTTGAGCACTGCCCGATACTGCTGATAGCGGCAGATCACCTTCACTCGGGCACCACCCGCATCCATAAACAGGGTAAAGCTGCGGGTAATGTCGAGCAGCCGCTCTGGCTTTAGCATCCCCTGCACCAACTGTTCTTGAGGACGATGGCGACCAACCTCAAGGGCTACATAGGGTTCTTCGTCCGGATAGATGGTCTTCCAGTTGAAGTAGTACTCCTCGGTCGAAGTAATGCTGCCGAAACGGCAATCGTCACCATAGGTGCTGATCATCAGCTGATTGGTGTAAAAGAGGGTGGGCTCACCTTCCCGCAACTTGCTGTGCTCAGGCTCTCGCAGATCGGCGAATCGCCGCAGCTGATTAATCCCCTCAGCCATGGGGTCGGAGCAATAGTCAGCCAGCAGCTTGCACTCGATCACAACCAAGGGCATTCCATTGACAAACAACACGATATCGGGGCGGATATGCTCTTTGCTGTGGCCAGGGGTATCTATGCGAAACTGATTAATGGCGGTGAAGGTGTTGTTCTGCCAGTTATCGAAGTCGATCAGCTTGACCACAGGGTCGGCCTCACCGGTCACTTCATTGCGGTCAAGCTGCCACTTGTAAAGACGCTGCAAGAAGGTCTCGTTGGCCTCCAGAAGCTTATGGGAGCCGAAATCAGTGACATCCCCGAGCAACGTCTCAAGCTGGCTATCGGTCAGCCAGCGCTGGCAATCTTCGGTGGTGTTGATGCGATCCACCGCCTTTTTAAAGATATCGGGGAGTACCACCTGCCGGAATGAGGAGCGAAAGCTGGTGGACGGGTCTTTGGGCACTCCCTGCCCCAGATCATGCACTTCCCAACCCATCGCCGCTAGCTGGTCCAACAGCGGCTTTTCAACCTCCAGATACTCCGACATCCGTACTCTCCCTTAAATAGGGGCCAAAACTCGGCCCCATATCGCTATTTTATTGTTATCACTGGGCGCCGACTGGCACCATTCCTGTTAGCAGATCTCGCATCAAGCCAGCTTTTTGATCCTGAAGCTTTATTAGGTTCGCTGATTCAGCCGCGATGTTGTCATCCAGAGCATCAATCCGTTCAACTATCAGATCTTGTTCGTGCGGATCACTGGGGCAGCAGATTTCCACACGCTGCAAATTTGTCGGGTTGATATTCACTTGTTGAACCGCTGGTGTGGCGAAGGCTCGAAGTGCATTCTGAGAAGACTCTTGGCTCATCCAATGTGCAAAGTATTCAGGTTTTAGCAGGTCTTCATGCAAGTTAAGGCGAACCAAATACGATGCGAATGAGCACTCATCCAGCTCTTCTCGCCATACAGCGGTTTTCCCTACATGCTCCATTGAATTGGTTCGATTGTAGAGTACATCGCCTTTTTTGAGCCTCAAGCGATATGCATCAGGATCTTTTGTGTACTTTAAGTCAGTTACATCAAAGCGATTGTTTTGTATGTTATTCATACGAAGCACGGGGATACCTGTCACATCTTCGTTCAAACTTGTCGAGATACCATACTCTGCTGCCCGAACAAACCTTTTGAGTAAGCCATACTCCCACCCCTTGGGAGCTGGCCCCAATGGAGTGTGATAGTAAAATTCCGGTGCATCATGAAAACTTGGGCGAAGATGACCAGTGGTTGGATCAATCCCACGGCTAAACAGATCTGCCATCATGCCCTTTTTGAGAAGAGTCATCTTCTCTATTTGAGACAGAGTTAAGGCTATTTGCTGGTCCACGCTCTTCAAAATAGAAGCAATTTGGGTCTGTACAGAACGCTCCAGATAGGTTTTTACCTGAAGCTCGAGATACTCATCTAGCTTCAGGTTTATAATTCCTGTGGTTTGCTGCTGATATGGAAGTGTTGCGTTCTGTTCGTATAGGAACAGCAACAAATAGTAAACAAATAATGGTTCATAGCATTCCTTTACGACCATCCTTTGAATAAAATTTGAGCAAACCGCCACCTGTTCTTCATCTTGAGGCTCAAACATCACGGCCCTACCAACAGGTTGGTCTGGGCTGCCGCCAGACTTCTCTATGAGAATGTCGTTGTTTTCAAGGCGACGAGCGTTAAGCTTACTCGGCGGTATTGCTCGAAGTACGCCACCATCACGCCTTAGTTTGCAATCCTTGGTAAAATCGGCAGCTCTGAAGACAGTAACATCCTTATTACCTATCGGTTCCGAGCCCCATTCACCGGTAATAGAATGAGAAAAGAATGATCTAAGAGAAATTTCATGCATATCACTCATACCCCAGCTCCTTTAGGTAGTCAGCCAATTGTTGAGCAGCCTTGTTACGCTGGTCAGTGATAGCCTTGGCCGTCACCTGATATTTGCGATGCAGATTTTCAATGGCGGCAATCCGCCCCAACAGCAGGGCACGCACATAGCCCTGATAGTTGGAATCCAATTCGTTCTTAAAGCGAGCCATGATAAGGCTCTTAGCCTCGTCAGGAGTAATAGACTGGCGAGCTGCCTGCAGCAGTTGATCTCGTCGCAGTTCGGTCTCCTTAATCTCCGCCTTGAGTGTCTTGAGTTCACTCTCCGCCGCTTTATCGGCAGCCAACACCTGTTCGATCTCGGTCACCCGATGCACGGCCTGCTCGCCTTGAGTAGCGATACGCGAGATCAGCGTCTGGTTGCTCAGGGTCAGACCATGTTCTGCCGCCAGCGCCAAGATCTGCGAAGAGACCGCAAAGTTCTGTTCCTTGGCAGTCAGCCCCTGCTGATAATCACTGGCTTTGCAGCCCTTGGGCACTGCCGCAGCAAGCTTAACCTCGGTAAAAGCATCCTTGATCTGATACTTCAATTGCTGCACACAGGTCGCCACCAAGGCTTTACGCTCTTTCAGTTCCTCTTTCAGTTGGCTGGCATAGGCAGCGGGGAGTACCGGGTTGTCGTCGGAAGGCTCGTACTCTTCCTCTTCAGCGGCATCGAAGCAGGCTTGCAGCTCGTTGATACGGGTCTGCTTATCGGCCAAATCTTTGATGATATCGCTGCACTGGCTGGCAAACAGCACCTCATCCGGGATCAACTCGGCGTTCCAGCCGCTGGCTGCCACCGACTTGAGATCGGCTGACAACGATTTGAACCAGTCAGCCAACGCTCCCCGCACCTTGTAGGTATCAAGCAAATTGACCGGCAGCAGATGCTGCTCGATAGTGTTCAAGGCGTTTCGACGCAGCGAGAAGACCCCGCTATCGCCTAACTTGTTATCTCCGAGAGCAGCAAAAGCAGGCAATTCGCTTTGCCACCAACTATCCAGCGCCTGCTGAAATTGCGAATGTTTCTCCAGCACCGCTGGGAACTTCTCGATATGAGGTTTGATACCAGACAACTGCTCAAACTGTTCGACAAAATCGAGATAACGATCGCAGTTAGCCCTTGGAACAAACAGACTCTGCTTCAAACCAGGATAGTCCTGCCACGTGCTGGCTTGTGCGGCGATCTCATCGGCCGGAATGCCACCGTTAAGATGGGCCCTCACATCTTGAGGCTCAGGAGCTGGGCTATTGTCGACATAGCGGCGGATATTGAAGTTGAAGTCTTCTTGAGCCAGCTTGGTTACGCTAACTCGCTTGGCATACCCATCGATATCTGGATCAGCCGGGTTCGCCAGCAAGGAGCGATAAACACGGGTGATCTTTTCAATATCTTCTGGTCGTAAGCTGTTCTGAGCCTTCCCTTCACGGTACTCCCTATCGGCATTGATAAAGAGCACAGAGTCCCGCTCTTCTGCCCCAGATTTATTGAATACCAATACGCAAGCCGGAATACCTGTGCCATAGAACAGCCCTGCTGGCAGGCCAATAACAGCCTCCAAGATGCCTTTCTCGACGAAGTGCTTGCGACAAGCACGCTCTTCAGCTCCCCGGAACAATACTCCATGGGGCATCACCACCGCCATTTTGCCGTTGGCCTTCAGCGATGCAACCATATGCTGAACGAACATCAGATCAGCCTTTTTTCCCCCATCCGGCATAAAGACATCGAAGCGGCTCTTGAGCTTCATATCTGCCTTTTTGTAATTCTGGGAGAACGGTGGGTTGGCGATCACCCGATCAAAGGTCCGCACTTCACCGGCTTCGGTCAGATGCAGAGGGTTGGCAAGGGTATCGCCATTCTCGATATTGGCACCGCCTGAACCATGCAGGATCATGTTCATTTTGCAGATAGACCAGGTGCCGCCGTTATCTTCTTGGCCAAACAGGTGCAGATCGCGGACATTACCACCCGACTCCTGCACATAGTTGCGGCTCTGGATCAACATGCCACCCGACCCGCAGGTGGGGTCATAGATTTCCATCTTCTCCTGAGGCTCCAGGATCTCAACCAACAAACGAACCACTTCAGCCGGGGTATAGAACTCCCCTCCTTTCTTGCCCGCACTGTCAGCAAAATATTTGATCAGGTATTCGTAAGCGGCCCCCAGCAAATCGGGAAATTCGAAGTCATCGTTGGAAAGCGGGATCTGGTCAAAGTGCTGGATAAACTCGATCAGCCGGGCATCGGGGATCGGTGTTTTACCAACCTTACGGTTAAAGTTGATGTGCTTAAGAACCCCTTCCAATCCTTTGCTGGTGTTCTCTTCCTCCAATGCCGCCAACGCCTTGTTAAGACCCGAACCGACGTTATCCTTCAGGTGCTTGAGGCTACTCCAGTGGGCAGCTTTGGGTACAAAGAAGTCAAACAGATCGGCATCGCTTAACAGCTCCTGGATGTCTTCATCGTCGAGCCCGTCAGCCTTGAGCTGCTTCGCCTTATCAGCGTAATCCTTGTCGAATTGGTCGGACATCCGTTTAAGGAACAGAATCCCGAAGATGTACTCCTTGTACTCGGAGGCATCCATCTTGCCACGCAGAATGTCGCAAGCCTTGAACAGCTCGCGGGAGAGTTTGGAGAGAGTAAGTTTAGCCATGATACGGGGATCCATAAGCCAACATCAGGCGGCACCAAAGTGGCCTGACTGGCGGTGACTGCAGAAATTGGCGTTAACCTACCACGATGATGGGATTGAGGAAAATCGAATCTGCCGAGATAGTTGATTCCTTGGTTGGAAGTGTATGACCAGACCTCTCACACAACTCAGCAATCATTAGAATATTTCATGAATAGCCGTTTTTGCGTTGTTCACAACGAAAACGCGAAATAGGACCTTGGGGAGGAAAAAAGAGGGGTTGTATTGCTTCTGCCGATCCGTATAGTCGGGGTTGTCGGCGGGCAGACGCCCCCGCACATCGCACCTTGGCTCACGCCATAAGCCCTCGGGGGGCGCCAATTACCCGACCTGATTACCGCCGCTTGGAACACACTCATCCTAATTTTAGTTCCAGCTGCGGTCATCGAAGGAGAGACACCATGTCTCAAACACAACAAGTTGACCTTGAGTTTGCCCTGGCCGATGCTGGCCACTCCCTGACTATCGACTTTGCTGCCATCAAAGAGCAGTTCCCCATTATGGATGTCACCTCGGCCCTGACCGGGCAAGACGTCAAGAAAGTCGGCTCCAACACCTATCGACTGGATGATGCCAGTTGCCCACTGTGCGGTCATAACGACTGCTTTACCCTCTACCCTGACGACAATAGCTTCCACTGCTTCAGTTGCGAGGAAAGAGGCGACGTGTTCGATCTGATCGTCAAGTGCGGTCAAGCCGATAAGGCATCTGATGCTGCTCGTCTGCTCCTGCTGGGAGAACTGGCAGTCACCCCGACCGTTCGCAAAGTGGTGAAGCTGGAGCAGCCGATCTACACGGCCCCACCTGCTCGTCTGCAAGAGCTCTTCAATCTCGCCGCTCGTCACTACCAAGCTCGCCTGGATGTAGAGGAGTTGATGGAGCTGCGTGGCCACTCAGAGGAGGTGCTGGTGGGGCTGGATATCGGCTTCTCCGGTGGCCTGAACAAGGTGCTGAAGGATGCAGGATTCAGCCAAGAGGAGCGACTGGCCTCCGGTCTGGTCAAGCTTCGCAACGATGCCCCTGATCTGCTTCGTGACTTCTTCCCGAGCGGTGTCTATGTGTTCCCGCACTTCGACCGCAACGGACAAGTCAGTCGCTTCACCTTCAAGGACCCGAACAAGCAGCACCAGTACCAACTGCCAAGCGCCTGTTGGCTTAACGGGGTGCTGTTCTACGGAGAAGAGAGCCTGAAAGCCCCCGGCCCTGTCGCCTTGGTGGAGGGGGAAAATGACCGCCTGTCGCTGGTGGATGCCGGTTGGCCGGGCCCTGTACTCGCGACTATTGGCACGCTGTCACAGACCCAATTGGATTGGCTGAAGCGTGAGCTGACTGAACGTGACGTCGTGACCTTCTTCGACACCGATGAGGCGGGCGAAAAGTACCGCTCAAAGGTGGCTCGGTTGGGCCTCAAGCTGACTCAGGTCAAGCTGCCAGATAGCGTCAAGGACATCGACGAATACCTGCATGGCGACAACCCCTTGCCTCTGACCGAGCTGGTGGCGACATTCACTCTGGTTGAGCCTGTGGCCGAAGCCGAAGCCGAAGCCGAAGCCGAAGCCGAAGCCGAAGCCGTTCAGGACGATGATCAGCAGCCGGAAGTCGTCAAGGTCAATCCACGTACTGCCATCTTTGAAAACGAGCTCAACGATTCGGCCAACGCCGAACGGTTCGTGCAGATGCACGGGCATAACCTGAAGTTCGTCCCTGAGTTAGGTGGCTTCATCCACTTCGATGGTACGCACTGGACCCAGAATGACTTGACGCCCATGATCCTTGCTCAAACCGTGGGCAAAGAGATCCAGGAAATCGGGCAAGCATTGATCAAGCAAGCATGCAAGAAAGAAGAGCTGTCTTGGGCCTATACAGTGCTCAGACACGGTTCTAGCAGCCTTAACCGGGCTGGTATTCAGAACATGTTGGAACTGGCCAAGCCGATGATGACGGCAAGACTGCACGAGCTGAACGCCAATCCGATGCTGTTGGGCACGGCCAATGGTGTCATCGACCTGAAGTCGGGTCGCCTGTTGGCACCGAGACGGGCATTCATGATGACTCACCATAGCCCAGTGGCCTATGACCCGACCGCCACCTGCCCACGATGGGAGCAGTTCATCGACGAGATCTGCTGTGGTAATGCCAAGTACGCTGCCTTCCTGCAACGTTGTGTGGGCTACTGGATCACCGGCCGTACCGACGAACAGCTCCTGTTCTTCCTCCACGGGGGCGGCTGCAACGGCAAGAGTACCTTCATGTCGGTCATTCAGCAGTTGCTGGGAGAGTTCAGCCGGCAGATCAACAGTAACGTCTTGCTGTTCAACCGCAACGGCAATACCGGTCCGAATCCATCACTGACCAAGCTGGTGGATGCACGTCTGGTGGTCGCCAACGAGCTGCCAGAGGGGGCCCGTATGGATGAGAACTTGGTGAAGGCCATGACGGGGGATGACGTAATTGTCGCCCGTGCTCCCTACGCCAAGAAGGAGATGGAGTTCCGCCCATCCTTCTCTCTGGTGATGGTGGGCAACCACAAGCCCGAGATCCGCGATACCAGCAATGGCATGTGGCGTCGGATGCTGATGCTGCCCTTCAATGCCTCCTT
The DNA here is from genome assembly GCF_058791175.1 of Aeromonas sp. EU05-FHT14A05. Taxonomy (NCBI): domain Bacteria; kingdom Pseudomonadati; phylum Pseudomonadota; class Gammaproteobacteria; order Aeromonadales; family Aeromonadaceae; genus Aeromonas; species Aeromonas sp. EU05-FHT14A05. The sequence goes on along the minus strand of NZ_JBYTDH010000001.1, from coordinate 705,481 downwards.
CACGAAGGAACAGCTGGACCCAATGCTGATGGAGAAGCTGCGGGCCGAGATGCCCGGCATTCTGAACTGGGCCATCCAGGGCTGCCAGATGTGGCAAGAGCAGAGGCTCAAGGCATCGATTCCTGCTCGTCTCAAGCAGGATGTCGAGACCTACCGTGCCGAGTCAGATATGGTTGGCTGCTTCCTTGAAGAGTGCACCCAGGCCAGAGCAGGGGCCAAAGTGCCCATGAGCGAGGTCTACGCGGTCTACAGCCGATGGGCACAGCAGAACGGTGAATGGGCCATGAAGAAGCTGGCCCTCAAGAAGAAGCTGCTAGAAAAGGGCTATCTGATCCCCCGCTATAACAGCAAGGACACCATCATCGGGTTGACCCTGCTCGATAGCGAGATGGCTGACATGACGGTCTCAGTCCGTAGGGAGCAGCCGGAAACAGGAGCGAACTACACTGTATGACGAATGGGGGGCCTGCGGGCCCCTCTGCTGTTTTTGATTTTCCCGTTTTGCCCGCCAACAAAAGCAAAGGGCTCAAACCAAGCAATCAATCTGCAGAAATTTCAGCTATTTATAGAACTTTTCCTGTATGAGACTTCGTAGAAAAAGTTCTTAAATCTGCCAAAATTTCAGCAGATCGGCAGACCCATCCCTCTTTTTATCCGGCATCAGCAAAGGATGAGAGGGCCGCTTCTATCACCTCGCTGAGCTTCTCCAGCGAGACATCCCCACCGTATCGGTCATAGCTGATCGCCCCGTTGGTGTGACCCAAGATCGCCGCCGCATACTGCAATGGCACTCCGTGATCTTTGAGTGCTGCCCCCACGGTATGCCGCAGGCTGTGGAAGTCCTTGTCGACGGGGCGATGGCGGCTAAACCACTGCCCCCACAGGTGGCTGTAACTGTCCTGTCGATGGGGAAGCTCAGGGAAGATGCGTCCCCCTATCCTCCCCTTCACAAACTCGATGAAACCGCTCTGGAGAAGGTGCCGATGGAGAGGAACGAGACGAGCACTATTGGCCGTCTTGAGTTTCTGGTCTGGCCGTCCACTGCGAATATTCAGGCACCATATACCGTCAACCTTTTGCACATCATCGGCATAGAGCTGACAGATTTCGTTGGCACGAGCTCCGGTGAACAGACCCAGCAGAGCAATCCACCTACGGTGGGGCTCTTGCTGCTTAGCCCACCCGATAAACTTGCGACGTTCTTCCGCTGTGTACCCACTTCGTGAGTTCACCTCCTTGGCTCGCTGTAGCTTCAATCCGGCGAAGTGGTTGATGACCCCATCCTGATGGTTAGCCAGCCAGTTAAACAGCAGGGAGAGCTTCTGGAGATACTTGTTGATGGTGGTCGGGCTCTTGCCGGAGTTCAGCAGGCCCTCCTTGAACTTGACCACATCCGCTTTCCCATAGTCAGCGGCCGGTCTATCACCCAGCGCCTTGATGAAGCAGCCGATGTAGTTCTTCTGGTTGCTGAGCTCTTTCGGTGCCCAGGAGAGGGCCTTCTCTTTCAGATAGCGGTCACTCAAGACCGACAAGAGCGGAGCAAGCGGTTTGGCCGCCGGAACAGCAGGCTTGATGTGCGACTGAGGTTGAGGGTTCTCTGGCTCGCTTGCGGATTGCACGACTGGCTGAGCTCTGGAACGCACACAGGCAAGCAACTGGGCAACCTTGCTTCGTGCCGTCAGCTTGTCTCGGGTATGCAGGGATTTTTTGATCTCTTTACGACGACCACAGGGAAGCGTGGTGACTTTCCGGTAATACCAGATGCCATGGGGACTGAGCCAGAGATTCATCGATGAGCTCCTCGTCGTCCACACAGGGTGGATGACCAAGGGCTTTAGGAAGGTAACTTATTGATTTCCAGAAACAAGTGGTGGCCCCACCAGCCACATCCCGGCACTCGAGTCCCCCGCCTTGGCTGCTACCTTCCGGTCCTGACCAGGTTGACGAGTTATCAATGCGAGAGGACCAATGGGACCACCGGCGAGGAGAATAGGCAAACTGGCCTGCCAATGCAATGGCTTTCTGCCAGGAGACGAACCGTTCGCCTTATTTTTCAACAATCTGCCGAATGGATCAGCTAAACAGCATGAATTTGGCGCCCACCAGCAGCATCAGCAGGGCGAACGCCTGCTTGAGCCGTTTGGGGGAGAGGCGATGGGCCAGCCTGGCGCCGACACGGGCAAACTGGGTGCTGGTCAGCACTATGCCGAGCAGGGCCGGCAGATAGATGTAGCCGACACTCCACTCGGGCAGATCGGCGTGACCCCAGCCGGCATAGAGGTAGCTCAGGCTGCCCGCCAGGGCGATGGGCATGCTGCAGGCGGCGGAGGCCGCCACGGCGTTACGCATGGGCACCGAGTTCCAGCTGAGATAAGGCACCGTCATGGAGCCCCCTCCTATCCCAAACAGCGCCGAGAGCCAGCCGATGATGGTGCCCGCGATGCCGGTGCCGACCGGCCCTGGCATGTGGCGCTCCGCCTTGGGCTTGAGGTTGAGCCCCATCTGCAGCGCCATGGTCCAGGCGAAGCAGCCGATGATGATGTTGAGGGTGCTGGCGCTGAGCTGGCTGGCGGTCAGGCCGCCGAGCCAGGCGCCGATGAGCATGCCGGCCCCCAGGCGCCGTATCATCACCCAGTCAACCGCTCCCGCCTCCTGGTGGGCCCGCAGGGAGCTGAAGCCGGTGAAGATCATGGTGGGCAGTGAAGTACCGAGGGCGAGATGGGTAATGATCTCCGGGGCCACCCCCTGGGCATGAAAGCTCAGCACCAGCACAGGCACTATGATGAGCCCGCCGCCGATCCCGAACAGTCCCGCCAGCATGCCCGCGAAGGCTCCCAACACCAGATAACCCACAAACAGCATAAAAATTCCTTATATAGCTAAATGGCGGTCAACTTGACCGCCATTGCCCATAAAAAAAGAGATGGCGTTGCGCCATCTCGTTATTGTGCCGATTAATGCAGGGGAATGGTACCGTCCATCACCTTGTAGAAGGCCAGCACGGCGCAACCGAGCAGTGCCGCCGTCATCCCCCGCTCCAGCCGGTTGAGGCTGCGCAGGCCATGGTGCTGGCGCGCCTTCCAGTAGATGAAGATCCCCGGGCTGTAGAGCAGCGCCACCAGCAGCAGGTACTCCACCCCGGCGGCATAGACCAGCCAGCAGCCGTAGACGGTGGCCACTAGGGCCAGCAGCAGATCACGCTTGCGCTGATGGGGCTGGTGCTCGTAGGTGGTGCCCTGCAGCGCCAGCTTGAGGCCATAGGCGCCGGAGAAGACGTAAGGCACCAGGGCCGCCGAGGTGGCGATGTTGACCAGCGCCAGGTAGGTGCTGCTCTGGAAGTAGATGATGATGAGGAAAGCCTGCACCAGGCAGGTGGAGCACCAGAGCGACACCTGGGGGGAGCCGTTCTTGTTCTCCTTGGCAAACCAGGCCGGGAAGACCCCTGTCTTGCCCGCGATGTAGGGTACTTCTGCCGCCAGCACGGTCCAGCTCAGCAGGGCCCCCATCACGGAGATCACCAGACCGATGTTGATGAGCCAGGCGCCCCAGGGGCCGACCACGGCTTCCAGGATCATGGCGGTAGAGGGGTTCTTCAGGGCCGCCAGCTGCGGCTGGTTCATGACGCCGAGGGAGAACAGGGTCACCATGACGTAGAGCGCCAGCGCGCCGAGCAGCGCCAGTACGGTGGCACGGCCCACATCCTTGCGGTGACGGGCACGGGCGGAGACCACCACGGCCCCCTCGATACCGATGAAGACCCAGAGCGTCACCTTCATGGTGGATTTGACCTGATCCATCACCGAGCCCAGCTCGGTGTTGCCCTGCCCCCAGATGTCCAGGGTGAAGGTCTCCATGTTGAAGGCGAGCAGGACGGCGACGCAGAAGACGATGAGGGGCACCATCTTGGCGATGGTGGTGACTATGTTCACCAGGGCCGCCACCTGGATGCCGCGCAGCACCAGGGCGTGTACCGACCAGATGAGCAGGGACGCGAGGGTGATGGCGACCGGGGTGTTGCCGTCGCCGAAGATGACCCTGTCCGGGGTGTCGAAGAAGTAGCTCAGGGCGCTGAACACCACGATGGAGTAGGAGACGTTGGCCAGCAGCTGGCAGAGCCAGTAGCCCCAGGCGGCGTTGAAGCCGACGAAATCACCGAAACCGGCCTTGGCGTAACTGAAGATGCCCCCGTCGAGATCCGGGCGACGCATGGAGAGGTTCTGGTAGACCAGGGCGAGGCAGATCATGCCGATCCCGGTGATGGCCCACCCCAGGGCGACGGCCCCGGCGCTGGCGTGCGCTGCGATGTTTTGTGGCAGACTGAAGACCCCGGCACCGACCATGGAGCCGATCACCAGCGAAATGAGGGCGCCGAGCCCTAGTTTCTTGTCCATCTCAAACCTGTTTTATTAAGCGGCGGCTGAGCATCCGTATTCATACAGCGCGCGACATGGGAGGGGCGATAAATCCGTACCCCGTGAAAAAGGCGGCAACTATATTGCATGACTATTCCGACCGCAATCCTTCGCAGTGCCAATCATGCACCGCCTTGACCGCGCGCAATTCTACAGCACTCACTCCCCCGGCCTGTGAGCTGGTTCAAATTCAGAAAGACCCGTTGATCTTTCACGTTTTTCCATGATGTCAGCCCTGTTTTTCAAAGAAGCCCTGCATGCCCATGCAACGGGCCGCGCTGGGCGTCAGGCAGGTCTTTTGGTTTAAACGGCCATAAAAATGCCCCTGTGCCTGTGGCAAGGGGCATGGGCGGATCGCCGCCGGGGTCAGAGTCGCAGACCGCCGTCGAGATCGATGATCCGGCCGGACAGGTAGTCGTTGGCGAGGATGAATTGCACCGTCTGGGCCAGTTGCTCCCCCTGCCCCAGGGCGCCGACCGGAATGGCCTGCTGCATCCGGGCCATGGCTTCGGGTTTCATGGCCGCCGTCATGTCGGTGGCAAAGACGCCGGGGGCTATGCCCATCACCCGGATGCCGTGGCGGGCCAGCTCCCGCCCCCAGGTCACCACCAGGGAGGCGACCCCCGCCTTGCTGGCGGCATAGTTGCTCTGGCCGATATTGCCGGCGCGGGCGATGGAGGAGATGTTGATGATGACGCCCCCCTGCCCCCCTTTCGCCATCAAGGCCGCCCCCTCGCGGCCGCAGAGGAAGGTGCCGGTGAGGTTGACATCGATGACAGCCTGCCACTGGGCCAGGCTCATCTTCTCCACAAGCGCCCCCTCTTTGACCTTGATGAGCATGCCGTCCCGCAATATGCCGGCGCAGTTGACCAGGCCATGCAAGGCGCCCAATTGCTCCTCGATGGCGGCGAAGGTCGCCTCCACCTCGGGCTCGCTCGCCACGTTGCAGACGAACAGGGCGCAGCGACCATCCCGGCTGCGCACTTCCGCCTCGGTCACCTCCAGATCGGCGCGGTTGACGTCGACCAGGGCCAGCACGGCCCCCTGACTGGCCAGACGCAGGGCGATGGCGCGGCCAAGCCCACGCCCGGCCCCGGTAATGGCAATGACTCTGTTATGAATGTCCATGAATGCTCCTGATGAAATGGCCGGTGACTGTCGAGTAAAAGACTATCGGGTAAGAAGGCGGATAGCGGCCCTTACCCCGGATCTGTGTTGTCCCGATAGAGCTCGAGAATGCTGGAGAAATCCTTGGCCCCCTGCCCCTTCGCCGCATGCAGGTTGAAGAGGTTGCGGGCCAGCGCCCCCATGGGCACGGCGCTGTGGGCGTGCTCGGCGAGCGCCATGGCGAGCCCCAGATCTTTGACCATCAATCGGGTCATGAAGCCCCCCTCATACCCGCGCGACGCCGGGGCGTTCTCCATCACCCCGGGCCAGGGGTTGTAGCGCTCCAGGCTCCAGTTGTTGCCCGAGCTCTTGCCCATGATGGTAGAGAGCACGGCCGGATCCAGCCCCTCCTTGACCCCGAGTGCCAGGGCTTCTGCGGTGCCCGCCATGTGGATGGCGAGCAGCATGTTGTTGCACATCTTGGCGATCTGCCCCGCCCCGAGCGCCCCGGCGTGGAACAGGTTCTGCCCCATGCAGGCGAGCACCGGCTTGGCCGCCTCGAAGTCGCTGCTCTCGCCACCGACGATAAAGGTGAGGGTGCCCGCCGCCGCGCCTGCCACCCCGCCGGAGACGGGGGCATCGAGGAAGCGGATGCCCCGCGCCTTCGCCGCCGCCCCCACGGCGCGGGCCGAGGCCACGTCTATGGTGGAGCAGTCGATCACCAGGGCCCCCGCCGGCAAGGCCCCCAGCAGATCCTGGCCACCCCCCTCCGACAGCCAGAGCCCGCGCACATGCTCGCCGGCCGGCAGCATGCTGATGGCCAGATCGCAGCCGGTGACCGCCTCGCGGGCATCCCCGGCGACGATGCAACCGGCCTTGATCGCCCGCTCCAGGCTCTCGGGCACCAGATCAAAGACCTGCACTGCATGGCCCGCCCTGGCGAGGTTCGCGGCCATGGGCCCTCCCATGTTGCCGAGCCCGATAAATCCAATCCTTGTCATGCTTTGCTCCTTGCTCCGTTCGTTATCCGGCCCCTCGTCCGGCGCGCCCCTTGGCAGCGCTAGGCCAGGGGATTTGTCCCCTCGGGCCAGCGATAGAAATCCTCAAGCCAGTCGGTACCGGGCCGGGGCGGCTGCCAGCGGGGGGACCTGTCCTTGTCGATGAGCAGGGCCCGCACCCCTTCCACGAAGTCCCCCTTGAGCACGCAGTTGACCGAGAGCGCCAGCTCGTCGGCAAACACCTCGGCCAGGGACTGGCGGCGCGCCTGCCAGTACTGGCGCCAGAGGATGGCGCGGCTGATGGGGCTGCCGGCGCGGCAGGTGTCGCGGGCCCGGGCCAGGTCGGGCTCGTCCAGCTCGCTCCTGTCCAGCCTGTCCAGCACCCCTTGCAGGGTGCGCCCGGCCAGCAGGGCATGGATCCTCGCCTGATGAGGCAGGATCACGGGGGCCGGCAACTGCTCGCGGGCCTCGGCGTGCAGCCCGCCCAGTAACGTATCTATCTGCTCGCGCGGATCCCCCTTAGCGGCCCAGTCGAGGGCGGCGAGCCGTGCCGGCAGTTCGGCCCGCTCGCGGCTCGTCATGGCGTGATCCGCGAGCCCCAGCCCCAGGGCATCGGCGCCGTTGAAACGGGCACCGGTGAGCCCAAGCCAGAGCCCGAGCCGCCCGGGCATGCGGCTCAAGAACCAGCTGGCCCCCACGTCCGGGTAGAGGCCTATGGTCACCTCCGGCATGGCGAACAGGCTCTTCTCGGTCACCACCCGAAAATCGGCGCCGGCGAAGAGGCCGATACCGCCCCCCATGCAGATGCCGTCCGCCACGCAGACGAGCGGCTTGCTGTAGCTGTGGATATGGTGATCTAGCCTGTACTCCTGCTCAAAAAAGTCGCGGGCATAGGCAAAGAGCGCCTGCTCGCTCTCCTCCTGCCGGCGGTAATAGAAGGAGCGAATGTCGCCGCCGGCGCAGAAGGCCTTCTCGCCGGCCCCCTGCAGCAGCACGCAGACGATGGCAGGATCCTGCTCCCACGCCGTGAGCGCCTCTTGCAGGCGCTGGATCATCTCAAGGCTCAGGGCATTGAGGGAGGCGGGGCTGTCCAGGGTCAGGAGGCCGATGAGGTGCCCGTCCGCCGTGGGATGGGTTGCCAGACGCACGGGCTCAGTCATGGGACTCTCCCGCGCTCTTGTCATAGCGCCAGCGCGGGGCACGCTTCTCGAGGAAGGCGGCCACCCCCTCGCGCTGGTTGGCATCGTCAAACAGGGCCAGGAACAGGCTGCGCTCCAGCGGCAGGGCCGCGTCCCTGTGGCCGCTGCGCCCCTGATTGATGAGCTGCTTGCAGGCGCGCAGGGCGCTGGGGCTCTGGCGCTCCACCCGCTGCGCCATCTGCTGCGCCGCCGTCCAGGCGTGCCCTTCGGTCACCACCTCCTCCACCAGCCCCATCTCGTAGGCCAGGGTGGCGCTCACCTTCTCGCCGCAGAGGATCATCCGCTTGGCCCAGCCCGGCCCCACCAGTTCGGTGAGGCGCTGGGTACCGCCGGCGCAGGGCAGCAAACCCACCGAGGCCTCCGGCAGCCCCAGCAGCGCCTGCTGCTCGGCGATGCGAATGTCGCAGGCCAGCGCCACCTCGAGTCCCCCTCCCATGGCAAAGCCATTGATGGCGGCTATGCTGACCCCGTGGAAGCGGGCCAGCGCCTCGAAGGCGCGACCGAAGGCCTCTGCCACCTCGCGGGCGTGCTCCGGGTTGCCGTCGGCAAACATCTTGAGATCGGCGCCGGCGCAGAAGAACTTGTCCCCCGCCCCGCGGATCACCAGGGCCACCACGTCGGGGCGGCTGTCGAGCTCCACCATCATCTGCAAGAAAGCCTGCAGGCTGGCCAGAGTCCAGGTGTTGGCGGGGGGGTGGTCGAGCGTGATGTAGGCCACGTGACCGTGATATTCGAGCCTGATCCTTGTCATTGCACTGTCCTTGTCATTAAACCTGCCGCCATGATGACAGGGTTGAATGGAGCCGAAATTCGGCTGGCTCACAAAGCCTGACGAGGGCGCGGCGCCTGTCAGCCCGCCCCGGCAGCAGTCGGAGGACGGCAGCCGCCTCCCCTACTCCAGCGACAGGCCGGGATCCCCCAGCAGGCGGCGGGCGATGATGAGCCGCATCACTTCGTTCGTGCCCTCCAGAATGCGGTGCACTCGGGTGTCGCGCAGATAGCGCTCAAGCGGATACTCGCGGATATAACCATAGCCACCAAAGAGTTGCAGGGCCTCATCGCAGACACGATAACCCACGTCGGTGGCAAAGCGCTTGGCCATGGCGCACCAGGCGCTCTTGTCCGGGCTGCCGCCGTCGAGCTTGGCGGCGGCCTGACGCACCAGCAGGCGGGCGGCGGCGAGTTCGGTGGCCATGTCGGCGAGGCGGAACTGCACGCTCTGGAATTCGCTGATCGGGTGTCCAAATTGCTGGCGCTGCTGCACATGGGCCAGGGCGTCGTCCAGCGCCTGCTGGGCAGTGCCCAGCGAACAGCTGGCAATATTGATGCGCCCCCCATCCAGCGCCTGCATGGCGAACCTGAACCCTTCTCCCTCCTCCCCCAGCCGGTAGCGGGCGGGAATGCGCACGGCGCTGAAATTCACCTCCCGGGTCGGCTGGCTGTTCCAGCCCATCTTCTCCTCCGCCTTGCCATAGCTCACACCCGGCGTATCGGCGGGCACCATAAAGGCAGATATCCCCTTGGCCCCCTCCCCCCCGGTGCGGGCCATCACCACCAGCACCTGAGTGCTGCCCGCCCCCGAGATGAACACCTTGCTGCCCTCGATGAGGTAATCGTCGCCATCGCGCACCGCACGGGTCTTGAGGGCGGCGGCATCCGATCCCGCCCCCGGCTCGGTGAGGCAGTAGGAGCCGAGCAGCTCGCCGCAGCTAAGCCTGGGTACCCACTCTGCGGCCACCTCACTCGGCAGCCAGCTGCCCAGCATCCAGCTCACCATGTTGTGTATGGTCAGGTAGGCCGTGGTGGAGGTGCAGCCCATGGCCAGGCGCTCGAAGATGAGGCTGGCGTCGAGCCGGCTCAACCCCAGGCCGTCATATTGCTCCGGGGTGTAGAGGCCGCACAGACCCAGCGCCGCCGCCTGCTTGATGGTGGGGACGGGGAACTCGTGCTCCCTGTCCCAGCGGGCGGCATGGGGCTTGAGCGCCAGATCGGCGAAGGCACCGGCCGAGTCGACACAGGCCCGTTGGGATTCGGTCAGGGTAAAGTCCATCTTGTTCGCTTCCTCGTTATCTCGATTGCTTGTCGCAGATCCACCCTTAGATGCAGGACAGCCGTGGTGGGCGTCGGCGGGCGTGCCCTCGGCCCATCGGCCATTGCTCACCGCAGGTGGATGGTCGTGGTTGACGCCGATGGGAATGCCCTCGGCCCAACGGCCATTGCTCAACGCAGGTGAATAGTCATGTTGGGTCCGGTCGGTATGTCCTCGTCGAACCAGCGCTCGGTCACCGTCTTGGTCTCGGTGTAGAAACGCACCGCCTGCTTGCCGTAGGCGTGCAGATCCCCGTAGAAGGAGCCACGCCAGCCGGTGAAGGAGAAGAACGGCAGCGGCACCGGAATGGGCACGTTGATCCCCACCTGCCCCACCGCCACCTCGTGGCGGAACTTGCGGGCCGCGGCGCCGCAACCGGTGAAGATGGAGGTGCCGTTGCCATAGGGGTTGTCGTTGATGAGGGCGAGCGCCTCGTCCAGGCTCTCCACCTCCAGGCAGGCCAGCACGGGGCCGAAGATCTCCTCCTTGTAGATACGCATCTCGGGGGTCACGCCGCGAAACAGGGTCGGCCCCACCCAGTTGCCCACCGGGTAACCGGGCACGTCGCAAAAACGCCCGTCCAGCAAGCACTGGGCACCCTCGGCCATGCCTGCTTCAATCAGCCCCTCTACCCTGACTTTCGCCTCAGGGCTGATAAGGGGGCCATAGGCGGCCTCTGGATCATGCCAGACACCCGGCTTGACCCTGGCAAACTCGGCGGCGAGCTCCGGGATCCACTCCCTCGCGCTCCCCACGAAGACCGCCACGCTGATGGCCATGCAGCGCTGGCCGGCGGCCCCCACCCCGGCCCCCACCAGGTTGCTCAGCACCTGCGCCTTGTTGGCGTCCGGCATGATCACCATGTGGTTCTTGGCGCCCACGAAACACTGGGCGCGCTTGAGGTGGTCGGTGGCGGTGCGATAGACGTGGGCCCCGACCCGAGCCGAGCCCACGAAGCTCACCGCCTTCACGTCCGGGTGGGCGAGCAGCGCATCCACCTGCTCGGCGCCCCCGTGCACCACGCTGAGGATGCCCGCTGGCGCCCCCGCCTCGGTGAACAGCTCGGCCAGCCGCATGGGAGTCAGGGGATCCTGCTCCGAGGGTTTGAGCACGAAGCCGTTGCCGCAGGCCACCGCCAGGGGGAACATCCAGAGCGGTATCATGGCGGGGAAGTTGAACGGCGTGATGCCGACGCAGACCCCCAGCGGCTGCACCCAGGAGTGACCATCCACCCGGCGCGCTACGTTGCCCATGGTCTCCCCCATGGTCTGACTGGCGACGCCGCAGGCCTGCTCCACCACCTCGATGCCGCGCCACACATCTCCCCTGGCGTCCGCCAGGTTCTTGCCCGTCTCCTGGGCCAGCAGGGTCGCCAGCTCGTCGTGATGGGTTTTGAGCAGATGCTGGTAGTTGAACATGACCCTGGCCCGCTCGGGGGCCGGCACCTCCCGCCACAGCAGGTAGGCGTCGTGAGCGCGGCGCACCGCCAGCTCTACTTCCCCGGCAGTGGCTTTCGGCACCCGCGCCAGCAGGCTCTGATCCGCCGGGTTGGTCACCTCGATCCAGGCCTCGCTCGCGGAAGGGTACGCCTCGCCGCCAATATAGAGCGGCAGATCCCCGTACTGGGTGTGGTGTTGGTTCATGCCGCACTCTCCTTGGCTGCCCGTTGGCCGGCACTGTGCCGGCGCCCCTCAGGCAGACCGGCAGACCGGATGCACTCGCTGATCATCTTGCTCGCTCCTTGCGTTTGCCCGCTCGGGGGTATGCCCCTTGCAGTCGGCACTCAACGAATTTACCTTAGACTAACAACTCATTTACGTTTACGCTAACGTAAACTTAAATCACGAATGGACTGACCAGTTTCCCTCCGCTTCGGAGGCGCGAGACGGGTGAGCACCAGAGACCAAGGAGAGCAAGGATGCATGCCCTGATGGATGAAACCCTCCGCGCCCTGACCGAACAGGTCGAGGCCTTCTGCCAACAAGTGATAGCACCGCGCGCCGCCGAGATTGACCAGAGCAACGCCTTCCCCCGCGATCTCTGGCCAAAGATGGGTGAGCTCGGACTGCACGGCATCACGGTGGCGGAAGAGTATGAGGGGGTGGGCCTCGGCTATCTGGCCCATGTGCTGGTGATGGAGCAGGTGAGCCGCGCCAGCGCCTCGGTCGGCCTCTCCTACGGCGCCCACTCCAACCTCTGCATCAACCAGATCCACCGCCACGGCACCCCTGATCAGAAGGCCCGCTATTTGCCTGATCTGGTCAGTGGCAGGCACGTGGGGGCGCTGGCCATGAGCGAGCCGGGAGCCGGCTCAGACGTGGTCAGCATGCGCCTCACCGCAGTGCGCGAGGGAGATCACTTCGTGCTGAACGGCAACAAGATGTGGATCACCAACGGCCCGGATGCGGACACCTTCGTCATCTATGCCAAGACGGATCCGGCCGCCGGGGCCAAGGGGATCTCCGCCTTCATCGTCGAGGCGGGCACCCCGGGATTCACCACGGCCCAGAAGCTCGACAAGCTCGGGATGCGCGGCTCCAGCACCTGCGAGCTGGTGTTCGACCACTGCGCCGTGCCGGCAGAGAACCTGCTCGGCGCCCTGCACGGCGGGGCCCGGGTGCTGATGAGTGGCCTCGATTACGAGCGGGTGGTGCTGGCCGCTGGCCCCCTTGGCATCATGCAGGCCTGCATGGACGTGGTGCTCCCCTATGTGCGCGAGCGCAAGCAGTTCGGTCAGGCCATCGGGGAGTTCCAGCTGGTGCAGGGCAAGCTCGCCGACATGTATACCCGCCTCGCCAGCAGCCGCGCCCTGGTCTATTCGGTGGCAAGCGCCTGCGACAAGGGCCACACCAGCCGCAAGGATTGCGCCGCCGCCATCCTCTTTGCCGCCGAGAACGCCACCCAGATGGCGCTCGATGCCATCCAGCTGCTCGGCGGCAACGGCTATATCAACGAATACCCCACGGGCCGCCTGCTGCGGGACGCCAAGCTCTACGAGATAGGGGCCGGCACCTCGGAGATCCGCCGCTGGCTCATCGGCCGCGAGCTGATGGGAGATAACGCATGATGCTGCTCCCTTTGTCACCTGCCATCGGCAACAACAACCAGATGGGAGAGAACCCATGAGCCAGATCCACTCCCGCCTGGATACCACCAGCGCCGAGTTTGCCGCCAATCGGGCCGCCATGCAGGCCCTGGTGGCCGATCTCGATGCCCGCCTCGCCGAGATAGCCCAGGGCGGCGGCGCGGCCAACAATGCCCGCCATCAGGGGCGCGGCAAGCTGCTGCCCCGGGAGCGCATCAATCGGCTGCTGGACCCGGGCTCCCCCTTCCTCGAGCTCTCGGCGCTGGCCGCCTGGCAGGTCTATGAGGAAGCTGTGCCCGCCGCCGGCATCATCACGGGGCTAGGCCAGATTGCGGGCCGGCTCTGCCTGCTGGTGGTGAACGACGCCACCGTCAAGGGGGGGACCTACTACCCGCTCACGGTGAAAAAGCACCTGCGGGCCCAGGCCATCGCCGAGCGGCTGCGCCTCCCCTGCCTCTATCTGGTGGATTCCGGCGGCGCCTTCCTCCCCATGCAGGACGAGGTGTTCCCCGACCGGGAGCACTTTGGCCGCATCTTCTACAACCAGGCCCGCATGTCGGCCCAGAACATCCCCCAGCTCGCCGTGGTGATGGGGCTGTGCACCGCAGGGGGCGCCTATGTGCCCGCCATGGCGGATGAATCCATCATGGTCAGGGAACAGGCCACCATCTTTCTGGCGGGCCCGCCCCTGGTCAAGGCGGCCACCGGCGAGGAGATCAGCGCCGAGGCCCTGGGGGGCGCCCTGGTGCACTGCGCCCACTCCGGGGTAGCAGACCACCTGGCCGAGGACGACGCCCATGCCCTGGCCATCGCCCGCACCCTGGTGAGCAATCTGGGGGAAAACCGCATGCCAGCCTCGGGCTTGCCTGGGTGCCACCCAAGCTACGGCTACGAGGAGCCCCTCTACCCCGTGGAGGAGCTCTACGGCCTGGTGGGCACCAGCCTCAAGCGCCCCTATGACGCCCGGGAGCTCATCGCCCGCCTGGTGGACGGCTCCGAGTTTGACGAGTTCAAGGCGCTGTTCGGCACCACGCTCGTCACCGGGTTTGCCCGCATCCAGGGCATGCCCGTGGGGATCCTCGCCAACAACGGCGTGCTCCACAGCGACAGCGCCCAGAAAGGGGCCCACTTCATCCAGCTGTGCAACAAGCGCGCCATTCCCCTGCTGTTCCTGCAGAACATCACCGGCTTTATGGTGGGCAGTGCCGCCGAGCGAGAAGGCATCGCCAAGCACGGCGCCAAGCTGGTCACCGCCGTCGCCTGCAGCCGGGTGCCCAAGCTCACCCTGATCGTCGGGGGCAGCTTCGGCGCCGGTAACTACGGCATGTGCGGCCGCGCCTATGAGCCCGACTTTCTGTTCAGCTGGCCGGGCAGCCGCATCTCCGTCATGGGGGGCGAGCAGGCGGCCAACGTGCTGGTGCAGGTACGCCGGGACAAGCTGGCGGCCGACGGCAAGACCCTGGGGGAGCAGGAGGCGGACGCCATCCGCGCCCCCGTCATCGCGCAGTATGAACGCCAGGGGCACCCCTACTACGCCAGCGCCAGGCTCTGGGATGACGGCGTCATCGATCCCGCCCAGAGTCGCACCGTGCTGGCCCTGGCACTGGCCGCCTGCCAGGGGGCCGCGACCGGCCCGGAACAGTACGGCATCTTCAGGATGTAAGGAGTTCGACATGTCCGATCCACTGTGCAATGACCCCCTGGCCGGCTGCCGGCTTGAGCGCCACGGTCCGCTGGTTGAGCTGGTGCTGGCACGCCCCGCCCGCCACAACGCCCTCGATGCCGATCTGATGCAGGAGCTGCTCGATTGCCTGGGGGATCTGGCCCATCGCCACGGCCAGCCCCTGGCCGAACGCCCCCATGTCCTGCTGCTGCGGGCAGAGGGCAGGCACTTTTGCGCTGGCGCCGATCTCAACTGGATGCGCAACCAGCTTCAGGGCGACTTCGATCCCGGCTCGTTTGAAAAGAACCGGGAGGATGCCCGGGTGCTGGCCAGGCTGATGCAAGCCCTGGACGAGCTGCCCTTCCCCACCGTGGCCCTGGTGCAGGGAGCGGCCTATGGCGGAGCGCTCGGCCTCCTCTGTGCCTGTGACATAGTGCTGGCCAGCGAGGACGCCCGCTTCTGCCTCTCAGAGGTGAGCCTGGGACTGGTGCCTGCGGTGATCAGCCCCTATGTGGTGCGCGCCATGGGGATGCGCCAGGCCCGCCGCTACATGCTGAGCGCCGAGCCCTTCGATGCCATCACCGCCTGCCGCCTCAACGTGGCGCACCGGCTCTGTGCGCCGGAGACGCTGCTCTTCGAAGGGCAGGCCTTGGGAATGCGTCTTTGCCGCAACGGCCCGGAGGCGATGAAGGAGACCAAGCGGCTGCTGGCTGCCATCGAGCACCAGCCCGGCCATCAACACGAAGAGATAACCGTCGAGACCATAGCCCGGGTACGGGTCGGACTCGAAGCCCAGGAGGGAATGCAGGCCTTCTTCGACAAGCGCCCCCCCAACTGGCGCCCCCGTTTCAAGGATGAGACATGACTCAATACCAGCCCATCAAACGCCTGCTGATCGCCAATAGAGGCGAGATCGCAGTGCGCATCATCCGGACCGCCCGCCGCCTCGGCATTCACACCATAGCCCTCTACTCGGACGCCGACGCCCGTGCCATGCACGTGCGGGAAGCCGACGAGGCCTGGCATCTGGGACCGGCCCCGGCGCGGGAGAGCTACCTCGACGCCGCCAGGGTGCTGACAATGGCCCGCGAGGCCGGGGCCGACGCCGTGCACCCCGGCTACGGTTTTCTGTCGGAGAACAGCGACTTTGCCAGCGCCTGTGCGCAACAGGGGCTGCGCTTTATCGGCCCGAGCGGCGCCGCCATCCTCGCCATGGGGGACAAATCCGGCGCCAAGGCACTGATGCAGGCGGCCGGCGTCCCCGTGCTGCCCGGCTATCACGGCGCGGATCAGACGCCGGCCTTGTTGCGTGATCAGGCGCACCAGGTCGGCTTTCCGCTTCTTATCAAGGCCGCCAGCGGCGGCGGCGGCAAGGGGATGCGCCGGGTCGAGCAGATAGACGAGTTTGACGCCGCCCTGGCGGCGGTGAAACGGGAAGCCCTGGCCGCCTTCGGGGATGACAGGGTGCTGCTCGAGCGCTACCTCCCCCGGGCCCGCCATGTAGAGGTGCAGATCTTCGCCGATACCCTGGGCAACGCCATCTACCTGGGGGACAGGGACTGCTCCTTGCAGCGCCGCCACCAGAAGGTGATCGAAGAGGCCCCCGCCCCCAACATAGCCCCGGCGCTTCGCCGCGCCATGGGCGAGGCCGCCGTGGCCGCCGCCCGGGCCATCGACTATGTGGGGGCCGGCACCATAGAGTTTCTGCTGTGCGAGGATGAGTTCTTCTTCATGGAGATGAACACCCGGCTGCAGGTGGAGCACCCGGTCACCGAGGCCGTCACCGGCCAGGATCTGGTGGCCTGGCAGCTGGCGGTCGCCGAGGGCCAGCCGCTGCCGCTCAGCCAGGAGGAGGTGGTGCTGGGCGGCCATGCGGTGGAGGCGCGCCTCTACGCCGAGGACGTCGGCGCAGGCTTCTTGCCCGCCAGCGGCCCCATCCAGTGGCTCCACTGGCCACAGGGGGTACGCATCGACACCGGGGTCGCCGCCGGCGATGAGGTGAGCCCCTATTACGATCCCATGATCGCCAAGCTGATCGCCCACGGTCAGAGCCGCGCCGAGGCCTTCGCCAGGCTGGCCGATGCCCTGGCGGCCCTGAGTCTAGGCCCCCTGGTGCACAACGGCCCGCTGCTGCTGCGCCTGTGCGAGGAGCCGGAGGTGCTGGCCATGGCGCACCACACCCAGTGGCCCATTCCGACCGACTCGCTGGCCATACCGGACCTCGCCTGGCCGCTGGCCACCCTCTGGCTCGCCAGTCGCACCGGCCCCTCCCCCTGGCAGCAGGCCCCCGGTTTTCGGCTGGGCGAGAGCAGGTGCCTGACGGCGGCGGTGCGGATCGGCGAGGAGGCCCGGGTGCTGACCCTGGCCGAGCGCGCCGGTCTGCTCACATGGCAGGGGGAAACCTGCCCCTGTGAGCTCGGCACTGATTTTGTCCGCCTGCAGCGGGCGGGCCGCTGGGTGCGCTGCCCCGTCACCCCGGCGGCAGAGGGCGCCTTCGTGCTGCAACTGGATGGCAGGCGCATTCCCTTCGCCGCCGATGATCGGCGCCACAGGCCGCATCATGATCACGACGGGGCCCAGGGCGCCGTGGCCCCCATGCACGGCATCGTGGTAGCGCTGCTGGTCGAGGTCGGGCAACCCGTCGGCAAGGGGCAGCCCCTGCTGGTACTGGAGGCGATGAAGATGGAACACGTCTTGAAAGCAGACAAGGAGGGGGTGATCACCGCCCTCTCCTGCCACCAGGGGGAGCAGGTATGCCAGGGCGCCGTGCTGGTGCACTTTGCCGACCCGAACGCAGAGAACGCCGAGGGAGGTGCAGCATGAGCAAGGAGCATGGCACCCCCGTCGACAGGGTCAGCCTGGTGGAGGTGGGGCCCCGGGATGGGCTGCAGAACGAACCCCGCCTGTTGTCGTTGGCGCAGCGGCTGACATTGATCAACCGTCTCGCCGAGAGCGGCCTGCAACGGATCGAGGTGGGGGCCTTCGTCTCCCCGAAGCGAGTGCCACAGATGGCGGACTCCGCCGAACTGTTCAAGGCGCTGCCCCGCAAGGGCGCGACCCGCTACGGCGCCCTGGTGCCCAATTTGCAGGGCTTGCAGGCCGCAATCCATGCCAGGGTCGACGAGATTGGCCTCTTCACCGCCTGCTCAGACGGCTTCACCCGCGCCAACATCGGCATCGCCGTCGAAGAGTCACTGATCCGCTTCGCCCCTCTGGTGACGGAGGCACGCCGCCTCGGCATCAAGGTGCGGGGTTACCTCTCCACCGTCATCGCCTGCCCCTATGACGGCCCGACCCGCCCGAAACGGGTCGCCGCCCTGGCCGAGCGGCTGCTGGATCTCGGCTGCCACGAGATCTCCCTCGGCGACACCATAGGGACAGGCACCCCGGGCACCGTAGCCCCCATGCTGGATGCGGTGCTGCACGAAGTGCCGGCCGGCCGGCTCGCGGTGCACTTTCACGACACCTATGGCCAGGGGCTGGCCAACCTGCTGCCGGCGCTCGAGCGCGGCATCCGCACCATAGACTGCTCGGTAGCGGGGCTGGGTGGCTGCCCCTATGCCCCCGGGGCCTCCGGCAACGTCGCCTCGGAGGAGGTGGTCTATCTGCTGCACGGCCTTGGCATGAGCACGGGGGTGAACCTCGACAGGCTGGCCGCCACCGGTCAGTGGGTGAGCGAGCAGCTCGGCCGCCCCAACGGCTCGCGGGTCGGGCAGGCGCTCCACGCCAGGGCCAGAGAGCTGCAGCCTGGACTCGATGAGATAGCACAAGGAGAGTGCCATGACCCCTGAAAGCGCCCCCGCCGGGGAGAAGAGCGGCAGCATGTCGTCATGTCTGGAGGTTGACCCATGCAGGATCAGGCCATGAGAGGCGGCAGTTTCTGCGGCAAGGAGAGAACCTACAGCATCTCCGAGCTGGCCCAGGAGTTCGACATCACCCCGCGCACCATCCGCTACTACGAGGACGAGGGGCTGATCACCCCGGCCCGGGAGGGGCAGACCCGCATCTACAGCCACAAGGACAGGATCCGCCTGAAACTGACCCTGCGTGGCAAGCGGCTCGGCTTCAGCCTGGCGGAGATCCGCGAGCTGTTCGACATGTATGACACCGACCGCTCGAGCCGGATGCAGCTGCACTCCATGATCCAGCTCATCGAGGTGCGGCGCCACTCCCTGCGCCAGCAGCTCGAAGACATCCAGATGGTGATGGCCGAGCTCGATGCCGCCGAGCAGCGCTGCATCCACTCCCTCGGCGGCTTGAAGACAGACGCGGATTGACGGGCGCTGGGGGCCGCTCGCCCCCGAAGCAAGCCATGGCCCTGACAAGGATCCCCTGCTCTCAAGGCCTGTCGCCGCACACCCCGCTGGCCTGCGCCGCCCACCCGAGTCGGCGCTAAAGGCTGCCGACGGCTCAATCCCCCCGTCCCGAACAGCAAGAAGGCCGCTCGGCCAAAAAGAGTCCCGACCTGGCGCGGGAGGCCGAGCCTTGCTCGATAATTCAGCTAACCCGGACAGAGTAAGGCGCAGCCCGAGAGCCATACCATGATCGAACGGCGATTAATTGCTACCATGTGCGCATCCAATGGAGACCATCATGCTCAAGCCTCTGCCCGCTCGCCTGTTGCGTTACGCCCTCTATCTTGTCGCGCTCTTGCTCATCTGCGTCACCATCTTGCTCTGGCAAGCCCCCAACCTCATCCAGCGCCACCTGCCGGGCTGGCTCGCCACCCATTATGGGCTGCAGCTCACCCTGGGAAAGATAGAGGTCGGGTTGCGCTCCCCCTCCCTCGTGCTGGGGCCCAGCGCCCTGCTCGATGAGCGGCAGCAGCCACTGGTGTCGTTCGAAGAGCTGAAGGTCATTCCCGCCTTGAAAGCGAGCTGGCGCCAGAGAGCACTGGTGCTGGAGGAGGTGACCCTGACCACCCCCAGGGTGAGCCTGGTGCGCCTGGCGGATAACAAGGGAGAGGCCAGTTTCAACCTGACCGAGGCCCTGACCCCCCTGCTCGACGCCCTGCAGAGCAGGGAACCGGCGCCATCCACCGGCGAGCCCCTGGTGGTAAGCATCGGCAAGCTGGCCCTGGTCCAGGGGCAATTCCACTACCGCGATAGCCGCAAGCAGCGCAGCCCGGGCTGGCTGCCGCCTCTCACCCTCGGCAAGATAGCCCTGCAGCTACCCGATTTTTCCAGCACGCCGTCGGCCCTCAACCGCTATCGGTTGAGTGCGACCCTCAATGAGAAGAGCCCCCTCAAGGCCGACGGTGAATTCAACATCCTGACACGGGCCGGCAAGGGGCAGCTCAGCCTCGGCAAGGTTGCCCTCGCCCCCTTCTCCCCGCTCTGGGCCCCCTATGTCAAGGCCACACTGGCCAGGGGCGAGGCCAGCGCCGAGCTGGCGTACCGGCTCACGTCCGGCAAGCAGGGGCTGGCATGGCAGATCGCCAAGGGCAGGCTGACCCTGGTCAACTGGCAGCTCAAGAGGGCAAAGGGCGGCGAATTTGCCCGCTTCAACCAGCTGGCCCTGACCGGGATCCGGGTCGATGGCAGCAAGCAGAGCCTCGAACTCGGCACCCTCACCCTCAAGGGCCCCGCCGTCACCGCCGTGCTCGATGAGAAGCAGCAACTGGACCTGGCCGCGCTGCTGATCTCGCCGCCCGGCGCCACAGCGGCGACCAAACAGCCGACAGCGAGCAAGCCCTGGCGCTGGCAGCTCAAAGAGACCCGCATCAGCCAGGGGGCGCTCAAGCTGACCGAGTCCAGCAGCGGCAAGCCCCTGCTGCGGGAGCTCTCGGGATTGGAGCTCACCCTGGGGCCCCTCGGCAGCCAGCCCGGCCAGAGTAGCCCCCTCACCCTGACCGGCACACTCCCTCCCCAGGCGACATTGGCCTTTGATGGCACCCTGGGTCTTGGCCCCTTCGCCCTGAACGGCACCCTCAAGCAGCAGGGCCTGCCGCTCACCCTGGCCCAGCCCTACCTGCAGGATCTGCTGCGCATCAGCGTGCGGGACGGCCGGCTCGCCAGCCGCACCAAGCTGGACCTTGCCACCGATGACAAGGGGGCCCTCAGCAAGCTGGCGCTGAGCGGCGGGCTCGACATCGAGGGGCTCAACGTGCTGGATCGGGCCGACAACCAGCGACTGCTGCAGATAGAGAAGCTGCAACTGAGCGGACTGCACTATGACGGCATCAGCCAGCAGCTGAAGATAGCCGACATCCTGCTGAGCAAGCCCTTCGCCCGCATCGAGATCAATGAGGAGGGCGTCACCAACGTCCAGCAGTTGCTGCTGCCGCAACCGGCCAGCAAGCAGAGCGCGCCCGCCCCGCACATCCTCATCGATCAGGTCCGCACCACCCAGGGCAACCTGCGTTTCGCCGATCGCAGCCTGAGCCCGGAGTTCGTGGTGGACATCGCCTCCCTCGCGGGCCAGAGCCGCCACATCACCAATGTCCCGGGGCAGCGCTCCGAGCTCGACTTCAACGGCAAGGTGGACAGATACGCCCCGGTGACCATCAAGGGGGGCGCCAACCTGCTGATCGAGGATCCCGTGCTCGACGTCGCCGTGGCCTTCAACAACCTGGAGCTCACCACCTTCACCCCCTACTCCAGCACCTATGCCGGCTACGCCATCGACAAGGGACAGCTCTCCATGAAGCTCAACTACAAGTTGCAGGGCAACCGGCTGGAGGGGGACAACGACATCACCATCAAGAAGCTGCAACTCGGCGAGAAGGTCAAAAGCGAGCAGGCCAGGGATCTGCCCCTCGGGCTCGCCATCGCGCTGCTGAGCGACGCCAGCGGCGTCATCAAGATGAACCTCAAGGTGAAAGGCAACCTGGATCAGCCGGATTTCAGCCTGGGCAACATCTTCTGGGATGTGCTCGGCAACACCTTGAGCAAGGCCATCACCTCCCCCTTCTCCCTGCTGGCGTCCCTGACAGGGGGCACCAAGGATCTCGATGAGCTCCCCTTCCTGCCCGGCGATCCCGCCCTCACCCCGAGCCAGCAGAGCAAGCTGACCACCCTGGCTCAGGCACTGAAAGAGAGGCCCAGGCTCAGCATGAACATCCGCGGCAAGGTCAACTTCAACGAGGAGCGCCCCATCCTGCAGCGCCAGAAGCTGGAGCGGGTGCTGGCCAAGATCACCGGCAACCCGGTGGATCTCGCCCTGCTGGAGCAGGATCCCGCCCTGCAGGGTGCCCTGGCCGAGGCCTATGAGGCCAAGTTCAGCGAAAACTTCGGCACCCTGGCCGATCGCCTGGCGCTCCCGGCCCAGAGCCCGGCCCTGCGCACCCAGGCGGTGATCCTGCTGCGGGACCAGCAGCTGATCACCGCCAAGTCCCTGCGCAACCTCGCCATGCGCCGGGCCCAGAACACCAAGGAGTACCTGGTCGATACCCAGGGCATCACGCCGGATCGCCTGTTCGTGCTCGACAGCCAGGTCAAGGAGAGCGACAAGGAGGCCAAGGTGGTCCTCACCCTGGACAACTGAGCCGCGATGATGGCCCCGGGAAGGGGGGATTTCCCCCCTCTGGCTCGCGCCCTCAGCCCCTCTTTCTGCTCCCTTCTCTGCTCGCCTCTTTGCTTGCTTCCTTGCGAACCGCAGGCCCCTGGCCCTGCACCATCCCTTGTGACCAGACACCAGCCCAGGGAGGGTGGAAAATCCGGCGCTCCCACCCAGGCCAGCACCTCCGTGAACCTGCGCTTCCCCTCAGGCCGGTTGGCGGCTGATATGCGCGCCGTCCTTGTAGCCGTGCTTCCTGAAGGTGGCTTCCCGGCTTCGCTGGCCGATCTCCTGGCTCGGGCCCAGCACCACGCCCCTGCCTGGCGTCGGGGCTGTGCCGTCAATCAGCAGAGGGTTCCAGTTGATCAAGTGGTGCTGAACACCTCTTGTCTGATGGCATATGAGATGAATTTTCAACCCGACATCGCTTGTTCCAGCGCGCGGTGGGCCCGCAACCCGGTCATAGCCGCAGACGCGCCTTTCGTTGCCCGCTTTCATTTCGGGTGCCTTTCATACAAAAAAGCAACATTGAAAACGTTATCTATTCACCTGTCGTCTACCTGAATGGCACGAATGGTTGGTCACTTAAAATTTCCTGTCATTTTTTTACCATTTAGCCTCCTCACCCCCTTGCTCAGGGCCGAGAGCCTGCCTAAAATCGCGCGTCTTTTATCAACCCCCACCTCTATTTTTGGAGAACGCCACGTGAGCGAAAAATTGGCCAACCCTGCCCCTCTGGGTCTGATGGGTTTCGGTATGACCACCATTCTGCTGAACATCCATAACGCAGGTTTCTTCCCCATCAGCGCCATGATCCTGGCCATGGGCCTGTGCTATGGCGGTCTGGCCCAGATCATCGCCGGCATCATGGAGTTCAAGCGTGGCAACACCTTCGGTGTCACCGCCTTCATCTCCTACGGCACCTTCTGGTGGAGCCTGGTGTTCCTGCTGGTGATGCCGACCATGGGTCTGGCCGAAGCCACTCCCCACGCCTACATGGGCTGGTACCTGCTGATGTGGGGCATGTTCACCCTCTTCATGCTGGTTGGCACCGTCAACTTCCCGCGGGTGAAGCAGTTCGTGTTCGCCTCCCTGACCGTGCTCTTCTTCCTGCTGGCCGCCCGTGACTTCACCGGCAGCACCCTGATCGGCACCATCGCCGGTTTCGAAGGGATCATCTGCGGCGCCAGCGCCATCTACCTGGCCATGGCCACCGTGATCAACGAGCAGTTCGGCCGTACCGTGCTGCCCATCGGCGATCACAAGAAAGCCGCCGCAGTCCAGCTCAAGGCTGCCGCATAATCTGCCGCGCTCTGGCGCTCGCGCCCATGCAAAAGGCACCCTCGGGTGCCTTTTGTTTTTCTGTCGCCGAGGCATAGAGCCCGTCAGCTGTGCAGCTCGCCATCCCCTGCCAGCCATCGGGTGGCCGGGAAGCGGGCGGCAGGCTGCTGACCATAGAAGCGGGCGAGCTGCTCGTAGACGGCGGGATAGACGGCCCTCAGACGCAGGGGCTCGGTGAAGAAGCTCTCGCTGCACACCGCGAAGAACTCGGCGGGATGGGTGGCGGCATAGGGGTCTATCTGGGTCACCTCTCCCCTGGCCAGCGCGGCATTCATCTCATCGAACGCGTCCTGCAGCGCCTGGGTCCATTGCCGCTGATCCATGCCGCTCGGGAGCGGTGGCCCGCCGTCTGCATCCCCCCCCAGCATGTCGAGCTTGTGCGCCAGCTCGTGGATCACCAGGTTGAAACCATCCCAGTCCCCATCCTGCTGCAACTCGCTCCAGGCCAGCACCAGGGGTCCCTGGGGCCAGGACTCGCCGGCGTTCTCCTCTTCAAACTCGCTCACCAGCCCAAACTCGTCCTGCACCTCCTGGCGGCGGGTAACGGGTTCGGGGATGATGATCACCTCATGAAAGCCGCGATACCACTCCAGCCCAAGATGCAGTATGGGCAGCACAGCCTGCAGGGCCAGCACTCCCTGCTGACGGGGGGTGAGCTCGACCCCGATCTGGGTCAGCGTCTTGCGGGAGAGGAAGTGGCGGGCCAGTTCGATCAGCTGCTGCTCTTCATCGTGGGAGAAGCCCTGCAAGATGGGCACGGCCGCCAGGGCCTGCTGCCACTCCAGCGCCTCGGGGACATGACGCTCCCCGGGGGATGCAAGACCGAATACCGCTTTCAACCTGGACCAGAACACACAGACTCCTCATGCCACATCAGAATAATTTCACGAACCGTTTCGGCCGCTCGCCATACCCTTGCGCCAGGTAGAAACGGTGAGCCCCCTCGCGCTTGAGGCTGCTGGAGAGCTCCAGCTGACTGCACCCCAAGGCCTGCGCCCGCGCCTCGGCCGCCGCCAGCAGCAGGGCACCCACGCCGCCGCCCCTTGCACCTTCATCGATAACCAGCGCCGAGATCAGGCCCCAGGCTGGTGCAAGGTGCATGGGTTGCAGCCGATGCCATACCAGCACCCCGACCATCTCCCCATGATGGAGGGCCACCAGCACCTCCCGGGCGGGATCCGGCTCGGCCAGCCGCCCGTCCACCTCCTCCCCCGGGGTCGGATAGCCCAGCTGGGCGAACAGCGTCGACAACAGGGCGCCATCCCCCCGCTCCGCGAGACGAATGGTGCAGTCATTTTCTCTCATTGTCACTCCTGGCCTCCTATTTGCACTATGCCCTGCGGGCCCCTGGCTCTGGAAAAGATGCACTTGATGGGTAAGTTCCGAATCTTGTCCAGTTCCACGCACCATTTGTTAATGTCAATTCACAAATTAACAAAGTGACAACACTTTTCACTAGGAAGGGCCGATACAAACCGATATGTTAAAACCCGCGGACTAACCAGTCGAAAGTCCCGCACAATACTGAGTGACCCTCTTGGTCACCACATATTTCAATGTTAAGGGAGCGAGGCACAGACCTCGCCAAGACAGCGCAACAAAGGAGTTGTTGTACATGAATGAGATCGTCAATGCCATCAATGGCGTGATTTGGAGCCCAGCGCTCATCTACCTGTGCCTGGGGGTGGGCCTCTACTTCTCCCTGCGCAGCCGTTTCCTGCAACTGCGCCACATCAAGGAGATGGTGCGCCTGATGTTTGATGGCAAGAGCACGGATGCGGGCGTCTCCTCCTTCCAGGCACTGGCCATGACCCTGGCCGGCCGGGTCGGTACCGGCAACATCGCCGGCGTCGCCACCGCCATCACCTTCGGGGGCCCGGGCGCCCTGTTCTGGATGTGGATGGTCGCCTTCCTCGGCGCCAGCTCCGCCTTCGTGGAGTCCACCCTGGGCCAGGTCTACAAGGAGAAGATCAACGGCGAGTACCGCGGCGGCCCGGCCTTCTACATCGAGAAAGGGCTCGGCATGAAGTGGTACGCCTGGACCTTCGCCATCGCCACCATCTTCGCCTGCGGCGTGCTGCTGCCTGGGGTGCAAGCGAACTCCATCGGCTCCAGCCTGCAGACCGCCTTTGACATCGATCCCAACGTCACCGCCGCCGGTCTGGCGCTGCTGCTCGGCTTCATCATCTTCGGCGGCGTGAAACGCATCGCCAGCTTCGCCAGTACTGTGGTGCCCTTCATGGCGCTCGGCTACATCATCGTCGCCTGCGTCATCATCGCCCTCAACATCGGCCAGCTGCCTGGCGTGATCCTGCTGATCTGGAAGAGCGCCTTCGGGATGGAAGCCGGTTTCGGTGCCATTCTGGGCCTGGCCATCATGTGGGGCGTCAAGCGTGGCGTCTACTCCAACGAAGCGGCACAGGGCACGGGCCCCCACGCCTCCTCCGCCGCCGCGGTGAGCCACCCTGCCAAACAGGGCCTGGTGCAGGCGTTCTCCGTCTACATCGACACCCTGTTCGTCTGCTCCGCCACCGGCTTTATGCTGCTGATCACCGGCCTGTACAACGTACAGGGTCCGGACGGTGCCGCCATCTATACCGGCATCGCCGGCATCGCGGCCGGCCCCGGTTATGTGCAGACCGCCATGGAGAGCATGATGCCAGGCTTTGGCAACTACTTCGTCGCCATAGCGCTGTTCTTCTTCGCGTTCACCACCATAGTGGCCTACTACTACATCGCCGAGACCAACATCGCCTACATCAACCGCAAGATAAACCGCCCCTGGCTCACCTTCCTGCTGAAGCTGGCCCTGATGGCCTCCACCGTCTATGGCACCGTCAAGACCGCCGAGCTGGCCTGGGGTCTGGGTGACATCGGGGTCGGCCTGATGGCCTGGCTCAACATCGGTGCCATACTGCTGCTGCAAAAGCCCGCCTTCGCCTGCCTGAAGGACTATGAGGCCCAAAAGGCCCTGGGGCTGGATCCCGTATTCCACCCGGAGAAACTCGGCATCAAGAACGCCGACTACTGGACGGGCCGTCGCTCCGAGCAAAACCTGGAGCAGGAACAATCTGGTCACCCGTTCGAGCCGGATGCGGATTCCGTTGCCAAGTGATCAGACGGCACAATGCAAAATGGCAGCTTCGGCTGCCATTTTCATTTGGTGCTCTCCTGAGGGCGCGGCGGCTTAGAGCGCGTTGCGGCGTGGTCCGAACGGCAGGCGCCAGCGAAACAGGCTGTTGAGGGTTGCCCGCCACTGGTTGGGGCGCCCCAGGATCTGCTTCTGCAGCCGGGTCTCCTCTTTTAGCATCAGCTCGTCGCTGCGGGCCCAGGCCTGATGGTAGAGCTGCTTGATCCCCGCCAGTGCATCCGGCGACTTGGTGATCAAGGTCCTGGCGAACTCCCGCGCCGCGTCGAGGGGATCCTCGCAGACCCGGCTCACCAGCCCGAGCGCCCGTGCCTCCTGGGCATCCAGCTCGCGGCCGCTCATGGCCAGCTCCATGGCGGTGTCCACCCCCATCAGATTGCGCAGGGTGACACTGCCGCTCATGTCGGGGATGATGCCCCACTTGATCTCCATCACCGAGAAGCGGCAATCCGGGGTGCTGAAGCGAAAATCGGCCCCGAGTGCTATCTGCAGACCGCCGCCGAAACAGACCCCCTGGGTCACGGCGATCACAGGCACCGGCAACTGGTGCCAGCCATAGGCGACCCGCTGGGCCAGGTTGGTCGCCTCATCCGCCTCGCGCCTCAAGATCTCCAGGGCAGCCACCGGCTGCCTCAGCATGGATTTCACATCCAGCCCGGCGCAGAACGCCCGCCCCTCGCCGTGCAGGATCACCGCCCGCAGCCCCTTGTGCTGCGCGAGCTGCGTCAGCGTCTCGTCGATGGCGCCGAACATGGCCCTGTCCAGGGCATTGAGCTTGTCCCCCCGGGTCAGCATCACCTCGGCGATGCCGTCCCGGATCTCGCATCTGATCCTTGGCTTGTCCATTTCCTTCCTCTTCCTTGTGCCGACACTGGTCATACCACAACGTTACCAGAGTGTTATCGGCAGGTACAGGGAGGCCAGCCCGGCTCTGCGACTAAAGTCGGCTGGCCCCGCCCTGGCCCCTTTGCCAGACTGGCCCCATGCCCACAGGCCGAGAATTGTCATGTCACTCCTGTTCGATTTTGCCCGTCCGCCCTTTGACTGCCTGGGCGAGGCGGCCCGTGAACGACTCGGCCAGCGCCTCAGCATCTGCTACTTCCGCGCCGGCCAGACGGTGCAACAGCCGGGGGATGAGCCCGCCGGCCTCTACCTCGTCATCAAGGGCGCGGTGGAGGAGTCGGCGCCCCACCAGCCCTTCGGCGACTATGGCGTGGGGGACATGTTCGACGTGCGCGCCCAGTTCGACGGCCGCTGCCGCCATCGCTTCAGCGCCCTGGAAGACACCCTCTGCCAGCTGATCCCCCGCGATACCTTCCAGGGGCTGTGCGACGCGCACCCTCCCTTCGCACACTATTTCACCGCGACCCTGGCCGAGCGTCAGCGAGAGCAGGAGCGCCGCGGCCAGCTCGGACAACAGAACCTGGCGGAATTTATCCTGACCCGCATCGACCCCGGCCACCTGCAGCCGCCCCTGCAGCTCGACAGCCAGACGACCCTGCTCGCCGCCAGCGAAGCCATGGCCAGCCGGGGCACCGACTGCCTGCTCTATCCCGCCGCCGACGGCAGCCTGAGCCTGGCCACCCGCAAGACCCTGCTCCACGCCCTGACCCTCAAGGGGCTGCCCCTGACGGCAACCCTGGCGGTGCTGACCCCGGCACCGCTGATCGGCCTGACGCAAGGCAGCTATCTGTTCGATGCCCTGCTGCTGATGACCCGTCACCGCATCAAGCGGCTGGTCATCTGGCAGGGGCAGGAGGTGGCGGGAGTGCTGCACCTGACCCAGGTGCTGGGGCTCTTCTCCGCCCACTCCCATGTGCTGACCCTGCGCATCGCCCGGGCGGACAGCCAGGGGGCCCTGGAGGCGGTGGCCCGGGAGCAGCAGCAACTCATCCGCACCCTGTTTGCCCAGGGGATCCATACCCTGTTTCTGATGAAGCTCATCGCCACCATCAACGAGCAGTTGATCGCCAAGGCCTTCGCCCTGGTGATCCCCCCCGAGGTGCAGGAGCAGGTGTGCCTGCTGATGCTGGGCTCTGAGGGGCGCGGCGAGCAGATCCAGAAGACCGATCAGGACAACGCCCTGATCCTGCCGGATGGCCTGCATTGGCCAGATCGGCAGGCCGATCTGGCCGCCTTCAGCGCCCTGCTCGCGCGCCTCGGCTACCCCCCCTGCCCGGGGAAGGTGATGGTCAGCAACCCGGAGTGGGTCAAGGGAGCCCGCCAGTGGCAGGATGAGATAGAGCAGGCCTGTGTGCGCGCCAGCGAGGCCGATCTGCTGTGGCTCGCCACCCTGGCCGATGCCCAGGCCATCATGGGGGATCGCCCTCTGCTCGCCCCCCTCGCCCGCCACCTGAGAAAGTGCCTGGCCGACCGGCCGGATCTGCTGGCGGAGATGGCCCGGGCGGCGGTCGCCTTTCACACCCCCCTCACCCTCTTTGGCCGGCTGGAGCAGGCCCCCGAGGGGCTGGATCTCAAGCGCGGCGGCCTCTTCCCCCTGGTACACGGCCTGCGGGTGCTGGCCCTGGAGGCAGAAGTGCTGGAGACCTCGACCCAGGGACGGATCGACGCCCTGGTGGCCGCGGGGCGCCTCAGCCCCGACTATGGCGCCAACCTGGCGGAAGCCTTCCGGCTGTTTGTGCGGCTGCGGCTGCGTAGCCAGCTCAAGGATGGCGACAGCCGGGTACAAGTTGGCGAACTCGCGCACGGGGAGAGGGATCTGCTGCGCCATGCCCTGCATCAGGTGAAAAAGTTCCAGCAGTGGCTCACCTTGCACTTTCGTCTTAGGCAATAGGCATGTGGCGCCGCTGGCAACGTCATTGGCTGGGTAGAGCCTTCCGGGACGGGGAGTTTGCCCCGCTCTTTGCGACGCCCCCCGAGGAGGAGTGGGTGGCGCTCGATTTCGAGACCACCAGCCTGGATCCCGCCAAGGCGGAGATCGTCTCAATCGGAGCGGTGCGCATCCAGGGCAACCGGGTGCTGATCGGCGAGGCCCTCAACATCAGGGTGCAACCACCGGCCAGCCTGAGCGCGCACTCCGTGGTGATCCACGGCCTGCGCCATCAGGATCTGCAGCAAGGAATGGCGCTGGAAGCCGCGCTGCGTCTGCTGCTGGCCTTCATCGGCCCCCGCGAACTGGTGGGCTACCACATCGCCTATGACTTGCGGATCCTCAATCTGGCCTGCCAGCGGCACTGGGGGCTCACCCTGCCCCAGCGTGGCATAGAGGTGAGCCGGCTCTATCACGACCAGCTCTTTCGGCGCTATCCCGATGCCGTCATCGACCTGCATCTGGCCGCCATCTGCCAGCATCTGGGGTTGCCGCCCCTGCCCCTTCACGACGCCCTGAGTGACGCCACCGCCGCCGCCCTCATCTTCCTGCGCCTGCATCAGGGCGGCCCGCTGGCTTATCCCAAAGTCTAATTGCCCGAAAATAACATTTAATTCACATTTTGCTTACATGAGCAGGTCTCCTGCTCGGTAGGGACACCCTTCAATCACAGCTGACACAACCGTCACGGAGAACTGCAATGGAACAGCAACGCTATCTGAGGATCCAGCAAGATCCCAACTTCCAGGAGCTGGTCAGCAAACGCCAGCGCTTCGCCTGGACCCTCTCCATCCTGATGCTGGGGCTCTACCTGGCGTTCATCCTGCTCATCGCCTTCGCCCCGGGCTGGCTTGGCACCCCGCTCAGCGACGGCTCCAGCATCACCCGCGGCATCCCGGTTGGCGTGGGCCTCATCGTCGCCTCCTTCGTGCTGACCGGCGTCTATGTATTCCGGGCCAACGGCGAGTTTGACGAGCTGAACCAGAAGATCCTCAAGGGAGTGCAATCATGAAAGGCAAGTCTCTGCTGCTCGGCAGCCTGTTGTCCACTCCCCTGCTGGCGGCCGATGCGCTGACCGGCGAGGTGCAACGCCAGCCCCTCAACATCTCGGCCATCGTGATGTTCGTGGCCTTCGTGGCCGCCACCCTCTTCATCACCTACTGGGCCTCCAAGCGCAACCGCTCGGCCTCCGACTACTATGCCGCCGGCGGGCGCATCACCGGCTTCCAGAACGGTCTGGCCATCGCCGGCGACTACATGTCCGCCGCCTCCTTCCTCGGCATCTCCGCCCTGGTCTACACCTCGGGCTATGACGGCCTCATCTACTCCATCGGCTTCCTGGTAGGCTGGCCCATCATACTGTTCCTGATCGCGGAGCGGCTGCGCAACCTCGGCAAGTACACCTTCGCCGACGTGGCCTCCTACCGCCTCAAGCAGACCTCGGTGCGCAGCCTCTCCGCCAGCGGCTCCTTGGTGGTGGTCGCCCTCTACCTCATTGCCCAGATGGTGGGTGCCGGCAAGCTGATCGAGCTGCTGTTCGGCCTGCAATACCATGTGGCCGTGGTGCTGGTCGGTATCCTGATGGTGCTCTACGTGCTGTTCGGCGGCATGCTGGCCACCACCTGGGTGCAGATCATCAAGGCGGTCATGCTGCTCTCCGGCGCCTCCTTCATGGCCATCATGGTGATGAAGTCCGTCAACTTCGATATCGGCGCCCTGTTCAGCGAAGCGGTCAAGGTCCATGCCAATGGCGCCGCCATCATGAGTCCGGGTGGCCTGGTCGCCGACCCCATCTCCGCCATCTCCCTTGGACTGGCCCTGATGTTCGGCACCGCCGGTCTGCCCCATATCCTGATGCGCTTCTTCACCGTGAGCGACGCCAAGGAAGCCCGTAAATCGGTGTTCTATGCCACCGGCTTCATCGGCTACTTCTACATCCTGACCTTCATCATCGGCTTCGGTGCCATCCTGCTGGTCAGCACCAACCCGGACTTCAAGGACGCCACCGGTGCCCTGCTGGGGGGCACCAACATGGCGGCCGTCCATCTGGCCGACGCCGTGGGTGGCAGCCTGTTCCTCGGCTTCATCTCTGCCGTGGCCTTCGCCACCATACTCGCCGTGGTCGCCGGGCTGACCCTGGCGGGCGCCTCTGCGGTCTCCCACGACCTCTATGCCTGCGTCATCAAGGAAGGCAAGGCCAACGAAGCCGACGAGCTGCGCGTCTCCAAGATGACCACGCTAGTGCTGGGAGTGGTGGCCATCGGTCTGGGCATACTGTTCGAGAAGCAGAACATCGCCTTCATGGTGGGCCTGGCCTTCTCCATCGCGGCGAGCTGCAACTTCCCGGTGCTCTTCCTCTCCATGTTCTGGTCCCGCCTCACCACCCGCGGCGCCGTCTATGGTGGCTGGCTGGGCCTCATCAGCGCCGTGACCCTGATGATCCTGGGCCCGACCGTGTGGGTGAAGGTACTGGGCCATGCCCAGGCGATCTTCCCCTACGAGTACCCGGCGCTCTTCTCCATGGCGCTGGCCTTCATCGGGATCTGGTTCTTCTCGGTCACCGACAAGTCCCAGAACGCCTCCGACGAGCATGCGAAGTTCTTCCCGCAATTCGTCCGCTCCCAGACCGGGCTCGGTGCCTCCGGCGCCTCCGCCCACTAAACTTGTCTGACTCCCCCAAGCCGGCCCAGGCCGGCTTTTCTTATTCCGGGCCTCCCCCTCGCCTCTCCTTTCCCTCACCTCAGATGAGCGACGCCTTTTTCGCCACCGGGTCCCCGTTGCAATGGGCCCCGATCACAGTTCTTGCTAAAACTTTCGGGGGATCTGTGCCATAATGCGCGCCATTTGACAGACAACCCGGGACATCTCCTTTGTTAAGCAGCAACAACATCACCATGCAGTTCGGCGCCAAGCCGCTGTTTGAGAACATCAGCGTCAAGTTTGGCGGCGGCAACCGCTACGGCCTCATCGGCGCAAACGGCTGTGGCAAGTCCACCTTCATGAAGATCCTCGGCGGCGATCTGGAGCCCACTGGCGGTAATGTGAGCCTGGACGTCAACGAGCGCATCGGTAAGTTGCGCCAGGATCAGTTCGCCTACGAAGAGATGCGCGTGCTGGACGTGGTCATGATGGGTCATAGCGAGCTGTGGGCCGCCATCGCCGAGCGCGATGCCATCTATGCCAACCTCGACGCCACCGACGACGACTACATGAAGGCCGCCGAGCTGGAAGGCCTGGTCGCCGAGTATGACGGCTATACCGCCGAATCCCGCGCCGGCGAGCTGCTGCTGGGTGCCGGCATCCCCATCGAGCTGCACAACGGCCCCATGAGCGAAGTGGCCCCGGGCTGGAAACTGCGGGTGCTGCTGGCACAGGCGCTGTTCTCCAACCCCGACATCCTGCTGCTGGACGAACCGACCAACAACCTGGACATCAACACCATTCGCTGGCTGGAGCAGGTGCTCAACGATCGTGAAAGCACCATGATCATCATCTCTCACGACCGTCACTTCCTGAACTCAGTCTGCACCCACATGGCGGATCTGGACTACGGCGAGCTGCGCGTCTACCCGGGCAACTACGACGAATACATGACGGCAGCCACCCAGGCCCGCGAGCGTCTGATCGCCGACAACGCCAAGAAGAAGGCCCAGATTGCCGATCTGCAATCCTTCGTCTCCCGTTTCAGTGCCAACGCCTCCAAGTCGAGCCAGGCCACCTCCCGCCTCAAGCAGATCGACAAGATCAAGATCGAGGAAGTGAAGGTCTCCAGCCGTCAGAACCCCTTCATCCGCTTCGAGCAGGAGAAGAAGCTCTACCGCAACATCCTGGAGATCGAAGGGCTGTCCAAGGGGTATGGTGAGGAGCCGCTGTTCAAGGGCCTGAGCATGATGCTGGAAGTGGGCGAGAAGGTCGCCATTCTGGGTACCAACGGCATCGGTAAATCCACCCTGATCAAGACCCTCATGGGCGAGCTGGCGCCGGACAGCGGCACCATCAAGTGGTCCGAGAATGCCCAGATCGGCTACTACGCCCAGGATCATGCCGACGATTTCGACACCGATCTCAACGTGTTCGACTGGATGTCCCAGTGGAAACAGCCCAACGAAGACGAGCAGGCGGTACGCTCGGTGCTGGGTCGTCTGCTCTTCTCCCAGGACGACATCAAGAAGCCGGTCAAGGTGCTCTCCGGTGGCGAGCAGGGTCGCATGCTGTTCGGCAAGCTGATGATGCAGCGTCCCAACATCCTGATCATGGATGAGCCGACCAACCACCTGGACATGGAATCTATCGAATCCTTGAACCTGGCGCTGGAGATGTATCAGGGCACCCTGATCTTCGTCTCTCACGACCGCGAGTTCGTCTCCTCCCTGGCGACCCGCATCATGGAACTGACCGAGAACGGCATCCACGACTTCGGCGGCACCTATGAGGATTACCTGCGCAGTCAGGGCGTGGTGTAACTCCCGGGTCTTACATCGTGAAACCGGCGCCAGTGGCGCCGGTTTTTTTTATGCCTCCGTGCACCCCAGCAAGCGTCCCCCACGGCAAGGGAAGGATTGGGGAGCAAGAGTGCTGTGCAAGAGCCGCACTCTTATGCAGCCGTCCGGCTTATCCCAGGATAGACAGCACAAGCCGGTGGCTGGCCCCTTCCCTCTTCAGCCCGCCCGCGCTTGCCGAGCAGACACGTGTTCGGGACATAAAAAAACGGCTCCATCAAGGAGCCGTTTTCAATTGAGGGCGTGAGTCGATTACTCGACGGTCGCCTCCACATCGGTGAAGTACTCAATCTTGGCCGCTTTGCGCAGCTCGTCGATCAGCGACTTGTAGTCGGCCTGGGCCTTGCCCTGACCGAGCTGGCCTTGCAGCAGGCTCACCATCTGGGAGGGCTCCTTGGTCACATTGACCTTGTCCAGGGCCACCACCACGCGATCGCCATTGGCTTCGGCCACCAGCTCGACGCTCGGCTTGCCATCCTTCGGATGGGGCATGCGGAACGCCTGGGCCAGCAGGTTCTGATCCATCTCCTGGGCGAAGCGGGAAACCCCCTTGTGGCTCTCCACCTTCAGCCCGAGGGCGGTCAGATCGGCCTGGATGTCCTCGCCGGCGTGCAGCTTGTCCAGCAGGCCCTGAGCCTTGCCACGGGCCACTTCGCTGGCCTTCTCATGCTTGATGGCCGCAATCACCTGATCCTTGATCTCCGCCAGCGGCTTGGCTGCCTTGGGCTGGTGACCCATGATGTGCAGCACCAGCGCCTTGCCATCGGAGAGCTCGATCACGTCGGAGTTGGTGTTCTCGTCGCGCAGTTGCTCGGAGAAGGCAGCCGCAAGCACCTTGGGATCATTGAGGGGCGCCTGGGCATCGGCCTGGCTGAAGTAATCAGACGAGATCACCTTCAGACCCATGGCTTCGGCAGTCAGATCCAGGGAGTCCGGGTTCTCGAAGCTGCTGTCGGCCATCTTCTGCTGCTCGGCGAAGAACAGCTCCTTGGCCTTGTCCGCTTGCAGACGGGTGATGGTTTCGCTCATCACATCCACGAACGGCTTGGTCTTGCCAGGCTCGACGGCCAGCAGCTTGATGATGTGGAAACCAAACGGGCTCTTCACCACGGTGGAAAGATCCCCTGTCTTTGCCAGTGCAAAGGCAGCCTGCTCGAAGGCAGGATCCATCACCCCTTTCTCGAACCAGTCCAGTTCGCCGCCCTTCTTGGCGGAGAAGGTATCGCTGGAGTTGGCTTTGGCCAGGGTAGCGAAGTCTTCACCGCCCTTGGCCTTGGCCAGCAGCTCGTCGGCCTTCTGCTGGGCCGCCTTCTCATCCTTGCCAAAGGGGATCAGGATGTGTGCCACGCGGCGACGCTCGGCACGCTGGAACAGGTCCTGATGCTGATCGTAGTAATCCTGGGCATCCTGCTCGGTCACCTTGATGTTCTTGCCGAGGTTGGCCGCATCCAGCAGCAGGTAGTCGACCTTGACCTTCTCGTCGTTCATGAAGCGGCCGCTGTTGGTCTTGTAGAACTGATCCACCTCGGCGTCGCTCACCTCGACCTCACCCAGGTAGGCGGAGGCAGCCAGGCGCACCAGGCGCAGGTCCCGGGTCTGGTTGTAGAGCTTGTCGAGCTGCTCGGCCTCGCCCTTGAGGGCGAACTCGGAGCCCAGCACGGCGCCCATCAGTTGCTGGCGCACCATGTCCTGGCGCAGGGAGTCGCGGAACATCTCAGGGGTCATGCCGGCACGACGGATCAGCTGCAGGTAGCGATCGTTGTTGAACTTGCCCTCTTCGGCAAACTCCGGCATGGCGACGATGGCCTGCTTGATCTGCTCGTCACTGACCCGCAGGCCGAGCTGACGGGCCTTGTCATCGATCAGCGCCTGATCGATCAGCCGGTCCAGCACGCCGCGGCGGAACTGTTTCATGTAGTCGGGGTTGGCGGCCAGCTGGTTGAAGGCCTCACCCATTTGGGATTCCATGCGGGCCCGCTCGTTGCGATAGGCATTCTCCAGTGCGGGGGCACTGATGTCATTGCCGTTGACGGTAGCGGGGGCGGTACGTGCCGGGCCATTGAGGTAGCTGCCTACACCGGCCAAGGCAAAGGAGAGGATGATCAGGCCCAAGATAACCTTGGCTACCTTGCCCTGCGCCCCTTCGCGTAGTTTATCCAACATCATGTTTGTACTTATGCTCCCGAACTCGATGGGCATGAATAATGAAAAGGCGCACCGATTGCGATGCGCCTTGGTCAATCAGTATGAGGGAGAGCCCTCTCACTTGTCTGGTCAGCGACCAAGGTCGGAGCCGATGAAAATCAGCGCCCGGCTTAGTTGACCGCGTCTTTCAGGGCCTTGCCGGCTTTGAAGGCAGGAACTTTACCGGCAGCGATTTCGATGGTCGCACCAGTTTGCGGGTTACGGCCAGAACGAGCGGCACGCTCGCGAACGGCGAAAGTACCGAAGCCAACCAGAGCAACCTGGTCACCCTCTTTCAGGGCTTCACCAACGGCGTCAATGAAAGCATCCAGCGCACGACCAGCGGCGGCTTTGGAGATATCAGCACCGTCTGCAATCTTGTCAATCAGTTGAGATTTATTCACTCTTATATTCCCCTTTTATCGAACATCGCTGCGGCACTGATTTCCCTGGCCACAACAAGTGGAGGTTTTATAACAAGCCTCCTGATCAGTTGCAAGTGACAATCTGGCGCAAACCCGCGCCACATCACGCATTGCGACTCATCATGAGTACCCGATCGGTGGTCAAGGCTACTTCCGTTATCCGGCGCATGCAAGCCTTAACCACCCCCCGAATGCGCCAAATTTGCGGCGCATCAACATTTACACGACAGAAACGCGTTCGAAACCCTGCGGATTGTCCTGCAACGCCAGTGCAAGCACCTCGTCAATCCAGCGAACCGGATAAATTTCAAGGTCTTGTTTGACATTGTCCGGGATCTCCTCGAGATCTCGTTCGTTCTCTTTCGGGATGAGCACCCGCTTGATACCGCCACGGTGAGCCGCCAGCAGTTTCTCCTTGAGACCCCCGATGGGCAGCACTTCGCCCCGCAGGGTGATCTCGCCGGTCATGGCCACATCGGCACGCACCGGGTTGCCGGTGAGGCTGGAGACCAGGGCGGTACACATGGCGATACCGGCGCTCGGGCCGTCCTTCGGGGTCGCCCCTTCCGGCACGTGCACGTGGATGTCGCGCTTCTCGTAGAAGTCGGCATTGATGCGCAGCTTCTCGGCACGGGCCCGCACCACCGTCATGGCGGCCTGGATGGACTCCTGCATCA
Organism: Aeromonas sp. EU05-FHT14A05; assembly: GCF_058791175.1. Taxonomy (NCBI): domain Bacteria; kingdom Pseudomonadati; phylum Pseudomonadota; class Gammaproteobacteria; order Aeromonadales; family Aeromonadaceae; genus Aeromonas; species Aeromonas sp. EU05-FHT14A05. The sequence continues at coordinate 668,327 of NZ_JBYTDH010000001.1, read as the reverse complement.
CGTCACCGAGGGAACCGGTATAAGTGAGCTTGCCCTTGCCCGGCATGTTGGTGGTCTCGATGGTGAGCAGATCGCCCCCCACTTCGGTCCACGCCAGCCCGCACACCTGACCGATCTGGTTCTGGCTGGTGGCCTTGCCGTAGTCGAAACGCTGTACCCCGAGGAACTCCTTGAGGTTCTCCTGATTAACCTGAACATGCTTGATGCTCTTGTCCAGCAGGATGCGTTTGACCGCCTTGCGACAGATCTTGGAGATCTCGCGCTCCAGGCTACGCACCCCCGCCTCGCGGGTGTAGTAGCGGATGACGCCGATCAGGGCAGAGTCTTCGATGGTGATCTCGGACTCCTTCAGACCGTTGCGCTGGATCTGCTTGGCCAGCAGATGCTGCTTGGCGATGTTGAGCTTCTCGTCCTCGGTGTAACCGGACAGACGGATCACTTCCATCCGGTCCAGCAGCGGACCCGGGATGTTCATGGAGTTGGAAGTGGCCACGAACATCACGTCCGACAGGTCATAATCCACTTCCAGATAGTGATCGTTGAAGCTGCTGTTCTGTTCGGGGTCCAGCACTTCCAGCAGGGCGGACGCGGGGTCGCCGCGCATGTCCGAGCTCATCTTGTCGATTTCGTCGAGCAGGAACAGCGGGTTCTTCACGCCGACTTTTGCCATCTTCTGGATGAGCTTGCCGGGCATGGAGCCGATATAGGTACGGCGGTGACCGCGGATCTCCGCCTCGTCACGCACGCCACCGAGCGCCATGCGCACGTACTTGCGACCGGTCGCCTTGGCGATGGACTGACCGAGCGAGGTCTTGCCCACACCGGGAGGCCCGACCAGACAGAGGATGGGGCCCTTGAGCTTGTTCACCCGCGCCTGCACCGCCAGGTACTCGAGGATGCGATCCTTGACCTTGTCCAGGCCATAGTGATCCGAATCCAGCACCTCTTGGGCCTTGGCGAGATCCTTCTTGACCTTGGAGCGGGCCTTCCACGGCACCTGCACCATCCAGTCCACATAGCTGCGCACCACTGTGGCTTCCGCGGACATGGGGGACATCATCTTCAGCTTGGCAAGCTCGGCCAGGGCCTTCTCACGGGCATCGTCCGGCATCCCCGCCTCGTCAATCTTGCGATTGAGGGCTTCGAATTCGTCCGGGCTGTCTTCCAGCTCACCCAGCTCTTTCTGGATGGCCTTCATCTGCTCGTTGAGATAGTACTCCCGCTGGCTCTTCTCCATCTGCTTCTTGACCCGGGAGCGGATGCGCTTCTCGACCTGCAACAGATCGATCTCCGACTCCATCATGGCCATCAGAAACTCGATGCGCTCGGACACAGAGGCGATTTCCAGCACCTTCTGCTTGTCTTCGAGCTTGAGCGGCATGTGGGCAGCCATGGTGTCAGCCAGGCGCGCCGCATCATCGATCGCCGAGATCGAGGTCAGCACCTCGGGCGGGATCTTCTTGTTGAGCTTGATGTAGCCTTCAAACTGGCCGATGGCGGAGCGCACCAGCACATCCTGATCCTTCTCCTCGATGGGGGCAGACGCTATGTACTGCGCCTCACCGACGAAGAAGTCCTTGTCATCGATCATCCGCTCAAGACGGGCACGCTGGCCCCCTTCCACCAGCACCTTGACGGTGCCGTCAGGCAGCTTGAGCATCTGCAAAATGTTGGCCACTGTCCCGACGGAGAAGATCTCCTCCACCGTCGGCTCGTCAGTTGACGCATCCTTCTGGGCCACCAGCAGGACTTTCTTGTCCTGCTCCATGGCCGCTTCCAGACAGCGAATGGATTTTTCCCGCCCCACAAAGAGTGGAATGACCATGTGGGGGTAAACCACCACGTCACGAAGAGGCAGGACGGGAATCTCGATGCGTTCTGAACGCTCTAGGTTCATATATGTCCTCTCGGCTTGTTATACCGTTGGCAAAGCGCTTGGCTGAGTATATGGGGGCGCAAAGATGAGATTCAATCGCCTTGGCCGTAAAAAGCATGAAAGGGGCAAAATGCCCCTTTATGTGATTAAAAATCAGTCAGTTACTCTGACGCTGCGGCCTGTGTCTCGGGATTGTCGTAGATCATCAGGGGGGCGGAGTCCCCCTTGATCACCGTCTCGTCGATCACCACCTTGCTGACCCCTTCCAGGGAGGGCAGGTCATACATGGTGTCGAGCAACACGGCTTCGACGATGGATCTCAGACCACGGGCACCGGTCTTGCGCTCCATAGCCTTGCGCGCGATGGCGTTCAGGGCGTCGTCACGGAACTCCAGCTCCACCTCTTCCAGGGCGAACAACGCGGCGTACTGCTTGGTCAGCGCGTTCTTCGGCTCTTTCAGGATCTGGATGAGGGCCGCTTCGTCCAGCTCGGTGAGGGTCGCCACCACCGGCAGACGACCGATGAACTCGGGGATGAGACCGTACTTGATCAGATCTTCCGGCTCCACCTTGGCAAAGTTCTCGCTTAAGGTCGCCTTGGCATTCTTGGATTTGACGTCGGCACCAAAGCCGATGCCGGTCCCCTTGACGGAACGCTGTTCGATCACCTTGTCCAGGCCGGCGAAGGCGCCACCGCAGATGAAGAGGATCTTGGAGGTATCAACCTGCAGGAACTCCTGCTGCGGATGCTTGCGGCCCCCTTGCGGCGGCACGGAGGCGATGGTGCCTTCGATCAGCTTCAGCAGTGCCTGCTGCACCCCTTCCCCGGAGACATCGCGGGTGATGGAGGGGTTGTCCGACTTGCGGGAGATCTTGTCGATCTCGTCGATGTAGACGATGCCGCGCTGGGCCTTCTCCACGTCGTAGTCGCACTTTTGCAGCAACTTCTGGATGATGTTCTCCACGTCCTCGCCCACATAACCGGCTTCGGTCAATGTGGTGGCATCGGCCATGGTGAAGGGCACATCCAGCAGACGGGCGAGCGTCTCGGCCAGCAGGGTCTTGCCGCTGCCGGTTGGGCCAATCAGCAGGATGTTGGACTTGCCAAGCTCCACACCACCGGACTCGCTGCCGCTGCGCAGACGCTTGTAGTGGTTGTAGACGGCAACTGCCAGCACCTTCTTGGCGTACTCCTGCCCGATCACGTAGTCGTCCAGATGAGCGCGGATTTCATGAGGGGTCGGCAGCTCGCTACCATCGCGCTTGGGAGAGATCTCGCGGATCTCCTCGCGGATGATGTCGTTGCACAGCTCGACACACTCATCACATACGTAGACGGAAGGGCCAGCGATCAGCTTACGCACTTCATGCTGGCTTTTGCCGCAGAAAGAGCAATAAAGCAGCTTGTCGCCCTCACCCTTGCGTTTCTCTGTCATTCAGCGACCTCGTTTTATCAATAGAGGATGGATCGTCCTGTTGAGTTTACAACAGGACGGGATACCCTGCTCAGCCGCGCTGGCTCAGGATGCCGTCAACCAGACCATAGGCCACGGCCTGCTCGGCCGACATGAAGTTGTCACGGTCGGTGTCGCGTTCGATGGTGGCCATGTCCTGTCCGGTATGGAAAGCCAGACGATCGTTCAGGGTATTCTTGATTTTCAGGATCTCCTGGGCATGGATCTGGATGTCAGATGCCTGGCCCTGGAAGCCGCCCAGCGGCTGGTGGATCATCACCCGAGCGTTAGGCAGGCAGAAACGCTTGCCCTTGGCACCGCCGGCCAGCAGGAAGGCGCCCATGGAGCAGGCCTGCCCCATGCAGACGGTGCTGACGTCCGGCTTGATGAACTGCATGGTGTCATAGATGGACATCCCCGCAGTGACGGCACCACCCGGCGAGTTGATGTAGATGCTGATGTCCTGATCCGGGTTTTCGGACTCCAGGAACAGCAGCTGAGCCACCACCAGATTCGCCATGTGATCCTCAACCTGACCGGTCAGGAAGATCACCCGCTCCTTGAGCAGACGGGAATAGATGTCATAGGAACGCTCCCCTTTCGCCGTCTGCTCGACCACCATAGGGATGAGCGCATTGCGTGGGGATTCAGTCACATCGTTATAGTTCTTGTACATAAGGCATTGTCCCTAAAATAAAATGGCCCGAGTGGAGATCACACGGGCCATTATACTTAACAGTTTTGACCTTAAGTCAAATGTTCTTAGGCAGCGGCACCGGACTTGTTGATCACTTCGTCGAAGGCAACTTCTTTCTCGGTCACTTGCGCCTTGGACAGGATCAGGTCGATGGCTTGATCTTCGATGGCCAGGTTACGAACGCCGTTCAGCATCTGCTCGTTCTTCTGGTAGTACTCGATCACTTCCTTCGGATCTTCGTAGGCAGTGGCCATGGACTCGATGATGCTGGTCACACGGGCGTCGTCAGCCTTGATCTCGTTGGTGCGGATGACGTCACCCAGCAGCAGACCGACGCGTACGCGACGCTCGGCTTGCGCCTGGAACAGCTCGGCCGGCAGCTCGGGAGCGTTGCCGCCCTGGAAGCCACCGAAACGCTGCAGGGCTTGCTGACGCAGGGCATCGATTTCCTGGGCAACGGCAGCCTTCGGCAGATCGATCTGGTTGGCTTCAACCAGGCCGTTCAGCACCTGCTCTTTCACGCTGTTCTTCAGGGCTTGGGCCAGTTCGCGCTCCATGTTCTTGCGCACTTCGGCTTTCAGCTCTTCGACGCTGCCGCTCTCGATGCCAAAACGCTTGACGAACTCTTCGGTCAGCTCAGGCAGAACCTGCTCTTCAACCTTGCTCAGCTTGGAGGCGAACTTGGCCGCTTTGCCCTTCAGGGCTTCGGCGTGGTAGTCAGCCGGGAAAGTCACCTCGATGGTGAACTCGTCGCCCACTTTCTTACCCAGGATGGCGTCTTCGAAGCCAGGGATCATGCGCCCAGCGCCCAGTTCCAGAGTGAAACCTTCAGCCTTGCCACCGTCGAACTCTTCACCGTCGATGGAACCGACAAAGTCCAGGGTGACACGCATGCCATTGGCAGCAGCGGTATCGACATCAGACCAGGTGGCGTGCTGCTTGCGCAGGGTGTCGATCATGTTGGCCAGGTCGGCATCCTTGACGGAGGCAACCGGCTTCTCGACCTTGATGCTCTCGAGACCGGCAACTTCAAACTCCGGGTACACTTCGAAAGTGGCGGTGAATTCGAAATCCTGGCCTTCCTTGATCTCTTTCGGATCCATGGTCGGCGCACCGGCCGGGCTCAGTTTGCTCTCGATGATGGCCTTGATGAAGTTGTTCTGCATCATTTCATCGGCAACGCGGGCATGGGCCATGGCGCCGAACATCTTCTTGATGATGGCAACCGGAGCCTTGCCAGGACGGAAACCGTCGATGCGACGAGTCTTGGCCAGGCCATTCAATTCTTTACGCACGGCAGCGTCAACGGTAGCAGCCGGTACAGTGATGGTAAGACGGCGTTCCAGACCTTGGGTTGTCTCTACAGAAACTTGCATTCTTTTACCTCGTTCAACTCAGCACTGTGTGCTGACCCTTTATTACCCCTGGGCAAAGCCCGGAGTCTTCCTGTTTATAAAGACAACGACTGTCTTTGTGATGAGAAAATATGACGCGACATTATAGCGGCGCACATTGGTCGCGTCGAGCCGCACATCCCCCATCAGGGGCACAGACAGCACAATTTGCGCAAGACTGCCTCCTATATGGGGAAGCCTTGCGCCGAGTTCAAGCATCAGGTTCGCAATAATTTGCGCTTGCTCACCCTTTTGCACGTCACGCTATGCTTTTTTCATCTCCCGGCGTCATCGGGAGAGCCGCGGTCAGGGGGTCTGCGACCCAAATTGTCCGCCTTCTCGCATCAGCCATTGCGTCCCTCGGCGCCGCTCGCTATGGTGACTGCCAATTTATGAGTCTGGAGAGACCCACATGTCCTTTTTCCGCTTCTTGTTCAATCTGCTCTGGTTTGTACTGGGGGGCGTCTTTATGGGGCTGGCCTGGTGGCTGGCCGGGCTGCTCTGCTTCGTCTCCCTGATCGGGATCCCCTGGGGACGGGCCTGTTTCGTCATCGGCACCTTTACCTTCTTCCCGTTTGGCAAGCAGGCGGTCAACCGCAAGACAATGACGGGCCAGAGCGACATCGGCACAGGGGCCCTCGGGATGATTGGCAACATCCTCTGGTTCCTGGTGATCGGGATCTGGCTGGCCATCGGCCACATCGCCTCGGCCCTGGCCTGCTTCGTGACCATCATCGGCATCCCGTTCGGCATCCAACACCTCAAGCTGGCGCTGATTGCCCTGGCCCCCATAGGCCAGATGATAGTCACCAACCACGAGGCCGAATCCGGTCGCTATATTCGCTAAGCAAGAATGCATCACCAGGCTATGCCTGGGATGTCAAAAAAGGGCAGACTAGGGTCTGCCCTTTTTCATTGCCCCAGTTCGAGGTCCTCCATGCTGCCCAGCCACTTCTTCGCCAACCTCGCCCGCATGCGGCTCATCTACCGCTGGCCCCTGATGCGCAACATACAGCCGGAAAACATCGCCGAGCACAGCCTGCAGGTGGCCATGGTGGCCCACGCCCTCGGCGTCATCAGCAACCGGCTGTTTGATGGCAAGGTGGATGCCAACCACGCCGCCGTGATGGCCCTCTATCACGACAGCAGCGAGGTGCTGACCGGCGATCTGCCGACCCCGGTCAAGTACTTCAACCCCGAGATAGCCCGCGAGTACAAGAAGATTGAACTCGCCGCCGAACAGCGCCTGCTGGGCATGCTGCCCCCCGAGCTGATGGAAGACTTTCGCCCCCTGCTCGACTCCGCTGCCCAGGACGACGCCCTCGCCCGGCTGGTGAAGGATGCCGACACCCTCTGTGCCTATACCAAGTGTCTGGAGGAGATAAATGCAGGCAACCGGGAGTTCGAGCCCGCGCGCAAGCGCCTCGAGCAGATGCTGGAGGCCAGGATGAACCCGGCCATGCGCTACTTTATCGATGTGTTCGTCGCGAGCTTCTCCCTGCCCCTCGATGAGCTCAACGCCCACTAAGCCAGTCGGAACGACCAGAAGAGAGAAGGGCCCGCCGGTGCAGATCGGCGGGCCCTTCTTTTTCAGCATATTGCCAGGCTTGGCAGAGCTGGCTCGCGGATCAGTGACCCAGCTCCCGGGAGGGCACCAGACCGCTGGCCCGCCAGGCGGGATAGAGGGTGGCCAGCAGACTCATCAGGATGGCGGCGCTGGTCACAATCACCAGATCCTGCATGTGCAGCTCGGTCGGCAGGAAGTCGATGAAGTAGATGTCCGGGTTCAAGAAGCGATGGCCGATGAGCTGTTCGATACCGCTCAGGATCTGGGTGAGCTTGCTCGAAAGCAGGCCCCCCAGCAGGGCACCGAGCAAGGCCCCGAGCACCCCGTTCACCATCCCCTGGATGACGAAGGTGAGCCGGATCTGGCCTGGGCTCGCCCCCATGGTCTTCAAGATGGCGATCTCGCTGCGCTTCTCGTTGACCGCCATCACCAGGGTGGAGACGATGTTGAAGCAGGCCACCGCCACCACCATCAGCATCACCACGTACATGACGGTGCGCACCATCTGGATGTCCTGATAGAGATAGCCCTGACGGCTCATCCAGCTGCTGATGTAGACGTAGTGCGGGAATTTGCGGGCGGCCGCCACCGTGATGGACTGCGCCTTGAGCACGTCGTTCACCTTGAGGCTGAAGCCTTCCACCGCGCTGCCCATGCCGGTGATGGACTGGGCATCGGCCAAGTGCATGAAGCCGAGTACGCCGTCGAGCTGGCCGCCTATCTCCAGCAGCCCCACCACGGTCAGGGTCTCCCGCCGGGGATTCTTGATCCCCGTCTCGTCTCCCCCTTGGGGCAGCAGCAGGGTCACGGGATCACCTATCTTGACCCCCAGCTTGTCGGCGATGGTCTTGCCGAGGATCACCCCGTGCTCGCCCGCCTGCAGCTCACGAAAGCCAAGCCCTGTCATGTAGTTGCCTGCGTCCGACAGGTTCGCCTCGAGCTCGGGCAGCACGGCGCGCACCTGCACCCCCTTGATGGCGGAGCCGTGCTCCAGCAGGCCATCGAGGCGGATGACAGGGGCCGCGGCCTCGATCCCAGGCTGGGCCAGCAGGTAGTCCCGAAGCCTCGGCCAGTCCGGCAGGGGCGCCTCCATGCCGATGAGCTCACCGTGGGGCACCACCGAGAGCACCCGGTTCTTGAGCTCCCGCTCGAAGCCGTTCATGGCGGAGAGGCCAAGAATGAGGGCCATCACCCCGAGTGCTATGCCGATCAGGGAGGAGGCGGAAATAAAGGCGATGAAGCCGTTGCGACGGCGGGAGCGGCTGTAACGCAGGCCCAGAAAGAGGGGCAGCGGCTTGAACATCAGGCGACCTCCGCCATGATGCCGCTCACCAGGGTCACCCGGCGGTGCAGCTTGGCGGCGAGGCTCAAGTCATGGGTGACCACCACGAAGGCCGTGCCCAGCTCCCGGTTGAGCTCGCAGAGCAGTTCGTACACCGCAGTGGCGCTGGCGTGATCCAGGTTGCCGGTGGGCTCGTCCGCCAGCACCAGGCTCGGCTCGTTGACCAGGGCACGGGCGATGGCCACCCGCTGGCGCTCGCCACCGGACAGCTCGGACGGCCGGTGATGGAGACGGTGGGAGAGCCCCACCCGCCCCAGCATCCGGGTCGCCTTGTCGGTGGCGCTCGCCACCGACTCGCCGGCGATCAGCAGCGGCATGGCGGTGTTTTCCAGCGCGGTGAACTCGGCCAGCAGGTGGTGGAACTGATAGACGAAGCCCAGCTCCTGATTGCGAAAACGGGCCTGGGTCTTGCTGTCCCAGTGGTGGATATCCTGCCCCTTGAACAGCACGGCACCGCTCGAGGGGTTGTCCAGCGCCCCCATCAGGTGCAGCAAGGTGGTCTTGCCCGAGCCCGAGCTCCCCACCACCGCCAGCATCTCGCCGGGGGCGACGCAGAGATCTATCCCCTTGAGCACCTGGGTCTCCAGATTGCCCTCTTTATAGACATGGTTGAGGGCCTGACAGCGCAGCAGAGGCTCGCAGGACTGGGGTTCATTCATAACAGGGGCTCCACTTATACCGGTGACCACATTGGCACCAGTCACAACGCCGGCACTCGCACCGGAGGTAACAACAGAAGATGATGGATTCACAGCGCTATTCATAACGTAATGCCTCTGCCGGTTTGACCCGGGCCGCACGGGCCGCCGGATAGAGGGTGGCACTGAAGCTCAGCAGCACCGCCCCCAGCAAGATGGTCATGACCTGGGCGGGTTCGACGATGACCGGCAGACCACTGCCCCCCGCCGCCATATAGAGGTTGAGCCCCATCGCATCGAGCAGGGGGTTGAGTCCGAACGACAGGGCCAGCCCCGCCAGACCGCCGAACAGGGCGCCGATGACGCCGCTCGACGCCCCCAGCACCATGAAAATCTTGACGATCCCCGACTCGCTCATGCCCATGGTACGCAGTATGGCCACCTCCCCTTCCTTGTCGGTGACCACCATCACCAGGGCGGAGAGGATGTTGAAGGTAGCGACCGCGATGATCAGCACCAGCATCAGCCCCATCATGCGTTTCTCCATGGCCACCGCCTGGAAGAGTTCGCCACGCTCCCGGCGCCAATCCTGCCACTCCAGCCCGTCCGGCAGCGCGGTTTTCACCACCTGGTCGGCGGCGAAGGGATCGTCAAGCCAGAGGCGGATGCCGCCCACCGTCTCCTCGGGCAGGCGCAGCAGGCGCTGGGCGTCCCCCAGGGCAATCAGCGCCACCTGGCTGTCCACGTCGGCGCCAACCCCGAAGATGCCGGAGACGGTGAAGATCCGCTGGGCCGGTACCCGGCCAAAGGGGGTGAAGCGGGTCCCTTCGGTCAGGATGAGACGCACCTCGTCGCCAATGGAGACCTTGAGGCGGTTGGCCACCCCCTGCCCCAGCACTATGTGGTATTGGCCGCGCTGCAGGCTGTCCAGCCGCCCCCCCAGCATCTGGGCATGGAGGATGTCATCCTTGGGCCAGCGGGCCGGATCTATCCCCTGCACGCTCACCCCGGTGAGCTGGCCCGGGCTTTGCAACATGCCTTCGCTGTCGAGCATGGGGGCCGTGGCCACCACGTGGGGCAACTTGTCGAGATCGGGCAGGCCGGGCGGATGGGCATCGATGCGCCCCGCCGGATTGGTCACCACCACGTGGGGGATCACCCCGAGAATGCGCCCCTTGAGCTGTCCCTCGAACCCGTTCATCACCGAAATGACCACCATCAGGGCAGCAACCCCGATGGCGATGCCAAAGGTGGAAAACAGGGAGATAAAGGAGACGAAGCGGTTACTGCGTCGCGAGCCTGCATAACGCAGCCCTATGGCCAGCGAGAGTGGCTGAAAAAGTCCGGTCTTCAAGGATATCTACGTTGCCAACAAAATAAGATGCCGGATAATAGGGTCTGTTGACGCCTCAACGCAAGCCGCGTTGCCGCAGCAGATGACGCCGGGGCTGGCTCAATGGCCCATTCCCCTGAGCCCGAGAGGCCGCCCATGGCACCATGTTTCGCCCGATGCGAGGCCCCCGCCGTCATGTTGCGCCGCCAGACGGGAGAGCCCCGGGGACGGCCGGAGATGGCGTCTCGCGCCAGGCCGGGGACGCCGCCGCGGGGCAAGGTCAACAGCGCCTTTAAAAATCGTCTATGACAACAAGGGATAGCCTCCATGCAGGAACAGTTCTTCAGCGTCACCCATGCCACGCCGGTCAATGTGATCCCCATGCCGGCCGACTTTCACCTGCCGACGCTGGAGGCCCTTGATGCCGAGCTGCCCGAGCCCTTTCGCATCGCCTCCGCCATCACCTCCATCGATCTGGTGAGCAGCCGGTTGCTGCGCAACCAGAACGAGTCCATGCACGATCTGGTGGAGATCATCAACCAGCAGTCCCGCAAGATCGACATGATCATGGGCTTCGTGCTGGCGGCGCAGGACCACCCCGAACATCGCTTCCACACCCTGCGCTTTGGCGCCGGTCAGCTCACCTACCTGCACCCGCACCAGGGGCACGGCGAGCCGCCGCAGCTGCACCAGCTAGTGCGGCTCAAGATCTTCCTGCGGGAAGAGGCCTCCGCCGTCTACTGCTATGGGGAGGTCAAGCAGCGGGAGCCCGGCGAGCACGGCACCCATGTGGTGCTCGACTATGTGCGGATCCGCGAGGATGACAGGGAGCTGCTGGTGCGTGCCAGCCTGCATGTGCAATCGAAACAGCTCAAGCTGCGTGCCCAAGAGCGTCAGCGCTAATCACAGCCAACGTCAACGTTAAAAGAATCGAACGATGCCAATGAAACTCCCCGCCTTGCCCGCCAAAGCGGGCCAGAAATTGACTCTGGGCCAGCTGGTCGGCAGCAGCCTGGCGCTGGTCGCCGCCCGCCTCACCCGGGAGGCCAACCGCCCCGTCCTGCTGGTGACTGCCGATACCCCGAGCGCCCTGCGCCTCGAACAGGAGCTTGGCTTCCTGCTGGCCGATCAGGGTTGCCCCGTGCTGATGTTCCCGGACTGGGAGACCCTGCCCTACGACACCTTCTCCCCCCATCAGGACATCATCTCCCAACGGCTCGAGACCCTCTATACGCTGCCGCAGATGAGCAGCGGCGTGCTGATCGTGCCCATATCCACCCTGATGCTGCGCACGGCGCCCCAGGCCTATCTCGACAAATACAGCCTGATGGTGACCAGCGGCCAGCGCCTCAACCTGCAACAGTTGCGGGGACGGCTGGCCGAGGCGGGCTATGTGGCGGTGGAGCAGGTGCTGGAGCACGGCGAGTTCGCCGCCCGCGGCTCCCTGCTGGATCTCTTCCCCATGGGCAGCAGCCGCCCCTATCGTATCGACTTCTTCGACGACGAGGTGGACTCCATCCGCCCCTTCGATCCCGAGAGCCAGCGCTCCAGCGAGCCGGTCAAGTCGGTGAGCCTGTTGCCCGCCCGGGAATTTCCCACCGACGAGGCCGCCATCGAGCTGTTTCGCGGACAGTTTCGCGAGCAGTTCGAGCTGTCGCGGGCGGAGGGCTCCGTCTATCAGGAGGTGAGCAAGGGGCGCTGGCCCGCCGGCATCGAATACTATCTGCCGCTCTTCTTCAGCCAGACCGCCAGCCTGTTTGACTACCTGCCGGACAACACCCTGCTGCTCACCGTGGGGGAGATCTACCCGGCGGCCCAGCGCTTCTGGAACGACATAGGCCAGCGCTATGAAGACAGGCGCTGGGACAATACCCGCCCCCTGCTGCCCCCCCAGCAAATTTACCTGCCGGTGGAGCAGCTGTTTGCGGCGCTGGGCCAGTATGGCGCCGTGCGCCTGCAGGAGGCCGCCACCGACGGCGGTGCGGGCCAGCACGACTTACCCATCGCCCCCCTGCCCGACCTGCAGCTCGATCACAGCAAGGAGCAACCCCTGCAGGCCCTCAGCCAGTTCCTGCAAGGCTTTGCCGGCCGCACCCTGTTTGCGGTGGAGTCCGAGGGGCGGCGCGAGGGGCTCGGCGATCTGCTGGCGCGGATCGCGCTGCAACCCAGGGAGTTCGCCTCCCTCGAGGAGTTCGTCGAGAGCAAGGCGCGTCATGGCCTGCTGGTCAGCCCGCTGGAGCGGGGCTTCCTGCTCGAACCCGCCGGGGCAGAGGCCCTGGCCCTCATCACAGAGACCGAGCTGCTCGGCGGCAAGATCCGCAGCAAGCGGCAGCGGGAGAAGAGCAAGAACCTGAGCTCGGATGCGGTGATCAGAAACCTCGGCGAGCTGACCCAGGGCCAGCCCGTGGTGCATCTGGATCACGGGGTCGGCCGCTATCTCGGGCTCGAGACCCTGGATGCCGGCGGCCTGCCCACCGAGTTCCTGACCCTGGAATACGCCGGTGGCGACAAGCTGTTCGTGCCGGTCACCAACCTCCACCTCATCAGCCGTTACACGGGGTCGGATAACCCCCCCAGCCACAAGCTCGGCGGCGAGGCCTGGGTCAAGGCACGGCGCAAGGCGGCGGAGAAGGTGCGCGACGTGGCGGCCGAGCTGCTGGACGTCTATGCCCATCGCGCGGCGCGGGCCGGCTTTGCCTTCAAGCACGACAAGGAGAGTTACCGCCAGTTTGCCGCCAGCTTCCCGTTCGAGGAGACGGACGATCAGCTCAATGCCATCAATGCGGTGCTGGGGGACATGTGCCAGGCCAAGAGCATGGATCGCCTGGTGTGCGGCGACGTGGGCTTTGGCAAGACGGAGGTGGCGATGCGCGCCGCCTTCGTGGCGGTGCACGGCGGCAAGCAGGTGGCCGTGCTGGTGCCCACCACCCTGCTGGCCCAGCAGCACTACGACAACTTCCGCGATCGCTTCGCCAACTGGCCGGTGCGGGTGGAGGTGCTGAGCCGCTTCCGCTCCGCCAAGGAGCAGACCAGCGTCTTGAAGGAGCTGGCCGATGGCAAGGTGGACATCATCATTGGCACCCACAAGCTGCTCGGCTCCGAGCTCACCTTCAAGGATCTGGGGCTGCTCATCGTCGATGAGGAGCATCGCTTCGGGGTGCGCCAGAAGGAGAAGATCAAGGCGCTGCGCGCCGACGTGGACATCCTCACCCTCACGGCAACCCCTATCCCGCGCACCCTCAACATGGCGATGTCCGGCATGCGGGATCTCTCCATCATCGCCACCCCGCCCGCCAAGCGGCTCGCCATCAAGACCTTCGTGCGCCAGCACGAGCCGGCGGTGGTGCGCGAGGCGGTGCTGCGGGAATTGAAGCGCGGCGGTCAGGTCTACTACCTGCACAACGACGTGGAGAGCATAGAGAAGTGCGCAAGCGATCTTGCCGAGCTGGTGCCGGAGGCGCGCCTTGGCATCGCCCACGGCCAGATGCGCGAGCGTGACCTCGAGCGCATCATGTCGGACTTCTACCACCAGCGCTTCAACCTGCTGGTGTGCACCACCATCATAGAGACCGGCATCGACGTGCCGAGCGCCAACACCATCATCATGGACAGGGCGGATCATCTGGGGCTTGCCCAGCTGCACCAGTTGCGGGGCCGGGTCGGCCGCTCTCACCACCAGGCCTATGCCTACCTGCTCACCCCCCATCCCAAGCTGATGACCAAGGATGCGGCCAAGCGGCTGGAAGCCATCGCCTCGCTGGAAGATCTCGGGGCCGGCTTTGCGCTCGCCACCCACGATCTGGAGATCCGGGGCGCGGGCGAGCTGCTCGGCGACGATCAGAGCGGCCAGATCGAATCGGTGGGCTTCACCCTCTACATGGAGATGCTGGAGCAGGCGGTGGAGGCCCTCAAGCATGGCAAGGAGCCGTCGCTTGAGCAGCTCATGAGCCAGCACACCGAGGTGGAGCTGCGCCTGCCGGCACTGTTGCCGGACGACTACATCCCGGACGTCAACATGCGTCTGTCCATGTACAAGCGCATCGCCAGTGCGGCGGACGAGCAGGAGCTGCGCGAGCTGAAGGTGGAGCTCATCGATCGCTTCGGCCTGCTGCCGGAGCCGACCAAGACCCTGATGGAGATCGCGGCCTTCCGCCAGCGGGCCACGGCGCTGGGCATTCGCCGGGTGGAGATGAGCGATCGCGGCGGCTACCTGGACTTCACCCAGGAGACCAGGGTCAACCCGACCTATCTGGTAAAACTGCTCTCCGAGCAGCCACGTATCTATAAAATGGATGGACCCACCCGATTGCGCTTCCAGGTACCGAACCAGGAGAGAGCCATGCGGCTGAAACTGGTGGATGCCCTGCTGACGGATCTCGCCAGCCACAGCCTCTAATGGCCAGGAGCGCCAAACAAAACGGGAGCCATATCGGCTCCCGTTTTTTTATGTGACTCTTGCCGCGACCAGGGCGACAAACCGGGCATCACCCCTGACGGGCCGGATCCTCGTGGGCGGAGAATTCCCGCATGAAGGCCTCGGCCCGCTCCACCATCCTGGTGGAGCCGACGAAGTAGGGGGTACGCTGGTGCAGCGCCGTGGGCTGGATGTCCATGATGCGGCCAAAGCCGTCGGACGCCTTGCCACCGGCCTGCTCCACCAGGAAGGCCATGGGGTTGCACTCGTAGAGCAGGCGCAGCTTGCCGTTCGGGGAGTTGGTGCCGGACGGATAGATGTAGATGCCGCCCTTGAGCAGGTTGCGGTGGAAATCCGACACCAGGGAGCCGATGTAGCGGGAGGTGTAGGGCCTGTGGGTCGCCTCGTCACGCTCCTGGCAATATTTCAGGTACTTCTTCACCCCGTCCGGGAACTTGATGTAGTTGCCCTCGTTGATGGAGTAGATCTTGCCCTCCTCCGGGATGCGGATGTTCTCGTGGGAGAGGCAGAAGCAGCCGATGGAAGGGTCGTAGGTGAAGCCGTTGACCCCAAACCCGGTGGTGTAGACCAGCATGGTGGAGGAGCCATAGACCACGTAACCGGCGGCCACCTGGCGGTTGCCCGGCTGCAGGAAGTCCTCCAGGGTCACCCCGGCCCCCGGCTTGCTGACCCGGCGGTAGATGGAGAAGATGGTGCCGACCGAGACGTTGACGTCTATGTTGGAGGAGCCGTCCAGGGGGTCAATCAGCACCACGTACTTGGAGTGGCGGGAGAGCTCGGAATCGAAGGAGACGAAGTCCTCCTCCTCCTCGGACGCCATGCCGCACACCTCGCCACGGGCCTCGAGGGCCGCCTTGAAGCGCTCGTTGGCGTAGACGTCCAGCTTCTGCTGCACTTCCCCCTGCACGTTTTCGGCCCCCATGGAGCCGATGATGTCCGCCAGCCCCGCCTTGTTGATCTCCCGGTTCACCACCTTGGCAGCCAGACGAATGGAGCTGAGCAAGGAGGTCAGCTCGCCGGTCGCGGTAGGGTAGTCCGCCTGCTTTTTGACGATGAACTCGCCCATGGTGATCATGTTTCGCATTCTTGTTCCTTTAAGATCGTTTCCGTTGGCCGTTGAAAACGTTTGCAAGTGTCGGCAAAAAAAGTGCCGATCCTCGGCAGCGTTGTTTTGTAACCTAATGTAACGCCTGTTTTTTGTTTTTGCAGCGAATTAAGCCGCCGTATAAATCGCCAGAATACCGCGCCACCACGGGCTTTCACCGTGAAAAAAGGGTGCCATCCGGCATCTTTCATCATGTTAATTCGTGACAAGAATGCTATTTCACCCCGCCCCTGCCCGTCTGGTGCTCTCCCCCGGCACCCGCCGCTCCCCCTCTTGAGATCTCTTCCTCGATCCAGCACACTGGCTCGGCTTTGGAAGCAAAAAAACATAAGGATATTCAATGAAAAGGACTCTCATTGCCGGCGCGGTTGCCGCCCTGATCTCCCTCCCCGCCCTGGCGGCCCAGGTGCCCGAAGGCACCAAGCTGCTGCCCGGTGCCCAGCAAACCTTCGTGCGCAACATAGGCACAGAGCCCGCCTCCATCGACCCCCAGATGGTGGAAGAGAACGCGGGCAGCGACGTCGTCAACGATCTGTTCGAGGGGCTCTACACCCTGGATGGCGACGGCAAGCTGCAGGCGGCGGGGGCGCTCGGGTACGAGCTCGATGACTCCGGCACCGTCTACACCTTCAAGCTCAGACCCGATGCCAAGTGGTCCAACGGCGAGCCGGTGACGGCGGCGGACTATGTCTATGGCTGGCAGCGGGCGGCGGATCCCAGGAACGCCTCCAACTACGCCTGGTTCATCGAGCTGACCGGCGTCGCCAACGCCAGCGACGTGGTGCAGGGCAAGAAGAGCCCGGATGCCCTCGGTATCAAGGCCCTTGATGATCACACCCTGCAGATCACCCTCAAGGCCCCGGTCCCCTTCTTCCTGAAGACCCTCTCCCACTACACCACCTTCCCGGCCCCCAGGGCCACCATAGAGAAGTTCGGTCACGAGTGGGTCAAGCCGGGCAACATCGTCTCCAACGGTGCCTTCGCCCTCAAGGAGTGGACCCCCAACGAGCGGCTCATCGCCGAGCGCAATCCCCATTACTGGGACAACGAGCACACAGTGCTGAACAAGGTGATCTACCTGGAGATCGTCTCCGATACTGCGGCCTACAACCGCTATCGAGCGAGCGAGCTGCACTACACCACCTATCCCCTGGAGCAGTATCAGCAGATCAAGCGCCAGAGCCCGGAGGAGCTGGTGAGCGCCCCCATGCTCGCCACCTACTACTACGTGTTCAACACCCAGCGCAAACCCTTCGACGACGTCAGGGTGCGCAAGGCGCTCTCCCTTGCCATCGACAGGGACACCATCACGGAGAAGATCCTGGGACAGGGGCAGCTCTCGGCCTTCAGCCTGACCCCGCCGAGCGTGGATGGCTTCGAGCTAAAACGCCCCGCCAGCGAGCTGATGAGCAAGGAAGAACGCATCAAGCAGGCCAGGACGCTGCTCGCCGAGGCGGGCTACGGGCCGCAGAATCCGCTGGACGTGGACATCCTCTACAACACCAACGAGGGGCACAAGAAGATAGCGCTGGCCATCTCCTCCATGTGGAAGCACAACCTGGGGGTCAAGGCGGAGCTCAACAACATGGAGTGGAAGACCATGGTCTCCGCCCTGAACGAGGGGGATTTCGGGGTGAGTCGCTACTCCTGGAACGGGGATTACAACGATGCCTCCACCTTCCTCGACATCATGACCTCCAGCAGCAGCGCCAACAGCGGCAAGTGGTTCAACAAGACCTATGATGCCCTGCTGGCCAAGGCCCATGACGCCAAGGATCCGGCCGAGCGCAACCGCCTCTATCAGGAGGCCGAGGCACTGATCGACGAGGAGGCCCCCATAGCCCCCGTCTACTTCTATGTGAAGTCACGGCTGCTCAAGCCCAACGTCAAGGGCTATCCCTACCAGAACCCGCAAGATCTGGTCTATGCCAAAGACCTCTATCTGACGGCACAGTGACGCAGGCACCAGACCAAAAAGACCGCCTCCTGGGCGGTCTTTTTTTATCCTACTTCTCCTGACAGCCCGCCATCGCGAGCCGGGCCCGCCGCCGTACCCTCACAGGCTTGACCAGCAGCTGCGCCAGCAGCACTCCCAGCAGTGTCATGCCGCCGCCGATCAGGTGATAGCTGGTGAGCCGCTCCCCCAGCCAGCTGATGGCAAGGGCAGCCGTCATCACCGGCAGCAGGTTCATGAAGATGGCGGTGCGGCTGGCCCCGAGCAGGGCGATGCCCTGCATCCAGAGCCAGGGCGAGAGGGCCGAGGTCGGGATCCCCGCATAGAGGATGAGCCAGAGCGCGCTGCCATCCGGCCAGTGCCCGTCCACCAGCAGATAGAAGGGGGTGAGGAACAAGAGGCTGCAGAGCACCTGGCCGTAGAGCATGGACCAGTTGTCGAGCCCCAGATCCCAGCGCTTGAGCAGCACGCTGTAGAGCGCATAGGTGGCCGCCGAGAGCAGCATGTAGACGGAGCCGATGTGAATACCCTGGGTGAACAAGCGGGTCGGATCCCCCTGCCCCAGCAGGATGGCGAGCCCCAGGATGGAGATGACGCCGCCGACGAGGGCGCCCCAGGTGGGGCGCTCGCGCAGCAGCCAGATGCTGAGCAGCACCGTCATCAGCGGAGTCAGCCCCATCATCAGCCCGATCTCGGTGGCCCCCAGGGTCTGGGCCGCGTAGTAGCCAAAGGTCTGGTTCAGCACCATGCCGAGCAGAGCCAGCATGGCCAGCTTCGAGAAACCGGCCCGCAGCTTGTCCCGCATGCGCCAGGCCCGCCGCGCGAGGAAGGGGGTCAGCACTAGGGCCGCCACCATCCAGCGCGACCAGGCCAGGGCGGCCGGCGAGAGCACCCCCACCGCCAGCTTGCTGACGATGCCGTTGCCGGCCCAGATGGCCATGCAGGAGAAGGGGAACAGGAAGGCAAGGGGCATCGCTATGTCCAGAGAAAGGGGGTGGATATTTCGCGGGAGTATAGAGAGGCAAACAGGATAAGCAAGCATGCTGATGCGGGGCGCGACAACCTTATCCGGAAATCGATTTGAATGGGTTCAAACTGCTTCACTCAGCCCCAGATACAATCATGCCCGCACTGGGCGGGCATGAGGGGGAGATGACACCATAGATGCGACTCAAGCGGCATCCATGTGCAGCCTCGATATCAGCTCGTTGACTTCGAGCACCGTCTGGCGGTGGGGAATATCGGCTTGCAGTGGCATCATCAGCAGGCCCGACTGGAAATCGAAGCGCCCCCTGCCGTGGATGTAGATCCGCCCCTTGAAGAAGGTTTTGACATGCTTTGCCACCATCAGTGGCAGGTACTTCTTGAACACTCTCATCGTTTGCAACCTCTTGCAGTTGTATCCGTATGACAGCAGCTTATGCGAGATAATTCCGTAAATTTTGTATAAAAAACCGGAAAAATCGACTCTCTCTTCCCCAAAAAACCAATCTGTAACTTTTTATTAACTTTTACCGTATTGTATGCGGTCCTTCCAGCCAGAGCAAGGCCCCCTTGCCATCTCGCCACTCGATGCAGGCCAGACCCGAGGTGGCAAACATGGGCGCACCCGCCGCCGGACAGAGGCTCTGCACCAGATACCCGACCAGGGGCAGGTGGCTGACCATCAGGATGTTGTCGTGGGTCGCCGCCAGCGCGGTGAGATAACTCGCCACGAAGGCCGGATCCCCGTAGGGGGTGATCTCGCCGCTCTCCTCGACCTTCAGGGCCTCGGGCAGCTCGGCAGAGATGGCCTGCCAGGTCTGTCTGGCACGCAGGTAGTTGCTGTGGATCACCAGGCTCAGGGAGCCGGCCAGCTGAGGGGCCAACCAGCTCGCCATGTGGATGGACTCTTCGATGCCTTGCTCGGTCAGTGGACGCTGTTCATCAGTCTTTGCGTTCATGCCAGCCTGGCCATGACGCATGATGTAGATTTTCATTACAACCTCGCCCAGGGGGCCTGTTTAAATAGCGGGGGGATCTTACCCCGCCATCTCGGGGGAAACAATTGCGCTACCTCTCAGAAAAGGGTTTGCCTCGTGAGATAGCGGGGTCGATAATCATGTTTAAATTCAAATAAATTCACCGCGAGTCACGCCCCAATGAGCCCATATGCCAGTCCCAACGACCATCGGCGGTATCACTATCTGGAGCTGGCAAACCGGCTCAGGGTCTTGTTGATCTGCGATCCCGAGACCGATAAATCGGCCGCCTCCCTGGCCGTCAACACAGGCCATTTCGATGACCCGGTCGATCGCCAGGGCATGGCCCATTTCCTTGAGCATATGCTGTTCCTCGGTACTCGTACTTATCCCAGACCCGGCGAGTACCAGCAGTTCATGAGCCGCCATGGGGGCAGCAACAACGCCTGGACCGGCACCGAGTTCACCAACTTCTTCTTCGACATCGACAACGGCTTCTTCGAAGCGGGGCTGGATCGCTTCTCCCAGTTCTTCATCTGCCCCACCTTCGCCCCCGAGTGGGTCGACAAGGAGCGCAACGCGGTCGACTCCGAATACCGCCTCAAGTTGCAGGACGATGTGCGCCGCAGCTACCAGGTGCACAAGGAGACGGTCAACCCGGCCCACCCCTTCTCCAAGTTCTCGGTCGGCAACCTGGATACCCTGGCGGATCTGCCCGGCCGGGATCTGCGCTCCGACCTCATTGCGTTCTACGAAACCCACTACAGTGCGGATCGCATGGCGCTGGTGATGCTCTCTCCGGCATCCATTGAAACCCAGCTTGCCTGGTGCGAGCGCTTCTTCAGCACCATTCCGGATCGCCGCCTGGGGCCTCCTGCCCTCTCGGCGCCCCTCTACCGGCTCGATGATCTCGGCATCCGCATCCAGATAGCCCCGGTCAAGGAGACCCGCAAACTGGCGCTGACCTTCCCGCTGCCGAGCGTGGATGCCCTCTACGACAAGAAGCCCCTCACCTTCCTGAGCCACCTCATCGGCTACGAAGGGGAAGGCAGCCTGCTCTCTCTGCTCAAGGCGAGAGGCTGGGTCAACCAGCTCGCCGCCGGTGGCGGCATCAGCGGCGCCAACTTCAAGGACTTTGGCATCAGCTTCGGCCTCACGCCCCTCGGGCTTGCCCATGTGGACGACATCATCGCCGACCTGTTCGGCTACCTGAAACTCATCGAACGCCATGGCCTGCAGGCCTGGCGTTATGACGAGAAGCGCAGCGTGCTGGAATCCGCCTTCCGCTTCCAGGAGCGGGGCCGGGCGCTCGACACCGTCTCCGGCCTCGTGCTCAACCTGTTCAGCTATGCCCCGGACGATCTGCTCCACGGCGACTACATGATGCGCGAGTACGATGAGCCCCTGATCCGGCGCTTCCTCGCCAAGCTGACCCCCCACAACCTGCGCGTCACCATACAGGCGCCGGAGGTGAGCACGGATCGCCTGGCCCGCTGGTATCAGACCCCCTACAGCGTCCAGAGCATCACCGAGGCGGAGAAGATCCGCTGGCAGCAGAGCGAGCCGGATCCCGCCTTGCACCTGCCCTCCCCCAACCCCTTTATCAGCAACCGCCTCGATGCCAGGACGCCGTCCCTCAGCGCCGACATGCCGGCCTGTCTGGTCGACCGCCCCGGTTTTCGGCTCTGGCACCTGCACGAGCACCTGTTTGGAGTGCCCAAGGGGAGCCTCTATATCTCCATCGACAGCGAGCATGCGGTCAGAAGCCCGCGCCACATCGCCATGGCCAGGCTCGCGGTGGAGCTGCTCACGGATCACCTCAATGCCCTCACCTACCCGGCCGAGCTCGCCGGGCTCGGCTACCAGATCTATGCCCATCAGGGGGGCTTTACCATCAACCTGAGCGGCTTTGCCGACAAGCTGCCGCTGCTGCTCGACATGATCCTCGGCAACCGCACTCTGGGCTACCCGGATCCGGCACGCTTCAGCGAAATCAAGGAGCAGCTCATCCGCAACTGGGAGAACCAGTCCAAGACCAGGCCCATCTCCCAGCTGTTCAACCAGCTCACCAGTTTGCTGCAACCGAACAACCCGCCGTTCGAGCAGTTGTTGCGCCACCTGCGCACCATAGCACTCGACGAGATGCCCGACTTCGTCAGCCGGCTCTTTGCCGAGGTGCACATAGAGACCCTGGTGCACGGCGACTGGACCGCCGCCGAGGCGCTTGAACTGGCCGCCCTGCTGGAGCGTCACCTCGGCGTCAGCAGCCAGCCCAGTGCCGAGACCCGCCGCCCCCTCATCTCCATACAGGACAGGGGCACCCTCATTCGCGAGCAGGGGTGCGATCACGAAGACTCGGCGCTCCTGGTCTATTACCAGTCCCGCACCACCCGGGCGCGGGATCTCGCCTGCTTCACCCTGGCCAACCACATCATGTCCTCCACCTTCTTCCACGAGCTGCGCACCCGCCAGCAGCTCGGTTACGTGGTGGGGGCCGGCAACCTGCCCCTCAATCGCCACCCCGGCCTCATCTTCTATATACAGTCGCCGGTGGCGGGGCCGCAGATCCTGCTGGATGCGGTTGAGGAGTTCATCGATCTCTTCCCGCTGGCCATGCTGGAGTTCACCGAGCAGCAGTGGCAGGACAGCAAGGCGGGGCTGCAGGCCCAGCTCAGCGAGCGGGATGCCAACCTGCGCAGCCGCGGCCAGCGGCTCTGGGTCAGCATAGGCAACAAGGATCTCGGCTTCGATCAGCGGGAGCGGGTGCGCGAGGAGGTGGGCAGGCTCAGCCGCGCCGATCTGGTGCGCTTTATCACCCAGTTGCGCTCGCGCACCTCGGATCGGCTGATCCTCTGCAGCTATGGCCTGGGCCACGAGCACGACGAGCGGATCACCGGCCAGTTCATCGACGATCCCAAGGCGTTCCGGCTCAATGCCGCCACCTTCGAGGCCTGATCAGGCCTCGACCCCCACCCGTCCCACGGCAGATTGCGGACAATAAAAAGCCGACCCTGGGGGTCGGCTGGAAAAACCATAATCAATTGCGACCAGAGCCGCCAAAAGTGAACATGAGCGTGAAAATCAGACACTGAGTCGATGAACGGCCGAATGGTTCAAACCAGAGCGTATCGGTCGACACCTGCAGTGATTGAGAAACAGCCTCATCTTAGGCATTCCCCCGATTTGTCACGTTGATCTATGTCAAAGGAGGTAACAAAGTCTGGCGCGCCAGCGTCTTTATCAGGCGGGATCACATTGTCGCCTCAGCCACGACGGATCAGGCGATAGGCCACCTCATCGAAATAGGAGAGCTGCCCCGAGAGCACCCTTGGGTGATCCAGCTCGGCGGCGCGCCCCAGCACCTCCACGCTAAAGTCGCGCTCGAACAGGGTGCGCACCTCCATCTCCCCCACCGAGAACGGCGGCTGCACCTGCTGCTCCGGCTGATACTCCAGGGTCACCAGCAGCACCTGACCACCCGCCTCGATGAGGCGGCTCATCAGGGTCGCATACTGGCGGCGCATGGCCGTCGGCAGGGCGATGAGGGCGGCCCTGTCATAGGCGAGCCGGTAGCGGCGGCCAAGCTCGGGGGCGGCGAAGAAATCCCCCTGATAGATGCGCAGGTCGTCGTGCCGGTGACACCGATAGGGGCCCACCTCGCTTGTCTCTGCACTCAGATTGTTCTCGTCAAAAAACTGGGTGATGGCGAGCTCGGAGAGCTCGAAGCCATCCACCGGATGCCCCTGAGCGCTCAGCCAGAGCAGGTCGCGGGACTTGCCGCACAGGGGCACCAGCACGGGCTCACCCTGCTGCTGGGCCGACCACCAGGATTGCAGCCAGCGGTTGAAATCAGCCTGATGAAAGCCAATCCGGTTCTCTTTCCACTTCTGATGCCAAAACGCCGCTTCCATCCTCATCCTCTCGTCATCTGCAATGATGCATCAATATCACAACTTCATCGGGGCGGCGCAAGCCTTGTTGTCCACTGCACCGGGAGCGAGGGCCCGATGACGTCCAGCCGAGCGCACTCAGGCGCAGGCGGGCTCCGCAGCCATGGTGGTCGCCACGGCGTCTATCCGGGCAGCAATCTCTGCAAACGAGGGGCGCTGCAACACAGCCTCCAGGAGACACGCTTCGGCCAGTGAATGGAGCGCCCCAAGCGCCTCGTCCCTGGGGTGGCAGCGCGCCAGCAGCTCCTCCAGCAGGCAGCCAAAGGCCCTGACCTCCAGGCGCTCGAGCCGGGCAGCCCGCTCGCGGTCGGCGCCGTCATAACAGGAGGCGGCACCGAAATCCCCGAGCAGCACCCGGCCCTGTTCCTGAACAGAGCGCAGCAGAGAGTGCAGCAGGTTGTGGGCATAGAGATCCCCGTGCAGGATGCCGCGCCCGTGCAGATGCAGCGCGGCGCTCGCCACCCCCTGCGCCATGGCAAGCAGCGCAGCCGGGGTGAAGGTCAGATCCGCCGGATAGACATCCCGGGTGCAGGAGTCCAGGCTCGGCGGCCCCGCCAGGTTGACAAAATCAGGGTCTATCAGCGCCATCACCAGGGCCGGCATGCCAGAGGGGTGGCCGCTGACTCGGCCCGCCACCCCGATGAGATTGGGGTGCCTGCCTGCGGCGAGCGACACCGCCATCTCGCAGCGAGGCAGGCCATCGCTGGTCATGGCCCCCTTGAAGAGCTTGACCGCCACCCCCTGCGTCCCCTCATCGGAGTGCAGTGCTGCGCGATGGATAACCCCGGACGCCCCCTGCCCCAGTTGCTCCCCCAGCGTCAACGCCTGCCAGGGGATCTCGGCCGCGGTTGCCGTCTCGCCGAGTCGGCGCTCCTGCTCGTCGCTAAAGGGGTTGCCTGCATAGGCCAGCCAGGCGAGGCGCGGCAAACCGAGCAGCCACTCGGGAAGCACCTCCAGCCGGTTGGCGGCGATGCGCAACAGCTCCAGACGCTGGCAGTTGGCCAGGCTCGCCGGCAGCTCGCGCAGGCGGTTGCCAGAGAGCATCAGCTTTTGCAGGGCGGCGCACTGCCCCAGCTCGTCCGGCAGACCTTCAATCTCGTTATCGGTCAGGATCAACCAGCGCAGCCCCGCAGGCAGTGACGCGGCGGGTACCGTGGCGATCCGGTTGGCCTTGAACCCCACCATGGTGAGTGCAGGGCAGCGCCCCAGCACCTCGGGCAGCTCGGTGAAGCGGTTCTCGGAGCAGAAGATAATGCGCAGCCTGGTGAATTCGGCCAGCTCGTCAGGGAGCCGACTCAGCTGGTTGCCGGTGAGATCAAGCACCTCCAGCGTCTCCTTGAGGCTCAGGATCTCGGAGGGGAACACCGTCAGGTTTTCACAAAGCTTCAAGTGGCGGGCGCCGCAGAGTTCGCCTGCGCGCAGCTGTTCCAGGGTATGCATGGGATCGTCTCTATCGGGGTGGCTGGCTCGCGGCCAACGGCGCCGCCGGGCACTCGCCCGATGGCCACAAAGGAGGGGCATTATAAAGAACGACGGCCAGAGATCCCCTGTTTTGTTGCCACCAGGACGCACACAGGCGCCAGCCACGTAAAGAAAGAGAGCAAGATCCGGGTCGTCGTGACGGGGGCCAGCGGCCATAGTGGACTCAAACCAAAAGTGGGTTCGAATCTATTGAGGTTCCAACCCACTGCCAACCCTGTGCGCCTGCACAACACACCTGCGAGGGAACTGCCATGTCACAACTGTCCAACAAGGTCGCCATCATCACGGGAGCCAGCTCCGGCATCGGCCGCGCCAGCGCCATCCTGTTTGCACGGGAGGGGGCCAGCGTCGTGCTGGGGGCCCGCCGCCAGCCCGAGCTGGATGCGCTGGTGGAGGAGATCAGGAAATTCGGGGGCCAGGCGGTGAGCCTCGCGGGGGATGTGAAAAGCGAGGCTTACGCCAGCGCCCTGGTGGAGCTGGCCGTGGGGCGTTTCGGCGGGCTCGATGTCGCCTTCAACAACGCCGGCACCACGGGGGCACCGGGCAGCGTGCAGGAGATGGCACTGGCCCAGTGGCATGAGACCCTGGATACCAACCTCACCAGCGCCTTTGTGGGAGCCAAGTACCAGATCCCCGCCATGCTGGCGCGCGGGGGCGGCTCCCTTATCTTTACCTCCACCTTCGTCGGCCATACCCTGGGGCTGCCCGGCATGGCGGCCTATGCCGCGAGCAAAGCCGGCCTCATCGGCCTGACCCAGGTGCTGGCCGCCGAATATGGGGCACAAGGGGTGCGGGTCAACGCCCTGCTGCCGGGGGGCACCGACACCCCCATGGGGCGGGCCTTTACCAATACGCCGGAAAGCCTCGCCTTTGTGCAGAATATGCATGCCCTCAAACGGCTGGCCCAACCGGAGGAGATCGCCCGCTCGGCCCTCTACCTCGCGTCCGATGCGTCGAGCTTTACCACCGGCATTGCCCTGCTGGCCGATGGTGGGGTATCTATTTGTCGCACATGACCTTGTCGCACCCAAGATCCTGCGGCTGCAAACCTATCGTGAGAGCGTCCTATGTCTGATTACGCCCGCATCGCCGATGCCATCCGTTTTATCGCAAGCCAGGTGGCGCGCCAGCCCACCCTGGACGAGATAGCGGCGCACGTTCACTTAAGCCCCTTTCACTTCCAGCGGCTGTTCAGCCGCTGGGCCGGGGTGACGCCTAAACGCTATCTGCAGGTACTGACCCTGGAGCGGGCCAAGGCGCTGCTGCAGGAGTCACGCCCGCTGCTGGAGGTGGCCGACACCCTGGGCCTGAGCAGCGGCTCGCGGCTCTACGATCACTTCGTGCAGCTCGAAGCGGTGACGCCGGGGGAGTACAAGCAGCGCGGCGCCGGGCTGGTCATCGATCACGGGGTGCACGACACCCCCTTCGGCCAGGCGTTCGTCGCCCTGACCCCGCGGGGGGTGTGCAACTTCTCGTTTCTCGATGACCAGGCCCCACAAGCGCCCCTGGTCGCCCTCGCCCAGCGCTGGCCTGCGGCCCAGCTGCGAGAAGTGCCATCACGCACCCAAGAGGTCATCCACACCATGTTCGACACCAGCAAGGCACCGGATCGCCCCATCTCGCTGCATGTGAGCGGCACCAATTTCCAGATCAGCGTCTGGCGGGCGCTGCTCGAGATCCCGCCAGCCAGGGTGGTGAGCTACGCCCAGGTGGCGAGCGCCGTCGGCAACCCCAAGGCCGCCCGCGCCGTGGGGCTGGCGGTGGGCGCCAACCCCGTCGCCTTGATGATCCCCTGCCACAGAGTCATTCAGCAAAACGGCAAACTCGGCGGTTATCACTGGGGCGAGACCCGCAAACAGGCGATACACGCCTGGGAAGCGGCGAGGCATGAGTAGCACCTAATTCTACAATCAGCCTTTTCTCTTATCAGCGCCTATAAAGATTCACTCTTATCTCGTCAGTGAAGATAGGGTTCTCACGCCACGACGAGATAATGTTCCTGTCATCAAGCCATCTAACAAAAACCTGATTCTCAGGAGTTTTCTTCAACATCGGAATATTGTATCCGACTTTTATTTCTGAATATGGCTTCGGTAGATTTGCCAAGACAAAACGTACTTCATCATCCGTCATAAGAGAATGATGTTTATTAAAGAGTGAAATTTTCGTCGCAATAGGCATGGAGTTAATGACTAAGGATTGAGCAATACCACTATTGATATTGGATAGGTTAGCATCAGTACTGTTAATAATTTTACCGATGAGAGCCGACCGTTCAGGGTGGTTCACAAGTAACTCCAGGTCCATCAAACCAATAATCCCAAGCTTGGCTTTATTATCAATTTCAGCGCGAAGAAGATTTTCTCTAAAATCATCATCGAGGTCGAATTCGTCTGGCTCTTCAAGGTATGTATCAATATTTTCTGCTACAAATAAAACCTGCAGATCCTTGTAATCAGCGAGTGCATCAAGACTCTCATTGGAGAAGGTAATTTTCCCTTCATCGATCAGAATTTTAAGCTTGGCTGGCTCAAACCCTTCAGGTGGTTTTGTGAACGACTTCGGCAGAGCATGAATATATTCTCTGTAGGCGGAGTCAGTCAGAGAACCCGCATTGAAGAGGAAACGACGCAGCTTCTGTGAATCATCATCACTAGGAATAAGGTGTTTCAGGATAGCCGTACGAACAACGTCTCGTTCAAGATATCCTATCAAGCTCTCCGCCACGAACTCTTTACTTTCTATAAAACAAAGACAGTTCAGCCAAGTTGGCTCGATCAAACCTAACTTAAACAGTATTGCATGCAGCCTCTCTGGAACATCCGCAAGAGTAGGCAACAAGTTCGTCTGTCGTTCAAGAAATTTCAGTAGATCATCCTGATCAAGTCCTTCATGGTGTATAACGGCAAGAATAGCCGGGACATCCTCCTTTGAATTCCCTTCAAGCACCACAAGGATGTCATGTAAGTAGCGCTCGAAATCGAGTTCGATCCGCGTCATCAAGATTGTGTTATTCGTCGAGCGTATAGCAGTAAAGTTCCTTTCACGTAGTTGCTCAAGATCATTCTCTCCCAAAATGGATTGATAGATATACTCCAGATTAGCGATTGTGAGTTCGAATCGCCCCTTTTCGAACATGGTGCGTACAATCTCAGAATGCTCTTTGATGACGGCCATATTTTTGACCTCAAAGTCGATACATACAAGACGCTCTGGTGTAATTTCAGGTGAATTTACCAGTATCTCGGGGAGGTTCTCCGAAACAAATAATGGTAGTTCTTCGAAACTTCTTGCCAGCCCTTCGAGCTGGCTTTCGTGCAAGTTAGAAACTAGTTGCGTTACGTGGGATATATTATTATTGCTTACCAAAGCAGTAGGAACAAGGCCTTTCCAAGCGTTGGCTAGTCCCGAAAGTAGCCCTACAACATCGCGACCACTTGTATAATACGTATCAAAAAAGTCTTCGCAACTCTCAAATTCGGAGGAAAGAAGCTCGAAAAGCTTCTGCAGTTGGTAGTGGTAACGACTCCGATCGCTCAGGAGACAATCAACCAATTTAATGTTCAAAACATAGTTTTGCCGGAAGTCCTCATCCCGCATCGCTGCAATAACTTCATGTGGATTATCGATTGGAAAACTTGGAACGGGGGTGATAAATGCTCGAATCTGAATCAGATACTTATTGTCATTAGGTGACAAACGGCCTGAGTGAAAGAGTGAGGTATATTGGTAGTAGGTATCATCAAGATGGCCTTCCAATAACAGGAAGCGAGCAAGTTTCCCATTTTCTCCGAAGTTGTCGAAGACATCTTGAACACTACTGGCATTCGAGCGCAACAACTCTTTAAGTTTAGTCGTGCGAAGTGTTGCTATTTTTTCCCTTAAGTCATGTAATTGGCGCAAGCTCTTATTCTTATTTTCAAGTGACTTACTTTCAATTTCCATTTTTCGTTGCTTATAACTTTTATGAGAGTCCACCTCACTTTGCAATTTTGAAATATCGATTGGCTGGGATGCATGACCATTGGAGTAGCTGTAGTAAACATATGAGGATTCTATAAGTTTCTCAAAAATATCATTGCTGACTAACTGAGGGATCGCAATATATATCTGCCCATTATGACTGGCACTAGTTGCATGTATCGGAAGCTTCTCAACAAGAGCCATAGCGTATATTAGCCGTAATTCTCTTAGACTAGAAGGTGTTTGTCGTTCGAAAAATTCAAGCTGCTTTTCTATTTCCGTAATTTCAGCCCTATAGGTAGCTTCACCAGACTCAATTAATTTATCTTGCAGGCTTAATATTTCAGTAAGATTACCCGTGCCACGGTGTAGCTTCTCAAAGTCTCTTGGACAGACGTTTTTATAGATCAAAACCGCGAGGAGTTTATTAGCATCGAGCAGATTTTCTCCATCAGCTTCCAAATTAGCCACATAGATAGCGTATTCATTAAAGATATTCTGAATCAACCTGAGGTCATTCAGGTATCGTGATACTTCTCTTAAAAACTGTCTATCAAGGCGCCCATCGAGATCAAGTCTCTTTCCTTGCGCCAATACCATATCGATCGAATTCGATGTGTTAATGATCGGTATGACAGGTATGATAAATTCGAAAAACTTTGTTCTATCTGTATTGACAAACATATCGTCGCGCAGGGCGTAGAGAAACCTTATGGTGCGTTTTACACCAGCATTCTCATTTACCAGACTGTTAATTTCACGCAGTGTGACAAAAATTTCTGCGTTCTCAAATCGATCTAAGTCTTCAATAATAACAAGATCGTAATTCGTTGATTGGAAAAAATAGACTATTTCATCTAGATGCCTATTTAATATGGAGGTCTGGTCATCACACGCAGGTTTTATTTCAATATCTTTTAATGATATACTTTTCAGTGACAGTCCAAAGCTAGCAACATAAAAATGATGCAACATCCCCCAGAAAAATACTACAGCGAGAGTAAATACAGCAATATTAATGCCATTGCTGATATCGAATGGAGTGAAGTAAGTGCCACTGATAATATACTCTCGCTGATGAAAAACGTACCAAAGTGAGAAGATCCCAAGCATTATGAATAGAGATTTAAATATAGCCAATGCACTTGGAGACTGAATTCTTTTAAATCGTGATAGTGGAAGTCTGTTTGCATCAGCGCCATACAACATCTGTTGCAGAATACTTCTCTCAATCTCTTGGCGGCTCACCTTCCCTCCCTCCGAATCAGTTTCGGGAACGAACGAAGCCAGAGAAATATGAAGTGCAGGCCGCCGATATTTCCGCAAGAAGGTCTGGATTATACTGCTCTTTCCTGACCCGTAGGGACCCGTTAGAGCAATGTTGGATACCTTCGAATTATTCGTAGCAAACAGAATCGCTTCGGCATATACGCCAGTCTTGTCTGCCTCATCAGTTGGCGCAAGGTCTACGAACTTAGATGAAGTGTGGCCGGAGCAGTCTTTACTTTCCAGCCAAGACACTGCGCTATCAAGGCGATTAGCAAGCCTGCGTGTTAGAGAAGTGATTGTCTTTATCATATGATACGGAATTAACGCCCCCTTAAAAAACGGAAACATACAAACGCCATTTTTTCAACTCACCTTTGGTCATACTACCGCTCAAATTTCTAATAATGTCCTATTGGAGTTTGGTAGTCGCCCCTGAAGTTCATTCATTTCAACTGAACTACACACGGTTTACAAGCTTATTGCTGCAAGACAAGATATTGGGACACCCACCTTTCCATTGTTCGAGCCAATCCTTGCCATTGATAGATAGGATATTGATCCCCATACAGACCACCGAGCCGAGCGCAGTGGTATAGCCACTGGTGACATAGGGATATGCCGTTCGCTGGATGGGGAAAGAGCTTCCTGGATCGGCAAAAAATACGCCCGAAGGTCAGGTTTAATTTCCTCCGAGGGCAGAATCATTGCATCTACAAGTCGCAGCTGCGTCCAGCTTTAGGGATAACGTTCTTGCAAGCCATAGATAAAGAAAGACGCCCTAAGGGCGTCTTTCTTATTGGTGAGGTTTCGAGGCTAGCCGATCAATGCCCTCACTCCCTCCCCAATTCGTCTCGCTACCGGATCAGATCGGGGTGATGGAGGTGATATGGGCCGACCCATCCAGGGATTGGAAGATCTGCACCACGGCTTCCCCATGGATCGGGTTGGGCAGCGGCACAGTGCTCTTGCATTTGAAGCGGTAGTTGGTGCCGGCGACGGCCTGGGTGGAGACTTCAAAGGGGGTGTACTGCACCCCGACAAATCCTTCCAGCGCCTGGTTGAATACCGCCTGATCCTTGGCGCTCAGCTTGTGGTAGGCAGTCCATCCGCCCAACAACACTGCTTGTTCTGACATAAACAAACCCTCCGTGATCGCTTGTCCCTACTCGTTTGGCTGTTCGGGTTCCGCCCCGTTGATTCAAGTGGTGTCCGGACTCCACCGGGGTGTCATCACTGCCGTTTGACGTGATGACGATGGGCTGTTTGCGCAGCTGTCAGCTTGTGAGTCAGCCCTTCCCCTTGCCATGAGCGCCTGATGATAATGGTCTCAATTGGCATGAGAGAGCCTAGTGCGGGATAGTGAAAATGCCCCTGTCACATATGACAGGGGCAAAGCGGTGAAAAAGCTGCTCGGAAAACGAAGATGTGTGGCGCAAACGATTGGAAAAAGAAAAGGCGCCTCAAGGGCGCCTTTTTGACAGTTTTGCGTGATCGCAGGAAGAGGCGTTAGCCGCTTATTCCCATTCGATGGTCGCGGGCGGCTTGCCGGAGACGTCGTACACCACGCGGGAGATGCCGTTGATCTCGTTGATGATGCGATTCGACACGTGACCCAGGAAGTCGTACGGCAGGTGAGCCCAGTGGGCGGTCATGAAGTCGATGGTTTCGACAGCGCGCAGCGCAATGACCCAGTCGTACTTGCGACCATCGCCCATGACGCCGACGGAGCGCACCGGCAGGAAGACGGCGAACGCCTGGCTGACCTGGTTGTAGAGGTCGGCCTTGCGCAGCTCTTCGATGAAGATGGCGTCAGCCTTGCGCAGCAAGTCGCAGTACTCCTTCTTCACTTCGCCGAGCACGCGCACGCCCAGACCCGGACCCGGGAAGGGGTGACGGTAGAGCATGTCGTAGGGCAGGCCGAGTTCGAGGCCGACGCGGCGCACTTCATCCTTGAACAGCTCGCGCAGGGGCTCCACCAGACCCATCTTCATCTCTTCCGGCAGGCCGCCGACGTTGTGGTGAGACTTGATGACATGGGCCTTGCCGGTCTTGCTGGCAGCGGATTCGATGACGTCCGGGTAGATGGTGCCTTGCGCCAGCCAGCGGGCGTTTTTCAGCTTTTTCGCTTCGTCGTCGAACACTTCCACGAAGACGCGGCCGATGGTCTTGCGCTTGGCTTCCGGCTCGTCGATGCCGGCAAGAGCAGAGAGGAAGCGCTCTTCGGCATCGACCTTGATGATGTTCAGGCCGAAGTGATCGCCGAACATGTCCATCACCTGGGTGCCTTCGTTCAGGCGCAGCAGGCCGTTGTCCACGAAGACGCAGGTGAGGCGATCGCCGATGGCGCGGTGCACCAGCATGGCGACCACGGAGGAGTCCACGCCGCCGGAGAGGCCCAGGATCACCTCGTCGTCACCCACCTGCTCGCGGATGCGGGCGACGGCGTCGTCGATGATGGTGGCCGGGGTCCAGAGGCATTCGCAGCCGCAGATGTCCTTGACGAAGTGCTCCAGCATGCGGGCACCCTGACGGGTGTGGGTCACTTCCGGGTGGAACTGCACGCCGTAGAAGCGCTTGGCTTCGTCGGCCATGGCCGCATGGGGGCAGGTCGCGGTCTGGGCTATGGTGGTGAAGCCTGCGGGGATCTCGGTGACCTTGTCGCCGTGGCTCATCCAGACATCCAGCAGGGCATTGCCGTTGTCGGCAATGGCGTCTTCGATGTTGCGCAAGAGCGCACTGGTCTTGCCGGAGTGGCCCAGCACTTCGACCTGGGCATAACCGAATTCACGCAGGTTGGAGGACTGCACCTTGCCGCCAAGCTGCTCGGACATGGTCTGCATGCCGTAGCAGATGCCGAACACCGGCACGCCGGCGTTGAACACGTACTCGGGGGCGCGCGGGCTGCCTGCCTCGGTCACGGATTCCGGGCCGCCGGAGAGGATGATGCCGCTCGGATTGAATTCGCGGATCTGCTCTTCGGTTACGTCCCAGGCCCACAGCTCGCAGTAGACGCCGATTTCACGGACGCGACGGGCGATGAGCTGGGTGTACTGGGAACCAAAATCCAGGATAAGGATACGGTGGGCGTGAATGTCTTTAGTCATTTTATTCCTGCATCAGGCTGATGTTGTCACAAAAAGCACGGGATAAAAAAATGGTGGAAAAACGGGGCGCAGGGCCCCGTTTTATCAGCCCATCCGGTAGTTGGGGGCTTCTTTGGTAATGGTCACGTCGTGAACGTGGGACTCTTTCATCCCGGCGCCCGAGATGCGCACGAACTCGGCCTTGGTGCGCATGTCGTCGATGGTGGCGCTGCCGGTCAGGCCCATGGAGGAGCGCAGGCCGCCCATCTGCTGGTGGATGATCTCCTTGAGGCGGCCCTTGTACGGCACACGCCCTTCGATCCCTTCCGGCACCAGCTTGTCGGCGGCGTTGTCGGTCTGGAAGTAACGGTCGCTGGAGCCCTTGGACATGGCACCCAGAGAGCCCATGCCGCGGTAGGACTTGAAGGAGCGGCCCTGGTAGAGCTCGATCTCGCCCGGCGCTTCTTCGGTACCGGCAAACATGGAGCCCACCATGACACAGCTAGCGCCTGCGGCGATGGCCTTGGCCACATCACCGGAGAAGCGGATGCCGCCATCGGCAATCACAGGCACGCCGGTGCCTTCCAGGGCGTCCACGGCGTCGGAGATGGCGGTAATCTGGGGCACGCCCACACCGGTCACGATACGGGTAGTACAGATGGAGCCCGGGCCGATACCGACCTTGACCGCGTTGACGCCGGCGGCGACCAGCGCCTTGGCGCCGGCGGCAGTGGCGACGTTGCCGCCGATGATTTGCAGGTCAGGGTAGGCTTCACGGGTCGCCTTGATGCGATCCAGCACGCCCTGGGAGTGGCCATGGGAGGAGTCAATCAGCAGCACGTCCACACCGGCTTCCACCAGGGCGGCGACGCGCTCTTCGTTGCCGGCACCGGCACCGACGGCGGCACCGACCCGCAGACGGCCGCGCTCGTCTTTACAGGCGTTCGGCTTGCGTTCGGCTTTCTGGAAGTCTTTGACGGTGATCATGCCCTTCAACTTGAAGTCGGCGTTCACCACCAGCACCTTCTCGATGCGGTGCTTCTGCATCAGGGCAACCACCTCTTCGCGAGGGGCCCCTTCACGCACGGTGACCAGACGATCCTTCTGGGTCATGATCTGTTCAACGGTCTGGGAGAGATCGATCACGAAGCGCACATCACGGCCGGTGATGATACCCACCAGCTGGTTGCCGTCAGTCACCACGGGGTAACCGGCGAAACCGTTCTTGTGGCTCAGCTCCTTGATCTGGGCGATGGTCATGTCAGGGCGTACGGTGACGGGGTCGGAGACCACGCCGCTCTCGTACTTCTTGACCTTGCGCACTTCGGCAGCCTGCTGCTCGATGGACATGTTCTTGTGAATGAAGCCGATGCCGCCTTCCTGGGCCAGTGCGATAGCCAGACGGGCTTCGGTCACTGTGTCCATGGCAGCGGAAATCATCGGGATATTCAGGGAGATAGCAGACGTGAGCTTGGTACGCAGGTCGGCGGTATTCGGAAGAACAGTGGAGTGGGCTGGAACCAACAGTACATCGTCGAAGGTCAGCGCTTCTTTGGCAATCCTGAGCATGGCAATATCTCACCGTTGAGGAGTGGGGGTGTAAAATATTGCCGACAAATTTTACTCATGCATTGGTCAGTGGTAAAGAAGTTTTTTGAATTTTTTATGGTGTAGCCCGGTTTAACGCCGCCAACGGGGCAAAAAACCAATAAATTCAGGCGTAACCATGCCTTTTTTCGCGACAAGATGATCTTTTTTGCCGTTGGCAGCCAAATGCCCGCCAAGGGCCCGTCGGGTCACTTTTCAACACTTCCCCTCCCCCGAGCGCCGCAGGGGGCCGGACTCAGCCCCCCTGATAGCGGCCGGGTTTGTGCCAGTTCATCAGCATGGCGTTCATGGCGAGCGCACTCAAGGTAGACCAGAGCAGCAAAGAGAGCGGCAGGGTGAGCAGGGAGAGGGCGAACACCAGCACATCCAGCACCATCTGGCTCTTTCCCGCATTGATGCCGGTGCGCCGTTGCAGCCAGAGCGTCACCACGCCTATGCCTCCCACCGAGGCGTTGTGGCGGGCCAGGGACAAGACCCCCATGCCGAGGAAGGTGCCCCCCACCAGGGCCGAGAACAGGGGGTGGACATAGCTCACCGTCAACAGCAGCGGCACCGCCTGGGTGGCGGCCGAGAGGGCGATATTGACGATCAGCGTCTTGACCATGAAGGCCCGCCCCATGGTGACGTAGCCAAACACCAGGAAGGGCAGGTTGGCCAGGAAGAAGAGCACCCCTATGGGCAGGCTGCTGACATGGGCAAGCAGCAGGGCTATGCCCGCGATGCCGCCGGTGATCATGCCGGCGCACTTGAGCAGATTGAGGCCGACTGCGATAAACATGACGCCGAGCACCATGCCGTAGACATCGTCCTTGAGGGTGTGGGCCAGCCCCTTGTCCACAGAGAGTGGCTGCATGGTCATTTCACCTTCCATATGACTCCTTAACACGAATTGATTGTGGCGTCCCTTGCCCGAAAACCAGGCCGTTCCGGCACGGATGGCGGCGGTGCATTCAGCCTGCCGGCACCCGCCCCCGACCTTGCGGCCCCCTGCCCCTGATATCGCCATCATGGGCATGACAAGTCACAGCAAAAAGAGCGCCAATCAAAACAAGAGTCCGAGATACCATCAAAAATCAAATTTAAATTCCGCATAACTATCAAAAAGCAGATGAATTATACCAATCCAGGGATGGCCTTCTGTGCCGGATCAGCATGTTTACCCAGTCAACCAGAAAACATGTCGCGGTCACCCCTGATTAACTCGTTTTTTCGGTAGATCATGCCGACGAAATGCCACTTTACAGCATGTAAGATGTCCATCAGGAGGGCGCCATGGGGGCGATATGACATGTTTCTGCGGGATTAGGCTCAAGGGCAAACAAAAAGGATATGCACCATATCGGGGCAAGCGCACCAAAAATGTGCAATTCTGGGCCCTGCGCTTGCCTCCCCCGGCGCGATCCGGGCGGGATGGACCTGCTCTCCTCCCCCGCTTCATGCCTCGGCGCCATAAAAAAGTCGGCCCCAAGGCCGACTCGCTGCACACAATGACAGGCTTCCCTTATTTGAGGTATGTGCCGTCAGCCCCCACCTTGCCCGGGCCGTTCAACACCCAGACTCGCGCCGAATAGGCGGGCACCTGGAAGCTTAGGCTGCCGTTGCTGACGCTCTGGCTTGCGCCAGTCACCGCGTCCCTGTAGGTGCCGTTCTTCAGGCCGCTCAGGTTTATCTGCTGGGCCGCGTTGGCCGCAAGGCCCACGGCGGCGTAGCTGCCCTCGGCGCCGAGATCCCGCACAAAGCTGATGCCGCTCCCCCACTCGTTCACCTGGCTCATGGGCGCCTTCTGCAGGGCGGGCACCGCCTTGCGGATCTGGTTCAGGCGCTTGATGTGCTGATAGAGCGGGTGGCTCGGGGTGGCCGGGTTGTCCAGCACCTCCCCATAGTAGGCGCGACCGGTCTGATCCACCGTCATGGTGGCACCGTCGATGTCTTGCGGCTTGCCGGCCTGGAACATCACCTCCTCCCCGTAGTAGAGGGTCGGGATGCCCCGCGCGGTCCAGAGCAGGTTGTAGGTCATGGCCGCATTGCCCTCTTCCCCGCCGTAGCGGTACTTGAAGTCGTTGTCCGGCCCCACGTCGTGGTTCTGGAAGAAGGTGATGAGCTTGGTGGCATCCCCATAGACCCAGTCCATGGCAAAGATCCCCCCCACCCCGCCAAAGCTCCCCTTGGTGACGTTGTCACGGAAGGTGGAGAAGAGGGAGAAGTCCAGCACCGAGAGGCCGGAATCGCCCCCTGCGCGGGGATCCGCCGGGTTGGCCGTGGTGCGGGTATACCACCAGGGGCGGATCACCGCGGAGGCATTGTCGTTGGCCAGCTCAGAGCCCCAGCCGGTGCCCTTGACCAGGTTCTCGCCAAAGACGAACAGCCCCGGCTTGTGGGCCTGCCAGTCGTGCACATAGGTCAGCAGCTCGTCCCGCTCTATGTGCTTCAAGGTATCGATGCGAATGGCATCGACTCCCATGTCGAGGTACTGGTGGATGGCGCCGTTGAGGTACTCCTTGACGTTCTGGTTGCCGGTGGCGAGATCGATGCAATCCCCCGCCATGTGCTTGCGCTGCAGGGCCAGCGGGCTCTCCCAATCGCCGCCGGACATGAAGCCGTCCAGGTGATACCAGCTGGGATCCAGGGTCTGGGCGTCGATGCCGAAGAAGCGGTTCGGGTTGTAACCTGCGCTCGGCACTGTGGCGCCGGTCTTGGGGTCAACCAGGGGCTGGGTGCCCGCCGGATCGGACTGGCAGCGGGCCTTGTACCAGTCGGGGGCCGCCGGGTTGTCGTCGTCACAGCGGTTGGCGCTGGCGTAGTCCCCGAGGTTGCCCTGATAGGGGCCGTTGCTGATGAGCCCCTGGCTGGAGCCTGCCGGCACGTAGTACTTGACCGGCAGGCGATCGATCCAGGTCTTGCCGCGCAGGCCGTACTGGCTCGAATGGTTGATCACCACGTCCTGTATCACCTTGAGCCCCTTGGCGTGGGCGGCCTGGATGAACTCGCGATAACCGGCTCCCGGCGACTCCAGACGGGGATCGACCCGGTAGAAGTCGTAGGCGTGATAGCCGTGGTAGTCGAGGCCGGAGCGGTTCTCCACCGGCGGCGTCACCCAGATGGCGGTGAAGCCGAGATCCTTGATGTAGTCGAGCTTCTCGATGAGCCCCTTGAAGTCGCCACGCCAGTGGGGATCCCCCGCCTTGTAGCGGTCCCGGTTAAAGTAGTTGTTGCTCCCGTCCCCATCGTAGAAGCGGGCGGTCAGCAGGAAGTAGATGCTCTCGGCGCGAAAATCGCCCCCCGCCACCGGGGTCTCGCCAATCTGATAGCTGAAGCTCTGCACCCCTTGATTGCCGCTGGCGTCGATGGCGAGGGTGCGGATCACCAGATCGGTGCCGCTCCCCTTGTCGCTGGCGAGAATGGTCTGACCGGCGTAGAGGGGGGACGCCGTGGTGGGGGTGCTGCCGTCCGTGGTGAAATGGACGGCGGGGGCGCTGTCGTTATCGTCGCTCACCCCCAGGGTGATGGACTGGCTATCCACATAGCTCCCCGGGGCCGGGGTGGCGGTCACGGTGGGCGCCTGATTGTCGGCACCGGCGAGCGGTGCCACCTCCAGCGTCTTGTCCTGGCTATCGAAGCAGATGCGGTAACTGGTGTTGGCGCTGACCAGGTAATCCTGGGCCGGGTAAGCCTCGGTCCAGTCACCCTTGCGGTCAATCTTGAAGCGGGGGTTGCTGCTGCCAAAGGCCTGCTCGGTACAGAAGGTCACTCCGTCCTCGCTGGTCATGGGGGTCAGGCCCCAGTTGTTGGGGGTGCCGCGGAAATACCAGCTGCCGCCGGTCTGGGGGGCGGCAACCACCAGGCTCACGCTGCTGCTGCCCTTGGCCCCCTGATCGTCGGTGACCGTCAGGCCATAGGTGAAGGTGCCCGCCTGGGCTGTGTTGACGCTGATGCTCTCCGTGGTCTCGCCGCTGCTCCAGAGATAGCTCGCTATCTGGCCGTCGGGATCCGTGGAGTCGCTGCCGCTCAAGGTAACGGTATCCCCCACAGCGACATTCAGGATGCCCCCCGGGGTGATGACGGCGATGGGGGGCTGGTTGTCGTCCCCGAGCGCCGTGATGCTGTAGGCCTGGGTCTGGTCGTTGACCTGGAAGCGCACATTGCCGGTGCCGCTCCAGAGGATGTCGCCGCCGCTGCGCTCCAGCACACCGTCGACGTTGCTGTCGCCGAAGTTGATGGCCCAGTCACCCGCCTGATCGAACTTGAGCCGCTGGTTGGTCTTGCCATCCATGTAGGCGTCGGCCTGCCACAGGTGATCTGCCACCAGCGTCATGGGCAAACTGGCCCAGCCATTGAAGGTGCCGCGCACCTTGAGCTGCGGCAGCGTGCTAGCAAACCCCGCCCCTTCGCAACTCGCCACCGCCGTGGTGGTGATGGCCTGGGTGCCGGCATGGATGCGGATCTGATAGGAGGTATTGGCAGTGACCGCGTAGTCGGCGCTCGGGGAGCTCTGCTGCCAGTTACCGTATCGGTCGATTTTAAAGCGCGGGCCGCCGCTGGCGTCTCCGCTCTGGAAGCGCTGACAGGTGTCAAAGTTGACCCCATCGGTCGACACCATGGCGGTCGCCGCCCATCCATTCGCGGTGCCCCGGAAGAACCACTCCGCCGCCGTGCTCGGCGCCGTGATCAGGGTTCCCAACAATCCGGCCGCGAGTATCCATCTAGCCATTGATAGTCCTTTATTTTCATTGTTTGTGTGTGATGCCGGTGTGTCCCGGCATTCCCCCATCCGCAACGTCCCGCCTTCAGATGAGCCCGACCAGTCTAGAGTCCCGAGTGACCGACTCATGGCCAACAGGCGCAAAATGTGACCGCCGTCGACCTCGCCATTGGCTGTATGTGATTGATAGCGCTTTCATTTCTGCTTAGATCGCGGGCCAGGATGACGCTCGGCACCTGCCACTAGCATCCCACCTCTTGATCACGCCCTGGTCAGGAGCCCGAAGAGCCTGGGTGATGACGGAGCGATTAAAACGCGATTGATAATGTTTCTTGTTTGCGCGTTATCCGATGGCGCATGCTGGACGCCAGGGCCCGGATCCGGGGCCAATCCCATGGGCATTTGAGTACCAATATGACGACCAGCAAGGAGGCAGGCTGATGGATGCCTGCGCAATGAGGCCGACCCACGGCCGCGACCCGCAGGCATTGGGCGCTGTTCACCTTGCCTGCCTGACCGTCGCCCTTGTCTTGCACCTCGCCCTCCTGTGGCTGATGCAAGGCAGCCGCCCCGTCACGCCGCCCGAACCCATTACCCTCTCTGCCCGCTGGGCCGGGGAGTCGAACCAGCATGACGCGCCGGGCAAACCGGCGGCGCCAGCGCCCACCCCGGCGCAGCCGAAAGTCGCCAAGCCGCCCGTGCCCGTATCCCATAAGCAGCCCAAGCCGGTGGTCAAGAGACCCGCGCCCAGGCCGGTGCCCAAGGCGCCGCCAGCACCCGTGGTCAAACCTGTCGCCAAGGCCCAGCCGGTGACTGCACCGGCAGCCCCAGCCGCACCGCTGACCGCGGCCAATCCCTTGAGTCGCGGCAGCAACAGCGCCCCGGCCAAGACGGGCCTGAGCGGGACAGGCGGGGGCAGCAGCGCCCCCATCGCCCGGGACGCCAGATTGAACAACCCCGAGCCCCCCTACCCCCCGGAGTCACGCAGACGGGGAGAAGAGGGACGGGTGGTATTGAAGATCCGTGTCAGCAAAGAGGGCACGGCGGAGTCGGTGGAGGTCGAGCGTAGCAGCGGTCATCGGCGCCTGGACATGGTTGCCCGCAAGACGGTCAGCCGCTGGCGTTTCATTCCGGCCAGGCAGAATGACAACGCCGTCGCAGCCTGGGCCGGGGTCACCATTATTTTCAAGTTAGGGGCATAAGCCATGAATCCGGAAATCGAAACAAGCGGCATGGGCATAGCTCATCTGCTCAGCCAAAACACTGGGGTGGGCCTGGTCCCGCTGATCTTGCTGGTCCTGATGTCGCTCGGCACCTGTTACTACGGGCTGCTCAAGCTCTGGCTTGACCATAGCGAGCAGCGCCAAAACGCCCGCTTCCTGGGTGAGTTCTGGCAGCATGAGAGCGTGCAGGGGATGGCGCACCAGCTCGCCCAGACGCCCCCACGGGAAGCCTGCGGCAGGATAACGAGGGCGGCGCTGACGGCGGTTGCCCAGATTGAGCGATCCCAGGGACGGGCCGCCTCCCTCACTCTGAGCTCTCCCGACGAATTCTTGCTGCGCGCCCTGCGCCAGGCCATCAGCGCCGAGCGTCTTCGCCTCGAGCAGGGGCTGACTTTCCTCGCCTCCGTCGGCTCGGCGGCCCCCTTCATCGGGCTCTTTGGCACCGTCTGGGGCATCTATCACGCCTTGCTGGCCATAGGAGCGGCGGGCCAGAGCAGCCTGGACAAGGTGGCAGGCCCGGTCGGGGAGGCCCTCATCATGACCGGCGTCGGCCTCGCCGTCGCTCTGCCGGCAGTGCTCGTCTACAACCTCTTCGTGCGGCGCAATCGCCTCAAGCTGGCCGCCCTCGACGAGTTTGCCTATGACCTCTTCGCCCTGCTGGTGACCGGCGTCGAACAGACCAGCGCCAGGGTGACGCCGCTGGCCGCCGTCGACAACACCAGACAGGGGAAGATGTAATGGCCTTTGGCAAACTCCCCGGT
This sequence comes from Aeromonas sp. EU05-FHT14A05, assembly GCF_058791175.1. Taxonomy (NCBI): domain Bacteria; kingdom Pseudomonadati; phylum Pseudomonadota; class Gammaproteobacteria; order Aeromonadales; family Aeromonadaceae; genus Aeromonas; species Aeromonas sp. EU05-FHT14A05. Next base: position 626,533 of record NZ_JBYTDH010000001.1, on the reverse strand, counting down.
GACTCGGACGATCAGCCCCTCTCCGAGATCAACATGATCCCCATGATAGATGTCATGCTGGTGCTGCTCATCGTCTTCATGATCACGGCCCCCCTGCTCACCAACGCGGTCAAGCTCGAGCTGCCCGAGGCCAGCAGCCAGGTCCATCAACCCAGGCAAAAAGATGTGGTGCTCTCCATCGACGGCGCCGGCAAGATCTACTGGAACGACCAGGCCGTCGATGAGCAGACCCTGCTCACTCGGATGAGCGAGGCTGGCGAAACCAAGCCCGAGATCCCCGAAATACAGCTGCGCATCGACAAGGGGGTCGAGTACGGCCTCATCGCCAGGGTCATGGCCGAGGCCTCCCGGCACGGGCTGCACAAGATTGCCTTCGTGAGTCTGCCGGAAAACGAGTGAGGCTGGCCAGGGGGCCAGCGCCAGATGATCTCGATGAGCCAGCCACGCAGACGGATCCCCAAGATGGGGACTGGACGGCTGGTGCCACCGGGCATCGGATGATGCCTGGTTCATTGCCCCCATTCCCCGGTTGCCAAGAGAGGGGCACCCCCCGCATGATGCGGACTCTGCATTCAGGGTCCCGGGCGCAAGCCCCTCATTTCAAGGAGAGAAGATGAGAACATCGGATTACGTGCGGCTGCTGGTGCTGGCGGCCATCTGGGGCGCCAGCTTTCTGTTCATGCGCATCGCCGCGCCCGCCTTCGGCTCGGTCAACACCACCTTCCTGCGGGTCTTCTTCGCCCTGGTCGGGCTCGCCGCCATGCTGTTGTTGCTGCGCACCCCCATGCAGTATCAGGGCAAGCTCAAGTCCGCCATGGTGCTCGGCATCATCAACTCGGGCGTGCCCTTCCTGATGTACGCCATCGCCGCGCTCTGGCTGCCCGCCGGTTATTCCGCCATCCTCAACGCCACCACGCCCCTGATGGGGGCTCTTATCGGCTTCTCCTTCTTCCACGAGACGCTGACCTTGCGCAAGTGGGCCGGGGTCATGCTGGGGCTGATGGGCATAGCCCTCATCACCACCACGGGGGAGGTCGACCTGAGCGGTCAGCTGGCCATCGGGGTGCTGGCCTGCCTCATCGCCACCGCCTGCTATGGCTGCGCCGGCTTCCTCACCCGGCGCTGGATCAGCGAGCGGGGGGGCCTGGATGCCAAGCTGGTGGCCTTTGGCAGCCAGCTCGGTGCCTGCCTCTTCCTGCTCCCCTTCTTCGGCTACACCCTGGCGACCGGCCCCACCGTCGACTGGGCCCAGCCTGGGGTCTGGGCCAGCGTACTGGCGGTCGGCTTCCTCTGCACCGCCCTCGCCTATCTCATCTACTTCAGGCTGATCGCCGATATCGGGCCCCTGCGATCCCTCACTGTCACCTTCCTGATCCCGCCCTTTGGCATACTGTGGGGCTATCTGGTGCTCGGCGAGACCCTCACCGGCGGCTTCGTGGCGGGCGGCGCCATCGTCTGTCTCGCGGTCTGGCTGGTGGTGAGCCCGAGCAGGGCCGCCAAACCGGCCAAGGCGCAGCCACAGAGCTGAACGCCGGCAGGCAGATCTCCCATGGCTCGGCAGATGGCACAGGCAAACTGGCGCCAGCAGCAGCCGCTGCCACAGACACAGACTCGGCGGATGGGCCGAACTGGGGTAAGATGTGCCCCATCGTTTTCTCCCCGCCCCGGCGGACACAGCAGCAGGGCCAGCCTTGAACCACCTCGACGAATCCAGCCAGAGCAGGCAACAGCAGATCTTCACCGTCACCCGCCTCAACAGCGCCGTGCGCATGATACTGGAGCAGGATCTGGGGCTGGTGTGGCTGACCGGCGAGCTCTCCAACCTGGCGATGCCAAGCTCCGGCCACTGGTACTTCTCCTTGAAGGACATGTCGGCCCAGGTGCGCTGCGCCATGTTCAAGGGCAACAACCGCCGGGTGCCGTTCCGACCGCAAGATGGCATGCAGGTGCTGGTGCAGGCGCGGGTCTCCCTCTATGAGCCCCGCGGCGACTACCAGCTCATCATCGAATCCATGCAACCCGCCGGGGACGGCATGCTGGCCCTGCGCTTCGAGGAGCTCAAGCGCCGCCTCGGCGCCGAGGGGCTGTTCGACGAGGGGCGCAAGCGTCCGCTCCCCCGCGAGCCGCGCGCCGTGGGGCTGGTCACCTCCGCCACCGGCGCCGCCCTGCACGACATGCTGACGGTGCTGGGGCGCCGCGCCCCGGATCTCCCGGTCTTCATCTACCCGACCCAGGTGCAGGGCAGCGCCGCCATCGGCCAGATCGTCTCTGCCATCGCCCTGGCCAACCGCCGCGCCGAGGTGGATGTGCTCATCGTCGGGCGCGGCGGCGGGTCGCTCGAAGATCTCTGGTGCTTCAACGAGGAGGCGGTGGCCCGCGCCATTGCCCACTCCGCCATTCCGGTGGTGAGCGCCGTGGGCCACGAGGTGGACGTCACCATCAGCGACTTCGCCGCCGATCTGCGCGCCCCCACCCCCTCCGCCGCCGCCGAGCTGGTGGCACCGGACCGGAGCGCCCGCGCCCAGCGTCTGGTGCACCTCAAGCAGCGCCTGGTGCAGGCCATCTCCCGGCGCCAGACCGCCGCCCGCCACGGCTTCGTGCTGCTGCAAAAACGGCTCGACCATCAGGATCCCAAGCGCCGGCTGGAGCAGCAGTCCCAGCGCCTGGACGAGCTCGACCGCCGCCTGCAGCAACTGCTCAATCTGCGCCTGCATCAGGGGGAGCGGCGCCTCGCGAACCTCGAACTGCGGCTGCAGGCGAGGAGCCCTTCAACGCTGCTGGCCGCCGGCAAGCGTCGCCACCAGCTGGCACAAGAGCGGCTCCATACCCTGATGAACAAGCGCCAGGATCTCGCCGCCCACCGCCTCGCCATGCTGAGTGCGCGCCTCGACGGGATAAGCCCGCTGGCCACCCTGGGGCGGGGTTACTCCATCACCCGCACCCCCAGTGGCGAGGTCATCAGCCGCGCCGCTCAGGTGAGCCCGGGCCAGCAACTGGTCACCACGCTCGCAGAGGGAGCGCTGCGGGTGCGGGTGGAGGACGTGAACAACCAATAACGAAAAGGGGCCGTCAAGCGGCCCCCTTTCCTTTCTCGTCTTGCTCCCTGCCAGCTACCCCCGCGAATGATGCCGGGCCCCGCCCGGATGAGCGGCGGGGGTTGCCGCCTCCCCTCCCAGGGGATTTGACTGCAGATATTCGAACAGACCTGCCTGCAGATTGACGTTCCAGAAGCGCCCCGCCAGGGTCAGCGCCAGTGTCTCCCCGGTCAGCTCGGCCAGGCCGTGCTGCTGCCAGCGTTCAAAGAGCGGCAGCAGATGGGCCCGCAAGGGAGGCGGCAAGCGCCCGAGGGCAAGCCAGCCGGTATCGAGACCACCGCGCAGCAGGCCGTCGATGGACGCGCTGGGGTTGGGCCTCATCACCATGCCGGGGGCACGCTGACCGGCCGCCAGCGCCTCGTGCCAGGCTGCCAGATCCCGGCCATACATGAGGCCGTGGCCATGGATGTTGCCCCCCGCCCCCGCACCGAAGGGGAGGATCTCGGCGCCGCGTTTGGCCATCTGGTTGTAGCGGCTCTGCTCGGCCTCGCCTTGTCGCCAGTGACTGCAGGAGAGCCGCTGCCAGCCCCCCAGCTCCAGGGTGTGGGCACCATAGGCATACATGGCCGCCCGCTGCTGGCCATCGGCGGACCAGCCGAGCCGGCCCTTCTCCTGCGCCCGCTCCAGATTGGTGCCCTGCATGGGGATGAGCTGGTAGAGATCCACCCCGTGCACGCCGCTGGCCATCACGTCAGCGATGTCCTGGCGCCACAGGGCCTCATCCTGCCCCGGCAGGCCGAAGATAAGATCGGCAACAATTACCGCCTCGTCATCCCGGGTCAGCTCCCCCAGCCGGGCGAGCAGTGTCTCTCTGTCGTCGAAACGGGCCGCCTGCTGGCGCACAGCTGTGTTGAAGCTCTGCACCCCGAACGAGAAGCGGTTGAAGCCCCCCGCCAGGGCCGTCTGCCACTTCTCGTCATCGAAGCCGTTGAGCCGCCCCTCCAGGGTCAGCTCCGCATCCGGGGTGAGGGGGAAGGCGCGAATGGCCCTGGCCAGCCGCCCCAGATCCGCTGCCGCCATGTCGGTCGGGGTGCCGCCCCCCACGTAGACGGCCGAGAAGGGGCGACTCTGGCCAAAGGGAGACTCGGCGGCCCGTTGCAGGTCGTCGCACAAGGCCGCCATATAGTGGCTCATGCGCGCCGGGTTGGCGCCGTTTTCGAAGAAGTTGCAGAAGCTGCAGCGCTTGCGGCAGAAGGGAACATGGATATAGAGCGCCCGCTCCTGGGCCTCGCTCGGCCGCTGCCACCAGGCTTGCCAGCCGGCGGCGTCCAGCGTCAGGGGGGCTGCGCCGCCCCGGCTGGCATGGGCCGAGGTCTTGGCGCCAAAGGCGAATTTCAGGGGATCCGGGGTGGCGAGCCCCGTCATGGTCGGGGTGAATTGTGGCGTCATCACTGGCAGGTTACCGTCTGGAAATAATGCAAATGATAACGAATATCAGTTGGGCTCTGTGTTGTGCTGGATCAAGTCAGGGACATTGAGAGGGTGTCATCTTATCCCTCTGCTTGGTCGCGAGAGAGCATGCAAAGCGGGATCATGCAGTAGGAGTGGCAGGAAGAGAGCCACTCTCCGGCGGGAGAGTGGTGGCACACACGCGGTCAGGCCAGAGGAGGGATCAGGGCGCTGACGCTGGCTGGGCAAATCAGCCGTTGTCTATGATGATGGCGACCCGGCGGTTCTCTGCCCGCCCGGCGGCGGTGCCGTTATCGGCGATGGGCGCCTCTTCCCCGCGTCCACGGATGTCCAGGTTGGCTGCGGGCATGCCCACAGACGCCAGCACCTCGGCCACGGACTGGGCCCGTTTCAACGAGAGCTGCTGGTTGTAGGCCGCCTCGCCGTTGGAGTCAGTGTGGCCGTCCACCCGAGCCCGGTTCAGACCCACCTCAATCAGGGCCCTGCCCAAGGCTTCCACCACCTGGCGGGTGCCGGGATTGAGGGCCCCCACGTTGTTGGCAAAGAGCACCTTGTTGGAGATATCCAGGGTCCAGCCCTCGTCGGTCAGGTGGAAACCCTGCTCCTTGAGTGCGGCGATCTGCGCCTCGGTGAGACCCTGGGGGGCGCTCTGGCAAGCCGCCAGCCCACCGAGCAAGAGTGCGAACAGGCCTGCTCTCATCAGGTTGAAAAACGTCATCATTCTTGTCCTTTCATTATTTTTCATATCAATTTCAAGTGGTTGTCTTATGGTCTCCGGCTCCCTCCCTGCGTTGTCGTTTGGATTCATACATGGCGCCGTCGGCGGCCTGCACCAGGGCATCCGCCGTCTCCCCCTGCTCGGGGTAGAGGGCGGAGCCGACGCTGATGCCGACCCCCAGATGGCGACCATCGCTCAAGACCACCGGGGTGCTCATCGCCTGCTGGATCCGCATCACGACCTCCTGCACCTCGCTCCCCTGATGCACCGGGGAGAGCAGGACCACAAACTCGTCCCCCCCGAGGCGGCACACCAGGTCCATGGGCCTGAGCTGATGTTGCACCCGCCGCGCCAGCGCGATGAGCACCTCGTCACCTATGGCATGGCCCAGGTTGTCATTGATCTGCTTGAAGCGATCACAGTCCAGATAGAGCAGGGCGAACCGCTCCTGCCGGGTGCGCCCGGCCTGGATGGCCTGCCCCAGCCGCGCCTCGAACAGCGCCCGGTTGGGCAATCCGGTGAGGGGATCATGGGTTGCCTGGTGCAGCAGGGTGGCGTTCTCCCGCTTCTGGTGAGCCTGCCAGGCCTCCAGCTCGTCGAGCAGTGAATTGAAGTCCACCCCGAGCTCGTGCAGCTCGGCGATATTGGCCGCCGGCACCCGCTGCTTGAGGGCGCGCTGGCGGCTGACGTTGTAGGCGACCTCGGTCAGTGCCTTGAGGGGGGCCGTGATGGAACGCTGCATCCGGCGCGCCACATAGAGCGCCCCCAGGATACTGAGCAGCAGGCACACCAGGGTCGCCATCAGGGTCTGCAACAGGAAGCGCAGCAGGTATTGCCCATGGCCGACCAGATGAACCCGGCCTATCTCCTTGTTTTCCCTCACCATGGGCAGCTCCACAGGTCCCGGCAGGATCTGGCGGGCCAGATGTTGCTCCAGACTGGTCCAGGGGGTCGTGATGTCCCTGCGCCAGCTCGCCAGCACCTGACCGCCGGGCAGCAGAATGCTGGCGCTGGCCACGTCCTCCCGGGAGGTGATGGCCTCGAGGGCATCCTTGGCCGCATCCTTGTCATCGAACACCACGGCCGCTTCCGCGGTGTAGCTGATGGCCCGCGCCACCAGCTTGAGGTTGTGATCCGCATAGAGGCGCAGCGCCAGCAGCGCCGTGATGGTCAGGAAGAGGCCCGCCATGCAGACGGCGGTCAGGGAGATCATCATGTGGGTGCGTCCCAGGCTCTGGCGCAGGGTGAGCCGCGGGGCGACGGCGTGGATCCTGGCGCTCATCGTGCCTCCTCATCCGCTCTTGCGAGCTTCAGCACGGCCGGGTGCACCCGCACGCCGCTGCGGGCCAGCGCATCCAGGTTGACCCGAAAACGAACCCTCTCCTTGCGGGCCTGCAGGCAGAACACCGCATCGGCGATGCACTCGCTGCTCTGCTCGCTGATGCTGAGGATGGCGTATCCCCGCAGACGCTCGAACAGGGAGAGCCGCTGCTCGGGGGCCAGCACCCCCAGATAGATGACATCGCAGCGCTGGATCAGCGCCTCGTCGTCGACCTCGTAGCGATGCACATCGACCGGGCGGCCATTGGCCTGCTGGCTGATGGTGAGCAGCGACGCCGCATATTCCGTGGGCGCGGCCACGCAGAGCCGCAATCTGGCAGGCTCGCTGGGCCAGCGGGTGTAGCTCAGGATATCGAGCACTGTCTGGCGCACCAGCTCGCTGCGCACTTCCGCCGAGGTCGCCGGCGCCGCCTCGCAGGCCAGCACCCAGAGGCAGCACAAAGGCGTCAGCCACGCCAGGATCCGAAAGGAGGAGAATAACTGCATGATGCCCGCGCTTATGCCCACGTCGATACCCGGGAGGTCCGACGCCCATGAAGGGAGTGCCAGAGAGGAGTCGCACCGAGCTTATCAGCCGCCCAGCGGCTGCCTATCCGTCCTGGCCTTGGCTGCGTCACCGGCCGACGCAGCGAGGGCAGCCCCACAGACCAGGACGGCGGCCCCGGGGGCACGCCTGCAAGGTTACTTCTTGCCAATCCCATATTCACGCAGCTTGTTGGCGATGGCGGTATGGGAGACCCCGAGCCGCTTGGCCAGTTGGCGAGTAGAGGGGAAGGCCGGGTAGAGCCGCTCCAACAGCCGGCTCTCGAAACGTTTCACCGCCTCGTCGAGCCCCCCTTCGAACCACTCGTCGATGAGGGGCATGGCATCCGCCGCCACCGGCAAGTCAACGTGCTCGGGGCCGAGTTCGTCCCCTTCCAGCAGGGTCATGGCCCGGTAGAGGCAGTTGCGCAGCTGGCGCACATTGCCGGGCCAGCGGTAGGCGGTCAGGTACTCGGCCATGTTGCGGGTAAAGCGCGGGCGCGGGCGCTGCAACTCGCTCGCGAAGCGGGAGACGAACTGCTGGGCCAGGGCCATGATGTCCGCCTTGCGCTCGCGCAGGGGGGGCAGCGCCAGACTCAGCACATTGAGGCGGTAGTAGAGATCTTCCCGGAACTTGCCTTCGTGCACCAGATCCAGCAACTGCTTCTGGGTGGTGCAGATGAAGCGCACGTTGACCCTCACCTCCTGCTCGTCCCCGACCCGGCGGAAGACCCCGTCCTGCAGCACCCGCAGGAACTTGGTCTGCAGATGGGGGGACATGTCCCCTATCTCGTCCAGCATCAGGGTGCCGCCGCTCGCCAGCTCCAGCACCCCGCGCTTGCCCTCGGTGTTGTTGCCAAAGGCGCCGGGGGCATAGCCAAACAGCTCGCTCTCGGCCACGTTGTCCGGCATGGCGGCGCAGTTCAGCGCCATGAAGGGGTGGCTGGATCTCAGGCTGGCGCCGTGACAGGCGCGGGCCAGCAGCTCCTTGCCGGTGCCTGTCTCCCCCACGATGAGCAAGGGGGCATCCTGCATCGCGAGTTTCGCGGCCTGGGCCAGCACCTCCTTCATCTTCTGGCTCTCGGCCTGCAGGTGCTCGAAGCCCCCCACCTCCACCGCGTGGAGCGCGCTGAAGTGCATGCCGACCCGACGGGCGGACTTGAGCACCACCACAGCGCCGGCCAGGGCCTGCTTGCCCTTCTCTTCTGCCACGAACAGCGGCATCAGATCCCCGAGGTACTCCTCGCCGCCGAGGCTGAGTTTGCAGGTCTGGGGCTTGATCTCGCTCGCCTCCAGCCAGCGGGCGAAGGAGAAGCCCTTGACCAGGGAGCCGAGCGCCACCCCGCGCACCTCTTCCGGCGGCAGCGCCAGCGTGGTGAGGGCGGCCTGGTTGGCCTGGGTCACCCGTCCCTTGCTGTCGAGGGAGAAGACCAGATCCGGCAGCGCCTTGAGCAGGGCCTCTATCTCGTGATGCTCTCGCTCGGAGGGCATGTAGGGGATGGTCTTGACGTCATAGACGCCGGGAATGCGGCGGATCTCCGGCATCAGGTGCTGGAAATCGCGAAACTCCAGCTCGGGGAAATTGAGATAGATGATGCCTGAGGTATCGATTTCGATGCCGCGCAGATCGATGTTGTGCTCCACCAGTCGGTCGAGCAGTTCCCGGGTCAGGCCCAGACGGTCTTCACAGCTGACTTCAAGACGCATTCGGCACACACTTCCTAGCTAACATTCTGAATAGCCGGATGATACAGACTCGATCCCGCCAGTGCGAGCGCTCCCCCATAAAAATGCGGGCCTGCCCCGTTTTCACCGGGCAGGCCCTGTTTCTTCGCGTCAAGCCGCAGTTACTTCAGCAGCTCGTCGGTACGTGCCGCCATGATGAAGTCGTTGCGATGTAACCCTCCTATCTTGTGGGTCCACCAGCTCACTGTCACCTTGCCCCACTCGGTCAGGATCGCCGGGTGGTGAAACTCGGCCTCCGCCAGCTCCCCCAGCCGGTTGGTGAAGGCCAGCGCCTCCTTGAAGTTGCGAAAGGCAAATTCACGCCTCAGTTGCAGCTCGCCGTTCACCACCAGTGGCTGCCAGTTGGGAATGGCGTGCATCAGCTCGCTCAGCTCCTGCTCGGTCACCCTGGGGGCATCGGCGCGGCACGCTTCGCACCGCTGGTTTGCCAGTTCAGACATTCGGGACTCCTTTCATCGATACAATGGGTTGAAAACGGGTTCAGCTCGCCTGCCGGCCAGGGGCCGGGGCAAAGCGGGGCGGACGCAGGCCGAGGCGACGGGCTTCGGCCACCGCCGCCATGATCTCCTGCGGCCCCAGACGGTAGAGGCAATCCAGGCTTGGCAGCACGAAATAGACGGGCTGCATGATGTCGATGCGATAAGGGGTGCGCAGCACCTCCAGCAGATCGAAGGGTTGCAGCACCGGCTGCCCGGAAAGGGCATAGGCGGTCTCGCCGATGGAGGAGAGGATGCCGCCACCGTAGATGCGCAGCCCCTCCCCCTCCTGCAGGAGACCAAACTCCACGGTGAACCAGTAGAGCCGCGCCAGATAGACCCGATCCTCCTTGCTGGCGTTCAGCCCGAGCTGGCCATAGAGGTGGGTGAAATGGGCAAAGGCGGGGTTGGTCAGCATGGCACAGTGGCCGAAGATCTCGTGGAAGATGTCGGGCTCCTGCAGGTAGTCGAGCTCGTCCCGACGGCGGATGAAGGTGGCCACCGGAAACTGGCGATCAGCGAGCAGGGCAAAGAAGCGATCAAAGGAGATGAGGGCGGGCACGGCGGCCACCGACCAGCCGGTGGTGGGGGTCAGGGCGGCGTTGATCTCCCCCAGTTGCGGGATGCGACCCTTGGGCAGTGCCAGCCTCTCCAGCCCCGCCCTGTATGCGTCGCAGGCCTTGCCCTCGAGCGCCGCGAGCTGGCGCGCGATCAGGATCTGCCAGGTCCCCTGCTCTTCCTCCGAGTAGTGGATGACGCCCTGTGCGTCCGGTTGGTGTGCTGTGTAGCGGCTTGCCATGATCCCTGCCATCTCCTGCCCCTAGGGGCCCCTTGTCGTTGCTCTTCAGGATCACTGTAACGGCTTGCCCAGCAAAAAAGCAGCCGACCCCGAGGTCGGCTGCCTGCCACAGATGTAAATAATTTGTGACATCCAGATCTACTTTCCCGGGGCGCTGTGGGGGTGCAAATGGCCCGCACCGGGAGAGATCAGGCAGGGTGATCCCCGCCCTTGAATGGCACTATGACTTGCGAAGATAGCCCGCCAGCTGGCCGACAAGCCGCTTGCGCAGCTCCCCGAGCCTGGGTTTCTCGTCCGCACACCAGGGCAGCGGGCGGCACGCCTCTATGGTGCGCAGGCCCAGGCGGGCGGTGAGCAGGCCGGCCCCCACCCCTTGCGCGGCGCGAGCGGAGAGCTTGGCGGTGAGCTCGGCTCCCAGCAAGTCCATCCCCACCTCGGTCACCAGCTCGGTGGCACCGGCATAGAGCATGTTGCGAAACACCTGGCGGATGAGGCGAATGCGGCTCCAGTAGCCGAGCTCGATGGCGTAGACATCGGCGATGTCCTCGATCATCCGCAGGTTACGCCACAGCATCAGCATCATGTCGACGGTGGCGAGCGGGCTCAGGGCCACCAGCACGGCGGCCTCCCCCGACCACTTGGCGACCCTGGCCTGGGCGAGTTTATCCCGCTCCCCCAGCACCAGCTGGCTGTAGAGGGTCAGCACCTCCCGATCGCTGTGGCTCTCGTCGAGCTGGGCCAGCCAGGTGCTATACCCCTCCCGCCCCTTGTCGCCGCTCTTCTCGGCCAGGGCCTCGCAAAATGCCTGCCCCTGCCCCACCCCCTGATGGGCGAGCAGATCTTCGGCCCTTGAGCGCACATCCTGGCGCCGCTTGAGAGTGCGCAGCCGCAGCCACTCGCGCCCGACCACGCCGGCCGTGCCGACCGCCACCAGACCCGACGCCAGCAGCCAGGCGCCGCCCCAGAGCGGAGTGGTGAGAAACTGGTCATAGAGGAAGGCGCCAAACTGGCCCAGGGAGAGCAAGCCGACCGCCCCCAGTCCCCAGCCCAGCAGGCGATGACGACGGCGAGGCCTGACAGTGAGCGCGGGTTCGACCTCGGTGAACTCGTCCAGCGCCTCCAGAGGCTCGAAGCTCTCCTCTTCCAGCCGCTGGGCCGGGGCCGGGGGCGGCGTCTCGCTCGCCACCGACAGGGTCGGCTCCAGGATCACCTTGCCTTGCAGCGGCACCTTCTGTGTTGTCTGATCGTTCATCTTGTTGTCTGCTCCTTGGTGCGGCGCCGGTTATTCGAGGTGATCCCCGAGCAGGAACTCCAGTGCCGCGTCCAGCCGGATATGGGGCAGCGCCTGATGGGCGCTCATGGGCATGGGGCGAAATGCCTGAAAATCGAAGCCCTGGGTGTGCCACCACTGAGCGGGTGGAATATGGGGTGGCACCTCCCCCGGGAAGAGCAAGAGCGGCTCCCCGGCCAGGCTGGTGCCGCGGATGGCCGGAAACTCGCGACCATTGGCGACCCCCTTGCCCACCTCGGTGGCCTTGATGGCGGCCAGCGCCAGGCATTCGGTCTCTATCCCCTCGAAGCGGGCCTGACCCCGGCCGCTGCTCACCAGATGCTGGAGCAGGGAGACCAGGGGCCCGTGCTGCTCCGGGGTGACGTGATCGGCCTTGCTCGCCACGAACAGCAGCTTGTCGATGCGCGGGGAGAACAGCCGGCGCCACCAGTTGCTCTTGCCATAGGCGAAGCTCTCCATGATGCGGGCGATGGCCTGCTGCATGTCGCCAAAGCTGGCGGCCCCGGCGTTGAGGGGCGCCAGGCAGTCCACCAGCACTATCTGGCGATCGAAGCCTGCGAAGTGCTGCTGGTAGAAGCCCTGCACCAGGTGCTGCTTGTACTGCTCGAAGCGCTGCTTGAAGGTGGCGTAGAGGGTGCCATCGGCAGGCTCCCGGGCTGGCTTGTCCCACACCCAGGGCACGAATTGCAGCAGCGGCGCCCCGGCATACTCCCCCGGCAGCACGAAACGGCCCGGCTGGATGAGGTGCAGCCCGAGCTCCTGCTTGCAGGCGTGCAGATAGTCGGTGTAACGGGCCGCCAGCTCGCAGGCCGGCCGCTCCTCGAAGGCTTGCTCGGCCTGCCAGCCGGGGGTCAGCCAGTCGGCGGCCAGGGCCTGCAGCTCGGGGCGACGCAACTGGGTTGCCACCTGCTCGCTCCACTGCTCGTAGCTCAGATCCAGCAGCGGCAAGTCCAGCAGCCACTCGCCGGGGTAGTCCACCAGATCCACATAGAGGGTGGAGATCTCCCCCAGGTGCCGGCGCAAGGGGTGGCGGGTGCGGTAACGGATTTCCAGGCGCACCTCGGCCACCCCACGTGTCGGCTCTGGCCAGGCAGGGGGGTCACCAAACAGGGCATCGAGGCCCCGCTCGTAGGGGAAGGTGGGGATGTGGGCGTTTTGCTGGGGAACCCGGCGGGCGCCGAGGATCCGCCCCTGACGATGGGCATCCCACAGGGGCAGACGGCCGTCGATGGCGGCGTGCTCCAGCTGGTTCACCAGCGCCGTGATGAAAGCGGTCTTGCCGCTGCGCGACAGGCCGGTGACCGCCAGCCGGATGTGGCGATCCCGAGCCCGGTTCACCACCTCAAAGGCCTTGTGCTGCAGCACAGACCATGACTGTTCGAGTTTGTTGCGTATCAAGGCGGGTCTTTTTCTCCTGTCACAGCCGAACCATGGTGATAAGGGCCGGGCCACAGCCTCGCGCCCTTGCGGTACTTACAGCTTGCTGAACTCGCGCTGCAGGGTGAACTCCTTGGAGGTCACCAGCTTCTCGAGGCGCTGCACCCTTGGCTCGAGCGCGTCGAGCTCCTGGGCAATGCGACCGAGCGCCTGATGGGGAGTGACGCCGGCCTGCCAGCTGCGCGCCTTCATCCGAACCTCGGCAAAGTCCGCCTCCTGCTCCCCAAACAGGGTGACAGGTTTCTTGTCGAGCAGAAACCAGGCGGCTATGTAGGCGGTGAAGGTGATGAAACCGGCGAAGATGAGGCCGCTGATGGCCAGCAGCCGCACTATCCAGGTCTCCACCCCGAAGTAGTCGGCAAGGCCGGCGCAGACGCCGGCTATCTTGCCCTTCTGGGGATCCCGGTAGAGATTGCGAGAGTTATTCGAGGCGCTCATACCTTGTTCCTCCAGCCCGGGGCCTCGGCATCCGGAATGAAACCCGGTGTACCGACCGACGCAGGCTGCATGTGATGGCAGCAATGGATGGCATTCATACCCTGTTCCTCCAGCCCGGAACCTCGGCATCCAGAATGGACTCCAGGGCCCCGACTCTCTCCTGCATCTTCTCGGCCCGGACCAGCAGGCCTTGCAACTGCTCCCGCTCATTGTCGGCAAGCCCCGCACCAATCCGGCCCTTGGCGCGATAGTGCAGCACCAGCCAGATGGGGGCCACTATGACCATGAAGACGATGAGTGGCGTCGCCAATATCCCAAGAATGTCTTCCATTCATCACTCTCCTTTCGAGGCAGTGTCGCTCTGGCCGAGCTTCTGGCGCATGGCCTCGAGCTCGCGGCTGATCTGATCGTCCGCTTCCAGCTCGGCAAACTGCTGGGCGAGGGCCTTGTCGGACTGTCCCAGATCGGCACGGGCTTCCATCTCGTCGATGCGGCGCTCCATGCGCTCGAACTTGCTGACCACGGCCTGGCTGTCGCCACGGGCCACCTGGCTTTGCACGTTCAGGCGGCTGCTGGCCGCTTCGCTGCGAATGGCCATCGCCTTCTGGCGGGCACGGGCGTCTTCGAGCTTGGCTTCCAGCTGGCGGATCTCGTCGCCCAGCTTGTCGATGCCGCTGTCCACCGCCTGCTGCTCGCGATAGAGCGCCTCGGCCAGCTCGCTCTGCTTGTTCTTCTCGATGAGGGCGGCCCGGGCCAGATCCTCACGCCCCTTGGTCAGGGCCAGCTCGGCCTTGGCCTGCCATTCGTTCACCCGCTCCTGATGGCGGCTGACCTGACGGCCGATCTCTTTCTGGTTGGCAAGGAAGCGGGCCAGGTTGGAGCGCTCCTTCACCAGTTCATCTTCCATCTCCTGGATGATCAGGCGCACCATCTTCTGGGGATCCTCGGCCTTGTCGAGCAGGGACGTCAGATTGGAATTGATGATGTCGGCCAGGCGGGAAAAAATACTCATGGTTCTACTCCTGTGATGGGCATTGGGTTGTTTCTCCATTGACAATGGCAACTTGTGTGCCAATCTGGAACAATAATTAACTTGTTGATTTATATGGGTACTCTCCATGAGTTTCAAGACGCCCGGAACAAGAGATGATTAAAATAACCAACTTTTGGTAAGATTAACCAGATTTTTCAACGAACAGGGATCAGGATGACCACGGCCACGGAAAGTCTGTTGGGTGAGTCCAACGCGTTTCTAGAAATCATCGAGCAGGCCTCGCGACTCGCCCCCCTGCGCAAACCTGTGCTGATCATCGGCGAGCGGGGGACCGGCAAGGAGCTCATCGCCCACCGCCTACATTATCTCTCGGATCGCTGGGATCAAAGCTTTGTCACCATCAACTGCGCTACCTTGAGCGAGAGCCTGCTGGAAACCGAGCTGTTCGGCCACGAGGCGGGCTCCTTCACCGGCGCCGCCAAGCGTCATCAGGGTCGCTTCGAGCGGGCCGATGGCGGCACCCTGTTCCTCGACGAGCTGGCCACCACCAGCGCCCGGGTGCAGGAGAAGCTGCTGCGGGTCATCGAGTACGGTGAATTCGAGCGGGTGGGCGGCGCCAAGGCGCTCAAGGTGGATGTGCGCCTGGTGTGCGCCACCAACGAGGATCTGCCGCAGCTGGCGGCCCGGGGACAGTTTCGTCACGATCTGCTGGACCGGCTGGCCTTCGACGTCATCACCCTGCCTCCGCTGCGGGAGCGACGGGAGGACATACTGATGCTGGCGGAGCACTTCGCCCACGGCATGACCCGGGAGCTGGGGTATCCGCTGTTTGCCGGCTTCTCCCGCAAGGCGACCCAGTTGCTGCAAGACTACCCCTGGCCCGGCAACGTGCGGGAGCTCAAGAACGTGGTGGAGCGCAGCCTCTACCGTCAGGGCAATCCGCAGTTGCCGCTCTCTGAGCTGGTGATCAACCCCTTCGACTCCCCCTGGCGCCCCCGTACCGGCAGCCCGTCCCCGGTGGCCACCGAGGCGGCCTCGGCAAGCGGCCCCCAGGCCATGAGCCTGCCGCTGGATCTCAAGGGGGCGGTGGCGGAATACGAGATTAATTTACTCAAGCAAGCGATGCAGCAATCCCAGTATAATCAGCGCAAAGCCGCCCAATTGCTGACCCTGAGCTATCACCAGTTCAGGGGCATGCTGCGCAAATACCAGCTGCTCGAGGGGGATGACAACAATGGCAATGCGGACAACGACTGACCCTTTGCCACCACCCGTTCCGGAGCATGCTGTGCAAATACCAGCTGCTCGAGGGGGATGACAACAATGGCAATGCGGACAACGACTGACCCTCTGCCATCACCTCCGTCGAGACATGCCAGGTAAATACCCGCTGCTCGAGGGAATTGACGAGGGGGAGGTTCGCGCCCCCCGATGGGATGCCCTGCCCGGCAGGATCCCGCAACGCGCCCGCCCTCTGGCGGGCAACTCTGTCTGAAAACATGGTTCCAACATGAGAATGCTCACACCACTGCTGCTCGGTCTCCTGGTACTGGTCACCGGCTGTCAGAAACAAGACGATGCCTCCAGGACCGGACTCATCTATTGTGCCGACGGGGCGCCCAGGTCCTTCAACCCGCAGCTTGCCAATTCAGAGGCGACCCTGGATGCCAGCGCCCGCCCGCTCTACGATCGCCTGCTCGAGGTCAATGCCAATACCCTCAGCATCGAGGGGGGCCTCGCCACCCACTGGCGCAGCAGCGAGGATGGCCTCTCCTATACATTGACGCTGCGCAAGGGCGTGACCTTCCATCGCACCCCCTGGTTCAACCCGACGCGCCACTTCAACGCCGACGACGTGCTCTTCACCTATCATCGCCTGCTGGACGAGCAGCACCCCTTCCACCGCATCTCGGGTGGCGAGTACCCCTATTTCCACAGCCTGGGGCTCGGCAGCCTCATCAAGCGGGTCTACAAGAAGGGCCCCCATGAGGTGGTGTTCGAGCTGAACCGGCCGGATGCCTCCTTCCTCGCGACCCTGGCCAGCGACTACGCCATCGTGCTCTCGGCCGAATATGGCGAGCAGATGGACAACGCAGGCACCCCGGAGCTGCTGGACAGCCGGCCCATAGGCACAGGGCCCTTCAGCTTCAAGGAGTACCGTCACAACGAGTTCGTGCGCTACCTGCGCCACCCCGGCTACTGGGGCGGCGAGGCGAAGATTGAGCAGCTCATCTACGACATCACCCCCAAGTCGTCCAAGCGGCTCGCCAAGCTGCTGACCGGCGAGTGCGACGTGATGAGCACCCCCTCCGCCAGCCAGCTGTCGGTGATAGGCAAGGACTCCCACCTCACTCTGTCGGTGCAGTCGGGGATGAACGTCGCCTTCCTCGCCCTCAATACCCGCAAGGCCCCCTTCAACAAGGTGCAGGTGCGCCAGGCGCTGGCCAGTGCCATCAACGTGCAGAACCTGCTGCAGGCGGTCTATTTCGAGACCGGTCAGCCCGCCGCCAGCCTGCTGCCGCCGCTCTCCTGGGGCTACAACCCCTCCCTGACCCAGCGCAAGCCCGATCTGAAGCTCGCCCGTCAATTGCTCAGGGATGCCGGCTACCCGAACGGGTTCGAGATGCAGGTGCTGGTGCAGCCCGGTGCCCGCCCCTACAACCCGGACGGCCTCAAGACGGCCCAGCTGATGCGCAGCGATCTCGCCAAGATAGGGGTGAAGCTCAAGATAGTGCAGCAGGCCTGGCCGGTCATCGAGACCCGGCTCGCCAAGGGGCAATATGACAGCCTGCTGTCGGGGTGGATCGCCGACAACGCGGACCCGGACAACTTCTTCCGCCAGCTGCTGAGCTGCGCCGCCGTCGAGCGGGGCAACAACTACAGCCGCTGGTGCAGCCCCGCCTTCGATCAGCTGCTGGACGATGCGGTGACCACACCGCAACTCGCGTTCCGTCTGCGCAACTATTACTATGCCCAGTCCCTGCTGAGCGAACAGTTGCCGCTCATCCCGCTGGCCCATGCCCTGCGCACCCAGGTGAGCCGCAGCGACATTCAGGGACTGACCCTCATGCCCTTTGGCGGCACCACCTTCAACCAGGCCCATCGGGAGTGAACATGGCTGACATCCATTCCACAGGTGGCATCTGGCCTCCCTTCCCATCGACGCAGCCCGGCGCGGAGGCATAAGCATGTTTTTTTATATTCTGCGCCGCATCACCCTGCTGGTGATCACCCTGCTGGTGCTGACCATGGGGGCCTACCTGCTGGAGTTTCGCCTCATCGGCCAGGTGCTGGACTTCTGGCACGGCTACCCGGACTTCCTGCAGCGCATCGCCATCGGCGATTTCGGCCTCTCCAGCGTCTCCGGCCTGCCGGTGCTGGACGAGATCCGTCACTACTTCCCGGCGACCCTGACCCTCTGTCTCGCGGCCTTTGCCATCTCGCTGCTGGTGGGGATCCCGCTCGGGACCCTGGCGGCCCTCTATCAGGGGCGCAGCCTGGATCTCTCCATCATGGCCGCCGGCCTCATCGGCTACGCCGTGCCCGTCTTCTGGCTGGCGCTGCTGATGGTGATGTTCTTCTCCCTGGATCTCGGCTGGCTCCCCTCCTCCGGCCAGATCAGCCTGCTCTACGACGTCCCCTCCATCACGGGGATCGCCATCGTCGACGTGCTGATGAGCCAGGAGCCCTGGCGCGAGGCGGCACTGCGTGACGCCCTGCGCCACCTGGTGCTGCCCTCCCTGGTGCTGGCCGTGGTGCCCACCACCGAGGTGATCCGCCACGTGCGCAGCTCCCTCATCGACGTGATGAAGCAGAACTACATCAAGGCCGCCGCCAGCCGTGGCCTCTCCCGCCGCCAGATCGTCTGGCGCCACGGCCTCAAGAACGCCCTGCCCCCCGTGCTGCCCCTGCTCGGCCTGCAACTCGGCAGCGTGCTCACCTCCGCCATGATCACCGAGGTGGTGTTCGACTGGCCCGGGATCGGCCGCTGGCTGGTGAGCAGCATAGCGCTGCAGGACTATGCCGCCATCCGCGGCGCCTTCCTGGTGGTGGCCAGCTTCGTCATCTTCATCAGCGTCAGCACCGAGTTGCTGACCACCATCATGTATCCGGCACGGCGCAAAGAACTCTATGCAAAACAAGACTGAGTATGCCCACAGCGGCGCAGACGCCAGCATGTCGGCCTCGCGCTGCTCACCCCCTTCATGCTGTATCCGGCACGGCGCAAAGAACGCCATGCAAGACAAGACTGATTGGGGCTCTTTGACAAGACACTGCCGCATATGCGCCCCCCTTGCACGCCAAGGCGCAAGACACCCTATGCAACACAAGACTGACCCCGCTCATGGCCAGGGCTGGAGCCTGCATCATGCACGATAAATCGAACATCTATCCGGAGCTCAGGATCCTCTCCCCCCTGGAGCAGACCTGGGCCTCCTATCGCCGCAATCCGCTGGCCATGGGGGGGCTCTGGTGCTTCGGCCTGCTGCTGCTCATCACCCTGGTGGGCCCCCTGGTGGTGCCCTACGGCATCGATGATCAGCACAGCGGCCGCCTGCTGCTGGCCCCCTCCTGGGCCAGCACGGGGAACATCGACTACTTCCTCGGCACCGACGATCTGGGCCGCGACATCCTCTCCCGCCTCGTGGTGGGGGCCCGCCTCACCTTCGGCAACGCCTTGCTGGTGGTGGTGATTGCGCTCCTCGTCGGCTCCGCCATCGGCATCCTCGGCGGCATGAGCAAGGGGGTGAAGTCGAGCGTGCTCCATCACCTGCTCGATACCCTGCTCTCCATCCCCTCCCTGCTGCTGGCCATCATAGTGGTCGCCATCCTGGGGCCTGGGCTGTTCAACACCCTGATCGCCATCACACTGGCGTTGATACCGCCTTTCATCCGGGCGACCTACAACGCCGTCCACGCCGAGATGCAGAAGGAGTACATCATCGCGAGCCGCCTCGACGGCTCGCCCCCCTTGCGGATCATGCGTCTGGCCATACTGCCGAACATAGTGGAAACCCTGGTGACCCAGACCACCCGCACCCTCTCTGCCGCCATCCTGGATATCTCGGCGGTGGGCTTCCTCGGCCTCGGGGCCCAGTCACCCCAGCCGGAGTGGGGCGCCATGCTGGCGGATTCGAGCGATCTCATCTATCTGGCCCCCTGGACGGTGACCCTGCCGGGCATGGCCATTCTGTTCAGCGTGCTGGTGACCAACCTGGTGGGTGAAGGCATTCGCGAAGCGCTTAAAGAGGGGAACGATTGATGATACTGCGGCTCTATACCATCAAGGACGGCATGGCCCAGATGCAGCACGCCCAGCCATATCCTCATGAGGAGCGCCACTGATGCCTCTGCTCGACATACGCAACCTGACCATAGAGATCGACACCCCCCAGGGCAAGGTCAAGGCGGTGGACAGGGTCAGCCTGACCCTGAACGAGGGGGAGATCCGTGGCCTGGTAGGAGAATCGGGCTCGGGCAAGAGCCTGGTGGCCAAGGTCATCGTCGGTATCCAGAAGGACAACTGGACGGTGCGCGCCGACCGGATGCGCTTCAACGACATGGACTTGCTGACCATGGCTCCCAAGGAGCGACGCCGCATCATGGGCCGGGAGATCGCCATGATCTTCCAGGATCCCATCAGCTGTCTCGACCCCTCCGAGGAGATAGGCACCCAGCTCGAGGAGGCCATCCCCACCAGCGCCTTCGCCGGCAAGTTCTGGCAGCGCTTCCAGTGGCGCAAGAAGCGGGCCATCGCCCTCTTGCACCGGGTCGGGGTCAAGGATCACCGCAAGGTGATGCGGGCCTATCCCCACGAGCTGTCGGATGGCATGTGCCAGAAGGTGATGATCGCCATGGCCATCGCCAACCAGCCGCGGTTGCTGGTGGCGGACGAGCCCACCAGCGCCATGGAGTCCACTACCCACTCCCAGATCCTGCGGCTGCTGGACAAGATGAACAAGCTGGGCAACACCACCATCCTCATCATCAGCAACGACATCGCCGCCATCGCGAACCTGACCGACACCATCAACATCATGTACTGCGGCCAGATGGTGGAAGTGGGCACCCGGGATCAGATCCTCGAATCCCCCCGTCACCCCTATACGGACGCCCTGCTCAAGTCCATTCCCGACTTTGACAAGCTGGTGCGCCACAAGTCCCGGCTCGAGACCCTGCCAGGGGTGATCCCTCCCCTGCAGCACCTGCCCATCGGCTGCCGCCTCGGCCCCCGCTGCCCCTACGCCCAGAAGCAGTGCGTGCAGACCCCGCTGATGAGCAAGGTCAAGGGACATCAATTTAGCTGCCACTTCCCCTTGAACATGGAAGAGCCGAAGAAATGAGCCCGAGTCATCACCACTCCATGTCCAATCAGCAAGGCCAAGGGACATCCATTTCCCAGCTGCCACTTCCCGCTGAACATGGAAAAATCGAAGAAATGAGCCTGACCGTGAATACCGCCATAAAGGAGCCCAGCCTGTGATCGAACCCGCCCTGTTGCAGGTCAGGGGCCTGTGCAAGACCTATCAGAACCGCACCGGCCTGTTCCGGCGCCAGGCGGTGGAGGCCATCAAGCCCCTGTCGTTTGATCTCGGAGTGGGCCAGACCCTGGCCATCGTCGGCGAGGCGGGCTCAGGCAAGAGCACCCTGGCGCGGATCCTGGCCGGCATGATAGAGCCGAGCGGCGGCGAGATCGCCATCGAGGGGCAGCCCCTGGTCCACGGTGACTATCAGACCCGCTGCAAGCTGCTGCGGATGATCTTCCAGGACCCCAATACCTCGCTCAACCGCAAGATCCGGGTCGGCCAGATCCTGGAGACGCCGCTGCGGCTCAACACCGAGATGACCGAGGAGGAGCGCCGGGAGAAGGTGATCCAGACCCTGCGCATGGTGGGCATGCTGGCGGATCACGCCCTCTTCTACCCACAGATGCTCTCCGCCGGTCAGCAGCAGCGGGTGGGGCTGGCGCGGGCGCTGATCCTCAACCCCAAGATAGTGGTGGCCGATGAAGCCTTGTCGACCCTGGATATCTCGGTGCGCTCCCAGATCATCAACCTGCTGCTGGAGATGCAGGAGACCATGGGGCTGAGCTATGTGCTGGTGGCCAACGATCTGGGCATCGTCAGCCACATCAGCGACGAGGTGCTGGTGATGCACGAGGGCCGGGTGGTGGAGCGCGGCAAGACCTTGCGGGTCTTCGCCGATCCCCAGCACGACGTGACCCGCCGCCTGATCCAGAACTACAACAACGAATACCGCCGCTGATCCCCAGCCGTTCCCCTCCGGCCCATGGGCCGGGCATAAAAAAACCCGGCCTGATGTCACATCAGTCGCCGGGGGATTGCGCTCAAAAAAGTGATTGCGTCGCTCGTAGTAGGAACACCGAGATAGTAGGCAGCCCCTCTGGGCTCAACAACTGTCAGATCTGACAGGCAGGCCGCTATGGAACCTGAACTGCGGGTCCGGCGAGCAGATAAGCTCGGCTTCAATCCGGCCAAAATAGGCGACCCGCTCGCTGATATCCTCCCCGGCATATTGCTCGGCCAGTGCCAGATAGTCCTGGTAGTGGCGCGCCTCCGATCGCAGCAGAGAGACATAGAAGCGGCCCAGCTCCTCGTCCAGATGGGGGGCAATCTTCGCAAAGCGCTCGCAGGAGCGCGCCTCTATGTAGGCGCCGATGATCATCTTGTCCACCACGGCCGCCGGCTCGTAGGTGCGCACGTGGGCCAGCAGGCTGCGGGCATAGCGGGAGGCAGTGACGGGCCCGTAGGGGATGCCGCGGGCCTGCATCATCTCCAGCACCTGCTCGAAGTGGTGCAGCTCCTCCTGGATGAGCCGCACCATGGGAAACAGCAGGGGATTGCGTTCGAGCTCGGCGAACACGCTTCTGTCTGATTCCCCCATGGTGCGTTTGCCGAGGATCTCGGCCTTCTCGGGGATGGCATCCAGCTCACGGTAAAACTCAAGCTTGGGCAGCAGGTGGCGCTTCTCCTTGGGCAGGCAGTAGCGGCGCACCAGGCTGTGGGCCGTCAGGGCGGCCTTGTTCTCGCAGTTGGCGTGATCGATGAGCAGGGTCGGCAACTGGGCGGGATCCCGCGCCATCTCCACCCACTCATCCGGGGTCTCGCAATGCAGGAACTGACGAACGGGGGCTAGCAGGTCATCCATCTGAACTCTTGTACTCTCTGGTTAGTCTTGATTGGCATATATTGATGCGGCTTGATACGGCGGGCGAAGCCCGCGAAGGGGGCCCATGCTAACGGATCCCGCCCCGCCTGCCCAGCGCAGAGGCGGCCTCACTCCAGCAGGCGCTTGAGGGAATCGCGCCGGACCAGCTTGCCACTGAAAGAGGGCAGCGCCTCGGGCTCACCCTCCTCCACCATGGTGATCAGCCGGCTGATGGTCTCCTGGATCATCTCGGTCACCGGCATTTTGACGCTGGCCAGCGAAGGAATGACGTAGGGAGCCAGGGCGATGTCGTCGAAGCCCACCACAGAGACCTGCTCCGGCACCGACAGGCCGCTCTCGTGCAACTGCTTGATGGCGCCGATCGCCATGTCATCGTTGCTGGCGATCAGGGCACTGAAGCTCACCCCGCGCGCCAGCAGGATCGAGACCCCGGCCGCGCCGCAGGCGGGGGTCCACTTGCCGGGGGCGATCAATTCGTCGCGCAGCGGGATCTCGTGCCGGACTAAAGCCTGCTTGTAACCGGCGAGGCGCTCTATACCGGTGGGGGAATCCGCCGAGCCTGTGATGAAGGCGATGTCCCTGTGCCCCATCTCCACCAATTTATCCACCACGGCCGCGGCGGCCGCCTGCTGATCGGAGTAGACGCAGTGCGCCGGGTGGCGACGTAACTTGCGGTTGAGCACCATGATGGGCTGGGAGTGCTGCTCGATGATCTCGTCCATCTCCTCGACGCCGAGAAAACGCGGGTAGATGATGACGCCGTCACAGCGGGAGTCGAGCAGGTACTGGATGGCCTGTCGCTCCTCCTCGGCGCTGTGCTTGCCGTCGGCCAGGATCAGCTGCCGGCCCCTATCTTCGGTCAACCGCGCCGCGTGGGAGAGCAGCTCGCTGAAATAGACGCCGTGATAGAGGGTATTGGTCACCACCAGCCCCAGAGTCTGGGTGTTTTTGGTGGCCAGCTGCCTCGCCAGCAGGTTGGGGCGATAGCCGCTCTCCTCTATGGCCTGGAACACCCGATCCCGGGTCTCCTGACTGGTATAGCCATTGCCCGACAGCACCCGGGAGACAGTCGCCTTCGACACCCCTGCCCGCTTCGCCACCTCCAGCATAGTCGTCATCATCTTCCCCTCTTCTCGACGGGCCGCAGTGTACTGCACGGGACCCGCTTGTGCTAACGAGAATGGGCGCAACTCCCCCCTTTCAGTGATCCCATTCACGGTTCTGCACAATGGCGGTGCGACCGTCTTGTCTGTGAGCATGAAACTGCGCATGCTGTGTGGAACCGGTTCCACAATTCAGTTTCATGCCCGTTCTTCCCGTCGTCAATGACGGGGTTCGACAGGCCTCATTTGGTAAAAAGGATACGACTAGATGTCAAAGAACTACGCGGCCCTGGCCGGCAAGGTCATCACGGCCCTCGGCGGAACCGGCAACATCGTCGCCGTGACCCACTGCATGACGCGCCTGCGCTTCGTGCTGCAAGACCCCACCCTGGTGGACAGTCCAACGCTCAAGGCCACTGCCGGGGTACTTGGGGTGGTCAGCAGTGATAACCAGTGCCAGGTGATCATCGGCAACCTGGTCTCCCACGCCTATCGCGAGGTGCTTGCCCAAATGCCGGAAGGCGCACAGGGAGACCTGCCGGCGGCCAAGCCTGGTTTCAGCCTGCGCCGCATGGGCGCCGCCATTCTGGACGCCCTGATCGGCACCATGTCGCCGCTCATTCCGGCCATCATCGGCGGCTCCATGCTCAAGCTGCTGGCCATGGTGCTGGAGATGACAGGGGCGCTGGAGAAAGGCTCCTCGACCCTCACCATACTCACTGTGGCAGGTGACGGCGCCTTCTTCTTCCTGCCCCTGATGGTGGCCGCCTCCGCCGCCGTCAAGTTCAAGACCAATATGTCGCTCGCCATCGCCATCGCCGGGGTGCTGGTGCACCCCAGCTTCATCGAGCTGATGGCCAGGGCCGCCCAGGGGGAGCAGGTGACCTTCGCCCTGATCCCGGTCACGGCGGTGAAATACACCTACACAGTGATCCCGGCCCTGGTGATGACCTGGTGCCTCTCCTACATAGAGCGCTGGGTCGATCGCATCACCCCGGCGGTGACCAAGAACTTCTTGAAGCCCATGCTGATAGTGCTGATCGCGGCGCCGCTCGCCATCCTGCTCATCGGCCCCGTCGGCATCTGGATTGGCACCGCCATCTCGGGCCTGGTCTACACGGTTCACGACTACCTCGGCTGGCTGTCGGTGGCCATCATGGGCGCGCTCTGGCCCCTGCTGGTGATGACCGGCATGCACCGCGTCTTCACCCCGACCATCATCCAGACCATCGCCGAGACCGGCAAGGAAGGCATGGTGATGCCCTCAGAGATAGGCGCCAACCTCTCCCTCGGCGGCTCCTCCCTGGCCGTCGCCTGGCGCACCAAAAACCCCGAGCTGCGCCAGACCGCGCTCGCGGCGGCCGCCTCCGCCATCATGGCGGGGATCTCGGAACCCGCCCTCTACGGCGTCGCCCTGCGATTGAAGCGCCCCCTCATCGCCAGCCTCATCAGCGGTTTCATCTGCGGCGCCGTGGCGGGCATGGCCGGGCTCGCCAGCCACTCCATGGCGGCCCCCGGGCTCTTCACCAGCGTGCAGTTCTTCGATCCGGCCAACCCCATGAGCATCGCCTGGGTGTTCGCCGTGATGGCGCTCTCGGTGGTGCTCTCCTTCGTGCTGACCCTGCTGATGGGCTTTGAAGACATACCGGTGGAGGTACCCGGCGAGAGCGCCGCTCCCCAGCCCGTCGCGGCCAGCCAGGCACAGGCTACCGCCGGTGTGTGACTCCCCTATCAGACATAACAAGAGGTAACCGATGTCGATAACCAGATTTCCCCAAGGCTTCCTGTGGGGCGGCGCCCTGGCCGCCAACCAGGCGGAAGGCGGCCATCGCGAGGGGGGCAAGGGGCTGACCACGGTCGACATGATCCCCCATGGCACCAACCGCATGGCGGTCAAACTCGGCCAGGAGCAGCGCTTCACCCTGCGAGATGACGAGTTCTACCCAAGCCACGAGGCCATCGATTTCTATCACCGCTACAAGGAAGACATCGCCCTGATGGCCGAGATGGGCTTCACGGTGTTTCGCACCTCCATCGCCTGGAGCCGGCTCTATCCCAGGGGGGACGAGGCCGAACCCAATCCCGAGGGCATCGCCTTCTACCGGGCGCTGTTCGAGGAGTGCAAGAAACATGGCATCGAGCCCCTGGTGACCCTGTGCCACTTCGACGTGCCCATGCACCTGGTGGTGGAGTACGGCTCCTGGCGCAACCGCCAGATGGTGACCTTCTTCACCCGCTATGCGCGCACCTGCTTCGAGCAATTCGACGGTCTGGTGAAGTACTGGCTCACCTTCAACGAGATCAACATACTGCTGCACAGCCCCTTCTCCGGCGCCGGGCTGGTGTTCGAGGAAGGGGAAGAGAGGGAGCAGGTCAAATACCAGGCCGCCCACCACGAGCTGGTGGCGAGCGCCCTGGCGACCCGGATCGCCCACGAGGTGAACCCGGCCAACCAGGTGGGCTGCATGCTGGCGGGGGGCAGCTTCTATCCCTACTCCTGCAAGCCGGAAGATGTCTGGGCCGCGCTGCAAAAGGAGCGGGAGAACCTGCTGTTCATCGATGTGCAGGCGAGAGGCGCCTACCCGGCTTATGCCGCCAGCCTGTTTCGCGAGAAGGGGATCCAGCTCGTCAAGGCGCCGGAGGATGATGAGATCCTCAAACACAGCGTCGACTTCGTCTCCTTCAGCTACTACGCCTCCCGCTGCGCCTCCGCCGACATGAACGCGGGCAACACCAGCGCCGCCAACGTGGTCAAGTCCCTGCGCAACCCGCACATCGAGGTGAGCCAGTGGGGTTGGGGCATAGACCCGCTCGGCCTTCGCATCACCATGAACAGCCTGTACGACCGCTACCAGAAGCCGCTGTTCCTGGTGGAGAACGGCCTGGGGGCCATCGACGAGATCAACGCCGATGGCGAGATAGAGGACGACTATCGCATCGACTACCTGCGCGCGCACATCAGCGCCATGGGGGATGCCATCGCCGACGGGGTGCCGCTCTTGGGCTACACCAGCTGGGGCTGCATCGATCTGGTCTCCGCCTCCACCGGCGAGATGAGCAAGCGCTACGGCTTCGTCCACGTGGACAGGGACGATGCCGGCCGGGGCACCCTGGCGCGCAGGCGCAAGAAGTCGTTCTGGTGGTACCGACAGGTTATTGCCAGCAACGGGGAAGATCTGGCGTGACGAGGGCCGCCCCGCTGAGGAAGGGGCGGCTTGCGACAGAGACAAAAACAGAGATGGGGGCCTGGGCCCCCATCTCTGTTTCATGTCGACGGCAATCGGAAAACGTTTAACTGCCTTCGTTGAAGATCTCCAGGTTGCTGGTCCCTTCCTGCCACTCGCGCACCGCCTTGTTGTCATCGCTGCGCAGGGCGTTCAGGTGGTCCAGATAGCCCTGATCCACGTCCGAGGTCACGTAGTGGCCATTGAACACCGAGGTCTCGAAGTGGCGCAGCTCGGGGTTGATCTCCCGTACCGCCTCTTCCAGATCTTCCAGATCCTGGAAGATCAGGCCATCGGCGCCGATCAGCTTGCACACCTCTTCCACTTCGCGGCCATGGGCAATCAGCTCGTTGGCGGTGGGCATGTCGATGCCGTAGACGTTGGGGAAGCGGATCTCCGGTGCCGCCGAGGCGAAATAGACCTTGGCCGCCCCCGCTTCACGGGCCATCTGGATGATCTGCTCCGAGGTGGTGCCACGGACGATGGAGTCATCCACCAGCAACACCTTCTTGCCCTTGAATTCGGAGCTGATGGCGTTGAGCTTGCGACGCACCGACTTCTTGCGCTGGGTTTGGCCCGGCATGATGAAGGTACGGCCTATGTAGCGGTTCTTCACGAAGCCCTGGCGGTAAGGCAGGCCCAGGGTATGGGCGATTTCCAGCGCCACATCGCAGGAGGTCTCGGGGATGGGGATGACCACGTCCACGTCGAGATCTTCCCACTCCCGTGCAATCTTCTTGCCCAGCTTGCGACCCATGTTGAGACGGGCGGCGTAGACGGAGACCTTGTCGATGCAGGAGTCGGGACGGGCGAAGTAGACGTACTCGAAGATGCAGGAGCTCATCTGGGGGTTCTCCGCACACTGCTCGGAGAAGAGCTGGCCCTGCTCTGTGATGTAGATGGCCTCGCCCGGGGCGACGTCACGCACCGTCTCGAAACCGATGGCGTCCAGCGCCACGCTCTCGGAGGCGAGCATGTACTCCACCTGGCCCTGATCGTCGGCGCGGCGGCCCAGGATCAGCGGACGAATGCCGTTGGGATCGCGAAAGCCGATGAGGCCGTGACCGATCACCAGGGAGACCACGGCATAGGCGCCGCGGATCTGCTGGTGCACCTTACGCACCGCAGAGAAGATGTCCTCCGGCCGCAGCGCCATCTTGTCGCACAGATCCAGCTCGTGGGCCAGCACGTTCAGCAGCACTTCGGAATCCGAGGTGGTGTTGATGTGGCGGCGGGCCACCTTGAACTGCTGCTCCTTGAGATCCTTGGCGTTGGTGAGGTTGCCGTTATGGGCCAGCACCATGCCGTAGGGAGAGTTCACGTAAAAAGGTTGGGCTTCAGCGGCACTGGAGCTGCCTGCGGTGGGATATCTGACATGTCCTATGCCGATATGCCCCTTCAGTCGCTGCATGTGGCGCACTTCAAACACATCCTTCACCAGGCCGTTGGCCTTGCGTTGCCGGAAGTTTCCACTGTCAATGGTCACGATCCCGGCGGCATCCTGTCCCCTGTGCTGCAACACCGTCAAGGCGTCGTAGAGGGCCTGATTGACGGGGGTGGTGCCAACTATACCGACAATACCGCACATGTCTTTGCTACCTCGAAGTCACTGTACCTGTTGAAGAAAACTGGACGAGTTCAGCATGAACCCGAAAAACCACTGGATCACCGGCTTGAACTCGGGAACCAGCTTGGACGCCACCCACCAGTCGCTCTGGGAGAGGCTGGTGAAGGTATCCATAAAAAACAGCAGGGCACTGACGATCAGTACCCCGCGAATGGCGCCAAAACAGACCCCCAGCACCCGATCCGTGCCGGAGAGTCCCGTCTTTTCCACCAGCAAACCCACCACGTAGTTGACCACGCTCCCCAGGATCAGGGTCGCCACGAAGAGGGCGGCGATGGCCAGGCCGTTGCGCACCATGGCGTCGGAGAAGGAGGTGAAGTAGACGGCGAGATCCGGATAGAAATGGCTGGCAATGAAAAAGGCGACGAACCAGGTGACGAGGGACATGGCTTCCTTCAGGAAGCCGCGCACCAGGCTGATGAGGGCAGAGAAACCGACGATGCCGATGATGGCGTAATCAATCCAGACCATAGAAAAAGATGTCCTGCGAAATTGCGGCGCAGTCTAACAAAAACGATTGCGCAATGCTTGATAAAAATGTGTTAAAGGTTCAATGGAGCGCCGAAGGAGACCGCTCCTCGCCCCTGCCGGGGGCGGCTGGCGCCCAAATGCACAACGCCATGGCATGGCCATGGCGTTGTGGTCAGCAAGGGGGGCTTAGCCGATGTGGGTCAGGCCGCCCATGTAGGACTGCAGCGCCGCCGGGATGGCGATGCGGCCGTCTTCCTGCTGGTAGTTCTCGATCACCGCCACCAGGGTGCGGCCCACCGCGAGGCCGGAGCCGTTCAGGGTGTGCAGCAGCTGCGGCTTGCCGTCGACACGCACGCGGGCCTGCATGCGGCGCGCCTGGAAGTCGGTGCAGTTGGAGACGGAGGAGATCTCGCGGTAGGTGTTCTGGGCCGGCAGCCAGACTTCCAGATCGTAGGTCTTGGCGGCGCAGAAGCCCATGTCACCGGTGCAGAGCGCCATCACGCGATAGGGCAGCTCCAGCAGTTGCAGCACCTTCTCGGCGTGACCCACCATCTCTTCCAGCGCGTCCCAGGACTTCTCCGGGTGCACCAGCTGGACCATCTCGACCTTGTCGAACTGGTGCATGCGGATGAGGCCCCGGGTGTCACGGCCATAAGAGCCGGCTTCGGAGCGGAAGCAGGGGCTGTGGGCCGTCATCTTGATGGGCAGTTCCTGCTCGTCGAAGATCTCGTCGCGGGCCATGTTGGTGAGCGGCACTTCGGAGGTCGGAATGAGGGAGAACTTGCGCACCTTGCCCTCGTCTTCCCCTTCCCCCTCGATACCTGTGTTGAACAGGTCCTGGGAGAACTTCGGCAGCTGGCCGGTGCCGTACAGGCTGTCCGGGTTCACCAGGTAGGGTACGTAGCATTCGGTGTAGCCGTGCTGCAGGGTGTGCAGGTCCAGCATGAACTGCGCCAGGGCGCGGTGCAGGCGGGCAATCTGACCCTTCATCACCACGAAGCGGGCACCGGAGAGCTTGACGCCATTCTTGAAGTCCACACCCTTGACCGCTTCACCTATGTCGATGTGATCCCGTACCGGGAAGCTGAACTCGCGCGGGGTGCCCCAGCGGCGCACTTCCACGTTGTCGTTCTCGTCGCGGCCCACCGGGGTGGTGTCGCTCGGCAGGTTGGGGATGGCGTCCGAGATGGCCTTGATGTCGGCCAGCAGAGCCTCGAGCGCGACCTTGCTGGTCTCCAGCTCGTCGTTGATCTTGGTCACTTCGGCCTTGAGCGGAGCCACATCTTCGCCGCGACGGGCAGCCTCACCGATGGACTTGGAGCGGGCGTTGCGCTCGGCCTGCAGCTCCTGGGTACGGGACTGCAGATCCTTGCGTTTCTCTTCCAGAGCATTGACAGCCGCTACGTCCAGCGCGTAGCCACGTGCAGCCAGACGAGCGGCGGCCTCTTCGATATCGCTGCGCAGATATTTGGGATCCAGCATGGTTTACCTACTTTTTTTAATGGGATCTGGGCCTGGGTCATCCGCCCTGGCGAGAAAACAGATCCGGAAGTTAACATCGGTTGGCGCACCCCTATGTCTTCGGAATCGGGCCTTCGAAATCAAGAAGATGGTGCAAGGCCAAGACAAGCGGGGTCAGAGGGGCAGTGTAGCAGACCGCCCCCCCGCCCGAACAGGGCGTATTGCTGTCGTTTTTGCCAAGTTTGACGGCATCGGCAGGCTTATCTTCGCCGATCCGAGGGATCCCCATGCCGCCCGGCAACCTGCCCTTACTTGTCTCTCTGGCGCGGGCTCTGCCGGTCCAGCTCGCGCAGATAGTCGAGCTTCTGGGCGATCTGCTTCTCGAGGCCCCGATCGGTGGGCTGGTAGTAGTGCTTGCCCGCCAGCTCGGGGGGGAAGTACTCCTCGCCGGCGGCATAGGCCCCGGGTTCGTCGTGGGCGTAGCGGTACTCGGCGCCATAGCCGAGCTCGCTCATCAGCCTGGTGGGGGCGTTGCGCAGGTGCGGCGGCACCTCGAAGTCCGGCAGGTTTTTGGCGTCATTGAGCGCCGCCTTCCAGGCGGTGTAGACCGCATTGCTCTTGGGGGCGCAGGCGAGGTAGACGATGGCCTGGGCGATGGCCCGCTCCCCTTCCGCCGGGCCGATGCGGTGGAAGCAGTCCCAGGCCGAGAGCGCCACCTGCATGGCGCGGGGATCGGCGTTGCCCACGTCTTCCGAGGCAATGGCCAGCAAGCGGCGGGCGATGTAGAGGGGATCGCAACCGGCGCTCACCATGCGGGCATACCAGTAGAGGGCCGCATCCGGCGCCGAGCCGCGAATGGACTTGTGCACCGCCGAGATGAGGTCGTAGAAGTGATCCCCCCCCTTGTCGAAGCGCGCCACGTGCTCCCCCACCACGGCGGCGAGCAGGGCGCTGTCGATCACCCTCTCCCCTGCCCCATTGGCCTCGGCCATGTCGGCCAAGAGCTCCAGGTAGTTGAGGGACTTGCGCCCGTCCCCATCCACGGCTTTGGCCAGCGCCGCCTTCACCCCGGGGGCAAAGGTGAGGCTCGGGTCGTTGAGGCCACGGGGGTCTGTCATCGCCTGATCGAGCATGGCGAGGATGTCCTCCTCCTCCAGCCGCTTGAGCAGGTAGACCCGGGCCCGGGAGAGCAGTGCGTTGTTGAGTTCGAACGAGGGGTTTTCGGTGGTGGCGCCGATGAAGGTGATGGTGCCGTCTTCGATGTGGGGCAGGAACACATCCTGCTGGCTCTTGTTGAAGCGGTGCACCTCGTCCACGAAGAGGATGGTGCGCACCCCGCGCCAGCTGTTCTCCTTCGCCTTGTCGATGGCGGCGCGGATCTCCTTGATGCCGGAGGTGACCGCGGAGAGCCGCTCCACCTCGGCCTGGCAGTAGTGGGCCATCAGCTCGGCGAGGGTGGTCTTGCCGGTGCCGGGCGGTCCCCACAGGATCATGGAGTGGCAGTGCCCCGCCAGGATCGCCTTGCGCAGGGGCTTGTCCGCCCCCAGGATGTGCTGCTGGCCTATGTACTGATCCAGGGTTTGCGGCCGCATCCTGGCCGCCAGCGGACGAAAGTCCGACGAGAAATCCAGCGACAAGTTGCTCATCTGTATTGACCGTTCAGTTTCACGCATACCGCCATGGAAAAACGGTCCGACGCGACATCCAATAAGAGGTTACTCATCTCTATTGACCCCCAGCGTCACGCCCGCCGCCGTTGACAGACGGGCTGACGATAAATCCAGCGACCGCCTGCTCATCAGCGCTGATCGTCCAGTGCGACCCCCTTGGGTATCTTGAACACGAACTCGTTGCCCTTGAGCACCGGCTTGCGGTTGAAGCTGCTCAAGACGAATTCGCTCCACTGCCCCTGCGCCTCTTTCACGTCGAACCGGCTGATGTTGTTCTGGCGGTCGAAGGTGATGCGGAAGGAGGCGATCAGCTCGTCCTTGTTGCGGCTGGTGACTGTGTAGACATCCCCTTCCTGGGTCACGTCGTAGTTCTTCCAGAGCCCGACATCGTTGCCGGCGATCAGCACGAAGGGGGTGTTGAGCACCGCATCCTTCATCTTGAGGGCGGTGACCTGCTCGACGAAGGGATCATAGACCCACACATCCTTGCCGTCCGCCACGATCAGGCTCTCGTCCGGGGTCGTGGTGTGCCAGTTGAAGCGGTTCGGGCGCTGCACCAGCAGGGAGCCGCTCGCCTTCTGCAGCTCCTTGCCCTTGCTGTCATAGACGGTCTGGGCAAACTTGGCCGAGAACAGGCTGACACCCGTCAGCTTCTGCTTGAGATCGCTGGCCGCATCGGCCCACACCTGGCTGCTGGCGAGCAACAGTACAGAACCCATCAATAATGCTTTTTTCATCGCGATTCCCGTTGAAGAGGGTCAGATAAAAGGCCATGTCCGCAGACATGGCCAGGATGATATGAAGGCTTAATCACGCACCGGGGGCGGTGCCAGCACGTCGCGCTGGCCGTTGCCCCCCGGAGAGCTGACGATGCCCTGGTTTTCCATCTGCTCGATGAGACGGGCCGCCCGGTTGTAACCGATCTTGAACTTGCGCTGCACGCTGGAGGTCGAGCCACGGCGGGATTCCACCACGAAGGCGACCGCCTCGTCGAACAGGGGATCCAGCTCCTCGTCACCCCCGCCGCCGTACTCGCCACCACCGCCTTCGCCGTCCGACTCACCGGAGAGGATCTCGTCGATGTAGTTCGGCTCGCCGCGCAGTTTCCAGTCCGCCACCACCTTGTGCACCTCGTGGTCATCGACGAAGGCGCCGTGGACCCGGGTCGGGTTGGAGGTGCCGGCGGGCATGTAGAGCATGTCCCCCATGCCGAGCAGGGATTCGGCGCCGCCCTGATCCAGGATGGTGCGGGAATCTATCTTGCTCGACACCTGGAAGGAGATCCGGGTCGGGATGTTGGCCTTGATGAGGCCGGTGATCACATCCACCGAGGGGCGCTGGGTCGCGAGGATCAGGTGAATACCGGCCGCCCGCGCCTTCTGGGCGATACGGGCGATGAGCTCTTCCACCTTCTTGCCGACGATCATCATCATGTCGGCGAACTCGTCCACCACCACCACTATGTGGGGCAGCTTCTCCAGCTCCGGCGGCATCTGATCCATGGAGTCACCCGGACGCCACAGGGGATCCCGCAGGGGCTCGCCCTCGGCGGCCGCGGCCAGCACCTTGTCGTTGTACCCCTTGAGGTTGCGCACCCCGACCGCGGACATCAGCTTGTAGCGGCGTTCCATCTCGCCGACGCACCAGCGCAGGGCGTTGGCCGCGTCCTTCATGTCGGTGACCACCTCGGTCAGCAGATGGGGGATCCCTTCGTAGACCGAGAGCTCCAGCATCTTGGGGTCGATCATGATGAAGCGCAGATCGTCCGGCGTCGACTTGTAGAGCATGGAGATGATCATGGTGTTGACCCCCACCGACTTGCCCGAGCCAGTGGTACCGGCCACCAGCAGGTGGGGCATCTTGGCGAGGTTCACCACCACGGGTTCTCCCGCGATGTCCTGCCCCAGCCCCATGGTCAGCGGATTGTGGCTGCCAGAGAAGGCCTCGCAGTCCAGGGTCTCACGCAGGTAGACGGTCTGGCGCACCCGGTTGGGCAGCTCGATGCCGACGAAGGTCTTGCCCGGGATAACCTCCACCACCCGCACGCTGCTGGCGGACAGCGAACGGGCGAGATCCCGCGACAGGTTGGTGATCTTGCTCGCCTTCATGCCCGGCGCCAGATCCAGCTCGAAGCGGGTGATGACCGGGCCCGGATAGACGCCGACCACCTTGGCCTGGACGTTGTAGTCGGCGAGTTTCGCCTCCACCAGCCGGCCCATGCGGTCCAGCTCGTCCTTGCTCATCATCTGGGTCTTGGCGGGCGGGCGGTCGAGCAGCTCTATGCTCGGCAGCGGCGCCATGGCGGGCTGGGGGCGACGCTTGGGCTTGACCGGTGCGGCCACAACTGGCGCGTCAGCCTCCTCCCCTTCCGCCCAGGGCAGATCGAGCTCGTCATCCCCGTCATCGGCCAGGGCCGGCTGACGTCGGGCAGTGGCAACGGCGGCGCGCTTGGGTCTGGCCACGGGCGCCGGCTCGTCCTCTTCATCATCGAATTGCGGATCGAACTGGAAGGTGTCGTCATCGAGCTCCGGCAGCCATTCGTCAGATTTTGACTTCTGGCTCCCCTTGGCCTTGGGGTTGCGCGTCCAGCTGCTATGGGGCTCGTCCTCTTCTTCGTCGAGATCCAGAGCGCCCACGCCCCCTTCCAGCAGGGGATCCGGCCCCTCAAAACGGGGCTGGCGCCAGCCGCCGGTGAGCCAGCGGCCCAGGGTCGTCGGGAAATGGTAGATGGCGCTGACGCTGCCGGTGCAGGTGGCACCGATCCGCTCGACTATGGTGAGCCAGGACCAGCCGGTGAACAGGGTGATGCCGGTGGCCACGAAGCAGAGCAGCATCAGGTTGGCCCCGACCCCGCCAAACAGAGGCACCACGGCGGAGGCGATCACGTCTCCCACCAGGCCACCTGCGGAGAAATTCTGCAAGTCATTGAAGTTCATGCTGGCGATGGCGGACATGCCGAGCACCGTCAGGACGAAGCCGATGATGCGCACCGACAGGGTGAGATAGTCCACCTCCAGCAGCCGGCTCGGGCGCCAGAACAGGCTCCAGCCGAGCAGCACCACCAGGGGAGGCACCAGATAGGAGAAAGCCCCGAAGGTGAACATGGTGATGTCGGCGAGCCAGGCACCGGCGCTGCCCGCCAGGTTCTTCACCTCTCCCTGCCAGGAGGTCTGGGACCAACCGGGATCGGCGGGATGGTAGGTCAACAGGGCAAGCAAGAGATAGGCAGCCATCAGGGTGATGGCGATCAAGACGGCCTCGAAGATCCGTTGCGTACCTGACAAAGGAGTAAACAGCTTTTTATCGGCCAAACTCCGGCTCCTTTCTGAAAACATGTAATGCGGGGATAGGGGGCCTAGTATCCCTGAAAAGCCCACCGATTGTCAGCCAGTGCCTGAGGGCGGGGCCATGAATACAGTAATAAGAAGAAACGAGCGGACCGGCCGCTCGTTTCTGACTATCGTGACTCGTCGTGGTGCTTGCAAGTCACAGCACAATCCCGCTTATCGGGTGCTGATCACCAGACGGCTGCTCTGCTTGACCTCTTCCATCACCACATAGGTACGGGTGTCATTGACGCCGGGCAGACGCAGCAGGGTTTCCCCCAGCAGACGGCGATAGGCCGACATGTCGCTGACGCGGGTCTTGAGCAGATAGTCGAAATCACCGGACACCAGATGGCACTCCTGGATCTCTTCGAGCACCTGAACAGCCTTGTTGAACTGTTCGAATACGTCGGGGGCGCCACGATTGAGGGTAATTTCCACGAACACCAGCAGAGACGCATCCAGATAATGAGGGTTCAGAATAGCGGCATATCCTTCGATATAACCTTGACGCTCGAGGCGACGAACCCGTTCCAGACACGGTGTGGGACTCAGGCCAACTCGTTTGGACAACTCAACGTTCGAAATCCTGCCATCCTTTTGCAGTTCATTCAGAATGTTGCGGTCAATCCTGTCCAAATCCTTTAGCCGACTCTTAGCTTCCATCATTTAATTCCATCCTTTGGCTATTTTTTGGTAAGAATCACCAGTCATTTTATAATAATGGTCACAAATCCTGTCAATACCTGAATATACTAGGCGCAAATGTTGCTTAACATCTGGGCAACATAAACCACCAATCGATAGACGAGGGATAGCATGATTATCGGTGTACCTAAGGAAATAAAAAACCATGAATATCGCGTAGGCATGGTTCCGGCCAGTGTACGTGAACTGACAGCACGAAACCATACCGTTTTCGTCCAAAGCGGCGCAGGAAATGGCATTGGCTTCAGTGACGCAGATTATCTGGCTGCCGGAGCCGAAATTCTGGCCTCCGCGGCAGACGTTTTCGCCAAGGCCGAGATGATCGTCAAGGTCAAGGAACCCCAGGCGGTGGAACGCGCCATGCTGCGTCCCGGCCAGACCCTCTTTACCTACCTGCACCTGGCGCCAGACCTGGCCCAGACCCGGGAGCTGGTCGACAGCGGCGCCGTCTGCATCGCCTACGAGACCGTCACCGACGGCCGTGGCGGCCTGCCCCTGCTGGCTCCCATGTCGGAAGTGGCCGGACGCATGTCTATTCAGGCCGGCGCCCAGGCGCTGGAGAAGTCCCGCGGCGGCAGCGGCGTGCTGCTCGGCGGCGTGCCCGGTGTGGAGCCAGCCAAGGTGGTGATCATCGGTGGCGGCGTGGTGGGTTCCAACGCAGCCCGCATGGCCATCGGCCTGCGTGCGGACGTGACCATACTCGACAACAACATCGACACCCTGCGCCGTCTTGACAGCGAGTTCCAGGGGGCGGCCAAGGTGGTCTACTCCAATCGCGAGACCCTGG
This sequence comes from Aeromonas sp. EU05-FHT14A05, assembly GCF_058791175.1. NCBI lineage: Bacteria > Pseudomonadati > Pseudomonadota > Gammaproteobacteria > Aeromonadales > Aeromonadaceae > Aeromonas > Aeromonas sp. EU05-FHT14A05. Next base: position 589,699 of record NZ_JBYTDH010000001.1, on the reverse strand, counting down.
AGCGCCACCTGCTGGCGGCGGATCTGGTCATCGGCGGCGTGCTGGTACCGGGCGCCACTGCGCCAAAACTTGTCAGCCGTGACCACATTGCACGCATGAAGCCGGGCTCCGCCATTGTGGACGTGGCCATCGATCAGGGCGGCTGCGTCGAGACCTCTCACGCCACCACCCACGAGGATCCCACCTTCATCGTCGACGAGGTGGTGCACTACTGCGTGGCCAACATGCCAGGCGCCGTGGCCCGCACCTCCACCGTAGCCCTCAACAACGCCACCCTGCCCTTCATCATCAAGCTGGCGGAACAGGGCTATCGCGGTGCACTGCTCAGCGATCCCCACCTGTTGCACGGCCTGAACGTGATGGTGGGCAAGATCACCTGCAAGGAGGTCGCCGTGGCGCACAACCTGGCCTACACGGATCCCCTGACCCTGCTGAACTGATCCCGCCCCCGCAAGGGAGCGTCGATGAGTGAAAATCCGCCCGCGATGGGCGGTTTTTTTATGGCGCAATCCGGCCACCCTCCCCCCTCTTTGGCGATTGCCACAATCGACGCCCTGGCCTTTGACCCCGGATCACGAATTACCTACAATCGCGCAAACTCATCACGTCTCGGAAAACACATCATGAGCCAAGTCACTCATAGCAAACTGCTGATCCTGGGATCAGGCCCGGCGGGTTACACCGCCGCCGTCTACGCCGCCCGCGCCAACCTCAATCCCCTGCTCGTCACCGGCATGCAGCAAGGTGGTCAGCTGACCACCACCACAGAGGTGGAAAACTGGCCAGGGGACGCGGAAGGGCTGACCGGCCCGGCCCTGATGGAGCGCATGAAAGAACATGCGGAAAAATTCGATACCCGCATCCTGTTTGATCACATCAATGAAGTGGAGCTGACCCAGCGCCCCTTCCGTCTCAAGGGTGACAACGGTGAATACAGCTGCGACGCGCTGATCATCGCCACCGGCGCCTCCGCCAAGTACCTGGGGCTGCCTTCCGAGGAGTCCTTCAAGGGTCGTGGCGTCTCCGCCTGTGCCACCTGTGACGGCTTCTTCTATCGCAACCAGGAAGTGGCCGTGGTCGGCGGCGGCAACACCGCCGTGGAAGAGGCGCTCTATCTGGCCAACATCGCCAAGAAGGTGCACCTCATCCACCGCCGCGACGAGTTCCGCGCCGAGAAGATCCTGATCAAGCGCCTCAATGACAAGGTCGAGAGCGGCAACATAGTGCTGCACACTCACCAGACCCTGGACGAGGTGCTGGGTGACAACATGGGCGTGACCGGCGTGCGCCTGCGCAGCACCCGCGACGACTCTACCTCCGAGCTGCCGCTGATGGGGGTCTTCATCGCCATCGGCCACCAGCCCAACACCCAGATCTTCGAAGGCCAGCTGGCGATGGAAAACGGCTACCTCAAGGTGCGGGGCGGCCTGGAAGGGTTCGCGACCCAGACCAGCATCCCGGGCGTGTTTGCCGCCGGCGACGTGGCCGACCACGTTTACCGTCAGGCGATCACCTCAGCCGGTACCGGCTGTATGGCGGCCCTGGATGCCGAGCGATATCTGGACGCACAATAAGCACAAGGATATAAAGGGCATGCCAAGTGGCATGCCCTTTTCTTTTAAGGAGCCGGATGAAACGGAAAATTTTGATTGTGGAAGACAGCCTGACGGTGCGCCGCATGTTGACCCAGGCCATTGCGCAGCAAACCGGGCTGGAGATAGATGCGTTCGATACCCTGGAGGGGGCCCGTGACTGCCAGGGCGAAGAGTACGTGGTCGCCCTGGTGGATCTCACCCTGCCGGATGCCCCGAGCGGAGAAGCCGTCAACGTGCTGCTGGCGCGGGGTCTGCCCGTGGTGATCCTCACCGCCGACATCAGCGAGGAGAAACGGGAAGCCTGGCTGGAGGCCGGAGTGCTGGATTACGTGATGAAGGATTCACGCCACTCCCTGCAATACGCCGTCAGCCTGGTGCACCGCCTCTACCTCAACCAGGCCATCGAGGTGCTGGTGGTGGATGACTCCCGCACCTCCCGTCATCGCACCGCCGCCCAGCTGCGCAAGCAGCTGCTGCTGGTGCACGAGGCAACCTGCGCCCGGGATGCCCTGGCCCTGCTGGAGCAGTACCCCGCCATTCGCCTGATGCTGGTGGATTACTACATGCCGGAGATAGACGGCATCAGCCTGGTGCGGATGCTGCGGGAGCGCTACAGCAAGCAGCAGCTCGCCATCATCGGCATCTCGGTGTCGGACAAGCACGGCCTCTCTGCCCGCTACCTCAAGCAGGGGGCGAACGATTTTCTCAACCAGCCGTTCGAGCCCGAGGAGCTGCAGTGCCGGGTCAGCCACAATCTGGAGGCCCTTGAGCAGTTCAACAGCATCCAGGAGTCGGCCAATCGCGACTACCTGACCGGGCTCTACAACCGGCGCTACTGGTTCAACGAGGGGCAGAAGTGGTTCGAGGAGCATCAGCGTCAGCAGGCGCAGCTCGCCCTGTGCGTGCTCGATGTGGATCATTTCAAGCAGGTCAACGATCACTGGGGCCATGCCATCGGCGATGAGCTGCTCTGCCACCTGACCCGGCTGCTCACCCAGTTCTTCCCGGATGCCATGATAGCCAGATTCGGTGGCGAGGAGTTTGCCCTGATGGTGCCCCACTGCCCGGTGCCCGTGCTGCTCAAGCGACTGGAAGGGTTGCGGCAACAGCTGCGTCAGCAGCCGCTGTCACGGGAAGTGCCGCTGTTTGTGCGCGCCAGCTTTGGTGTCATCAATGTCGGGCGGCTCTCCATGGACGAGGCGCTCTGCGAGGCAGATCGCCAGCTGTATCAGGCAAAGAACACCGGTCGTGACAAGATAGTCTCCCAGGACGCCTGAGCACGTCTCGAGTGAGACGCTCCGTGTAGTACCGCCCGGCGCCCCTTGCGGCCGCCGGGTTATTCTCCCTCCTCACGCCATCCCTGCCGCCCACGGGTTTCCTCAATAGGTCTTGTCGACCCGCACCCCATCGCTGAAATAGAGGATGCGCACCTTGTCTCCGCTCGCAAACACCATGGCCGGATCGTAATCCTGGATCACGTTGATGAGCCCGTCCTGCTCATTGCGGATCAAGAGTTCCACCAGCTTGTTCTCCACCACGCTGCCGCCGGACTGATAGTGCTGCACCGCGGCAGCTCCCGCCAATGCCCCCACGGCGGTGGCGATCTCCCGCCCATGACCGCCGCCAAACTGGTTACCAAGCAGCCCCCCCAGCACGGCGCCACCCAGGGTTTTCCAGCCGGTATGCTCGGACTCCACCACCTGGCGCTGGGTGATGTTGCGCACCGTATCCACCTGGCCAAACACCACCTGATCCACGGGGCGCGCCGTGTTGCGCTCATAGGGTGCAGCCCAGGCGGGCGCCGTGACAAAGCCGAGCAAGCTGGATACTATCAGGATAATGGCCTTCATCTGTGAACCTCTGTCTTATGTCTCGCTATCTCACCGAACTGGATGATGAGCTGTGCTGGTTTCCCTCCCCCAGCCATGCGCTGGAAGAGCCCAACGGCCTGCTGGCGATCGGGGGAGATCTCTCCCCTGCTCGATTACTGGCAGCTTATCACAGCGGGATCTTTCCGTGGAATGAGCCACACCAGCCGCTGCTATGGTGGTCGCCGGATCCCAGGGGGGTGATAGTGCCCGATGAGCTGCACATAGGGCGCAGCCTGCAGAAGTGTCTGCGCCGCACCCCCTTCGACATGACCATCGATAATGCCTTCGATGAGGTGATAGCGGCCTGCGCCGCCCCCCGTCGCAGCGCCAGCGGCACCTGGATAAGCGCCCCCATGATCGACGCCTATCGGCAGTTGCACCGCCTAGGCCATGCCCACTCCGTCGAGATCTGGCAGGATGGTAAGTTGCAGGCGGGGCTCTATGGCCTCTCCCTTGGCCGCCTCTTCTGCGGGGAATCCATGTTCAGCCGCATCGATAACGGCGCCAAACTGGCCATGGTGGCGCTCTGTCGTCACTTTTCACGCCATGGGGGGGCCCTCATCGACTGCCAGATGCAGAACGACTTCCTGGCCACCTTGGGGGTCCAGGAGTGGCCAAGAAGCCGGTTTCTGACCACATTGGCGAGCCTGATCAGGCAACCACTGCAGGACGGTTGCTGGCAGCAGAGGAGAATCAGTCTATGACAGAAGAAGTGATCCTCAAGGTAGGCCTGACCCCCAGACACCCGTGCAGCTACCTTGGCCATGAGCAGGAGCAGTTGCTGGTACTGATGGATCATGAGCTGCTCAATGCGGCCGGTTACGAACGACTGCTGACGGCGGGATTCAGGCGCAGTGGCAACGACATCTATCGCCCCCATTGCCCGGCCTGCAGCGCCTGCCAGTCACTGCGCATCCACAGCGAGCGTTTCGTGCCGAACCGTAGCCAGAAACGCGTTCGTCAGCTGAACCGGGATCTCGAGCTGGTACTGAGTTACGACGACAAACCCGAGTATTACCAGCTCTATGAGCGCTACATCCGCGAGCGCCACCACGATGGCAGCATGTACCCGCCGAGCCGGACCCAGTACAAGGGATTCCTGCACTGCGACTGGATGCCACCGCTCTACATGGAGATACGCAAGGAGGGACGCCTCATCGGGGTGGCCACCACGGACCTGCTCCCCCACTCCATGAGCGCTATGTATACCTTCTTCGATCCCGATTATGCCGACCGCTCTCTGGGCACCTTTGCCATTCTGAGCCAGTTGGAACTGGCCAGGCGCACCGGTCGCAGCTGGCTGTATCTGGGCTATCTGGTGGAGGCCTGTCGCAAGATGAATTACAAGCGCCAGTACCTGCCCCACGAGCTGCTGGTGCAGGGAGAATGGAAAAATATCGACACCAAGCCCGAGTAAACTTTACACATAGCCTTAAATCCGGCATGATCCAGCGGTTTTTTGTTGTGGCTTATCAAGAGGATTCAATGGCTAAAGAAGACAGTATTGAGATGCAGGGTACCATTCTCGAAACCTTGCCCAATACCATGTTCCGTGTGGAACTGGAAAATGGTCACGTGGTTATCGCTCATATTTCCGGCAAGATGCGCAAAAACTACATCCGTATCCTGACTGGGGACAAAGTAACGGTGGCTCTGACTCCGTACGATCTCTCCAAGGGACGTATTGTTTTCCGCTCTCGCTAAGCCAGGAATTCAGCAAAAAACCCCAGCCTCGCGGTTGGGGTTTTTTGTCGTTTCTGGCCTCAATCACATTTAGTGAGAGACAGCTTCAACATTGACCTGGAAGTCAAAGCTGAGGCTGTTATTCACCAGCTCCACTCTCACCACTCCGCCATCGACCAGTGAGCCGAACAGGATCTCATTGGCCAACGGCTTCTTGAGGTGTTCCTGAATGACCCGTCCCATGGGTCTTGCACCCATTGCCCGATCATAACCCTTCTCGGCCAACCAGTGGCGCGCCTCTTCAGATACCTCCAGTGACACCCCTTTGGCATCCAGCTGTACCTGCAGCTCGACGATGAATTTGTCGACGACCTGATGGATCACCGTCATGTCCAGATGGTTGAACCAGATGGTGTGATCGAGCCGGTTGCGGAACTCTGGACTGAAGGTCTTGTTGATCACCGCCATGGCGTCGTGACTCATGTCCTGCTGCTGGAAGCCAATGGACTTGCGCTGGGTCTCCTGCACGCCCGCATTGGTGGTCATCACCAGGATCACGTTGCGAAAATCGGCCTTGCGTCCGTTGTTGTCCGTCAGGGTGCCGTTGTCCATCACTTGCAGCAGCAGGTTGAACACATCCGGGTGTGCCTTCTCGATCTCGTCCAGCAGCACCACCGAATGGGGATGCTTGAGCACCGAGTCGGTCAGCAAGCCGCCCTGCTCGAAGCCCACATAGCCGGGAGGTGCCCCGATCAGGCGGGAGACGGTATGGCGCTCCATGTATTCGGACATGTCAAAGCGCAGTACCTCGACCCCCAGCGCCTTGCCGAGTTGCTGGGTGACTTCGGTCTTGCCCACCCCGGTCGGGCCGGCAAACAGGAAGCAGCCCACAGGGCGACGCTCGTTGCCAAGCCCGGAACGTGACAGCCGGATGGCATCGGTCAATACGGTGATGGCCTTGTCCTGGCCGAACACCACCATCTTGAGATTGCGCTCCAGGTTCTTCAGCACTTCTTTGTCGGAAGAGGAGACTGATTTCTCCGGGATGCGGGCAATCTTCGCGACTATGGCCTCGATCTCCGGCACATTGATCACTTTTTTACGCTTGCTGACCGGCAACAGACGCTGCCCCGCCCCCGCCTCGTCAATCACGTCGATGGCCTTGTCCGGCAGGTGTCGATCATTGATGTACTTGGCGGAGAGCTCGACCGCGGCGCGGATGGCCTTGACGGTGTAACGCACGCCATGGTGCGCCTCATAACGGCTCTTGAGCCCCATCAGGATGCGAGTGGTGTCATCTATGCTCGGCTCGACGATGTCGATCTTCTGGAAGCGGCGCGCCAGTGCCCGATCTTTCTCGAAGATCTGGGAATATTCCTGATAGGTGGTCGATCCCACGCAGCGCAGCAGACCATTGGAGAGCAGCGGCTTGATGAGGTTGGCCGCATCCAGCTGACCGCCGGAGGCTGCGCCCGCCCCAATGATGGTATGGATCTCGTCGATGAAGAGGATGGCCCCTTCCTGGCGCTCGATCTGCTTGAGCAGTACCTTGAGGCGCTTCTCGAAGTCGCCGCGGTACTTGGTGCCTGCCAGCAGGGAACCCATGTCCAGAGAATAGATGGTGCTGTTTGCTATCACCTCGGGCACGTCACCCTTGACGATACGATAGGCGAGCCCCTCGGCGATGGCAGTCTTGCCCACCCCGGCCTCCCCCACCAGCAAGGGATTGTTCTTGCGGCGACGGCAGAGCACCTGGATGGTGCGACTCAGCTCCTGATCGCGACCGATCAGCGGGTCGATGCGCCCCTCCAGCACCAGCTGGTTGAGGTTGGTGGCAAAGCTCTCTATCTGGGCGGAGGAGACCTCATCATCGGACTCGGCATTGTTGCCGCCACTCTCGGGCTTGCTGTCTTTGCGCACCCCGTGGGAGAGGAAGTTCACCACGTCCAGCCGGCTGATTTCGGCTTTTTTCAGGAAATAGGCGGCCTGGGACTCCTGCTCGCTGAAGATGGCGACCAGCACATTGGCACCGCTCACCTCGGTATTGCCCGACGACTGGACATGGAACACGGCACGTTGCAGCACGCGTTGGAAGCCAAGGGTCGGTTGGGTTTCTCTGTCTTCGTCATCGCGGGGGATGAGCGGGGTCGTTTGATTGATGAATGCGCGAATTTCCTTGCGCATCTGCTCCACATCCGCACCACACGAACTCAGCGCCTCATGGGCTGAGCTGTTATCCAGCAGGGCTAACAACAGGTGCTCGACGGTCATGAATTCGTGGCGCTCGTCACGGGCCAGTTTGAAAGCCTCGTTCAGCGTCTTTTCTAGATCTTTGTTCAACATAGGCACCTCCCCTCAGTACAGCAACAATGCGGTGTCGTTATCGCCATCAAGTCATCAGATTCAAGCCTTTTCCATGGTACATAGCAGTGGATGTTCGTTGTTACGTGAATAGGTGTTGACCTGGACCACTTTGGTCTCGGCAATCTCGGCGGTAAAAGTGCCGCAGACTCCCTTACCACTATAATGCACGCTCAGCATGACCTGAGTGGCCTTCTCCAGATCCATACCAAAGAACCTTTGCAGCACCTCCACCACGAACTCCATCGGTGTGTAGTCATCGTTGTTCAAGACGACCTTGTACATGGGTGGCGGTTGCAGCTTCGTTTTCTCTGCTTCTGCAATCTCTTCATTAGCAAAGAGTTCTTTCTGCTTGCTCATAGTTGCGCTTTGGTACCTCTAGATTACTACCGTCTCGCTCAAGATTGTCAATAGACTTGTTAACCAGATCACATCGGTTGTTAACAACTTCTTGACTCGCTTAAAAGTTGGACTAGATTGGTTACTTGCTAATCGGCGCCCGTCTGCTACGGGGTGATGCTCTAGTTATATAAGGCTGGCGCAGGTTACTCAACGACTTCAGGGTAATCAATAAAAGGATGTAGATGTATGGCAACCGGAACAGTCAAGTGGTTCAACAACGCAAAAGGATTTGGGTTTATCTGTCCGGAAGGCGGTGGTGAAGACATCTTCGCTCACTACTCCACGATTCAAATGGAAGGTTACAAGACCCTCAAAGCGGGTCAGGCAGTCAACTTTGAACTGCAGCAGGGGCCGAAAGGAAATCACGCCTCTGTCATCGTGCCAAACGAAGCACAGAACATGTAAGAGTCAAACTGGATAAATTGAAAAACGGCATCCCGCAAGGATGCCGTTTTTTTATGTCGCTCGGTGTGTCGGCACAATAAGAAAGGCCTGGCCTTCCTTATTGTGTGCTCAAGCGAGCTATCCCTGTCAGCGCGCCAGCAGGATGTTGAGCATGCGGCGCAGCGGCTCGGCGGCGCCCCACAGCAGCTGGTCACCCACGGTGAAGGCCGCCAGGTATTCCGGGCCCATGTTGAGCTTGCGCAGACGGCCTACCGGGATGCTGAGGGTGCCGGTGACGGCGGCCGGGGTCAGCTCGCGGGCGGTGATGTCGCGATCGTTGGGGATCACCTTGACCCAGTCGTTGTGGGCGGCCAGCAGGGCCTCGATCTCGGGGAGCGGCACATCCTTCTTCAACTTGATGGTGAAGGCCTGGCTGTGGCAGCGCAGGGCGCCGATGCGCACGCAGAGACCATCCACCGGAATGGCGGCATCTTCGATCCCCAGTATCTTGTTGGTCTCGGCCTGGCCCTTCCACTCTTCGCGGCTCTGGCCGTTGTCGAGCTTGGTGTCAATCCAGGGGATCAGGCCACCGGCCAGCGGCACGCCGAAGTTGTCCACCGGCAGGGTGCCGGAGCGGGTCTTCTCGGTGATCTTGCGCTCGATGTCGAGGATGGCGGAGGCGGGATCCGCCAGCTCCACCGCCACTTCGTCGCGCAGCAGCCCCATCTGGGTGACCAGCTCGCGCATGTGGCGCGCGCCACCGCCCGATGCAGCCTGATAGGTCGCCACGCTCACCCACTCCACCAGATCGGCCTTGAACAGACCGCCAAGGGCCAGCAGCATCAGGCTGACGGTGCAGTTGCCGCCGACGAAGGTCTTGATCCCCTTGTCCAGCGCCTCGTCGATCACGTCGCCGTTGACCGGATCCAGGATGATGACGGCGTCCTTCTCCATGCGCAGGGAGGAGGCGGCATCAATCCAGTAACCCTGCCAGCCAGCGGCCAGCAGACGGGGATAGACATCCTTGGTGTAGTCGCCACCCTGAGCCGTGATGATGATCTCCTGCGCGGCCAGCGCCTCGATATCGAAGGCGTCCTGCAGGGTGCCGGCATCGACGCCGAAATTGGGGGCGGCCTCACCGGCCTGGGAGGTGGTGAAGAAGGTGGGTTGAATGCGGGCAAAATCCTTCTCTTCCTGCATCCGGCTCATCAGTACCGAACCCACCATGCCACGCCAACCGACCAAACCAACTTTTTTCATAATGTCCTACCCTGGATAGCTGCTGTAAAAATGAAGTCTCATATGCCGTGATCCCTTGCCGGACGGGGGTCCGTTAACAAATTGGCCACAAGCATGATGTGTAATTAATGCGTCTGTCCACATTACGGATTGTGGCGACGGGCGCAAGTCGAATTGCGCAATATTCTGTGTCGTTTGCCGCAATAACCATGGGTTCCGGGCTACCGCGCTTGGCGGACTCCCCATCGGTCAGGCATCATGATGTCCGACTGGCAACCACTGCCCCTGGGGACGACCCCAAGGCCTTCTTGACTCGCAGGGACGACCCTGCCCCGCCTGGAATACTCATATGCCCTGGTTACTCCTGCTACTGGCCGGCCTGTTCGAGGTCGCCTGGGCCATCGGCCTCAAGTACACCGACGGTTTCAGCCGTCCCCTCCCCACCCTGCTGACCCTGATCGCCATGGGGGTGAGCGTGCTGTTGCTCGCCATGGCGGTCAAGCAGCTGCCCCTTGGCACCGCCTACGCGGTCTGGACCGGCATAGGCGCGGTCGGCACAGTGTTGATGGGGATCTGGCTGTTCAACGAGCCGGCCACCCTGGCCCGTGTGCTTTGCCTGCTGCTGATCATCGGCGGTATCCTGGGGCTCAAGTTGATCGGCTGATAGCAAGATGGGCGTACAGCCCCACAACGCCCCGGTAGCGCGTATAAAAAATGGCCACCCTGGGTGGCCATTATGTTCTCCTCATACCCCGCCGGGGTTTCCTATCAGCACGCTCTCTATCCGGGCGCCCGGCATCATCTGCCTTAACCCCTCGATCAGCCGATCACCGGCCTCCTGCAGCGCCGCCAGCGGCATTTCAGGCAAGCTTTCCAGGATGAACCACATCTGCCCGGACTCGGCGCTGAGCCGGGTTCTGGTCCCCTGACGCCAATTCCAGCGGCGACAGGTCACGCCTCTGTCATCGCACCAGACCACCTCGCCAGGTTCGGGGGTCTCGTGGGCAGGGGCCCCCTCCTTCATGGTGTCAAACAGCTCGGTGCCATCGGCAATGATCAGCCGGGGCGATCCTTCATAAGCGGTGAGATCCTCCCCACCGACGGGGATGGCGTATTCGATGCTGATGGCGTTGTAGAGATCGACGACGGGATCGATGCAGGGCAGGCTGCCCTCGCGTTGCACCCGCTTGAGCAGCGCCTGTGCCGAGCAGGGGGTCCGCTGGGGCTTGGCACCGAAGCGCTTGAACACCTCCCCCCAGGCGGACAGATGCTCCTGTGCCCAGGGTGCACCGCCCGCCGCGACGGATTGGCAGGCCCGCGCCAGCGCTTGTGCGCCGACGTTGCGATCGACCATGGTGGCCCCGTCTACCTGGATGCTCAGGGCCCGGAATCCCGGGGCCAGCCTGGTCACCCTGGCATCAATCTGTGGTGTCATGAATGGCATAGCAACTCCCAATAAATGATCCGTGGTGAAGGCGATAACGGCAGACGAGGCCAGATGACCCATCCCCGGAGGGCACGCCCATGATGCTTGTCACCACCAAGAAACAAGTCGGCCCCATGATGGGCGACGGCATGACATAAAAAAATCTACTTTTTCTTAATGTTGTTCAGGAGAGCTAATAACCCAGACTATCCAGGCCGCCGACAGCCCCCTGACCCGCACCTGGAATGGGATTGTCCTGGCCGCTTTTCCCGCCACTCATGCTATTATCTGCGACCGAACATGAGCCATTAAAAATCAGGATATTGTGATGACCGACCACACTTTTATTCCCGGCAAGGACGCGGCGCTGGAAGACTCCATCGAGCGGTTCCAGACCAAGTTGCAGGCCCTGGGGTTTGATATCGAAGAGGCCTCCTGGCTCAACCCCGTGCCCAATGTCTGGTCCGTGCACATCCGGGACAAAGAGTGCGCCCTCTGCTTCACCAACGGCAAGGGAGCCAGCAAGAAGGCGGCCCTGGCTTCCGCCCTGGGGGAGTATTTCGAGCGTCTCTCCACCAACTACTTCTTCGCCGACTTCTATCTGGGCGAGCAGGTGGCAAATGGTGACTTCGTCCACTACCCGAACGAGAAGTGGTTCCCCATCCAGGGTGACCAACTGCCTGCCGGCCTGCTCGACAGCTTCACCCGCAAGTTCTACAACCCGGATGGCGAAGTGACGGCCGACATGCTGGTGGATCTGCAATCCGGCAACGAGGAGCGCGGCATCGTCGCCCTGCCGTTCGAGCGTCAGTCCGATCACCAGACCGTCTATATCCCGATGAACATCATCGGCAACCTCTATGTCTCCAACGGCATGAGCGCCGGCAACACCAAGACCGAGGCCCGCACCCAGGGCTTGTCCGAGGTGTTCGAGCGCCACGTGAAGAACAAGATCATCGCCGAGGCCATCAGCCTGCCCGAGATCCCGAGCGAGGTGATCGCCCGCTATCCCGGCATCAAGGCCTCCATCGATGCGCTGGAGGCCGAAGGCTTCCCCATCTACAGCTTCGATGCATCCCTCGGCGGACGTTATCCGGTCATCTGCGTGGTGCTGCTCAACCCAAGCAACGGCACCTGCTTTGCCTCCTTCGGCGCCCACCCGCGCTTCGAGGTCGCCTTCGAGCGCACCGTCACCGAGCTGCTGCAGGGCCGTGGCCTGAAGGATCTGGACGTGTTCGTGCCGCCGTCATTCGACAACGAGCAGGTGGCGGATCACCACAATCTGGAGACCCACTTCATCGACTCCTCCGGCCTCATCAGCTGGGATCTGTTCAAGCAGGAGTCCGACTTCGAGTTTGCCGACTGGGACTTCCGCGGCACCTCCCAGCAGGAGTTCGACCACCTGATCGGCATCTTCCACGAGCTGGAGCAGCCGGTCTACATCGCCGACTACGAGCACCTGGGCGTCTACGCCTGCCGCATCCTGGTGCCGGGCATGTCCGACATCTATCCGGTGGAAGATCTGCTGCTGGCCAACAACACCATGGGCGCCCACCTGCGGGAGACCATACTGGCGCTGCCGTCCCTGGAGTGGGACGCGGAGCAGTACATGGCGCTCTTTGATCAGCTGGATGAAGAGGGTCACGACGAGCGCACCCGGGTGCGCGAGCTGCTCGGCATCGCCGCCGCCAAGGGCACAGCCCTGCACACCCTGCGGGTCGGTGAGCTCAAAGCCATGCTGGCGCTGGCCGCAGGCGAGCTGGAGAGCGCACTGGATCTCATCGACTGGACCATGGAGTTCAACCAGTCGGTGTTCCCGGCGGATCGCGCCCGCTACTACCGCGCCCTGCGCGCCTGCGTCGAGCTGTTCCTGGACGAGGATCGCGACCCCGAGCAGTACCGCCCGGTGTTCACCCGCATGTTCGGGGAAGAGACCCTGGCGCAGGCCTGGGCCCACGCCAGCGGCGAGGCGCGTTTCCACGGGCTGGAGGCGGCCGATCTGTCCCTCTCCCAGTTCCCGCTGCATCAGAAATTGCTCGCGGCCTACGAGAAACTGCAAAAAGCCAAACGAATCCATACGTGGAACTGATATGCTAGTGTAACCAAGGGGCCTGATGGCCCCTTCTGTTTTATGGTCTACGCTTTGGCGGGCCCTTACTCAAAGATGAAATAAATAACAAAAAATACCTCTTAGGGGGTTGTCAAATTGAGGTTCATCATGTTGGGGAGCCGTAAAGGTGCATTGCCGGTGCTTTTTTTGATGAGAAAGATATAAATCATTAAAAATCATGACATTAAAAACAGACCCATTTCTGTTTCACCTGAAACCTGGTGTAAAGTCAAGCTTCCGGATGAATAAAAAACCTGTAGTAAAATTACATTCACAATCTGTAATTCTTGATCGGAGTCAATTTTGGGGATCAGCCCCTTTGTTATGATTTCCACAGGCAAAATATGCAGGTACTGAGAATTGAAAGCAGAATCTCCCTTTGATTGTCTGAAGCCCGAAGCCATAGCCGCGCTGGCAGAAGACATTACCTATGCCAAGGCAACCAAGCCCGCCCACAAGGTCATTCCTCTGGCCATCACGGCAGGTGCTTTCATCGCCATCGCATTCGTCTTCTACATCACGGTCACCACGGGATCGAGCGGCATGGCCTGGGGCATGTCCAAGCTGGTCGGCGGTCTCTGTTTCTCCCTCGGTCTCATTCTGTGCGTGCTGCTCGGTGCCGAGCTGTTCACCTCCACCACCCTGACCCTGGTGGCCAAGGCCGCCAACCGCATCAGCTGGGCTCAGCTGTTCAAGAACTGGGGTCTGGTCTACTTCGGCAACCTCATCGGCGGGCTCATCATAGTCGCCCTCATCATCATGTCGGCCGAATACACGGCGGCGGATGGTCAGTGGGGACTGAATGCCATGAAAGTGGCCCAGCACAAGATCCATCACACCTTCTTCGAGGCCCTGGCGCTCGGCATCCTCTGCAACCTCATGGTGTGTCTCGCCGTGTGGATGGCCTTCGGCGCCCGCAGCGCCACCGACAAGGTGATGGTGATGCTGCTCCCCGTCGCCATGTTCGTGGCCTCCGGCTTTGAGCACAGCATCGCAAACATGTTTATGATCCCGGTCGGCATCGCCATCCATGCGGTAGCAGGCCCGGAATTCTGGCAGGCCATCGGCCAGGACCCGGCATCGTTCGCCGATCTGACCGTATCCAACTTCGTCCTAAACAACCTCATTCCGGTCACCCTTGGTAATATCATTGGTGGCGGCGTCATGGTTGGTCTGACTTACTGGTTTATCTTCCGTCGCCATCATTAAGGATGGCGGCAGACACATAAATACCTTGAGAGGTAATGAAAATGGCAGAACTTAACGAACAGTTCCAAAAAGCATGGGAAGGCTTCGCGGCCGGTGAATGGCAGACCTCTGTCAACACCCGTGACTTCATCCAGAAGAACTACACCCCGTATGAAGGTGACGAGTCCTTCCTGGCTGGCGCGACCGAAGCCACCACCAAGCTGTGGGACAAGGTCATGGAAGGGATCAAGATCGAGAACCGCACTCACGCGCCGGTCGATTTTGATACCGACCTGCCCTCCACCATTACCGCTCACGATGCCGGCTATATCGACCAGAGCCTGGAGCAAATCGTCGGTCTGCAGACCGACAAGCCGCTCAAGCGCGCCATCATCGCCAACGGCGGTATCAAGATGGTCAAGACCTCTTGCGAAGTCTACGGCCGTCAGCTCGACCCCATGGTCGAGAAGATCTTCACCGAGTACCGCAAGACCCACAACCAGGGCGTGTTCGACGTCTACACCAAGGACATCCTGAACTGCCGCAAGTCCGGCGTCATCACAGGTCTGCCGGATGCCTACGGCCGTGGTCGCATCATCGGTGACTACCGTCGTGTTGCCCTGTACGGTATCGACTTCCTGATGGCCGACAAGCTGGCCCAGTTCAAGTCCCTGCAGGCCGATCTGGAAAACGGTGTCAACCTGGAAGCCACCATCCGTCTGCGCGAAGAGATCTCCGAGCAGCACCGTGCCCTGGCCCAGATGAAGGTGATGGCCGCCAAATATGGCTGCGACATCTCAGTACCGGCCAAGACCGCCAAAGAAGCCGTGCAGTGGACCTACTTCGCCTACCTGGCGGCAGTCAAGTCCCAGAACGGTGCCGCCATGTCCTTCGGTCGTACCTCCAGCTTCCTGGACGTCTACATCGAGCGTGACCTGAAGAAAGGCCTGCTGACCGAGCAAGAAGCCCAGGAGCTGATGGACCACATGGTCATGAAGCTGCGCATGGTTCGCTTCCTGCGTACCCCGGAATACGATTCACTGTTCTCCGGCGACCCGATGTGGGCCACCGAGACCCTGGCCGGTATGGGCGTTGATGGCCGTACCCTGGTCACCAAGAACAGCTTCCGTATGCTGAACACCCTGTACACCATGGGCCCGTCCCCTGAGCCGAACCTGACCATCCTGTGGTCCGAGAAGCTGCCGGTCGGTTTCAAGAAGTACTGCGCCAAGGTATCCATCGAGACCTCTTCCGTTCAGTACGAGAACGACGACCTGATGCGTCCGGACTTCAACAACGATGACTACGCCATCGCTTGCTGCGTGTCCCCGATGATCATCGGCAAACAGATGCAGTTCTTCGGCGCTCGTGCCAACCTGGCCAAGACCATGCTGTATGCAATCAACGGCGGTATGGACGAGAAGCTCAAGATCCAGGTCGGCCCGAAAACCGAAATGGTCAAGTCCGAATACCTCGACTACAATGACGTGATGGACAGGCTGGATCACTTCATGGACTGGCTGGCCAAGCAGTACGTCGCCGCCCTGAACATCATCCACTACATGCACGACAAGTACAGCTACGAAGCCTCCCTGATGGCGCTGCATGACCGTGACGTCTATCGCACCATGGCGTGCGGCATCGCCGGTCTGTCCGTGGCGGCCGACTCCCTGTCTGCCATCAAGTACGCCAAGGTCAAGCCGGTTCGTGACGAAGATGGTGTCTCCATCGACTTCGAGATCGAAGGCGAGTACCCGCAGTTCGGTAACAACGACGCCCGCGTCGATGACATCGCCTGCGACCTGGTCGAGCGCTTCATGAAGAAAATTCAGAAGCTCAACACCTACCGCGGTGCCGTGGCTACCCAGTCCGTGCTGACCATCACCTCCAACGTGGTGTACGGCAAGAAGACAGGTAACACCCCGGATGGCCGTCGCGCCGGTGCGCCGTTCGGCCCGGGTGCCAACCCGATGCACGGTCGTGACCAGAAGGGTGCCGTCGCTTCCCTGACTTCCGTTGCCAAGCTGCCGTTCGCCTACGCCAAAGATGGTATCTCCTATACCTTCTCCATCGTACCGAACGCCCTGGGCAAAGACATGGAAGCCCAGAAAGCCAACCTGGCTGGCCTGATGGATGGTTACTTCCACCACGAGTCCAACCTGGAAGGCGGTCAGCACCTGAACGTCAACGTGATGAACCGTGAAATGCTGCTGGACGCCATGGAAAACCCGGAGAAATATCCGCAGTTGACCATCCGCGTATCCGGTTATGCCGTTCGCTTCAACTCCTTGACCAAGGAACAACAGCAAGACGTCATCACCCGTACCTTCACCGCCTCTCTGTAATAGAGTCTCGGTGAACAAAAACCGGCGCCCAGGCGCCGGTTTTTTTATGTCTGCGCTTCAGGGCAAAGGCGGATAGCGCCTCCCCCCCTCTCCTGATCAGGGTCGCTCACCAGCCGCCAGACGGCGGTTGATATCGGCAATCACAGGGGCGATGTCAGCCAGGGTGTCGATGACATAGTGGGCCCCCGCCCCCCGCAGCTTGGCCTCGGCCGGTACACGTCGGGCGGCGATCTCGGTTTCGCTCATGGCGGCAAACTCCTCCCAGGTGGCGCCAAACTCGTTGCCGGAAACCGACAATCCCACCGTCCACATGCCGGCGTTCAGCCCTTCGCTGATGCCGGGCACGGCGTCATCCACCTTGATGCAGCGATGCACGGCGCTCACGCCCAGCTCAATCACGTTGGCCAGCGCCATCCAGGGGCCGGGGCGACCGCCTGCCTTGAGGTCATCGGTGGCGACCCAGTGATCCGGGCGATAGCCGTGATCGGCCGCCGCAGGTACCAGCGCCTCCATCACGGGGCGGGGATAGCCGGAGCAGGAACCTATCTGCATCCCTTGTGCTCGCAGCCCATCCAGCACCGGCAGCACACCTGGGATGGGGGCGGCGAAGCGGGTCACTGCGGCAATCTGCAGCGGCATAAAGGTGTGATAGAGGTGGTCCACCTCGGCGTGGCTCATGGGGTGGCCGAAGCGTGCCTGCCAGCGCTCATCCACCGAGGGCAGACGGCCCAGCGCCGCGATATGATCCCACTTGCCAAGGCCCATGGGCTGGCGCGCCTCATCCAGGGTCACAGCAAAGTCATAGGCGCGGGCGAAGGCCTCTACGAAGATGGAGGTGGGGGCGAAGGAGCCGAAATCGACGACGGTACCGGCCCAGTCGAGGATCAGCGCCTCTACGTCGGTGGTCGGGTCTACAGCAATCTGCAAGTCAGTCATGGTGATCTTCCTGTTCCGGTGAGAGTGCGATCTCGCCGAGGGCGCGATCGAGAATGGTGATGGCGCGCACCAGATCGGCGCGGGCGATATTGAGCGGCGGCGAGAGCTGGATGACGTTGCCCTGGGAGACCTTGAAGCTGAGCCCCAGTTCCAGACAGCGGTAGAGCAGCCGCTCGGCGGCCTGGCTATTGCGGGTGCGACTCTGGTGATCGACCACCAGATCGAGCGCCCACAAAAGACCGATACCGCGCACCTGCCCGATCAGCGGGTAGCGCTCGGCAAGCGCCGCGAGCTCGGCCGCCATAAAACGGCCATCCTCCTGCGCCTTGGCCAGCAGCCCCTCTTCACGGATGGTAGCTATAGTGGCGAGCGCCGCAGCGCAGCCGATGGGGCTCTTCTCGTGGGTGTAGTGGCCCAGCGAGATGGCCGCCGCCTGATTGAAACGATCGCGAGTGATGAGCGCCGCAAAGGGCACCACACCGCCCCCCAACCCCTTGCCGAGACAGATGATGTCGGGCTCGATGCCGAACTCTTCGAAGCTGAACCAGTGGCCGGTGCGGCCCAGGGCATTGGGGATCTCGTCGACGATCAGCAGCACCTTGTGGCGATCGCAGATCTCCCGCACTCGCTGCCAGTAGGCCCTTGAGGGCACCTGCACATCGGTGTTGCGGATGGGCTCGGCGATAAAGGCGCCTACTCCTCCCTCCTTCTCGATGACGTACTCCAGATAATCGGCGTAGTGCAGGTCATCCCCCTCCCCGCGATACCAGACGCCGCGATAACGGGTGGGGGGTGGAATGCGCTCCACACCGGCCATCAGCGGGCCCATGCCGGCGCGAAAGCAGGCCTCGCCGCCGACCGAGATGGCATCGAGGGAGGCGCCGTGAAAGGCATCCCACAGGGACACCACCTTGCTGTTGCCGGTGATGAAGCGGGCAAGTTTCAAGGCAATCCCCACCACCTCGCTGCCGCCGGGGGCGAACAGCACCCGGTTGAGATCGCCGGGGGCCAGTTCGGCCAGGGTGCGGGCGCAGTCGATGGCGACCTGATGGGTGTAGCGGCGGGGTGCGAACGGCAGATCGGCGAGTTGCTGCTGCACCGCGGCAAC
Organism: Aeromonas sp. EU05-FHT14A05; assembly: GCF_058791175.1. Taxonomy (NCBI): domain Bacteria; kingdom Pseudomonadati; phylum Pseudomonadota; class Gammaproteobacteria; order Aeromonadales; family Aeromonadaceae; genus Aeromonas; species Aeromonas sp. EU05-FHT14A05. The sequence goes on along the minus strand of NZ_JBYTDH010000001.1, from coordinate 571,051 downwards.
CACTTTAGGGTGACCGTGGCCCAGCTGATGGACGCTGTTGCCGTGAAAATCGAGGTAACGCGCGCCCGATACGCTGGTCAGCCAGCTCCCCTGCGCCCCCTCAAGCAGATCCAGACAGGGGGTGGAGAGGGCCTGATGGAGAAAGTAGCGGCTATCCTCCGTCAATCCGGCCTGTACATCTTCGCTTTGGCCTGCCCACCAGCGCGCCCGACTCTCGCCAAGGTTGATATCCCCTTCGCTGTCGGCGCGGCCGCTGCCGTGCAGCTTATGGTCATGTAAATCGCGGCCACGCAGATCGCAACCCTGAGCCAGCATGCTGGTCATCGCGCGTCCCCTTGCCAGTAGCAGGCGCTGGCCATGGCGGCGAGCAAGCAGCGCACCCGCTCTGGGGTCACGTCACCGATATTGCCGATGCGGAAGCAGTCGGCCTGGGAGACCTTGCCCGGATAGATGACAAAGCCCTGTACCTTGAGCCGCTGATAGAAGTCGACGAAGCGGTAGTCCGGGTGGGCCGGGGAGTAGAAGGCGGTGATGATGGGGGATTGCCATTTTTCTGGCAGCAGCGGCGCAAAGCCGAGCTTGGCCATCCCCGCCACCAGGGTGCGCTGGTTCTCGCTGTAGCGCTGATGGCGGGCGGCGATGCCCCCCTCTTCATCCAGCTCACGCAGGGCCTGGGCAAAGGCGATCACGGTATGGGTGGGCGAGGTGAAACGCCACTTGCCCCCCTGCTGCTCCATGGTCTGCCACTGGGCGTGCAGGTCGAGGGAGACCGAGCGGGCACGACCGGCGCAGGCCGTCAGCGCGGCGCGACGGGCGATGACGAAGCCAAAACCCGGCACCCCCTGAATGCACTTGTTGGCGGAGCTGATGAGAAACTCGATGCCAAGGCGCCCCATGTCGATGGGGATGCCGCCAAAGCTGCTCATGGCATCGACGATCAGGCGAATGCCGCGGCGCTGGCAGAGCCCAGCCACCTCGTCGAGCGGGTTGAGCATGCCGGTGGTGGTCTCACAGTGCACCATGGCCAGATGGGTGATTTCGGGGTGGCGCGCCAGCATGGCGTCGATGGCGGCAGGCTCGGGGCGGGTGGTCTCGCCGCAGTCCAGCTCATGGTGGCGCAGGCCGAGGCAGCGGGCCATCTCCCCCATGCGGGCCCCGTAGGCGCCGTTGTTGATGATCAGCAGACACTCATCGCTACCGATGGCGGAGCCCAGCACGCTCTCCACCACATAGCTGCCGCTCCCCTGCAGCAGCACGGCGCTGTAGTCGCTTTCATATTCAGGGCCGGTGGCGAGGCGCACCAGCTCGCGGCGGATGGGCTCCACCACGCCCAGGTTGTAGTCCGCATCCCAGGTGCAGCTGTCTTGCAGCATGGCGGCACGCACGGTAGCTGTGGTCGAGAGGGGGCCAGGGGTCAGCAGCAGGTAATCGACGGCGGCAGGGGCCGCAGGAATATGGGTCATGATTTCGCTCCTTTTGGTATATACCAGAATGAGCGCATTGTGGGTAACTGCCCCGCCAAGGTCAAAGGGGTGGGGCCACGTGCAACAAAAAATTCATTTTCAGCGCCGGGATCGCGATAATCTAGGAAGCCTGAACAACAGGGGCAACACTGGTCTCTACCAACATGTTTTGATGTCGCCACTTAGCGAGCGGACCGATGACCCAACCTGTGCCCAACCCATTGCCCAACTCATTGCACAACCAGGGATTTTCATGAGCAAACCCCAATACCTGCAGATCAAGGATGCCCTCGCCAACCAGATCCTGGCGGGGGGCCTGGCCTCCAACGACAAGCTCCCCTCCGAGCGGCTGCTGGGGGAGCTCTACGGCACCACCCGGGTCACCATCCGCGAGGCACTGGTGCAGCTGGAGGCGAGCGGCCTCATCTATCGGGAGGATCGCCGTGGCTGGTTCGTCACCCCGCCGCGCTTTAGCCTGAACCCCAGGCGCACCTCCAACTTTCACCAGATAGTGCGGGAACAAGGGGGCGAGCCGCGCACCGAGCTCTTGGAAAAAAGCCGCCAGGCGGTGCCCCCCGCGTTGATGGCGCGGCTGCAGCTCAAGCCGTTCGACAGCCTGTTTCTGCTCAAACGGCTGCGCTATGCCAACGGGCGCGCCATCTGCTATTGCGAGAATCACTGCCTGCCAGAGCGGGTGCCCGGCCTGCTGGAGCTGGATCTTGCCGGCAGCCTGACCGAGATCTATCAGGCCCATTACGAGCTCCACTACGCCCGCATGCAGGTGCGCTTCTTCCCCACCGCCCTGCCGGACGAGGTGGCCAAGGCGCTGGGGGCCACCGCCGGTCTGCCCGCCCTGCGCCTCGAGCGGCTCAACTTCGATCAGCACGGCCGGGTGCTCGACTTCGATCTGGAATACTGGCGCCACGACAGCCTGGAGATCGAGGTAGATACCCAGGATTAGGAACAGACAAGTCAAGAGCGGACAATCCCGTGCGGCAAAACGTCACGGGACCGTCACCTGAACGTCATAAAGATCCCCTAGCCTCTCTCTCGACCAATCTGGTTTATACCAAGCCAATTCATATGGAGAAGAGGATGAAACAGGGAACCCCTTTGCTGGCCGCCGCCGTGCTGGCCGCCATGACAGCCCCGGCACTGGCCGCGACCGATCTCACCGTCTACACCGCCTTCGAGCCGGAGCAGCTCGGCGAGCTGAAAACCGCGTTCGAGCGCCAGCACCCGGATATCAACATCAAGTGGGTGCGTGACTCCACCGGGGTGGTCACCGCCCGCTTGCTGGCTGAAAAAGCCCAGCCCAAGGCGGATGTGGTGTGGGGACTGGCCGCTACCAGCCTGATGCAGCTCGATCAGCAGCAGATGCTGACCGGTTACGCCCCCAAGGGGCTGGAGAAACTCGACAGCCGTTTTCGTGACGGCAAGGCCGAACCGCACTGGATCGGTCTGGACGCCTTCTTCAGCGCCATCTGCTTCAACAAGGTAGAGGCCGAGAAACAAGGGATACCGGCCCCCACCAGCTGGGCGGATCTCACCAAGCCCGTCTACAAGGGCAAGGTGATCATGCCAAACCCCAGCTCCTCCGGCACCGGTTACCTCAGCGTCGCCGGCTGGCTGCAGACCATGGGCGAGCAGCAGGGCTGGCAATTCATGAACGGCCTGCACCAGAACATCGACCGCTACACCCACTCGGGCTCGGCCCCCTGCAAGCTGGCCGCCAGCGGCGAGACGGTGATCGGCATCTCCTTCGACTTCCCGGCCACCAGCCTCAAGGCCAAGGGGGCCCCCATAGAGGTGGTGTTCCCGAGCGAAGGCTCGGGCTGGGACATGGAGGCCGCCGCCATCATCAAGGGCACCCCCAAGCTGGAGGCCGCCAAACAGCTGCTCGACTTTGCCGCCACCGAGCAGGCCAACGCCCTCTACAACAAGTCGTTCGCTGTGGTCGCCATCCCTGGGGTCGCCCAACCAAGAGCGGGCTATCCGGCGGATATCAAGGGTCAGATGATCGACAACGACTTTGGCTGGGCTGCCCGCGAGCGCAACGCCATCCTGACCCAGTGGAGCGCCAGCTTCGACGGCAAGACCGAAGCCAAACAGTAAGCGTGAATGGCAGCGGTTTGTGCACGCCCGACGAACCGCCGCCAATAAACCCCTTGCCGAAGGCCAACGCTTGTTGGCCTTCGCTTTTTGGTTTAGATCCCATGTTTGTGTCGCCCTCGATGGGCGGCTCCCCGCCCGTCTGTACGCGGCACAGCCACCTGCCGGCGACCCATCGTCATCGGACTGTCATCGAGCTGTCATCCCCCGATCACCTGACCGTCACACTTCACCGCCAAACTGGTATATACCAAATCAGTAGCGAGTCGCACCATGACCCAGCCCTACCTGGACATTCAACATCTCAACAAGCAGTTCGGTGCTTTTCAGGCCCTCAAGGGGATCTCTCTGACCATTGAGCCGGGGGAGTTCATCTGCTTTCTCGGCCCCTCAGGCTGCGGCAAGACCACCTTGCTCAGAGCCATCGCCGGGCTGGATCTGCCAGACAGCGGCGAGATCTGGCAGGGGGGGCGCAATATCTCCCGCCTGCCCCCCCAGCAGCGGGATTTTGGCATCGTATTTCAGTCCTACGCCCTCTTCCCCAACCTGACGGTGGCCCAGAACATCGTCTTCGGCCTTGAGAATCAGGGGTTGGCGCGGGATCTCATCAAGGAGCGGGTCGATCACTGGCTGGGGCTGGTGGATCTCAATGCCCAGTCCCACAAATACCCGAGCCAGATCTCCGGCGGCCAGCAGCAGCGGGTGGCGCTGGCCCGGGCGCTCGCCCTCTCCCCCGGCCTGCTGCTGCTGGACGAACCCCTCAGCGCCCTGGATGCCATGGTGCGCACCCACCTTCGCAGCGAGATCCGCGCCCTGCAGCAGCGCCTTGGCATCACCACCATCATGGTGACCCACGATCAGGAAGAGGCCCTGACCATGGCCGACCGCATCGTGGTGATGGAGAGCGGCAACATAGTGCAGGTGGGCACCCCGCAGGAGATCTACCACCAGCCTGCGAGCCGTTTCGTGGCAAGCTTCGTCGGCACCATGAACTTCCTCGAGACCCTGGTGCTCGGCCCCAATCAGGTGCGCCTCAACGAACAGCCTTTGACCCTCGCCAACCGGGCCTCGGCCGGCAGCAAGCTGCAGGTGGCCATCCGCCCCGAGGCCATCACCCTGGGCGCCTCCCATGAGCCTTATCTTGGTCAACATGGCGTCGAAGCAACCATCGATCAGGTGGAGTTTCTCGGCGCCGCCCAGCGCCTCATCTGCACCGCAGACACCTATCTGGGCCCCCAGCAAGTTCTGGTGGAGCGCCCGACCCACGAGCTGCCCCGCCACGAACAGGGGGGCTGGCGCAGCGGCATGCGCTGCTCCCTGCACTGGCCCGCCGGGGCGATGCAGATCTTTGAAGGAGATGGCGCATGAACTCCCCCCTCACGACTTCATCCCCCTTGTCTCCGTCGCAACCGCAGCGCGCCCCCCTCTGGCGGCGCTCTTGCACCGGCTGGAATCGGGATCAACTGCTGCAACTCCTGCTGCTTGTGCTGGGTATCGCCCTGCTCACTGGCGGCCTGCTGCTGCCCCTGCTCACCATGCTGCAAAAGAGCCTGCAGGATGAGAACGGCCTCTGGGTGAGCCTTGCCAACTTCAGCGCCTACTTCGGCTCCCCCCATCTGGGTCGCACCCTCGGCAACACCCTCTGGCTCGGGGTGCTGATCACCACCCTGGTGGTGACCATCGCCTTCGGCTACGCCTATGCCCTCACCCGCACCTGCATGCCGGGCAAGGGGCTGTTTCGCCTCATCGGCCTGATCCCGCTCTTGATGCCCTCCCTGCTGCCCGCCATCAGCCTGGTCTACTGGTTTGGCAATCAGGGAGTTGCCAAGGGACTGCTCGGCGGCGAGAGCATCTACGGCCCCATCGGCATCGTCATCGGCCTTGGCTTCTGGTGTTTTCCCCACGCCCTGATGATCCTCATCACGGCGCTGGGCCAGAGCGATGCCCGCCTCTATGAAGCCTCCCGAGTGCTCGGCAGCAGCGGCTGGCGCACCTTTGTCACCGTCACCCTGCCCACCGCCCGCTATGGCCTGCTCAGCGCCGCCATCGCCGTGTTCACCCTCACCATCTGCGACTTCGGGGTGGCCAAGGTGATTGGCGGCCAGTACAGCGTGCTGGCCACCGATATCTACCGCCAGGTGATCGGGATGCAGAACTTCGCATTGGGGGCGGTCGCCAGCGTCACCCTGCTGCTGCCGGCGCTCTTGAGCTTTGCCCTGGAGCACAGGGTGCGCAGCAAGATGCAGGAGCAGAGCAGCACCAAGGCGGTGCCCTATCAGCCCAAACCCCATCGGCTGCGGGATCTGCTGGCGCTCGGCTGGTGCACCCTCTGGGCCCTGCTGTTTCTGGCACTGGTCGGCATGGCGGTCTACGGCTCCCTGGTGCAGTTCTGGCCCTATAACCTTGGGCTGACGCTGGATCACTACGCCTTTGACAGCAACAGCGTCTATGGCTGGCAGCCCTTTACCAACACCCTGCAGCTGGGCCTCTATACCGCCATCACAGGCACTGTGCTTATCATGGTGCTGGCCTGGGCGCAGGAGAAGGGGCGCCACTTCCCATGGCTTCGCCAGCTCCTGCACCTGCTCGCCATGCTGTCACTGGCGGTGCCCGGCATGGTGCTGGGGCTCGGCTATATCTTCTTTTTCAACGGCAATCCGCTGTTTGGCAGCCTCCATGGCACCCTGCCGCTGATGGTGCTCTCCTGCGTCATCCACTACTACACCGTGGGCCATATGACGGCGGTGACCAGCCTCAAGCAGTTGCCCAGGGAGCTGGAGCTGGTGGCCATCTCGCTGCGCATTCCGCTCTGGAAGGCATTCTGGCGCGTCACCCTGCCCGCCTCCCTGCCGGCACTGCTGGAGATCTTCATCTATCTGTTCGTCAACGCCATGACCACCACCTCGGCGGTGATCTTCCTCTATTCCAGCGACAGCGTGCTCGCCTCCATCGCCGTGCTGAACATGGAAGATTCCGGCGATACCGCCACGGCCGCCGCCATGGCCACCCTGATCCTGCTGGCCGCCGCCACCGTCAAGCTGGCCCAGCTTTTCCTGAGCCGAGCCCTGCTGGCCCGCACCCAGCGCTGGCGCCACTCATAACCTTGTCGAGGAGTCATCATGTCCACTCTCCCCTTCTGGCTGGCCGAAGCGCTCGCCGCCGAACAGCCCGCTCCCCCAACGCCTCTTCAAGGCCAGCACGAGGTGGATGTCTGCATCGTCGGCGGCGGCTTTACCGGGCTCTGGAGCGCCATCGCCCTTAAACAGGCCGAGCCTGCCTTACGCATCCTGGTGCTGGAGAAAGATCGCTGCGGCAGCGGCGCCTCCGGCCGCAACGGCGGTTGCCTGCTCACCTGGTCGGCCAAATACCTGACGTTAAAGCGCCTCTTTGGCGAGGAGCAGGCCGCCTGGCTGGTACAAGGCTCCGAGCAGGCGGTGCACGAGATCGCCCGCTTCTGCGAAAAGCACAACATAGAGGCGGAGCTGAGGGTCGAGGGCACCTGCTACACCGCCACCAGCGAGGCCCAGCGCGGCCTGATGGATCCGGTATTGCGGGCGCTAAAGCGAGCCAATCTTAACCAGTGGCAGGCGATTGCGGAGGGTGAACTGGCCAGCCAGAGCGGCTCCCACGTTCATCTGGAGGGGCTCTACAGCCCCCACGCGGGCTCTGTACAACCGGCGCTGTTGGTGCGCGGCCTGCTGCGGGTGGCGCGGGAACTGGGGGTCGAGGTCTACGAAGCTTCCCCCATGCAACGCCTCGAAGGGGGCCAACCTGCACGGGTGCAGACGCCACTGGCCATCGTCCACGCCCGCAAGGTGGTGCTGGCCCTCAACAGCGCCATGGTGCAACACTTTCGCGAGTTTCGCCGCAGCATAGTGTTGGTCTCCTCCGATATGGTGATCACAGAGCCGGCACCCCAGGCGCTGGCCGCCCAGCAGCTCGCCCATGGCCGCAGCGTGGTGGATGGCCGCACCTTCGTGCACTACTACAGATCCACCCCGCAAGGGCGGCTGATGCTGGGCAAGGGGGGCAACACCTTTGCCTTCGCCAACCGCCATCTCGCCGAGTTCGATGCCCCCAGCCGCTATCTCGCCCCCCTCACCCGCACCCTGCGTCGCTTCTTTCCGGCGCTCAAAGAGGTACCCATCGCCGCCAGCTGGTGCGGCGCCTCCGATCGCTCGGTGGATGGCCTCCCCTTCTTCGGCCACTGGCGAGCGCAGCCCAACGTTGTCTATGGCCTCGGCTATTCCGGCAACGGGGTGGCCCAGAGCTGGATGGGCGGCCAGATCCTGGCGGCGTTGGTGAGAGACGAGGTGCGGGAAGCGGACAAGTCGTGGCGCGAATGCGCCCTGGTGAGCGGCCCGCGCGGCTATTTCCCGCCCGAGCCGTTGCGCTGGCTGGGGGCCATGGCGGTGCGCAATGCCATCCGGCGCAAGGAGAAGGCGGAAGATGAAGGCCGCCCGGTGGCCTGGTATGACAGACAGCTGGCCAAACTTGCCGATGCGGCGGGCAAGGCTGACAAATAAGCGCCTTCGCAGAGCACTGTGGAAAGCGGCAGAAAGCCGAAGGGGCAGGAGAGTATGACTCCCCTGCCCCTTCGCAGTTGATACGGTTCGGCGGCTGGCCCGAAAAGGGTCTGTCGTTAGCTGGCCCAGGTGATGATGTGATCTATCCAGTCGCCGGCATGGGCCTCGTGCACCACCTTGCCGCGCACCGACTGACCGGCCTGGTGCATGGCGCTGCGGCTGCCGGTGATAAGGGGATGCCACTCTGGCAGGCTCTGCCCCTCCGCCAGCAGGCGGTAGGCACAGCTCGACGGCAGCCAGTCGAACTCGGCAATCTTGTCGTAGGTGATCTGCAGGCAGTCCGGCTCTTTCTTGAAGCGGTTGCCGTAGTCGGAGCACTGGCAGGTCTTGGTATTGAGCAGATTGCAGGCCACATTGGTGAACACCAGCTCCTCGGTGTCCTCGTCGATCAGCTTGTTCAGGCAGCACTTGCCGCAGCCATCGCACAGGGACTCCCACTCCGTCATGGTCATCTGTTGCAGGCTCTTCACCTGCCAAAAGGGGGCGCTCTGCACGGGTTCACTCTGCTGCATAAAGGTAGGCTCGCTCAATACACTGACAAGCGCGTGGTTATACGCCCTATGGCCCGATTTTTCAAGGCTGGTGAAGATCAACATTACAGGGATGGTCCATGAGTCTGTGAGGTATTTCTCTCTTTTCCCATCTCCATGTTTCAAATAGCGAACTACTACCTAATTAGAACATTAATCCAAAATACAGCTTATTTGTACACTCTAAAACTTCTGATGTAGCGCCACTCGCCACCAGCTTCAAAACAATGAATACGCATCAAAAGATCGGGTTCATACTTTTTCATCTGTATCTCAAATAAAACTCGCAGGCGAGGATTTTCCTTTAACCCCTGTGTGGTTTTATTCAGAAATTCTGTGTAACACTCCACCATACTTTTATATTTATGTTGTATGGCATCCTCAATTTTTTGTTCTGAATGAGGTTCGCTTGTATAGATCAGATCTATGCATAAATGAGATTCGTAGGACTGTTTAGAAGAACTAACCGCCTCTTTCATTCTGGCTACATTCGCATCAAACCGCTTTCTACCCTGTTCGTCATTAGCAAATCGGTCTTCAATTGACAATTCATTTTTGGCCATTTCCAAACATGTGGTAATGGCCATTTTTTCGAAAGAACACGCTTGTTCAAGCGACGACACTGCTTTTTGCACTTCACTGTTAAGGCGAACATAGTCATTTAATTCTCCAATTGCGGAATTAAATGTTTTTACCCCGTCTACTGTCGTTCCTAGAATTGAATCCACACTGAAAAATTGAGAAGCATTATTATCAGTTTTTTGTTGTGTATCACGATTTAATTTAAATGGTTTTGCTTTATCATTTCCATTCTTCATTTTTTCTGACGAAAAAAAGCCAATTACAAAGAAAAATATAAAAATCCAAATTATTATCTCCATCATCCACCCCATTCCAACATAAATATTACTCATATCGTATGTTGTGCTTCATAAACTCAGCATCAACTTACAAAGTGTAATAAATATAGACTGGTGTTAAATTAAATGAAAAACAACATAAAAAATGCCGCCCTCGGGCGGCATTTTTATCAGAGATAACAGGCTAAAGGACTTACCAGCCGGTCACTTCACGCAGGGCCTTGCCGATATCGGCCAGGGAGCGCACGGTTTTCACGCCGGCATCTTCCAGGGCGGCAAATTTCTCGGCCGCCGTGCCTTTACCACCGGCGATGATGGCGCCCGCATGACCCATGCGCTTGCCAGCCGGAGCGGTCACGCCCGCGATGTAGGAGACCACCGGCTTGGTGACGTGGGCTTTGATGTAAGCCGCAGCCTCTTCCTCGGCACTGCCGCCGATCTCGCCGATCATCACGATGGCTTCGGTCTTGGGATCGTTCTGGAACATCTCCAGAATGTCGATGAAGTTGGAGCCCGGGATGGGGTCGCCACCGATGCCGACGCAGGTGGACTGGCCGAAGCCCTCGTCCGTGGTCTGCTTGACCGCTTCGTAGGTCAGGGTGCCGGAGCGGGAGACGATGCCCACCTTGCCCGGCTTGTGGATGTGACCCGGCATGATGCCGATCTTGCACTCACCCGGAGTGATGACGCCCGGGCAGTTCGGCCCAATCATGCGCACGCCGGTTTCCTGCAGCTTCACCTTGACCTGCAGCATGTCCAAGGTCGGGATGCCTTCGGTGATGGTGACGATGAGCTTGATACCGGCGTCGATGGCTTCCAGGATGGCGTCCTTGCAGAACGGGGCCGGCACATAGATGACGGAGGCGGTGGCGCCGGTGGCTTCCACGGCGTCACGGACGGTGTTGAACACCGGCAGGCCCAGGTGAGTGGTGCCACCCTTGCCCGGGGAGACGCCGCCGACCATCTGGGTACCGTAGGCAATCGCCTGTTCGGAGTGGAAGGTACCCTGACCGCCGGTGAAGCCCTGGCAGATCACCTTGGTGTCTTTGTTGATCAGAACGCTCATTATTTGGCCTCCGCTGCTTTAACCACTTGCTGAGCTGCGTCAGTCAGACTCGTTGCGGCGATGATATTGAGGCCGCTGTCGGCCAGTTTACGGGCACCCAGTTCGGCATTGTTGCCTTCCAGACGCACTACCACGGGCACCTTGACCCCCACTTCCTTGACCGCACCGATAATGCCTTCCGCGATCATGTCGCAGCGCACTATGCCGCCGAAGATGTTGACCAGCACGGCTTGTACCTTGCTGTCGGACAGGATGATCTTGAACGCCTCGGTCACGCGCTCCTTGGTGGCGCCGCCGCCGACGTCCAGGAAGTTGGCCGGTGAGCCGCCGTGCAGGTTGACGATGTCCATGGTGCCCATGGCCAGGCCCGCGCCGTTAACCATGCAGCCGATGTTGCCATCCAGCGCCACATAGTTCAGCTCCCACTGGGCGGCGTGCGCTTCGCGGGGGTCATCCTGGGAGGGATCGTGCATCTGGCGCAGCTTGGGCTGGCGATACAGGGCGTTGGCGTCGATGTTGATCTTGCCGTCCAGGCAATGCAGGTTGCCCTTGTCGGTGATGACCAGGGGGTTGATCTCCAAGAGGGCGAAGTCGCAGTCCAGGAACATCTGGCCCAGACCCATGAAGATCTTGGTGAACTGCTTGATCTGATCGCCGACCAGACCCAGCTTGAAGGCCAGCTCGCGGGCCTGATAAGCCTGCGGGCCTACCAGGGGATCGATGGCCGCCTTGTGAATGAGTTCCGGGGTTTCGTGGGCGATCTTCTCGATGTCCACGCCACCTTCGGTGGAGGCCATGAAGACCACGCGGCGGCTGCCACGGTCGACCACGGCACCCAGATAGAGCTCCTTGGCGATGTCGGTGCAGGACTCTACCAGGATCTTGGTGACCGGCTGACCGTTGGCGTCAGTCTGATAGGTGACCAGGTTCTTGCCGAGCCAGTTCTGGGCGAAGGCGCGGATCTCGTCCTTGCTCTTGGCCAGCTTGACGCCGCCCGCCTTGCCACGGCCACCGGCGTGGACCTGGCACTTGACGACCCAGGTATTGCCGCCAATCTTGTCGGCCGCTTCGGCCGCTTCCTGCGGGGTAGCGCAGGCATAACCCTCGGAGACCGGCAGGCCATACTCGGCAAACAGCTGTTTTGCCTGATATTCATGCAGATTCATAGATGCTCTATCCGTGTTGTAGGTATTTCCGTCCGGGGCTCGTGTTTCTCAATCCCCTGTGAATGGGGGCCTGGGCGGCCCCTCGTTATCTTTCAGTCACTCTTGCTCAGACATCCAGCAGCAGACGGGTCGGGTCTTCCAGCAGCTCCTTGATGGAGACCAGGAAGCCCACGGACTCGCGGCCGTCGATGATGCGGTGATCGTAGGAGAGCGCCAGGTACATCATCGGCAGGATCTCGACCTTGCCGTCGACGGCCATGGGGCGGTCCTGGATCTTGTGCATGCCCAGAATGGCGCTCTGGGGCGGGTTGATGATGGGGGTGGACATCAGGGAGCCGAACACGCCGCCGTTGGTGATGGTGAAGTTGCCGCCGGTCAGTTCGTCCACGGTCAGCTTGCCGTCACGGCCCTTGCCCGCCAGATCCTTGATGGCCTTCTCGATGTCGGCCAGGCTCATGTTGTCGCAGTCGCGCAGCACAGGTGTCACCAGACCACGGGGGGTGGAGACGGCGATGCTGACGTCGAAGTAGTTGTGGTATACCACGTCATCGCCGTCCAGCGCCGCGTTCACTTCCGGGTAGCGCTTCAAGGATTCAACCACCGCCTTCACGTAGAAGGACATGAAGCCGAGCTTGATGCCGTGCTTCTTCTCGAAGATCTCGCCGTACTGCTTGCGCAGCTTCATGATGGGCGCCATGTTGATCTCGTTGAAGGTGGTCAGCATGGCGGTGGTGTTCTTGGCCTCCAGCAGACGCTCGGCGATGCGCTTGCGCAGACGGGTCATGGGCACCCGCTTCTCGGTGCGACCGGCCAGGGGGGCTATGGGCGCAACCGGTGCGGCGGCCACGGCGGCGGGGGCTGCCGGCTTGCCCAGGTTCTTGATGAAGGCATCCACGTCTTCCTTGGTGACGCGACCGCCCTTGCCGGTGCCGGTCAGCTTGGCCACGTCGATGTCATGCTCGGCCACCAGGCGGCGCACGGAAGGGCTCAGGCCGTCGGCGGCGTCATCGGCCGCCGCTTCCACCGGCTTCTCCTTGGTCTCTTCACCGGCCACCGGGGCCGCCTTGAGGATGGCGATCAGCTGGCGGGAGAGCACGGTCGCGCCTTCCAGTTGCAGGATGTCACCCAGTACGCCGGCTTCCGGCGCGGGGACTTCCAGCACGACTTTATCGGTTTCGATGTCAACCAGTACTTCGTCACGGGCAACCAGGTCGCCCGGTTTCTTGTGCCAGGTGGCGATGGTGGCGTCCGCCACTGATTCCGGCAGGTCCGGTACCTTGATCTCGATAGTCATGTAATCAGTTCCTTGTTACTTCTTGGCCAGCAGGCTTGTTCCAGAGACGGAGAGGGTCGGCTGCACAGAGCCCCCTCCCCTTCGCAACTCGTTTATTCCAGGGTCAGCGCGTCTTCCACCAGGGCTTTCTGCTGCTTGGCGTGGACAGACATGTAACCGACGGCCGGTGAGGCCGAGGCCGGGCGACCGGCGTAACGCAGACGGGCATGGCTTGGCAGCACGCTGTCATAGTGATGACGGGTGCTGTACCAGGCGCCCTGGTTCTGCGGCTCTTCCTGACACCAGACGAAATCGGTGACGTGGGCATAATCGGCCAGGATGGCGCGCACTTCCTCTTCCGGGAAGGGGTAGAGCTGCTCGATCCGCACCAGGGCTACATCCTGCTGCTCGGCCTTGCGACGGGCATCGAGCAGGTCGTAGTAGACCTTGCCGGAGCAGAAAACCACCCGCTTGACCGCTTTCGGATCCAGCGCATCGATTTCGCCGATGGCGTTCTGGAAGGTGCCTTCCGCCAGCTCGTCGAGCTTGCTCACCGCCAGCGGGTGGCGCAGCAAGGACTTGGGCGTCATCACGATGAGCGGACGGCGCATCGGGCGCACCACCTGACGGCGCAGCATGTGGAACACCTGGGCCGGGGTGGAGGGCACGCACACCTGCATGTTGTGCTGGGCACACATCTGCAGATAGCGCTCCAGACGGGCGGAGGAGTGCTCAGGGCCCTGCCCCTCATAGCCGTGGGGCAGCAGCATGGTCAGACCGCACATCCGGCCCCACTTCTGCTCGCCGGAGGAGAGGAACTGATCCACCACCACCTGGGCACAGTTGGCGAAGTCGCCGAACTGGGCTTCCCAGATGGTCAGACCGGCTGGCTCGGCGCTGGCGTAGCCATATTCGAACGCCAGTACCGCGTTTTCGGTCAGCACCGAGTCGTAGATCTCGAACGGACCTTGCTCGTCGTGCAGGTTGCACAGCGGGGTGTAGGTGCTCGCATCGGTCTGGTTGTGCAGCACGGCGTGGCGGTGGAAGAAGGTGCCACGGCCGGAGTCTTCCCCGGTGAAGCGGATGCGCGCGCCCTTGTCCACCAGGGTGGCGTAGGCCAGGGTCTCGGCAAAGCCCCAGTCCACCAGCTTCTCGCCGGCGGCCATCAGGCGGCGGTCTTCGTAGATCTTCTCGACCTGGCGTTGCAGCACATGGGTGGCCGGGTACTGGCTGATGCGCTCGCCGAGGGACTTGAGGTGATCCATGGGCACTGTGCTGTCGTAGCTCATGGCCCAGTCGTGACCGAGATAAGGAGTCCAGTCCACGGAGTGCAGCTCCATGGGACGCCACTCCTTGCTCACCCGCTCGCCCCGATCCAGGGTATCGCGGTAGTCGTTGACCAGGGTAGTGGCCAGCTCAGGAGTGATGGTGCCTTCGCCAATCAGCTGATCGGCGTAGATCTTGCGCGGCGTCGGGTGCTGCTTGATCTTCTGGTACATCAGGGGCTGGGTCGCGCTCGGCTCGTCCGCCTCGTTGTGACCGTGACGACGGTAGCAGACCAGCTCGATCACCACGTCGCGCTTGAAGGTGTTGCGATAATCCAGCGCAATCTGGGTCACCAGCACCACGGCTTCCGGGTCATCCCCGTTGACGTGCAGCACAGGTGCCTGCACCGCCTTGGCGATGTCGGTACAGTATTCGGTGGAGCGCAGGTCACGTTGATAGGAGGTGGTGAAACCAACCTGGTTGTTGATGACGATGCGCACAGTGCCGCCGACGCCGTAGGCACGGGTCAGGGACATGTTGAAGGTCTCGGCCACCACCCCCTGCCCCGCGATGGCGGAGTCACCGTGGATGGTGATGGGCAGGACGCTGGAGCCATCCTTGTCACCGCGGCGGTCCATACGGGCACGCACGGAGCCGATGACCACGGGGTTGACGATTTCGAGGTGGGACGGGTTGAAGGCGAGCGCCAGGTGGACGTTGCCGCCCGGGGTGGCGAAGTCGGAGGAGAAGCCCATGTGGTACTTCACATCCCCTGTGCCCCAGGATTCCCCGTGCTTGCCGGCGAATTCGTCGAACAGGTCCTGGGCGCGCTTGCCCAGCACGTTGATCAGCACGTTCAGGCGACCGCGGTGGGCCATGCCGATGACAGCCTCCTTGCAGCCCTGCTCACCGGCGCGGCGGATAAGCTCTTTGAGCATGGGCACCATGGCATCGCCCCCTTCCAGGGAGAAACGCTTGGCCCCCGGGAACTTGGCCCCCAGGTATTTTTCCAGCCCTTCGGCGGCAGTCAGGCTCTCGAGGAAGCGGGTCTTCTCCTCGGTGCTGTAGTTACCCTTGGCTTCGATGGATTCAAGACGGTCTTGCAGCCAGCGCTTCTCCTCGGTGGAGGTGATGTGCATGTAGTCTGCACCTATGCTGCTGCAGTAGGTCTTCTTCAGCGAGGCGTAGAGATCGGAGAGCACCATGGTCTCGCGACCGATGGCGTAGGAGCCCACGTTGAAGGTGGCCTCCATGTCTGCGCCCTGCAGGTTGTGAAAGGCCGGGTCGAGTTCGGCAACGGTTTCACGCTGCCACAGGCCCAGCGGATCCAGATTGGCATTCTGGTGACCACGGAAACGGAAGGCGTTGATCAGCTGCAGTACGCGCACCTGCTTGGCATCCACCTGGGGATCGGAGACCGGGGCGCTGTAACGGGAGGGATCCTTGGCCAGGCGGCGGAAATAGTCGCGAACCTGGGAGTGGGGTTGTTCGACTGCATGGCCATTGACCTGGGGCAGCTCGCTAAACAGGCTGCGCCACTCTTCGGCCACGGAGTCGGGGTTTTCCAGGAAGGATTCGTACAAATCCTCAATGTAGCTTGCATTCGCACCAGCCAGGTGAGATGACTCCAACCAGGCCTTCATCACGCCGTTATGCATTTCTATCCCTTGTACATCTTGTTCACTGCAGCGCAGCTTGTAGGGTCATAGCCATCCCGGGACGGGATGGCTATCCAGAGGTCGGGCCCGGCGCAAGGCGCCACAGGCCCTGGTATCAAACAGCCCGGTTGAGCAACATCGACTTGATCTGACCGATGGCCTTGGTCGGGTTCAAGCCCTTGGGACAGACGTTCACGCAGTTCATGATGCCGTGGCAGCGGAATACGCTGAAGGCGTCATCCAGGTTGCCCAGTCGTTCGGCAGCCGCGGTGTCGCGGCTGTCCGCCAGCCAGCGGTAGGCGGCGAGCAGCCCGGCCGGGCCGATGAACTTGTCCGGGTTCCACCAGAAGGAGGGGCAAGAGGTGGAGCAGCAGGCACAGAGAATACACTCGTACAGGCCATCCAGCTTGGCGCGCTCTTCGGGGGATTGCAGGTGCTCACGCACGGGCGGCAGTTTTTCATCGTTGATGAGGAAGGGCTTGACCTTCTCCCACTGGGTGTAGAACTGGGTCATGTCGATCACCAGATCGCGGATCACTGGCAGACCAGGCAGGGGCCGGATGACGACCTTGTTGCCCTTCTTCAAGAGATCGGAGAGCGGGGTGATGCAGGCAAGACCGTTCTTGCCATTCATGTTGAGACCGTCCGATCCACAGACCCCTTCGCGGCAGGAGCGGCGGAAGGAGAGCGTGGGATCCAGCTCCTTGAGCTGGATCAGTGCGTCGAGCACCATCATGTCGGAACCTTCAGGAATATCAAGACGATATTCCTTCATATGTGGGACGTTATCAACATCCGGGTTGTATCTGTAAACAGAGAATGTGACGTTCATTGTGGTTGCCTCCGCAATCAGTAAGTCCGCACCTTGGGTGGGAATGCCTCACGGGTTTTCGGAGACATGTTGACAGCACGACGGGTCATGGACTCGGTGTCCGGATGATAGAGGCTGTGGCACAGCCAGCTCTCGTCGTCACGCTCCGGGAAGTCGAAGCGGCTATGGGCGCCCCGGCTCTCGGTACGGAAGTTGGCGGCAACCGCGGTGGCGAACGCCGTCTCCATCAGGTTGTCCAGCTCCAGGCACTCGATGCGCTGGGTGTTGAACTCCTTGGAGGTGTCGTCCAGACGGGCATTCTTGAGGCGCTCGCGGATGAGTTTCAGCTCGGCCAGCCCTTCTGCCATGGCGTCCCCTTCGCGGAACACGGAGAAGTTGTTCTGCATGCAGCGCTGCAGGTCACGGCGGATCTCGGCGGGATCCTCGCCATCGCGGTTGTTCTCCCAGCGATTGAAGCGGGCCAGCGCCGCGGCGATGTCGGACTCGGAGGCCTCGCGGCCATGATCCATCTCCCCCAGGGTCTCCACCAGGTGCATGCCGGCGGCACGACCGAACACCACCAGATCCAGCAGGGAGTTGCCACCCAGACGGTTGGCACCGTGCACGGAGACGCAGGCGATTTCCCCCACCGCGAACAGGCCGACCACGGGGACGTCGTTGCCGTCTTTATCCTGGGTCAGACACTGGCCGTTCACGCTGGTCGGCACGCCGCCCATCATGTAGTGGCAGGTCGGGATGATGGGAATGGGTTCCTTGACGGGATCCACGTGGGCGAAGGTGCGAGAGAGCTCGCAGATGCCCGGCAGACGGGATTCCAGCACCTCTTTGCCGAGGTGATCCAGCTTGAGCTTGATGTGCGGGCCCCAGGGACCGTCGCAGCCACGGCCTTCGCGGATCTCGATCATGATGGAGCGGGCCACCACGTCGCGACCGGCGAGATCCTTGGCGTTGGGTGCATAACGCTCCATGAAGCGCTCGCCATCTTTGTTGAGCAGATAGCCGCCTTCACCACGGCAACCCTCGGTCACCAGCACCCCTGCCCCGGCGATGCCGGTGGGGTGGAACTGCCAGAACTCCATGTCCTGCACGCCGACCCCGGCGCGCAGCGCCATGCCGACGCCGTCACCGGTGTTGATGTGGGCGTTGGTGGTGGACTGGTAGATGCGACCGGCGCCGCCAGTGGCAAGCACCGTGGCCTTGGCCTTGAAGTAGACGACCTCGCCGCTCTCCATGTCGATGGCGGTGCAGCCGACGATGTGGCCGTCCTGGTTCTTCACCAGATCCAGGGCATACCACTCGGAGAAGACGGTAGTCTTGTTCTTGACGTTCTGCTGATACAGGGTATGCAGCAGGGCGTGACCGGTCCGGTCGGCAGCCGCCGCGGTACGGGCCGCCTGCTCGCCGCCAAAATTCTTGGACTGGCCGCCGAAGGGCCGCTGATAGACAGAGCCGTTGTCGAAGCGGGAGAAGGGCAGGCCCATGTTCTCCAGCTCATAGATGGCCTCGGGGCCGGTCTTGCACATGTATTCAATCGCTTCCTGGTCACCGATGTAATCGGAGCCCTTGACGGTGTCATACATGTGCCACTGCCAGTTGTCGTCATGGGCATTGCCCAGGGCGACCGTGATCCCGCCCTGGGCGGAAACCGTGTGGGAACGAGTCGGGAAAACCTTGGAAAGCAGTGCGCAGCTCTTGCCGGACTGGGCAATCTGCAGCGCGGCGCGCATGCCGGCACCACCGGCACCGATCACGACCGCATCAAATTCACGAGTTGGAATAGTCACCTTACACACCCCACAGCACGACGAAACCCGTCATCAGATAGACGAACAGCACCACCACCAGCGCAAACTGCAGCGCACCGCGCAGCCCGACCGGCTTGATATAGTCGGTCAGCACCTGCCACAGACCGATCCAGGCGTGGATCAGGACGCACAGCAGCGTCAGCAGGGTGAAGACCTTGGTGAAGGTTGTGGCGAAGAAGCCGGTCCACACCTCGTAGGTGATGTCGTTGAAGGCGACAAAGCCCACCAGATAGAGGACGTAAGCCGTCATGATGAGGGCGGTGGCGCGGATCAGGATGTAATCATGAACACCGCTGCGCCCGAAAGTTGCAGAATTGGTTACCATACCAGTACCCCCGCCAATACCGCCAGAATCCCGGTAATCACGAAGCCCACCCGGGCACTCTGATTCGCGGAATCCAGCTCTTCCCAATGCCCCATGTCCATGACCAGATGACGCAGGCCGCCCACTATGTGGTATGCCAGCGCAGTCAGGATCCCCCACAACACGAACTTGACCAGGAAGTTGTCCATGATGGCAACGACGGTTTCAAATCCTTCGGGAGAGGAGAGTGAAGTTCCAAGCATCCACAGCAAGATGGCCAGCGCCACAAAGGTGATGACCCCTGAGACACGGTGCAAGATGGAAGCGATGGCGGTGACAGGAAAGCTGATCGTTTGCAGGTCGAGGTTTACAGGTCTCTGTTTATTTTTCACGGCTTTGCCCACTCAGCTCCATTGAGCACGTTAGTTATTGTTTTCACACGCTTTGAGGGCGAGGAGTGGCATTTGTTAGGTTTTTGTTACCAAAACAACTCGGAAAAGCCAAAAACAACATTTTAGATATCACATCTGGCTTTGCGAAAGCGTTTCAAACACCGACGGCCATCACCCACGAGGCGCAGTATATCGGCGGCCTTAACCAATGACAATCAATTAGCTACATAGAAAACCCAAAACCGTAAACCAGATCTCACAACCGCTTTAACAAGTCATTAATGATCATTCAGGAAAATTGACAAGAGAGTGGTTCTCTGGTTCAAATAAGGCGCTCCAGCCGCCGTGGTACGGGTAAGAACCTTTGCCAGCGTCATGAAAGTCGTAATAAAGTAGGACTGGAACCAAATTATAAAAGAGCAAAGGAGACGTGCTATGGCTGATAAGATAGCCACCCTACATCTGCCCGGAAAAGAGCCGGTAGAACTACCGATCCTGTCCGGTACTGTTGGACCCGATGTAATCGATGTCAGAAAACTGGGCGCGCAAGGGTACTTCACCTTCGACCCCGGCTTTATGGCCACCGGTGCTTGCAAATCATCCATTACCTATATCGACGGAGATCAGGGTGTCTTGCTGCACCGTGGTTATCCCATCGCCCAGTTGGCCACCCAGGCCAGTTACCTGGAAGTCTGCTACATACTGCTGTACGGCGAGGCGCCCACCAAGACGCAATACGCGGAATTTGAACGCCTGGTCACCCGCCACACCATGGTGCACGAGCAGATCGCCTTCTTCTTCCGCGGCTTCCGCCGTGACTCCCACCCCATGGCGATCATGTGCGGTGTGGTCAGCGCCCTGTCCGCCTTCTATCACGATGCCCTCGACATCAACAACGAAGAGCATCGCGAGATCTGCGCCTTCCGTCTGCTCTCCAAGATGCCGACCCTGGCCGCCATGTGCTACAAGTACTCCATCGGCCAGCCCTTCATGCAGCCGCGCAACGCCCTCTCTTATGCCGGCAACTTCCTGCACATGATGTTTGGCGTGCCGACCGAAGAGTACAAGGTCAACCCCATCGTCGAGCGCGCCATGGATCGCATCTTCACCCTGCATGCGGACCACGAGCAGAACGCCTCCACCTCCACCGTGCGTCTGGCCGGCTCCTCCGGCGCCAACCCGTTTGCCTGTATCGCCGCGGGGATCGCCTCCCTGTGGGGTCCGGCCCACGGCGGTGCCAACGAAGCCTGCCTCAAGATGCTCGAAGAGATTGGCTCCGTGGATCGCATCCCCGAGTACATTGCCAAGGCCAAGGACAAGAACGACCCCTTCCGTCTGATGGGCTTCGGCCACCGGGTCTACAAGAACCACGACCCCCGTGCCACCGTGATGCGCGAAACCTGTCACGAGGTACTGACCGAGCTGCAGATCAAGGATCCGCTGCTGGATGTGGCCATGGAGCTGGAGCGCATCGCACTCTCCGACCCCTACTTCATCGAGAAGAAGCTCTACCCGAACGTGGACTTCTACTCCGGCATCATCATGAAGGCCATCGGCATCCCCATGTCCATGTTCACCGTGATCTTCGCCATCTCCCGCACCATCGGCTGGATCGCCCACTGGAACGAAATGCACTCGGATCCGGACCAGAAGATCGGCCGTCCGCGTCAGCTCTATACCGGCCTTGCCCAACGGGATTTCACTCCCCTCGATCAACGCTGATCCGGCGAGTTGTCATGGTTTGTTACAAAGGCGGTCATTGACCGCCTTTTCATTTGAGGGTTTAATCGCGCCCTTTTACGCCAAGGACACCCATCATGAAAGCGCCCCTGCTCCTCTGCTCCGCCCTGTTGCTCAGCGCCTGCCAGAGCACCCCGACCACCCAGACCCTCTATGTCCAGGACAAGCTGGCCGACTGCGTCGGTGTCGCCCCCATGAAGTGCATGCAGGTGCGCAGCCAGCCGGGCGAGAGCTGGACCCTCTTCTACCAGCAGATCGAGGGCTTCACCTTCGAGCCTGGTTTCCGCTATCAACTGGAAGTGCGTACCGAACAGCTCACCGACGTGCCAGCAGACGCCTCCTCGGTGCGCTATCAGCTGATCAAGATGGTGAGCAAAGAGGCCGTTCGCTGAGCCATGAGGGGCTGCGGTTCAATTTGCACGCCCCCTGGGTTATGCTGACCCCCTTCTTTCAAAGGTTGACCAGAGGCACTCGCCCTCCAGTACGATGATCAAGATCAGAACCATACGGACCCTAGACTGGCCCGCCATCATGGCCATTCAGAGCGAGTGCTACCACCAGCTGGAGCCCGAGCCCCTCGAGGTGATGAGCAACAAGGCAGAGCTCGCCCCCGCCTGCTGCTGGGTCGCCGAGTGTCAGGGCCGGGTGCTCGGTTATCTGCTCTGCCATCCCTGGCGTGCCCACCAGCCCCCGCCCCTCTCGGTGCCGATGACGGCGCTGGCCGGTCATGAAGAGTTCTATCTGCACGATCTCGCGGTCTCGGACCAGGCCCGCGGTCTGGGCGTCGGGCAGCGACTGCTGGCCACTGCGCTCGATTTCGCGAGCCGCGAAGGGTATCGCCATGCAGGTCTGGTGGCGGTGCAGGATGCCCCCGCCTTCTGGCGCAAGCAGGGCTTCGTGCCAGCCAGGACCCCCAAGTCGCTGGAGGAGTACGGCGAGGGCGCCGTCTATATGCAACTGCCGCTGGCCGAGCCGGCAGATACGACGACTTGAGCGATAATCTGACCCATAAAAAAGGCGCCTTTCGGCGCCTTTTTCTATGTCAATCCGGTGAACATCAAGCCTTGAACTTGCTGAACACCAGAGAAGCGTTGGTACCGCCAAAGCCGAAGCTGTTGGACATGACGGTATTGAGATCGGCGGCTTCGTACTCGCGCACTATGGGCAGACCCACGGCCTTCTCGTCCAGGTTCTCGATGTTGATGCTGGGGGCGATGAAGCCGTGTTCCATCATCAGCAGGGAGTAGACGGCCTCGTGCACGCCGGCGGCGCCCAGGGCATGACCGGTCATGGCCTTGGTGGCGGAGAGCTTGGGCGCATTGCTGCCAAACAGGGTCTGGATGGCTTCCAGCTCCTTGGTATCACCGACCGGGGTGGAAGTGCCGTGGGTGTTGATGTAATCCACAGAGCCGACACCCTGCATCGCCATCTTCATGCAACGCACCGCGCCTTCACCGCTCGGAGCGACCATGTCGTAGCCGTCGGAGGTGGCACCGTAACCGGTGATTTCGGCGTAGATGTGGGCACCGCGGGCCAGGGCATGTTCCAGCTCCTCGACCACCAGAATGCCGCCGCCACCGGAGATGACGAAACCGTCGCGGTCCGCATCATAGGTACGGGACGCCTTTTCCGGGGTGTCATTGTACTTGGTGGAGAGGGCACCCATGGCATCGAACTGGATGGTGGAAGACCAGTCCAGCTCCTCGCCGCCGCCGGCGAAGACGATGTCCTGCTTGCCAAGCTGGATCAGCTCCAGTGCGTGACCGATGCAGTGGGCAGAGGTGGCACAGGCGGAGCTGATGGTGTAGTTGACACCCTTGATCTTGAACGGGGTGGCCAGGCAGGCAGAGGTGGTGGAGGACATGGTGCGCGGCACCATGTAGGGACCCACACGCTTGACCCCTTTCTCACGGGCGATGTCCGCAGACTCGGAGGTGTTCTTGCCGGAGGCGCCGCCGGAGCCGACCACTATGCCGGTACGCTCGTTGGAGACCTGATCCTCTGGCAGACCCGCGTCGGCGATGGCCTGCTCCATGGACAGATAGGCATAGGCCGCGGCGTCACCCATGAAACGCATGACTTTACGGTCGATCAGTTCAGACGGATCGAGTTTGATGTTACCCCAGACACGGCTGCGCAGGTTGTACTGTTCAAACTGCTCGGAATAGGTGATGCCGGATTTGCCTGCTTTCAGGGAGGCCAGCACCTCTTCCTTGTTGTTGCCGATACTGGAGATGACGCCGATACCGGTGATCACTGCTCTTCTCATTAATTCATCTCGTCTGGAAAAACTGGCACCGAGTCTACCCGCTTTCGGCTGCCAAACTGGTCTGCTTTCACGTAGAATGCCCGCGAATTTATGACGCGAGCAGAGGAAAACGTGAGTCAAACATCCTTACATCATGCCCGATTGGACTGGAATGAAGCGGGAACTCCAGTCTCCAGTGAGTTCGGGGATGTGTACTTTTCCAATGATAACGGTCTAAGTGAAACCCGCTACGTCTTTTTATTGCAAAATCACCTACCGGCACGATTTTCGCACCACGATAGTGACAGTTTCGTGATTGGCGAAACAGGTTTCGGCACAGGTCTTAACTTTCTGGCGACAATGGCCGCCTTCCTGGAACAGGCCCCCCAATCCGGCAACGGCTCGCACCTGCACTTCATCAGCTTCGAGAAATACCCCCTGGCCCAGGCCGATCTCTGCAAGGCCCTGGCGGCCTGGCCCGAGCTCGCGCACCTTAGCCAGCCTCTCATCGACCAGTGGCCGCTGCCGGTCTCCGGCTGCCACCGCCTCATTTTTGCCGGCGGCCGCATCCACCTCGATCTCTGGCTTGGCGACATCAAGGAGATGCTGCCCCAGGTGCCTCACGGCCCCCAGGGTCTGGTGGATGCCTGGTATCTGGATGGCTTCTCGCCTGCCAAGAATCCCGAGATGTGGACACAAGCGCTGTTCGATGGCCTCGCTCGCCTCGCCCGCCCCAGCGCGACCCTCTCGACCTTTACCTGCGCCGGTTTCGTGCGCCGCGGTCTGATTGACGCCGGCTTTGCCATGAAGAAGGTGAAGGGACACGGCAGCAAGCGGGAGATGCTGGCTGGGAGGCGGGAGGGCAAAGTGCCCGAACAGAGCATCTCCCCCTGGTATGCCCGCCCCGCCGGCCGGGACGGCGAGGTGCTGATCATCGGCGGCGGCATCGCCTCGGCCATGACGGCGCTCTCCCTGGTGGAGCGGGGTCGCAAGGTGACCCTGCTGTGCGAAGAGGGCGAACCCGCCACCGGTGCCTCCGGCAACCGGCAAGGGGCGCTCTATCCGCTGCTCAACGGGGAGCACGACGCCCTGTCGCGCTTCTATTCCCTCGCCTTCGGCTATGCCCGCCAGCGGCTGCTGGCCCTGGCCGCGCGCCATCCCGTGGCCTTCTCCCTGTGCGGCGTCACCCAGCTCGGCTACGACGACAAGTCCGCCGCCAAGCTCGCCAAGATGGGTCAGGGTCCCTTCCCCCCCGAGCTGATGCACCCACTCTCTGCCTCGGAAGTTGAGCAGGTGGTCGGCCTGCCCTGCGGCCACGGTGGCGTCAGCTACCCCCTGGGGGGCTGGCTCTGCCCGGCGGATCTCACCCGCGCCGCCCTGAAAGAAGCGCAAGCCAGCGGTCTGTTGCGCCTTGAGTACCACACACCGGTGAGCACCATCAGCGAGCTGGCAGAGCGCTGGCAGGTGGAGAGCCTGGATGGCCGCCAGTGGCAGGCCCCCAACCTGGTGGTGGCCGCCGGTCACCGGCTGCCCGCCCTGCTCCCCTTCGCGGAGCTGCCGCTCTACCCGGTGCGCGGTCAGGTGAGCCATGTGCCGACCACGGCACGGTTAAGCCAGCTCAGGACTGTGCTCTGCTACGACGGCTACCTCACCCCGGCCCACGACGGAGCGCACTGCATCGGGGCCAGCTATGGCCGCAATCAGAGTACCCTCGCATTCAGTGCCGAGGAGCAGGCTCAGAACCGGGCGCGGCTGCAAGCCTGCCTGCCGGATCAAAACTGGCCTGCCGAGGTGGACATGAGCGGCAACGAGGCGCGGGTGGGCGTTCGCTGCGCCAGCCGGGATCACCTGCCGGTGGCAGGGCCAATCGCCAGATTGGCAAGCCTGGCGGATCAAGACCCTAAGGCCCCCGCTGATCAGCAGC
Organism: Aeromonas sp. EU05-FHT14A05; assembly: GCF_058791175.1. Lineage (NCBI taxonomy): Bacteria > Pseudomonadati > Pseudomonadota > Gammaproteobacteria > Aeromonadales > Aeromonadaceae > Aeromonas > Aeromonas sp. EU05-FHT14A05. Next base: position 545,826 of record NZ_JBYTDH010000001.1, on the reverse strand, counting down.
GCGCGCTGCCCCTGCACGCCGGTCTCTATGCGCTGGGCGCCCTCGGCTCCCGGGGCCTGTGCTCGGCGCCGCTCTGCGGTGAGCTGGTCGCGAGCGAGATCTGCGGGGATCCGTTGCCGCTGGCCGCCGATCTGCTGGAGGCGCTGCATCCGGCCCGCTACTGGGTACGCAGGCTGCTCAAGGGCAAGCCCCTGCGCGATCCGGCGTCCTGATCCCCACCCAGGCTGGACCTCAAACAAAACGGGCTTCCCCAAGGGAAGCCCGTTTTTTATTGGCGATGACGGTCAGCTGCCCTCTGGCCAGCTGACCCCGAGCTTGCGCCCCCGATCGGTCTGCTGCGCCAGGGTGGCGAATCGATCCCGAGTCGCCTCCAGCACCGCCTGCCCCTGTTGCCAACCCTGGTACTGCAAGGCGGCGCAATCCCGGGCGACGGGCAACTGGGCGAACCGGATGCCGAGCTGGCTGACGCTTTCGAGCAAGATGTCCTTGTGACGGCTCTCGTAGTCGAACATGGCCGCCACCAGCTTGTCCCACTTCTGCCGCTCCGCCGCGGACGCCCTGCCCTTGTCCATCCAGTTCGGCACCCTGACCTGGATGCGGGCCGTCACCTGGGCCTGATCCAGCTCGCAGCGCGCCGGGGTCGCCCTGGTCTGCAACTGCCAGGAGAGCTGATAGCTGGCCCTGCCGATATGGCCGTCCGCCTGAGTAGGCGACAAGGCGGTGATCTGGCGCATCACGGCGGCCACATCGGCTCCTGATACCCGATAGAACTGGAAATCGACCTTGATATCGGGCGCCACCCGAATACCTGCATAATGGGAGGGTGCTGCTCCGATTGAGGCGGCATATATGAGGGCCGCCACCGCCCCTGTCTTGCTGAAGAGTCCCATCGTCGTGCTGCCTTGCTCCTTGTGAGTCCGGCGTAATTTCAATTAATAATCAATGAATTAATAGTCAGTGTGGGAGATTAACCGCGATCAGGGGCGCTGTCACCTGCTCTCGGAGCCGGGGGAGGCAAAGGGGCAGCTTCCACCCGTTCAGAATGGGGATTTGCAAGGGAGATCACAGCCAGCCACCATCCCCATGGCGAATTACTCCTTATGGGGTAATAATCCCGGCGTTTTTGTTGGCACATGTCGAGCTAGCCAGTCCAACCCTCTGCTCAGCCCGTTAGATGCCCGACGTCACTCCATACTCAGGAACCTATTTATGATGGAACTCCTTATTGGCACCCTGGTCACCCTGGCCGTGGGTCGCTACATCTTCAAGGGCTATTCGGCGACCGGGGTGCTGCTCAGCGGCGGCCTCTTGCTGCTGGCGATCACCGCCCTGATGGGCAAGGCGGTGCTGCCAGCCAGCGTCACCTCCACCGGCCACGTGGCCACAGACGTGTTCGAGTACGTGCGCTTCCTGCTGGTAGACAGGGGGGGCGGCCTCGGCATGCTGATCATGGTGCTGTGCGGCTTTGCCGGCTACATGAGCCACATCGGCGCCAACACCATCTTGGTGAAGCTGGCCAGCAAGCCCCTTGGCATCATCAAGTCCCCCTACATATTGCTGGTAGCCGCCTACCTGGTGGCCTGTGCCATGTCGCTGGCGGTGAGCTCCGCCACCGGCCTCGGCGTGCTGCTGATGGCGACCCTGTTCCCGCTGATGGTCAACATGGGGATCTCCCGTGGCGCCGCGGCCGCGGTGTGCGCCTCTCCGGCCGCCATCATACTGGCCCCCACCTCCGGGGACGTGGTGATGGCCGCCCAGGCCGCCAACATGGAGCTCATCGAGTTTGCCTTCAAGCTGACCCTGCCCATCTCCCTGACGGCCATAGCCGCCATGGCGGTGACCCACTTCTTCTGGCAGCGCTATCTGGACAGAAAGTCCGGCGAGCACAACGAGGCGGTTGCCCCGAGCGATCTCATCACAGACGCCCCCGGCTTCTACGCCATACTGCCGTTCACTCCCATCATCGGCGTGCTGCTGTTTGACGGCAAGCTGGGCCCCAAGCTCGACATCGTCACCATCATCGTCATCTGCCTGGTGCTGGCCGCCCTGCTGGAGCTGGTGCGCAAGCGCAACGGCCGCGAGCTGCTGGACGGTCTGCAGGTGTGCTGGCGCAGCATGGCCGACGCCTTCGCCGGCGTGGTCATGCTGCTGGTGGGAGCCGGTGTGTTTGCCCAGGGGCTGATGGGGCTCGGCTTCATCGCAAACCTCCTGGATCTGGCCCAGAGCTTTGGCACCGGCGGCGTCATCATCATGCTGGTGCTGGTGGTCATCACCACCCTGGCCGCCTTCACCACGGGTTCCGGCAACGCCCCCTTCTACGCCTTCGTGGAGCTGATCCCGCACCTGGCCACCAGTCTGGGCGTCAATCCCGCCTACCTGGTCATCCCCATGCTGCAGGCTTCCAACCTGGGTCGCACCATCTCGCCGGTCTCCGGGGTGGTGGTCGCCTGTGCGGGCATGGGCAATCTATCCCCGTTCGAGGTGGTCAAACGCACCTCCATGCCGGTCGCCGTCGGCCTCTTGGTGGTGATCCTCGCCACCCAGATCCTGGTGCCTGCCTGAGTACCGTCTGACACTTTTCCAGCCCGGCGTCTGCCGGGCTGGCATCCCCCCCACCCCTTGCAGTAGACTCGGTGCTCTTTTTCCCTAAGGAGGACCGAGCCTTGAGTATTACGGTTCAACTTGCCCACTTCAGTGACTGCCACTCCCATTTCGATGGCGCGCCCATGCGCTTCTCCCCAGAGGGTGAGTCCGAGTGGCGCACCCAATGTGGCGGCTACGGCCGCATCCTGACCCGGCTGACCGCCCTGCGCCAGCAGGCCGCCGCCGCGGGCCAGACCTGCCTGCTGCTGCACGGGGGTGACACCTTCCAGGGGTCGCTCTATTTCAACCGCTTCAAGGGGCGGGCCAACGCCGACCTGCTCGGCCTGCTGCGACCGGATGCCATGGTGATCGGCAACCATGAGTTCGATCTCGGCAACGGCCCGCTGGTGGAGTTTCTGCGCCAGCTCGACTATCCGGTGCTGGCCGCCAACCTCGACAGCAGACAGGAGCCGGCCGATGCCCCGCTGCGGCTGCACGGCTTGCCGCAGCTGTTTGATGCCAGCCGCCCCTGGCACAGGCGCGTCATCGACGGCGTCCCCTTCGCCCTGCTCGGCATCACCTTGCCGCAGATGGCCGCCATCGCGAGCCCGGATCCCCATACCCGCTTCCACGGCATCGAAGAGACCCTCAGCGCCGCCCTCGGCGAGATCAAGGCCGAAGGAATAGAGCACATCATATTGCTCAGCCACCTTGGGCTGGAGCAGGACAAGAAGCTGGCGGCCCGCTTCCCCGAACTCAGCCTGATTGTCGGCGGCCACACCCACAGCCAGCTGGGGGATCTGGCCCCGCTCGGACTGATGAGCGAGGGGAGCTACCCCTTGATGATCGAGGGGGTCGCCATACTGCATGCGGCCCACAGCGCGCTGTGCCTCGGGGTGTGCGAGCTGGAATTTGATGCGCGCGGGCGCGTTTGCCAAAGCCGCGGCCAGCTGGAGTGGCTGCCCTGGCAGCCATGGCCCTTTGCCTCGCCCCCGCCGGCAGGTCTCCATTTCTGCGAGCCAGCCCCCGAGATCGAGCAGCATCTGGCCAGGCGCTACCGGCCCGAGCTCGAGACCATGACCCGGCGCATCGTGACCCACCTCGCCGGGCCACTGCACCATCAGCGCCTGCCCGATGCCGCCCTGCCCGCCGGCAGTCAGGTCGCCCCCCTGGTGGCGAGCGCCATGCTGGCCGGTGCCCGCGAGCAGGTGGGTCAGGTGGACTTCGCCCTGCACAACGCAGGGGGGGTGCGCTGCTCCCTCGAACCCGGCCCCTTGAGCGAGGCGGACATCGCCGGGCGCCTGCTGCCCTTTGCCATCCCGCTCACCCTCTACCGGGTGCACGGTCATGAGCTGGCAGAAGCGCTGGAGGGGGCCATCGACAACGCCACCAACAACGGTGTGGTCGGCAATGGCAGCGGCAGCTTCCCTTACACCGCCGGGATGCGCTTCAGTTATCAGGCAGACAGGCCCAAGGGGAGCAGGATCACCCGCCTCGAATGGGAGGCGAGTCCGGGTCAGTGGCAGAGCGTCGAGATGGATGCCATCTATCGGGGGGTCTCCAGCGCCTACACCGCCTCCGGCAAGGAGGGCTACACGGCCCTGGCCCGCACCCTGACCCAGCACAATCAGGAGCTCGGCATCACCCTGGCCGATGCCTTTATCCGCTGGGCCCGCCATCTGCCCGAGCTGGCCCCCCTGCCGGCACTGGTGGAATACCAGGGCGCCAGTCCCATGGCCTGAGGCCCCTCGCCGGGCCCTCCCCTGTCAAGGCGCCGCTTTTCTTCGTGAGAGCGGCGCTTGTTACATTTTTCAAGCACAGTCCCCAGCCCCATTGCAGCGGACTGCCGGCCTCGGCAACACCAGTCAACAGCGGGTCCCGCTAATCATTTAGCCCACTGCGGGCACTGAAAACGCTACTTTTATACATTATTTCAAACACATCACCCCAGCCCATTGCATCGGACTGCCGGCCTCGGCAAGATAGGCCCGCTTTTACGTCTTTCCCGCAGGAACAGGTCATCCATGAATCACGCCATCCGTTTTACCCCTCAGCGCTACAACCCCGGGCTCAAGCCGCTGGTTGTCCTGCTCACCGCCCTGATGGCGTTGCTGTTTTGCTTGCGCAACCCGCTGTTCCACGGCATGGCGCCCGGCTTTGATGCCTCCCTGTTTGCTGTGATGGGCAAGATGTGGAGCGAGGGGGGCGTACTCTATCGGGACATGATCGACATCAAGGGCCCCATGATCTTCGCCCTCGATGCCCTCGGCTACTCCCTGGGCGGCTTCTTCGGGATCTGGCTGCTGGAGTGGGTGCTCTGCTGGCTCGGTCTGCTCGCCAGCTGGCAGGCGTTCTCCCAGCTGGGGCTCTCCCTGCGGGCCCGTCTCGGCAGCATGCTGGCGATCCTTGCGCTCTACAGCACCCGCTACTACTACGGCAACATGACCGAGGACTGGACCTTCCATCTGGCCCTCATCGCCCAGTGGGCCTTCATCACCCTGCTGCTGGACAAGCAGTTTCGCTGGGGCCCGGCCCTGGTGGCGGCCCTCACCTTCGCCATCGTGGCCTGGATGCGCACCAACAACGGCGCCTTCTGGGGAGCCTGGTATCTGGTGCTGTTCTGCCACTGGTGTCTGCGTGAGCAGTGGCGCTGCGCCTTCGGCCTGCTCTGCTCCAGCCTGCTGGGGCTGGCCCTGGTCGGCGGCCCGCTGTTTGCCTACTTCCAGCACCACGGGTTGCTGGACGAATTCAAATACTACGCCTTCGGCATCTTCTTCGAGGGGAGCTATGGCAACGGCTTCTCGCCGGAAGTGGGTGCCGTCGGCTTGCTGCGCACCGGCCTCGTCATGCTGCTGCCCGCCTTCATGGTGCTGATGCTGGGACGCCGCCAGGAGTGGTATCTGCCCGCCCTCTGCGCCACCCTGTTCGGCGTGCTCTTCACCCTGATCGCCAACTCCGTCTCAGGCCATGTGTTCGATCACTACGACGTGCTCTACCTGCAACTTGGCCTGCTGCCTCTGGCCTGCCTGCTGGATCGCAGCGAGCAGCAGTCCGATGCCCTGGGCCTGCTCTGCATCTCGCTAGTGGTACTGACCGCGAGCTGGCTGCTGGCCCAGCAGCTCGGTTACGGCTGGAGCACCAAGGAGTGGTCGCTACCGCGGGTGCGCGAAGTGCTTGGCAACAGCCTGCTGTGGGCCCTGCCGGTGCTCATCCTGGTGCCGCTGTGGCGCGCCTGGGATGTGCGCAGCGCCACCCCCTGGCTGGCGTCACTCGCCATGCTGGCGCTGCTGGTCAACAACGCCTGGGAGGGCAACCTCAAGGGCAAGCCGTTCAATCCGCCGGCCCAGGTGCGGGTCGACAGGATCAAGGCCGAGACAGGGCCGACCGACAAGATCTGGGTCGACGGCATACAGCCGCAATACTATCTGTGGACAGATCGCCAGCCCGCCTCCGCCTATCTGTTCTTCGCCAACGTCAATCCGCCCTATGACGTGCGCGAACGGGTGCTGGCCGACATCCGGCGGCAGGATCCCAAGTTCATCATCGCCAAGCCGGAGCGGGTGGCAGAGCAGCTGAAAACGCCGAGTTCTCCCTCCAGCCTCGCCTTCTATCAATATCTGACGGACCGCTACCAAGAGGTGGATCCGGGTCTCTATCGCCGGCGTTGAGACAGATTGACGAAACTCGGGGCCGTCGCTGGCAACAGCGACGGCCCCTTTCATTGGCGTGCAGACCTGTGTTCAAGGGGGCCCATCATGATTACAATGGCGCTCTTTTTTAGTGTGAAGGGGGAGATATCATGGCGGAACTGACCTATCTGGGGGGCTATCCTGATCCCCTCAAGAACCAGGTACAGCAGTTGATCGCGGCGGGAAAACTCGGCGAGATGCTGGCCAAACGCTACCCCGAGACCCACCTCATCCAGAGTGACAAGGCGCTGCTGGCCTACACCATGGAGCTGAAAAACCGCTACCTGAAAAGCTCGGCGCCGCTCACCAAGGTGATCTTCGACGGCAAGATCAATGTGATCAAGGATGCCCTCGGCCTGCACACCTATGTCAGCCGGGTACAGGGCAACAAGCTCAAGGCCAAGAACGAGATCCGCATCGCCGCCCTGTTCAAGGAGGCCCATCCCGCCTTCCTGAAGATGATAGTGGTCCACGAGCTGGCCCACCTGCGGGAGAAGGATCACAACAAGGCCTTCTATCAGCTCTGTCAGCACATGGAACCGGACTATCATCAACTGGAGTTCGATCTCAGGCTCTGGCTCACCTGGCGTGACATCGAACGCACCTCGGGCTGAGGCCATCGGTTGCAAGGAGGCAAGATGATCCCAGGGCACACTCGTTCAGGGCGCAGCCCTCGGCATGCCGCGCGAGGCCGGATGCTGGCCCTGTGGCTCGCCGCGCTGCTGCCCTGCTCCCTGCTGGCCACCGAGCGCTGGCAGAGCAACGACTATCTGATCCAGAGCTTCATGGAAGTCGCCATGCAGCGGGAATATGGCCATGAGACCCAGGTACGCTTCTCCCGCTGGCAGGGCCCCATCCGCCTCAAGCTCATCAACGAGTTTGGCGACAAGCCGCTGCAGGCCGAGGTGGTCAAGGTGCAGAGCCAGCATCTGGCCAGGATCACCGGCCACCCCATACTGCTCGTCCGCGACAACCCCAATCTCACCCTCATCATGACCAGGCACCAGCAGATGGCCAGCTGGGCCCGCCGCACCATGCGCCAGGATGACTCTGTCGGCATTGCCCTCAAGGAGGGGATCTGCCTGGCCAATTTCGTCACCAATGCCCGTTACGAGATCACCCGTGCCACCATCATCATCCCGGTGGACTACAGCCGGGCCAAGGGCCGCTTCCTGGATTGCGTTGTGGAGGAGCTCACCCAAGTGATGGGACTGCCCAACGACTCGAACAAGGTGTTTCCCTCCATCTTCAATGACAACAGCATCGACAGCTTCCCCACAGGTCTCGACTATGTGCTGCTCAAGCTCGCCTATCATCCCGCCCTCCAGGCAGGGATGACGGCCGACGAGGTGCGCACGGCCCTGCCCATTGCCCTCAAGGCGCTTCGCGCCAATGGCGACATTGCAGAGGCCAACCAGCGGGTACAGGGCGGCAGCCTCAAACGCTGGGCCGGGCTCTGAATCTTCTGGTCTGGCTAAGTGCCCGGTCGCCTGCCCACAAACACGAAACGCAGCCTTGAGCTGCGTTTCGTTCAAATCGGGGTGAACCCCAGCCCGGTCAGGGCAGGAAAATCGACAACCTGCCCCTGATCAGGCCTCGGCGCCCTCTGCCTCCGGCATCCAGCTCTCGGCGTTCTCCCACACTTCCTGCACCATGGCTTCGGCCAGTTCCCTGTCCTCCTTGCTGGCTCGACTGACCGTCAAGGCCATGGCGCTGCCCGGGGCGACCCGCACATGCAGATCAGGGAATCGCTCGCCCAGTTGCTTGAGCAACTCCTGGCGCAGCGCCTCCATGGTCGCAGTGGGGATCTGATGTTTTCTGTCGATGATGATTTCCAGGCGCATAGGATACGTCTCCATGATATTTAACTGTATTTTTATACAGTAAAAAACAAAAGTAAAGACTCAACTTCTCGTTCCCCTTCCATCGCTCAACAATCCATCGCTCTCCCCTGTCATGACCTCATCGCATTCCTCCCGCTTCCCTTTTCTGAGCGCGTTCCATCCTGCCTGACCACCTCGGGAGAAAAAATAGTTGATATTGGTTCTCATCTTTCGCATCATTATTTCATGTTATAACATAACAAAATGAGACAATCATGCGCCCCGACATTCACCCTCAATACCGCAAGGTCCTGTTTCACGATCTGGCCAGCAACACCTGCTTCCTGATCGGATCCACCTTGCAGACCGATCGCACCAGGCAGTGGGAAGATGGCAACACCTATCCCTATGTGACGCTGGACGTCTCCAGTGCCTCCCACCCCTTCTATACCGGCAAGCAGAAGCAAGTCGGCAAGGAAGGACAAGTCGCCCGCTTCAGTCAGCGATTCGGCCAATTCTTCAACAAAGGAAAAGAGAAGTCATGAAGGTACTCGCCTCCCTGAAATCAGCCAAGTCACGTCACCCGGACTGCCAGGTCGTGCGTCGGCGCGGCAAGCTGTTCGTGATCTGCAAGAGCAATCCCAGATTCAAGGCTCGCCAGGGCTAAACCCCCAGACACAATGTCCATCCTCGCTGGCCCTCTTTCCGAGGGCCAGATCGCTTCTGGCTCATCGCAAACACCGCCTGCTCGTCTTCGAGCCCTGAACGCTCCCCAGCAAGCTCCAGTCAACCCCCTCCAGCCCCCACAAAAGAAACGCCGTTTCATTTTATATAGATATAGATCCCATTTTCGGATCTCATCATGGCGCCACCGTTGTAAATGAAACACAAAATGAACTATATTTGAACCGTCGTTTTGAAAATGCAAAGTGCCCGATGAGATAAAACCTGGCCAGCACGTCCTCACAGATGCGCGTGCTGACCTCCACGCGGCCGTGCTCCGCCACCAAATTCGACACCAACGAGTCCAATCCAGATTGAAAGCCACATGCGCTATCTGGCAATGGGACCACTGTCAGTAGCTTTTTTTCATAGGATTGATCGAACGTTATGACGCTGAAATTCACGTGTGCAGCCATCGCCGTCTGCTCGGCGCTCACCAGCATGAATGCAAATGCATGGAGCCTCAATTATCGACACGAGTTCCTGGAAAAACAGGATCAACAAAGCGATCGTCTGGTGGTTTCCCACCGCTTCGATAATGGTTGGGGGTTTGGTGTCGAATCCAAATTTACCAACGGAGGTGAGGGTGAAGGTGCTTTCGATGAACTTCACACCACGGGCACTGAATATGACCTGAGCTATCTTGCCAAGCCCAATGACAAATGGTGGTGGGAAGCCGGCTTTAATACCGAGATCACCAATGACGTGCAAGATCTGCGTGTTCATTTCAAACCGACTTACTGGTTCAATCCCAATTTTTATACTGCCGCACGTTTCCGGGTGGGTCAGCGTAACTACGATGATTCGCTCAACAAGGAAAACGGCCATTATTTCCAGTTGAACTATTACCTTGGTTATAACGCAGAGAATTGGTCTGTTGCCTATGACTTCGAATATAAGAAGCTCGATTATCCTGACTTCAACGGCGAAGAGTATTCATATCTTAACAACGTCACCATTCGCGTCCCCATCAACAAGAACTGGCGACCCTTCACCGAGATCGGCTACGTATCATACAACGATCCGGCCGATGACAACCCCTACCCCAATGACTGGCAGTGGCGCTGGCGCGTCGGGATTGAGTACATCTTCTAGACCTGAATAGGCTATCCCAGGGCAGAGGCCCCAGGCTCACCTCTACGATATCGAGAGCCATTGGAGTCAGTGAATAACGACAGCACCCTTGAAAGTCAATGCCAACCAGGTCCTATGACACGATAAATAAAGAGCCGTGAGAGATGAAGTAAAAAGGGAATCCAATGACCCCTGTCATTCATTTCGAGTGATCATTCATCGCTGAATATGGGCCTTGTGTCACGCAATACAGACTTATCTGAAATTGACATTTCGCTATCACTGAATGAGCAAACATTATGGTTATGCTCCAGTTCAGGAAACACTAACCGGTTGACTGTCGACATATTGTCGCTCAGGTCACAGTTTGCATCATTGCATTGAATGAGAGATGAAATCAGATGTCCAACGGCCCAATGACTTTTCTCAATCGCCGTTAAAACACGCTGCCATCTGTTTTTATATTAATTGAAGAGGCAAACCCCTTTAATAACATAAAAAGGGGTTCGTCTGATTACTCAATATTAATAATCCCTATGGGTCTCAATAGCTTCAAGGAGAGCAGTATGAAGCTTGGAAATTGGGTGCTTGAGCCAAATGCGGCACTCACCCGTTTTTGCGTCTCCGCGCCCCGCGAGGAGCGATTCGCAGAGTTTTTTGCCGGTGAAGCCATGGACATGACCATGGATTACCGCTTCCAGAATGGTGCCGGGCCGCAAGAAGATGCCTTCTGCCGACGTATTTTCCGCCAGCAGATGGCCGAGCGCACCGTCGAACCGGATGACGCCCTGCCGCGCACACAGGTGAGTTTCACCGGCGAGAGCGATACCGTCTCTTTTTCCTCCTTCCAGCGTGTGCCATTCCATGTGCAGCGCTGGCTGGAGGTAGAGTTGCATGCCGACGAGGCGGGCAACTATCCCTTCCAGCTGTCGACTTGTGGGGGAGCTCGCCTGTGGTGCGACGGGGTGGCCATCGCCCGGTTCACCCCCTTCACCCGCAACAAGCTGCAGAGCTGCGAGCTGATGCTGCCCTTGCAGGCGGGCAAGAGCACCCTGCTGATTCATCTGGAAGAGCTGTTCGAGCGGGATACTCTGTTTGCGCTGCGGCTCATCTACCGTGGTCACGCGCCTCTTGGGGTCTCGCTGCCCCATGTCGATGCCGACGTGCTCGATGAGCTGTGCCAGTTTGCTGGCGCCATGCGCCCCGAACTCAGCGCCTGGCACAACCAGGCCCGCATCCGGCTCGGCGTGGCCGCACCGACTCACCCCGTGCGCCTGCAAGGCGAGATCCACGGCATGGGCAATGACAACTTCAAGGCGCGTCAGTTGGATTTCGGCACCCTCACGCCGGGCAGCCAGCTGCTGACCCTGGCGCTCCCTGCCGATATCGGTCCGGCGCACTACCAGATTGTGCTGAACATCCACTGCGCCGGCGTCACCATCAGCCGCAGCATTGGTGTCAACATCATGCAACCCCTCGGCCAGGCCGAGCAATCAACCAGCCTGAGCGATCGCAAGCAGCAGGCGCTGCGCCACACCGCCCGTCATGGCATGGATCGCACCGCCCGCCTGCTGGCCATGCTGCACTGCGGCGAGTTAACGGCCGAGGCCGATCAACTGCTGCTCGACACCCTGGCGCGGATCAGCGCCCGCGAGGATTGCTCCGATTTTTCCCTGGTCCCGCTGCTCTGGATCTGGCAACACCATCAGGGCGAGCACTTCCCCCCCGCCATGTGGCGCCGGGTACGCAGCGCCATCCTCGGTTACCGTTACTGGCTGGATGAGCCGGGCAACGACGTGATGTGGTTCTGGAGCGAGAACCATACCCTCTGCTTCCACACCGCCCAATACCTGGCTGGCCAGCTGTTCCCCCACGAGCGCTTCCTGGCCTCGGGACGCAGCGGCCAGCAGCAACGCGCCATCGCGGCAGAGCGTCTGGCGCAGTGGTTCGATGCCATCGATCGCCACGGCTTCGTCGAGTGGAACTCGGCACCCTACTACCCGGTCGACTACATCGGCCTGTTCGCGCTCTATCAGCTGGCGGGAGATGCCTGGGTGCGCGAGCGCGCCAAGGCGCTCATCGATCGGCTGATGCTGCTCAGTTCCCTGCATTATCAGGCCGGGATCGCCGCCGGCACCATGGGGCGGGTCTACGAGAAAGAGCTGCTGGCCGGCGTGCTCACCGAGCTGTCGGCCTACGGCAACGTCGCCTGGGGCGGCGGCTGGTATAACCGCAAGTGCGCCTCCCTGCCGCTGTTCTGTGCCAGCGACTATCAGCCTCCCCTCGAGGCCGACCGCTACGCGACACTGCAACAGGGCACGCTGGCGGCCTGCTATCAGGCGGGAGGCGGCAAGATAGTCGTCTGGAAGGAGCCGGGGGTCAGCCTCTCCAGCTGCGTCGACCATCACAGCGGTCAGCGCGGCCATCAGCAGCATCTGGTGGATGTGCAGTTCGCCTCAGGTCATGACGCCAAGTTCTGGGTCAACCACCCCGGCGAAGCCGAGCCCGGCGGCGAGCAGCGCCCCTCCTACTGGTCCGGCAACGGCGTGCTGCCGCGGGTGATGCAGGTGGAGAACCGCACCCTGCAGCTCTATCGGCTGGCCGAGGATGACCCCTTCCCCTGGACCCACCTTTATCTGCCGGCAGAGGCCTTCGATCGGGTGATCGCCACGGCCCACGGCTGCCTGATCCGGGCCGGGAATGCCTTTGCCGCCATCGGCTGCTCGGCCCCCCTGTGCGCGGTAACGACCGGGATGACCGCCGGCAACGAATATCGCGCCAAGGCGCACCGGGTGGCCTGGTATATCGAGGTCGGCCATGGCGACGACGCCGCCTTCGCGGCCTTCTGCCAACGCATGGCCAAGCTCGAAGTCCGCCTCGAGGGCGAGACAGCCATCGCCTGTACTCCGGAGTCTGAGCTCATGCGCCTGGACTGGCAAGGCAACTGCCTGATCGAGGGGGTCTCCCACTCCTTCCCCGCCGAGGCGGGATGCGATCCCGTCATCACCTATCGTGGAGAGGCACAATGAAACAGCAAGCACTCATCCCCACCCTGGAGCGGGTGGTCCGCGGCTTCTGCCAACTCAAAGGCATGGGCGAGCTGACCGCCAGCCAGGGCCTGGCCATCCAGTTCGAACTGTGGGAGTGGGAGGTCGGGGTCGGGCTCTACGGGTTCTGGCGCTATGCCCGGCACCAGGAGGATGCCGAACTGCAAGCCTCGTTGCTGGCCTGGTATGAAGGACAGATAGCCAGAGGGCTGCCCGCCATGCAGATCAACACCACGGCTCCCATGATCACCCTGGCGCTGCTGGCAGGCCACAGCGGCCGCGCCGATCTGCGCGAGACGGTCAACGCCTGGGCCGACGATCTGATGGCCAACCTGCCCAGGACCGAGGAGGGCGGCTTCCAGCACGTGGTGAAGGAGCAGCCCAACACCGGCCAGCTCTGGGACGACACCCTCTTCATGACCTGCCTCTTCCTCGGCACCGCCGGGATCGTGCTGGCGCGCCAGGATCTGATCGACGAGGCCGTCTACCAGTTCCTGCTGCACACCCGCTACCTGAGCGAGCCCAAGAGCGGCCTCTGGTACCACGGCTGGACCTTCCTCGACCGGCACCATTATGCCGAGGCCTTCTGGGCCAGGGGCAACGCCTGGATCACGGTAGCCATCCCCGAATTCATCGATCTGATGGGGGATCACCTGGACGCCGGGGTGCGGCGCTACTTCACCCAGGTGGTGGCGCGCCAGGTGCGCTCCCTGTGCGAGCTGCAGGCCGACAACGGCATGTGGCACACGGTGCTGGATGATCCCTTCTCCCCCCAGGAGTCCTCGGCCACGGCGGGGATCGCCTATGGCATGTTGCGCTGTGTCCGTCTGGGCCTGCTGGATGAGGCCACGATTGAACCTGCCCTGCGGGCGGCCCGGGCCGTCTGGCAGCGCATCGACGGGGACGGCATCGTCCTCGAGGCCTCCAAAGGCACCATGGTCGGTCATGACCATCAGTACTACTGCGACATTGCCATGGCGCCCGTGCCCTATGCCCAGGCGCTGACGATGTTGCTGCTGCTCGAGCTGGAGCAGGGCCAGTGGCTGGCCTGAACACTTTATCGCTGTAACCATTCGGAGAAAACTTAATGTCCAAACGGAACTTTATGGGGGCCTTCCAGACCTTTGGCGGTGCCATGGCTGTCCCCATTGCCTTTCTACCCTTTACCGGTCTGCTGCTCGCCATCACCGGGCTTCTCACCATGCCCGATATCATGGGGGACCTGGCGCACCCAGACTCCAACTTCTTCAAGGTGATGACCATCATCAAGTCGGGGGGCTGGACCATCTTCCGCAACTTCCCCCTGCTGTTCTGCATGGCGTTGCCGGTGGGTCTCGCCAGGACGGGTCAGGCCCGGGCGGCGCTGGTCGCCTTCTTTGCCTACATGGCCTACAACTACTTCACCAACAGCATGCTCACCTTCTGGGGGCCTGAGTTCGGGGTCAACTTCAATCAGGAAGTGGGCGGTTCCAGCGGCCTGGCGCTGGTGGGGGGCATCAAGACGCTGGATACCAGCATCGTCTTCTCCCTCATCATCGGCGGCGTGGTGACCTGGATCCACAACCGCTTCTTCGAGAAGAAGCTGCCGGATTACCTCACCATCTTCCAGGGCATGAGCCTGGTGTTCATCATCTCCTTCTTCGTCATGTTGCCCATGGCCTGGTTGACCTGCGAGTTCTGGCCCAAGGTTCAGGTGGGGATCAACGCCATGCAGGGCTTCTATGTGGAAGCCGATGCCTTCGGCATGTGGCTGCTCGCCTTCGTGGAGCGGATCCTGGTGCCCACCGGTCTGCACCGCTTCGTCTACTTCCCCTTCTTCTTCGGCCCGGCCGTGGTCGACGGCGGCCTCTACACCCACTGGATCGAGAACGTCTCCACCTATGCGGCGTCCACCGTGCCCCTGGTTGATCAGTTCCCGGCCGCCGGCTACTCCCTGTACGGCAACATCAGCGTGTTCTGCTCCCTGGGGGCCGGCCTCGCCATCTATGCCACCGCCAAGCAGAAGATGAAGCGCAAGATAGCCGCTCTGGTGATCCCGGCCATCATCACCGCCATGGCGGTCGGCATCACCGAACCCATCGAATTCACCTACCTGTTCGTGGCCCCTGTGCTGTATCTGGTCAATGCCATCATAGGCGCGACCCTGTGCGTGGCGCTCTATCTGTCCGGCGTGGTCGGTTTCATGGGGGGCGGTCTGAACGACATCATCCTGTTCAACTGGGTCTTCTACGCCAAGAACCATGCTCACCTCATCTGGATCCACCTCGCCTTGGGCCTCGGCTTCGCCGCCATCAACTTCTTCGTGTTCCGCTACATGATCCTGAAGTTCAACTTCCTCACCCCGGGTCGTGGCGATGAAGAGGAGGAAGACGACGTGCGTCTCTACTCCAAGCAGGACTACCGCGACAAGCAGTCCGGCAAGGCCGTGGCCGGTCAGGAGCCGGATCGCCTCAGAGCCGCCGCCATACTGCGTTGTGTCGGTGGTTGTGACAACGTCGAGACCATAGGCAACTGCCAGACCCGACTGCGCCTGGTGGTGAAGGATCAGACCCAGGTACAGGATGACAAGGCCCTCAAACAGGCCGGTGCCCTGGGGGTCATGCGTTCGGGCAAGAACCTGCAGGTGGTGGTCGGTCTGTCGGCCCCCATGGTGCGCGAGTACTTCGAGCAGGAGTACAACAAGGGCCCGCAACCCGCCCCCGATGCCGTCGCCCCGGCACCTGCCGCCTGATGAGACTTTGATTGTGCCGATGGCAAGCGCACGCATCGGGCCCCTCACCGGGGCCCATTCGAGCGCCGCGACTTGCCTCTTGAACTTGCGGGCCCCCTGGGCTCGCAAGCCGTTTCTGATGCTGGCCGCCAAACCGCTGTCAGAGACAGCCATGACCCACTGGAGCATGTCATGAACAGATTGAAGATTGGGGCCCGCGCCCATGATCTCGCGGATCAGTCGCCGGCGGCGCTGATTGCCCAGGCACATGAGCTCGGCCTCGACGGGCTGCAGCTCGCCGTGCACAAGAGCTGGCCCGAGGCCTATCAGGCCCGTGATATCCACGCCCTGGCCACCCACATCCAGCAGTTGCAAGAGGCCGGCCTCCCCCTCTTCCTGCTGGCGAGCTACTTCAACCCCGCCCACTCCGACGCCGACGTCCTGGCACGGGATCTGGCGCGGGTGCGCCTCAACATCGAGCTCGCCCGGCGCTGCCAGATCGGCGCTGTGGGCAGCGAGACCGGCTCCCTGAACGACGATGACTGGACCCGGCACCCGGACAACCAGGGCGCCGCCGCCTTTCACAGGGTGGAGCAGACCCTGGCCCAGTTAAGACCCGATCTGGCGCAGGCCGGTTGCGACTTTCTGGTGGAAGCGGTGTGCGATCACATCATTCACGATGCCCGTAGCCTGACGCGGCTGAATGCCCGCCTGGGGGAGCACTTCCTGGTGACCCTGGATCTGGCCAATCTGCTGGATGCCGACAATGTCGCCGACTGGCGCGAGATCCTGGCGGATTTTCTCGACCAGCATGGCGAGCGCATCCGCTTGTTTCATTTCAAGAACTTCATCCTGGCGGGAGCGGACAAGGTATCGGTGGGGCTGGAGCAGGGGCTGATCGACTATGCCGAGGTGCTGCTCATGCTGGCGCAGCGCCAGCTGACCCATGTTCCCATCATCGTCGAGGAGCTGTCGGGCGACCCCTTGCGGGAGAGCGTGGCCTACCTGCGCCGCCTGAGTCGGTAAATCAGATGGGTGGAGGGGATGGGCCCAAGACGACAAACGGCGCCCGGGGCGCCGCCTGGTTCATCAACCAAAGGGAGGGTGCTGAGTGCTGA
Organism: Aeromonas sp. EU05-FHT14A05; assembly: GCF_058791175.1. Classification (NCBI taxonomy): domain Bacteria; kingdom Pseudomonadati; phylum Pseudomonadota; class Gammaproteobacteria; order Aeromonadales; family Aeromonadaceae; genus Aeromonas; species Aeromonas sp. EU05-FHT14A05. The sequence goes on along the minus strand of NZ_JBYTDH010000001.1, from coordinate 529,059 downwards.
CAAGGAGGGCACAGCTTGGCGCCAGATGGCCATCCCCATGGGTGGATGGCCTCCCTGGCACCCCGGGATCAGGCCCGCTCATTGCTCCACTTCAGCACCATGACGGCGCTGGCCAGCAGCAGTGTAATGCCATTGGCCATGATGAGGGGGGTATCGCCGGACTTCAGGCCATAGGTCAGCCAGAGAAGCAGACCGCTGATGAAGACCAGGTACATCTTGGTGGAGATCGCCTTGGTTTCCCGCGTCTTGAGGATGTCGAACACCTGCAGGGAAAAGGATCCCGTGGTCAGGAAGGCCGCACAGAGCCCGAGGGAGGCGGTATCGAAGGCAAACAGAACCGTGCTCAGGGCAGCCACCCCGGCCAGCATGATGATTCGATTGGATGAAGCACACTTGTTCATTGATAGACCTGTTATTGAATGAGATTGGCAACGAATGTCCTGTCGCCGCCACCCGGAGGGTGGCAGCCACTCTTGGCCGCGCGCGTCTTCTGGTGCGGCAAAGGGATTTGTGGCCCGGTTTCACGGGCCCGGCACGGCCATGAGCCACACCGGGCAGGAAGTTTAATCTCAACAAATAAAAATACAAAACAGTGTTTTGACTTTTATTTTTCACTTGTTATCATTATTGACACTACAGACAACGCGACTGCCAACCTGCGGCGCTCATCGAGGTTAACCATGCAAATTCGTCAAAGCATTCACAGCGATCATGCCAGGCAGCTGGACACTCAGGGCCTGCGCCGTGAGTTTCTGGTGGAAGAGATCTTCAGCGCCGATCGGCTGACCATGACCTACAGCCACATCGACCGCATCGTGTTCGGCGGCATCATGCCAATTCAGGGCCCCCTCGCCTTCTCGGACGAGCTGGGCAAGACCTTCGGCGTCAGCTATTTCCTCGAGCGCCGCGAGCTGGGGCTTATCAATATCGGTGGCCCGGGCGTGGTGGTGGTGGATGGCACTGCCTATGAAGTAGGCAAGGCCGAGGCGCTCTATGTGGGCCAGGGAGCCCGCGAGCTGAGCTTCGCCAGCGTCGACGCCGCGCAGCCTGCCAAGTTTTACTACAACAGCGCCCCAGCCCATGTGAGCTTCCCGACCCGCAAGGTCACCCGGGCAGAAGCCTCACCGGCCACCCTGGGAGACGCGGCCACCAGCAACCGCCGCACCATCTACAAGTACCTGGTGCCGGATGTGCTGCCGACCTGCCAGCTGGTGATGGGCATGACCCAGCTGGAAGAGGGCAGCCTGTGGAATACCATGCCCTGCCACACCCACGAGCGCCGCATGGAGGTCTACTTCTACTTCAACATGCAAGAGGATGCCGCCGTGTTCCACATGATGGGCAAGCCGGACGAGACCCGTCATCTGCTGGTCCACAACGAGCAGGCGGTGATCTCCCCAAGCTGGTCCATCCACTCCGGCGTCGGCACCCAGGCCTACACCTTTATCTGGGGCATGGTCGGCGAAAACCAGGTGTTCGGCGACATGGATCATGTGGCCGTCAGGGATCTGCGCTGACCCCCGTTCTTTGCCGGGCAGTGTGCACTGCCCGTTTTCCCCCATCATGCCTGCCACGTCCGGTGGCAGCAGAGGAAACAAGATGATTCTCAATGCATTCGATTTGAAGGGTAAGGTTGCCATCGTGACCGGTTGTGACACCGGCCTCGGCCAGGGCATGGCGCTCGGTCTGGCCGAAGCTGGCTGTGACATCGTCGGCATCAACATCGTCGAGCCCACGGACACCATCGCCAAGGTGGAGGCGCTCGGGCGCCAGTTCCTGAGCCTCAAGGCCGATGTCAGCAAGGTGGAGACCCTGCCCGCCCTGGTGGATCAGGCGGTCTCCCGGTTCGGCCGCGTCGACATCCTGGTCAACAACGCCGGCATCATCCGTCGCGACGACGCCATCAACTTCAGCGAGAAGGACTGGGACGACGTGATGAACATCAACATCAAGAGCGTCTTCTTCATGTCCCAGGCGGTGGCCAGGCAGTTCATGGCCCAGGGCCGGGGCGGCAAGATAGTCAACATCGCCTCCATGCTCTCCTATCAGGGCGGCATTCGTGTCCCCTCCTACACCGCCTCCAAGAGCGGCGTCATGGGGATCACCCGCCTGCTGGCCAACGAGTGGGCCAGCCAGGGCATCAACGTCAACGCCATCGCCCCCGGCTACATGGCCACCAACAACACCACGGCCCTGCGCGCCGATGAGGATCGCAACGCCGCCATCCTGGAGCGGATCCCGGCCGGACGCTGGGGGGTGCCGGATGACATGATGGGCCCCGTGGTCTTCCTGGCCTCCCCCGCCTCCGACTACATCAATGGCTACACCATTGCCGTCGACGGTGGCTGGCTGGCCCGCTAACCCTTAGCCCATACGAAAGGCGCCATCAGGCGCCTTTTTTCGTTCATCTCGTCTCGGAATCCATTCAATGTCGCTCGACCCCCTGGCCCAACTGCTTGGCCTGCTCGCCTGTGCCATAGGCATCACCGCCTTCCGGCAATCTCAGGACAGTAAACTGCGGCTGCACCTGACCCTCAACGGCGCACTCCTCACAGCCCATTTCATGTTGCTCGGCGCCACGGCCGCCGCCATCAACTGCCTGCTCTGTGCGGTACGGACCTGGGTCTCCGGCTATTATCGCGGCCTGGGTGTGATGCTGTTTTTTCTGGGACTGACCTGGCTATTGGTGATGCCCAGGATCGCACACCCCATCCAGCTGTTGACGCTGCTCGGCACCACCTTGAGCACCTACGCCCTGTTTCGGCTAGAAGGCATGGCGCTTCGGCTGTGCATGCTGAGCAGCACAGTCTGCTGGCTTGTCCACAACATCTGGGCGGGATCATGGGGAGGCATCTTGCTGGAGGGCAGCTTTTTCATCGTCAACGGCCACCTCATCCTCGGCCTCTACAGGGCGCGGCGACAGGGGAGATGCGTGAGCACGCCTCAGGGATAAGCCCTGGTGGTGCCAGGGCGAGCACGACAAGGGACAAAAAAGCCGGGGGCGGAACTGCGGTCAGACAGTCCCGCCCCCGGCTTGGTTCGAGCAAGCTCGCGGCAGGCCGCCGCGGCTCATCCCCTGTTACCTGGTCCGGAATGGATAATCGTGAAAACCGAGTTCGTCCGAGATGCGGGCGGCAGCCTCGTGCAGCAAGCCCACCAGCTCCTCCTTGTTCTCTTCACTGAAACGCACCAGGGGCAGCGACAGGGAGAGCCCGGCAATGATGCGCCCCATGCGGCTGTAAATGGGCACGGCGAAGCAGCGCAGGCCCGGCTCCATCTCTTCGTTGTCTTCCGCGTAACCCTGCTCGCGCACCAGGACCAATTGGGCCAGCAAGGCGTCGATGTCGGTCAGGGTGTGCTCGGTAAAGCGCTCAAAGCTCACATTGGCCAGCATGCCGCGCACCTCGTCCTCGGGCAACCAGGCCATCATCACCTTGCCAAGGGCGGTGCTGTAGAGCGGGCGACGGCGACCGATGCGGGAGTACATCCGCAGGTTGTACTCGGAGTCTACCTTGTGCAGATAGACGATGCTGTCCTCGTCGAGAGCCCCCAGGTGCAGGGTCTCCTTGGTCAGCTTGCCCAGACGATGCATCTGGGTATCCGCGATGGGGATCAGCTCCTGGTGCTCCAGGGCCTTGCCGCCGAGTTCGAACAGCTTCAGGCTCAGGGTGTACTTGTCGGACTCCCCCTCCTGATTGACATAACCCAGGGTCTTCATGGTCTGCAAGAAGCGATAGACGGTACTCTTCGACATCATGATCCGCTGGGACAACTCGGTGACGCCAATCTCTTTCTGCTCCCCCAGCGCCTGCAGGATGCCAAAGACCTTCAGGACGGATGAAACGGAATCTGGCGAGGTATCTACCACTGACATAGGGTTCTCCTTATAAGCTCCATCGTTTCAGTGTATTTGAAACGCAAGCCCAATCATAGCCATGGGTGTGTTTCAAAGGGCAATGCCCAGATCCTGCGTCATTGCCGGTGAGGTCACAGACCCGGCTGACCGACGCCACAACCCTTGCAACCGGCGGCACGGCTGCCATGCCATACCCTCCCCCCGACGTCAGGATCGCACCCTCAGCCCCATAGAGGGGCCACACGATATTTTTATGAAATGATGTTTTATTTTATTTAATGCAGATGACACATTAAATATAATGACGGCGTCATCAACACGGGAGGGCATATGCCGACCAAGATTGCCGTCATTGGCGAGTGCATGATCGAACTATCCGAGAGCAAGGCGGGCATAGTGCGTCATTTTGGAGGGGACACCCTCAACACCGCCGTCTACCTGGCCCGTACCAACCCCGAGCTGGCCGTCTTCTATGTCACAGCCCTTGGCACCGACACCATGAGCGACGCCATGCTGACCCAGTGGCAGCAGGAAGGGGTGCACACTGAGCTGGTACAGAGGCTGGAGCACAAACTGCCCGGTCTCTATCTCATCGAGACCGATGCCCGGGGCGAGCGCACCTTCCATTACTGGCGCAATGATGCCGCCGCCCGCTACTGGCTGCAGGGCGAACACGCCGGGTCTATCTGCCAGCAGTTGCAGCACGTTGACTGGCTCTATTTGAGCGGCATCAGCCTCGCCATCCTCCCCCCCGCCGATCGGGCCAGCCTGCTGCAGCATCTGGCCTTGTGCCGGGCAGCCGGTGTGAAGATCGCCTTTGACAACAACTACCGCCCCCGGCTGTGGGAAAGCAAGGAGGCGGCGCAACAGGCCTACCGCGCCATGCTGGCGCTGACCGACATCGCCTTCCTGACCCTGGACGACGAGTTTTCCCTGTGGGGCGACAGCCAGGAGGCCCAGACCCTGGCACGCACCAGGGGGCTCGGGGTCGGCGAGATCGTCATCAAGCGTGGCGCCGAACCCTGCCTCATAGTGCAAGGCGAGCGGCAGGACGAAGTGCCTGCCATGTCACTGGCCAGGGAACGAGTGATCGACACCACGGCAGCGGGCGACTCCTTCAGCGCCGGCTACCTCGCCACGCGGCTCGCCGGGCGCGCGGCCAGCGAGGCGGCCCACCATGCCCACCTGCTGGCCGGCACCGTCATCCAGCATCGCGGGGCCATCATTCCCGGCTCGGCGATGCCAACAACCCCCCTTCCCACTGCTGAGGCAACCCATGTCAACCTTGCTTGAAACACTCTCAACCCTGAAGATCATCCCCGTCATCGCCATCCAGAACGCCGACGACGCCGTGGCCCTGGGCCAAGCCCTGATGGACAACGGCATGCCGAGCGCCGAGATCACCTTCCGCACCCCGGCGGCGGCCGAGGCCATCCGCCAGCTGCGTGCCGCTTTCCCCGAGATGATCATCGGGGCCGGCACCGTCCTCACCACGGCCCAGGTGGATCAGGCCATAGACGCCGGGGTGGACTTCATCGTCAGCCCCGGCCTCAACCCGCGCATCGTCCAGTATTGCCAGGCGCGCGGCGTGCTGATGATCCCGGGGGTCAACAACCCCAGCCTGGTCGAGCAGGCGATGGAGCTGGGCCTTCGTGCCCTCAAGTTCTTCCCGGCTGAGCCCTCAGGCGGTCTCCCCATGCTCAAGGCCATGAGCGCCGTCTACCCGGTTCGCTTCATGCCGACCGGGGGCGTCAGCCCCGCCAACGTGAAGGATTATCTGGCGCAAGGATCTGTGTTTGCCTGCGGCGGTACCTGGATGGTCCCGGCGGATCTCATCGAGAAACAGGAGTGGGACAAGATAGGCGCCCTGGTCCGTGAGGCCATGGCGGCGCTCTGAGCCCAGGCCCCCAAATAAACAAGCCCTCATCATGAGGGCTTTGTCATCTCTGGGTTCTTCTCACAACGGGGTGGCGCACTTGCGGTATTCGGTGGGGCTGACCCCGACCCGTTTCCTGAATACCCGCGAGAAGTACAGCTGATCGTCATAGCCCACCTGCTGGCCGATAGTGGCCACCGACATGGGGGTGGTCTGCAGCAGCAGCTTGGCCCGCATGATCCGCTGATCCTCGCGCCAGCGCACTATGCTCACCCCCACCTGCTCGCGAAACAGGTGGGCCAGCCGTGAAGGGGACAAAAACACCTGCTCCGCCAGCGCCTCCACCGAGATCTCGGCGCAGAGAGATTCGCTCAGGATCTGGCACGCCTGGTGAACCCTGTGATCTAGGGTGGGATAGGCACTGAGGGAGGAGGCTTCATAGCAGCGAATAAGCAGCCGCTCCAAGAGGTTCATGGCGAGCTGTTCCGACATGGGCCTCAGTTGCTGGTGGGTCTCTTCGATGTCGAGGAAGAGGGCATCGAATTCGGTGAGCAAGCCGGCGTCAGCCAGTTGCAATCGCCCCACCCGCTCCGTCACCTGGGGCCATTTGAGCCAGTCGGCCCAGTAGGCCCGCGGCCGGAAATAGACCCAGCGGTGATACCACTCCCGGGCATCTGGCGCCCGGCCGTAATAGTGCACGGCTGCGGGCGGAAACAGCAGCAGGTCCCCTGGCTCCACGGTGAAGGCCTGATCCCCCTGAAAGATCTGCCCCTTGCCCCTGATGGTCAGATTGACAATGAAGCCCTTCATACCCTGGGGCCTGTCGATGATGAAGTCGAGGGCGCTCCCCTGCTCGATGGGAGTCATGCCCGAGACCAGGAAGACGTCGAAGGCGTAGCCCGGCAACAGGGGGTTGAGTTGTTTCGGCTTCTCTTTTTGCATCGAGGACATGGCGGAAAACAGCGCTTGGGTAAAAAAATCGGCTTGGGCCATTGTAGAGATCCGGCGTTGGAACAACCTATTTTCGCAAGCGGCCTGATGTGAATTTATTGAACTGGCTCACAGCTTGCCTGAAGGAGGCACCAGGCCAGCATGGGCCGACCTGGTGCCGGAGGGGACAACCGCTCAGACGCGCGCCTTGCGTACCTGCTTGTAGCGGTCGAACAGCACGGCGGCGAGCAGGATGAGGCCGCGCACCACGTACTGGGCAAACGGGGAGATGTTGAGCAGGTTCATGGCGTTCTCCATCAGCCCCAGGATCAGCACCCCGGCGATGATGTAGGAGATCTTGCCGATCCCCCCCTTCATGGAGACCCCTCCCAGCACGCAGGCGGAGATCACCACCAGCTCGAAGCCGATGGAGGTCATCGGCTGGCCCGAGGTCATGCGCGAGGCGAGTATGATGCCGGCGATGGAGGCAATCAGCCCGGTCATGGTGAAGATGATGATCTTGGTGCGCACCACGTTGACCCCGGCCAGACGCGCCGCCTCCTCGTTGCCCCCCATGGCCAGGGTGTTGCGGCCGAAGGTGGTCTTGTTGAGCAGCAGGCCGAACAGCACGAAGCAGACGGCGGTCAGCCAGACCGGGGTCGGGATGCCGAGCAGGGCGGAGTTGCCGAGCTCGAAGAAGCCCTCTTCCACTATGCCGACCGCCTTGCCGTCGGAGATGATGTAGCCCACCCCGCGCGCCATCTGCATGGTGGCCAGGGTGGTGATGAGGGCGTTGATCTTGAATTTGGCCACGACTATGCCGTTGATGAGGCCAAACAGCACCCCCACCGACATGCCGGCCAGGATGCCCACCGTGATGCTCTCGGTGGCATTGATGCCGACCGCGCAGGCGACGCCGGAGCAGGCCACCACCGAGCCCACCGACATGTCGAATTCGCCGGAGGCGAGGCAGAACAGCATGCCGCAGGCCACCATGCCCGACATGGAGACGGCGAGCCCGAGCCCGCGCATATTGATCAGGCTGGCAAAGTTGGGCACCAGCACGCAGGCCAGCAGGAACAGGATGGCGAAGATCACCAGCATGCCGTATTGATCCCAGACGCGGGCCAGTTGCAGGCGGGAGCCGCTGGCCGCCGAGACGGTCGCGGCCTGACCGGCTGAGGTAGTTGTTGTCATGGTATTTCTCCTGAAGTTTCCGGGTGCTATCGCGTTGCAGTCACGGGGGATTAACGGGCCGGCATGGCCAGATTGAGCGCCTTGACCTCGTCGGCCTCATGGTGGGATAGCTCCCCTGCTATCACCCCCTCCCGCATGACCATGATCCGATCCGCGATGCCCAGCACCTCCGGCAGCTCGCTCGAGACCACCACCACGGCGATGCCCACCTTGGCCAGATCGTAAATCACGTTGTAAATCTCGTTCTTTGCCCCGACGTCGATGCCGCGGGTCGGCTCGTCGAGCAAGATCACCTTCATGTCCTCGGAGAGCCAGCGCCCCAGAATGGCCTTCTGCTGGTTGCCGCCGGAGAGGTTCATGATGGCCTGATGGGGGGACGGGGTCTTGACCCGCATGTCGCGGATCCGCAGCCTCGCGTTCTCGTCCTCCCACTGCTGGTTGATCCAGAAGCCCCCCCACGCCTGGTGGCGGCGGGCGCTGATGTTGATGTTCTCCTGCACCGAGTGGATGGGAATGATGCCGAGGGCCTTGCGGTCTTCGGTGCAGAGCATGATGCCGCCGCGAATGGCGTCGATGGGATTGCGAATGACCACCGGCTTGCCGAACACCGCTATCTCGCCGCCTCGGGGCGTCTCGGCGCCGAAGATGAGCTTCATCAGTTCGCTGCGACCGGCCCCCACCAGCCCGAAGATGCCGAGGATCTCCCCCCGTCTGACCTCGAACGAAATGGGCCCCCTGAGGCCAGGCCCCATCAGGCTCTCCACCTTGAGGCCCACCTCCCCGAGCGCTCTGGGGCTGTAGCCGTAGATGTCGGTCAGCTCCCGTCCCACCATGGTCTTGACCAGCAGATCCCGGTCCACCTCGGCCATGGAGGCGAAGGTGCGCACGAACTGGCCATCCTTGAATACCGTGATGGCGTCGCACAGGGCGAAGATCTCGTCCATGCGGTGGGAGACATAGAGAATGACCTTGCCCTCGTCCCGCAACTGGCGGATGACCCGAAACAGCTGCTCAATTTCGCGCGACGACAGGCTGCTGGTCGGCTCGTCGAAGGCGATGACGCTGGCGTCCCGGGTCAGGGCCTTGGCGATCTCCACCATCTGCCATTGCCCGAGGGACAGGTACTTGAGCGGCGTCTCCGGCGACACATCCATGCCGAGGCGCGCCAGCTGTCTGGCCGCATCCTGATAGAGTTTCTCCCTATCGATGACGCCGCGCCGGGTGGGCAGCTGCCCGAGGTAGATGTTCTCCGCCACGCTCATCTCGGGCACCAGGTGCAGCTCCTGATAGATGATGGCGATCCCGCTCTCCAGGGCGTCGACCGTGTCTTGAAACACCTTCTCCTGGCCCGCCAGCTTCACCACCCCTGTGGTGGGGGCCTGAAAGCCGCTCAGGATCTTGAGCAGGGTGGACTTGCCCGCGCCGTTCTCCCCCATCAGGGCGTGCACCGAGCCCTGCTGGCAGCAGAAGGAGACGTTCTGCAGCGCCTTGACGCCGGGGAACTCCTTGCTGATGCCGCAAAACTCCAGATAAGGAACTTGATTCATGAGATGACTCCAGCCAGCCGGCACGGCGCAGGGCGCCATGCCGGCATGGGTATCAGGGATTGGCGATCACAGACCTTTCTTCTGCAGCTCGACCTTGAAGTTGTCGCGGGTGATGAGCACCACGTCGGTCACCTCGGTGAACTTGGCCGGCTCGGCGCCGTTGACTACCCAGTCATGGAGCATCTGGATGCTCTTGTAGCCGTGCACGTCCGGGCTTGGCAGCAAGGAGCCGAGGAAGCCGGTGGCGCTGGACTTGGAGAGCTCGTTCACCGCATCCACACCATTGATGCCGATGCCGATGACGTTGTCGGCCTTGAAGCCCTGCCCTTCGGTGGCGCGCACACCGCCGAGCACAGTGTTGTCATTCATGCCGACGATGAGCCAGTTCTTCACCTCGGGGTGCTGCACCAGCATGGAGTTGGCGGCATCCAGGGCACCCGGAATGTCGTTGGCCTTGGTGGGAGAGCGGTAGATCTGGCCTTCGGGGAAACCGGCGGCCTTGAGTGCGCTCAGGGAGCCGTCGACCCGGCGACGGGCGGTGTCCAGCTCGTCGGCGGTGATGGCTAGCACCCCGGTGGCCTTCACATCCCACTGGCGTTTTTGCATCTCCTTGTAGAGCTCCTGACCCTGGCGTTCACCAATCTTGGTGGCGGCCATCATCACCAGGGGCACCTGCTCCATGGGCTGACCCTTGGCGTTGACGAACTGGTCGTCCACCGTGATGACCTTGAGATCCATGCTGTTGGCCTTGGCCATGATGGCGGCCCCGAGCTTGGGATCAGGGGTACAGATGACGAAGCCCTTGGCGCCGTTGGCCGCCAGGCTGTCGATGGCATTGAGGGTCTTCTCCCCATCGGGCACGGCTATCTTGATCACCTCGAAACCGAGATCCTTGCCCGCCTTGTCGGCGAAGTTCCACTCGGTCTGGAACCAGGGCTCCTCCGGCTGTTTGACCAGGTAGCCCAGCTTCAGCGCCTCGGCCGAGAAAGCAGAATTTGCCATACCCATGGCAAACCCCATCGCGATCATGCCTTTAACGATTTTGTTCATGCGAATGTCTCCAACGGTTCTATCAATCCATGTATCCACGCAGTGCTGCTCCTTGAGTCAGTCAAGTCACAGCCATCTAAATCATGCTTAAACAGGACGTTATTGTTGTTGCTAGATGAGCGAACCAAGTTGTAATCGTTTTCACATGGAAAAATGGAGAGCAGGATCACGCCATGAGATTGCAGCCATTTTGTCTATATATTTAGCAAAATCGTTACATATTGAATTTTCGAGAGCCGTCACCCTCTCGCACTGACAGCGTTAAAATCCATATTTCCAGCAGCCAATGGCTAACCGCCCCTCCTGCCCATCTCCTATGGTTCCTCCCCAGTCACCCCTCATTGATGGTCAGGAGCACTTATGTCTGAGCACCCCAGGTCCGAGCACATCGTCATCGGACTCGATTTCGGCAGCGACTCGGTCAGGGCACTCGCCGTGCGCTGCCAGGACGGCGCCGAGCTGGCGACCCAGGTCGTCTATTACCCCCGCTGGCAGGCAGGCCACTACTGCCAGCCGGTCAACAACCAGTTCCGCCACCACCCCCTCGACTATCTGGAGTCCATGGAGCAGGCGGTGGTGGCGGTGGTGAGCCAGCTCACCCCGGCCCAGCGCACCGCCGTGCGCGGCATCGGAGTGGACAGCACAGGCTCCACCCCTGCCCCCATCGACAGGGAGGGGCGCGTGCTGGCCCTGCGTCCGGAGTTTGCCGACAACCCCAACGCCATGTTCGTGCTGTGGAAGGATCACACCGCCATCGAGGAGGCGGAGGCCATCACCGCCCTGTGCCACGGCGGCCAGTTCCCCGACTACAGCCGCTACATCGGCGGCATCTACTCCTCCGAGTGGTTCTGGGCCAAGATACTGCACGTCTCCCGCGCCGATGCCGCGGTGCGCGCCGCCGCCTGCAACTGGGTCGAGCTGTGCGACTGGGTACCCGCCATCCTGAGCGGCACCCAGGCCCCGGCCGACATCCGGCGCGGGCGCTGCGCCGCCGGCCACAAGTCCCTCTGGCACCCGAGCTGGGGCGGCCTGCCCCCCGCCGACTTCCTCAATGCCCTGGATCCGCTGTTGACGGAGGATCTCGACTTCCCCCTCTTTACCGACAGCTGGACCGCCGATCTGCCAGTCGGCACCCTGACCCCGGAGTGGGCGGAGCGGCTGCATCTCTCCTGCGAGGTGGTGATCGCGGGCGGCGCCTTCGACTGCCACATGGGGGCGGTGGGGGCCGGGGCCGGCAACAATGCCCTGGTCAAGGTGATAGGCACCTCCACCTGCGACATCCTGATCGCCGATGAGGCCACCATAGGCGATAGGGCCATTGCCGGGATCTGCGGCCAGGTGGACGGCAGCGTGGTGCCGGGCATGGTGGGGCTGGAGGCGGGGCAATCGGCGTTCGGCGACATCTACGCCTGGTATCAGCGCCAGCTCGGCTGGCCGCTGGAGAGCCTCGCCGCCCAGTATCCGGAGCTGCGCACCGCCATCGAGGCCCACAAGCGGGAGCTGCTGCCAAGCCTCGCCGCCGCCTGGGAGCAGCAGCGGGACCTCGCCCACCTGCCGGTGGTGCTCGACTGGTTCAACGGCCGCCGCACCCCCTACGCCAACCAGCGCCTGCAGGGCACCCTCACCGGCATCAACCTCGGCACCGATGCCCCCGATCTGTTCGGTGCCCTGGTGGCCTCCACCGCCTTCGGGGCCCGCAGCATCATGGAGTGCATGACCAGTCAGCAGGTGCCGGTGGAGCAGGTGATCGCCCTGGGCGGCATAGCCCGCAAATCAACGACCGTGATGCAGACCTGCAGCGACGTGATGAATCGCCCCATCCAGGTGGTGGCCTCGGATCAGTGCTGCGCCCTGGGGGCGGCCATCTTTGCCGCCGTGGCGGCCGGGATCCATCCCGATGTGGCCAAGGCCCAGCACCACATGGCGAGCGCCGTGGAGCGCACCCACCAGCCTGACCCCGAGCGGGTCGCCGAATATGAGCGCCTCTACCAGCGCTACCTCGCCTGGGGCGCCGCCGCCGAACCGCTCTACAACCGGGGGGTACCGGCATGAACCTCAAGGTGCTCAAGGAGCAGGTGCTCGTCGCCAACCTGGATCTGCCGCGCCACGAGCTGGTGACCTTCACCTGGGGCAACGTGAGCGGCATCGACAGAGAGCGCAATCTGGTGGTGATAAAGCCAAGCGGCGTCAGTTACGAGCGGATGCTGCTCGAGGACATGGTGGTGCTGGATCTGGCGGGCAAGCAGGTGGAAGGCGCCTTGCGCCCCTCCTCCGACACCGCCACCCACCTGGTGCTCTATCGCGCCTACCCCGAGCTTGGCGGCGTGGTGCACACCCACTCCACCCATGCCACCGCCTGGGCCCAGGCGGGCCGCGCCATCCCGATCTTCGGCACCACCCAGGCCGACTACTTCCACGGCGAGATCCCCTGCTCGCGCCTGCTCACCCCGGGCGAGGTCGAGGAGGACTACGAGGGGCTGACCGGCCACCTCATCGTCGAGACCCTCAGGCAGACCCCCATCCTCACCATGCCGGGGGTGCTGGTGGCCAACCACGGCCCCTTCAGCTGGGGCAAGAGCGCCGAGGATGCGGTGCACAACGCCGTGGTGCTGGAGGAGGTGGCGCGCATGGCCTGGCTCACCGGCCAGATAAACCCGGGGGCCCGCCCCCTGCCCGATTACCTGCTGGAGAAGCACTACCAGCGCAAGCACGGCAAACACGCCTATTACGGCCAGACAAAAGCTTAAAGAGAGGACAAGTTCATGGAATTGATGAAACAGCTGGAAGTGTGGTTCCTGGTCGGCAGCCAGCACCTGTATGGCGCCACCACATTGAAGCAGGTGGCCGATCACGCCCACACCATCACCAGCCAGCTCAACGAGGGGGCGAGCCTGCCCCTCAGGATAGTGCTCAAGCCCACCGGCACCACCCTCGACGAGATAAGCGCGGTGGCCCGGGATGCCAACCACGACCAGCGCTGCGCCGGGCTCATGGTGTGGATGCACACCTTCTCCCCCGCCAAGATGTGGATCCCGGCCCTCAGCCAGTTGCAAAAACCCCTGCTGCAGTTCCACACCCAGTTCAACCGGGATCTCCCCTGGAGCGAGATCGACATGGACTTCATGAACCTGAACCAGACCGCCCACGGTGGGCGCGAGTTCGGCTTCATGGGGGCCCGCCTGCGGCTGCCCCGCACCGTGGTGGTCGGCCACTGGCAGGATGAAGAGGCCAGACAGAAGATTGGCAACTGGATGCGGGTCGCCGCCGCCATCCACGACAGCCGCCACCTGAAGATCGCCCGTTTTGGCGACAACATGCGCAACGTGGCGGTCACCGAGGGCGACAAGATTGAGGCCCAGATCCAGTTCGGCTATCAGGTGAACTACCACCCGGTCGGCGATCTGGTGAAGGTGATCGACGCCGTGCCCGCAAGCGACATCGAGGCGCTGCTGGCCGAATATGAGGCGACCTACACCCTGACCGAGGCGGTGCAGGCGGGCGGGCCCCTTCGCGCCTCCCTGTATGAGGCGGCGCGCCAGGAGCTGGGGATGAAGAAGTTCCTCACCGACGGCAGTTTTGGCGCCTTCACCACCACCTTCGAGGATCTCCATGGCCTGCACCAGTTGCCGGGGCTGGCGTGCCAGCGTCTGATGCAGCAAGGCTTCGGTTTTGGGGCGGAAGGGGACTGGAAGACAGCGGCCCTGCTGCGCACCCTGAAAGTGATGGGCGCAGGCCTTGCGGGGGGCACCTCCTTCATGGAGGACTACACCTACCACCTGGAAGCGGGCAACAACCTGGTGCTGGGAGCCCATATGCTGGAGGTCTGCCCCTCCATCGCCGCAGGCAAACCCGTGCTGGACGCCCAGCACCTGGGCATAGGAAAGAAGGCCGATCCGGCCCGCCTGCTGTTTGCGGCCCCCGCCGGCAAGGCGGTCAACGCCAGCCTCATCGATCTCGGCAATCGCTTCCGGCTGGTGGTCAATCAGCTGGAGGTGGTGGACCTGCCAGAGGCCATGCCGAAACTGCCGGTGGCCAGCGCCCTGTGGAAACCCCTGCCGGACCTGCAGACCAGCGCCGAAGCCTGGATCCTGGCCGGGGCCGCCCACCACTCGGTGTTCACCCAATCGGTGGACATAGAGCAGCTGCGCACCTTCGCCGACATCCTGGGTATAGAGTTCGTGGTGATCGACGAGCACACCCGCATCCCCGAACTCAAGGAGCAACTGCGCTGGAACGAGGTCTACTACAAGATCTGCCACTGATCCCTTCCTGGGCCAGCAGCCACCATCATGACAACAGCCCCGCGTGCGGGGCTGTTTCTTTTAATGCCCCCTCAAGGGTGCGCCTCCCCCTCCAGCAGCCAGTGACAGACCCGCTGCACCCCGTGGCGCCGGCTGTCGGGGCGGGCGAGCAGGGCGTATTCGTGATCCGTCTCCAGCACGGGGGCAAAGGGGGCGACCAGGGCGCCGCTCTCCAGCTCCTCGGCCACTATGGTGGGATCCCCGAGGGAGAGGCCGAACCCCTGCAGGGCGGCATTCATCGCCAAGTCCAGGGTATCGAACAGCTGCCCCCCCTGGGGCTGCCAGGGGATGTCGAGGAAGGCGGCAAACCAGTTGCGCCAGTCCCGCCGATCGGCGCTGGCATGGATGAGGGGCAGCAGGGGCAGCTCGTTCAGGTCGCGCTCGAACAGACGATGCTTGGCGGCAAACGCCGGGGCGCAGACCGGGGTCAGCCGCTCCCGAAACAGGGGCTGGCTGTGGGGATAGCGCCCCAGGCAGGGCTGATAGACGATGGCGAGATCGAAGGGCTCCCGGGAGAAGTCGATGCCGTGGCTGTGGCTGCCGCGCACCTCCACCGCTTCCCCCTCGAATGCCTGCAACCGCCGCAGCAACCAGCGGCTGGCGCAGGAGGGCACCTTGATGCTGATCGCCTGCTCGTGGGGCAGGGTCTGCAAGGCGCTGAGCCCCTCCCCCATGCGGGCCAGCCCTTCGCGGACGAAGGGCAGCAACCGCTCGGCGGCCGGGGTCAAGGTGAGGCAGCGGGTGCCGCGCACGAACAGCAGGTGCCCCAGGCGCGCCTCCAGCTGGGCGATCTGCTTGCTCACCGCCCCCTGGCTCACGCACAGCTCGTCGGCGGCCAGGGTGAAACTCAGATGGCGGGCAGAACACTCGAAAACCTGCAGGCCATAGAGGGGCAACTGGCTGCGGGGTTGGGCGGACAACATACAAGCCTCCATGCTTGAGAAAAACTCATGCATAACATGCCGAATAATCCGTTGTCCGGCAACCCTTGCGGGGGCTAAAAAGGGACCTCTTTCACACACTCAGGTGACGGCGCCATGTCTTCCCCCCGCATTGTCAGCAAACTGCCCCAGGTGGGCACCACCATCTTCAGCGTGATCGGGGATCTGGCCGCCCGCCATCCCAGCATCAACCTCTCCCAGGGGGCGCCGAGCTTCCCCTGCGATCCCGAGCTCATCCGGGTGACCCACGAGGCCATGCTGGCGGGGGAGAACCAGTATGCCCCCATGACGGGGCTGCCCGCCCTGCGCGAGCAGCTGGCGGCCAAGATAGCAACCAGCTACGGCCACCACTATGACGCTGGCGAGGAGGTCACCATCACCGCCAGCGCCAGCGAGGCCCTGTTCTGCGCCATCACCGCCCTGGTCCACCCCGGCGACGAGGTGATCATGTTCGAGCCGGCGTTCGACAGCTACCGCCCCATGATCCAGCTGCAGGGGGCCACCCCTGTGGTGATCGCCCTCAAGGCGCCGGACTTTGCCATCCCCTGGGAGGAGGTGGCCGCCCGCATCACCCCGCGCACCCGCATGATAGTGCTCAACACCCCCCACAACCCCACCGGTACCGTCTGGCAGGCGGGGGATCAGGAGCGCCTCGCCCGCCTGGTGCGCGGCACCGACATTCTCATTCTCTCGGACGAGGTGTACGAGCACGTGGTATTCGACGGCGCCCTGCACCAGAGCGTCATTCGCTATCCGGAGCTGGTGGAGCGCTCCGTCGCCGTCTTCTCCTTCGGCAAGACCTTCCACGTCACCGGCTGGCGGGTGGGTTACTGCGTGGCCCCCCGCCCCCTGATGGAGGAGATCCGCAAGGTGCACCAGTTCGCCATGTTCGCCGCCGACACCCCCATGCAGTACGGCTTCGCCCACCTGTTGCAGCAACCGGCCCACTATCAGGGGCTGGCGGCCTTCTACCAGCGCAAGCGCGACCTGCTGACCTCGGCCCTGGCGGATTCGCGCCTGACCCTGCTCCCCTCGGCGGGCAGCTTCTTCATGCTGGCGAGCTACGAGCGCATCAGCGACGAGCCGGACAGCCTCTTCGTGCAGCGGCTCATCCGCGATCACGGGGTCGCCACCATTCCGGTCTCCGCCTTCTATCACGACGGCACGGATCAGCGGGTCATCCGTCTCTCCTTCTCCAAGGATGACGACACCCTGCTGGCGGGCGCCGAGCGCCTGTGCGGCGTCTAGGAGGCACCATGGATTCAGTGCGCGTTGCCGTTATCCAGATGGTCTCCGGGGATGATCTCGACCACAACCTGGCCCAGGCCGAGGCCCTGCTGCGCCAGGCTGCGGCCGAGGGGGCCGAGCTGGCCCTGCTGCCCGAATACTTCTACCTGATGCCGGTTGACGAGCGGGCGCGGGTGGCCCTGGCCGCCCCCGTGAGCAGTCACCCCCTGCTGGCCTGGGCCCGGAAGCTGGCCCGGGAGCTCGGAGTCTGGCTGCTGGCGGGCACCCTGCCCCTTGAAAGCGACGAGCCCGGCAAGATGCACAACAGCAGCCTGCTCATCGACCCGCAAGGGGCGCTCGCGAGCCGCTACGACAAGCTGCACCTGTTTGGCTTTTGCACAGGGCAGGAGCAGTATGACGAGGCCGCGACCATGAGCCCGGGCCGGGAGGTGGTGAGCCATCCCCTGCCCTGGGGCATGCTGCGCTTTGGGATCTGCTACGACCTGCGCTTCCCGGAGCTGTTTCGCCTGGGGCCTGCCCCCGACTTCATCGCCCTGCCCGCCGCCTTCACCCACACCACGGGGCTCGCGCACTGGGAGCTGCTGCTGCGGGCCCGGGCGGTGGAGAACCTGGCCTTCGTGCTGGCCAGCGCCCAGGGTGGTGAGCACCCCGGCGGGCGGCGCACCTTCGGCCACAGCATGATCATCGATCCCTGGGGCCGGGTGCTGGCCCAGGTAGAGGAGGGTCAGGGACTGGCCATCGCCACCCTGGATCTGGCAGCCCAGCGCAGGGTGCGCAGCCAGCTGCCGGCCCTCGCCCATCGCAAGATAGCCGTCGGCCCTTGAGGCCGGCACCCTTTAGCACGCTAGGAATGACACCACACTTCAAGGGACTGACCATGAAACTCAACACACTGATGATGCTGGTGGCCCTGGCCACCACCGGCCAGGCCGCCGCCAAACCCCTGGTGATCGCCACCGACGCCACCTATCCCCCGTTCGAGATGGTCGACAGCAGCGGCAAGCTCGGCGGCTTCGAGGTCGATCTCGCCTACGCCCTGTGCGCGGCCATGAAGACCGAGTGCGAGGTGATCAACCAGCCCTGGGATGCCCTGCTGCCCGGTCTGCAGGTGCGCAAGTACGACGCCATCATGTCCTCCATGAACATCACCGACGAGCGGCGCCAGAAGGTCGCCTTCAGCCAGGTCTACTACATGATGCAGAACCGCTTCGTGGGGCGCAGCGACAAGGCGGGCGACTTTGCCGACACCCCTGAGCACTTCAAGGGCAAGGTGATCGCGGTGCAGGAGGGCACCCCCCAGGACAACTTCATCACCGCCCGCTACGGCGAGGTGGCCAAGATCAAGCGCTACGTCAACGCCCAGTCCCCCATGCTGGATCTGCAGTCCAGCCGCGCCGACTACACCTTCGGCAACATGGTGCAGTTGAAGGTGGGCTTCCTCGACAAGGAGATGGGCAAGCAGTTCGCCTTCGTCGGTCCCCAGTTCAACGGCACCCAGGACAAGATCCTGGGAGAAGGAGTGGCGGTGGCCCTGCGCAAGAACGATGACAAGCTCAAGGCCCGCTTCGATGCCGCCATCGAGAGCGTCAAGGCCGACGGCACCTTCGACACCCTGCTCAAGAAGTACCAGCTCGAAGATCTGCTCTGATCCCGACGACGGACCGCCCTCACACCATGCCAGTCGACACCGACTGGCATTTTTTATCCCGGTGAGGCGGCGCGTCCGGGCACGCCGGCGTTTACCTCTTCAAGGTCGAGGCCAAGCGTGCCATGCTGCAGCTATCCATGGGCCATTAACGGGTCATCGCGCAACCGCCGTTGTCGCGCACCGACCAGGCAAGGAGGCTAGCCATGAACCCGTCCCCGCTGATCAGACGCTTCTCCCGCAATCCTCTGGGGCGGGATCTTGCCGTCGGCGATATCCACGGCTACTTTTCGCGGCTGGAACAGACCCTCAACCAGGCGGGATTCGACTCCGCTCGGGATCGCCTCTTCTCCGTGGGGGATCTGACGGATCGCGGCCCCGACTGCACAGCCGTGCTCGAGTGGCTGGCCAGGCCCTGGTTTCACCCTGTCTGCGGCAATCACGACGACTACGTCTGCCGCTACGAGAGCTGCGATCGGGAGAACTGGATCCAGAACGGCGGCGGCTGGTTTCAGCAGTTGACCCCGGACGAGCAGGAGGCGTTCGCCGCCCACTACCGCACCCTGCCCCTTGCCATCGAGGTGGCCACCCCGGCCGGCCCGGTCGGGCTGCTCCACGCCGATTGCCCCTTCCCCTCCTGGCAGGGGCTGCTGGACCAACTGGATGCGGGGGTGAGCGGCGGCAGGCTGCGCGCCATCAAGAACGTCTGCCTCTGGTCAAGGCGCCGCATCGAGCGGATGGACGAGAGCGGTGTCGAGGATCTCGTCGCCCTGGTGGTGGGCCACACCCCGGTGGGCCGCCCGGCCCGTCTTGGCAACGTCTACTACATAGACACCGGCGGCTGGTATCCCGACGAAGGCGGCTACTTCACCCTGCTCGACCTCCACACCCTGATGCCGCTGCCCCCGGGTACGGCCCGATAATCCCCCATCCAGCCGCAATCCTGCACAGCCCCCTGAGCCGCCCCCCTTGAGCGTTCAATAAACCGGCAGCCAGGGCGCCCGGGCTTCGCTCTGCCTGCGCTATGGTTTACCATGCTGGCAACTGCGGTGCATGGCACCGCCCACCCAGGCGCCATGGCGCCGCCATCGGACACCTCACCTCGAGCAACATGAGCAACATGAGCAACATGAGCAACATGAGCAACATGAGCAACATGAGCAACATGAGCAAAACAGCACAGCCCGGCAGCGAGCCCACCTTCTACTTCCACGTTTTGCAATATATATTTTTTAATATCCTGATTTATAAAGGTTTATGGCTCTAACGCTGATGAGAGTGGTACACAATTAGGACGTGGTGAAATTTGAGGATCATTGCTACAAAAAGCAACGGTGTTCGACTGAGCAACTAAACCGACAGAACTTCACCCGTTTTTGCCGTAATAGAGCCAAGCCAGACCCGTCCAGCTGTTTCATATTTGAAACACCACATGCAGAAGTTCGTGGACATAAACTGCAGAAGTTCATTTTCCTGTTATATTTAAAGCACTTGCTGCAGAATTCAAACGACCTCGATCGAATCTTAATAACTCACCCATGTAGAAAGCACCCACCAGCAGACCATAAACAAGCCGCACTCGCTCATCCCGCCCCAGCAATACGGCAAGCAATACCTCGCCGCTTGCCGAATTGTTCCCATACCAGAATCACCAGAGGGCGGCTTCTACCAGATCCAGCAAAGAGAGATGTAAATAAGAAAGGCTCTCGGCATGGCGGGAGCCTTTACTCGATGATCCAACCCAAAATGTCAGGGTCTGGTGAATAACATGAACAACCAAGAGTGAGGAACCACAGGATATCACGGCACCTCACTCCCTATTCAGTTCATCATCAACCCAGTATCCAAATCGATTTTTTGATGAGCAATGGTGTTGTTTCTCAACGCCGACTCATCCTGTGCGACGGCCAGCTCCATAATGCCAGGCTGGATCGCCCGCACAAAGATCTTAGCGCCAAGTGGTGCAGCAGGAAAATCGATGCGCCGAGTAAGCAGCTCTGGATCCCCCTCAGCCATCCCGCTCCTTGCCCGTGGACTCTGGCTATAACATAGCTTGAACA
The DNA here is from genome assembly GCF_058791175.1 of Aeromonas sp. EU05-FHT14A05. Taxonomy (NCBI): domain Bacteria; kingdom Pseudomonadati; phylum Pseudomonadota; class Gammaproteobacteria; order Aeromonadales; family Aeromonadaceae; genus Aeromonas; species Aeromonas sp. EU05-FHT14A05. The sequence goes on along the minus strand of NZ_JBYTDH010000001.1, from coordinate 508,408 downwards.
CCTTCTGGGGCATCACTCCCAACATTGTCCAACCTTCCCTGCCACTGGTCGGGGTTAGCTTGGCATCAAACTGTCCGCGACGAACCCCACCGACATAATAGCGAAAGGGTGCCTCATCACTGCAGGATGAACGAACCCGGTCTATCAGCTTGACCCCCTCACCGGGGCACAGACGCAGCAAGCCGAGTGCAACCCCGGTTTTGGCCGTGGGTGAATGGTGATCCTCTTCATCGATGGCCAGCGGAGGATGAATTTCAAGCTTGGGCGGCGTCTCCCCAAACACATCAACCAGCAGCTCTTGCAACAGATTCGCATCAAGCAGTTGGGCAAGATGACGGGAACGGCTGCCATTACCAGCAAGCAATACATGTACCGTTTTACCAGCAAATTGATCGACAACATGCGCCAACTCTTGCAGAAAGGCTATCAGCCCATCCTCGATGCGATCCTCCAGTAAATCGTCCAGATCCTCTTTATCAAGAATCAACTCACATTGCCTCAGTTGACCATCCACATCCAGCAAGGTCATCTTTAACTGGCCCTCAAGCTTGCCATCTTCACCCTCCATAAATGGGCGCAGCGCTGAAGCCAGCATCGCTGTATTGGTCTGTGCCGCCTGGGTCGGTTGGACGAAGGCCTCATCCCCGGCAAAGCGTTCACCATCAATGGGGCGAGTGAAGTGGATCTTGTGCTCGCGGCATACATCCAGATTGTATTGGAAAGCGTCATAGACCAGATGTTCCAGCAGGTTCTCCCCCCCCAAGAAGTTATCGCCAGAGGAGTGGATCGACTCAAACACCTGTTCGTAACCCTCAGCCTCCTCCTCTTCAGTGGCCCAGCGCCAAAGACCAAAGTCAAAATCAGTGGTGCCACCGCCAAAGTCGAAGACCGCATAGGCGAGCCCCTCATCATCGAGCGTCAGCTCGAGCTGGGGCAACGCGGCCGCGGCATAGGCCGCAGGCTCTGAAGCCAGTTCACGCACCTCGAATTGGCGCAGGATTTCGGTCTGGTTGACCAGCGAGATCGGCAGGCTGCGCTGCAAGCCGCGGCGAAAACTGGCGAGGATCTTGTCTTTGGTGGCTCGTTCGTACTTGGCCGGGAAGGTCATATGGTACTTGAGGTAGAGGCCGCGCTCGCGCCAGTTGATGGCCATCCCCAGATACCAGGCATAGAGCTCGACCGGATCAAAAAGGTATTGTTCATTGACCTGCATCGGCTCCCCACCTACCGGGTTGCGTTCGGTAAGGGACGGCAGCACCATTTCCCACCCCTGATAGTCAGTCAGGCGCAGCCGCTCCTTCTCCGAGCGCATCGCCCACTGTTTGATACGTGGCAAGATACTGGCAATTACCCGCGTGTCGCCGGGGTTGCTTCTAAAACTCTCCCTCGCCTCGTGTGAGGCGCGCAGCCAGCTCCAATCCAGCGCCGGGCGATAGGCCTGCTGTTGCCATATAGCGATAAACTGCTGATAGTCGAGGAGTTCCAGCACGGTCGGGTTCTCGTAGTGACTCGCTTGCGGCGCCTGATAAAAGTCCCGCACCCCGATCCGCAATAATTGGCGGGCGCCGTGTTCGTCACAATAGGCAACCACAGTGCTGCTGGTGCCAAAGTCGATGGCCACATTGTGAAGTTTGATATCGCGAGCAGGGTCGTGCGCCACCAGCCCCAGGGTATCGAGCTCTGACTTATCCGCCCCCCATAGCTCCCAGAGCCCCTTGTTGGGATCGGACAGACGTGGTGTTTCCAGCTTCGGCAAACGGCATGGCGTCCAATCCAATAGATACAGTTCGTTGATGGGATTGCTGAATTGTTTTTGGATATCCACCCCTTTCAGGCAGAGCCCCGCTTCATAGATCTCACGCAGCAGAGCTTCATGACTCAATGGCTGCCAACTATTATCTTCGGTCGGCCAGCTGGTTTCGGTATCCGGAGTAATCAAACGATGTTGCGAACTGACCATGGCAGCCATCAATTTGGCTATGGATAGTTGCTGCCACTCATTACTACGCGCATAGATATAACCGCCGTTAGTATTGTTAACATCAGACAGAGTCCAATCGTCAATATCACAACGATATTCCCTTGTAAACCAAGCATACTGTTCGTGTAAACGCACCCCAGTTCTATGCGGGTTACCAGGTAGTGCCCAGAAGGCTCTGAACTCCTCAATCGAAGGAACCATCCAACCACTTAGCCCTGGCGTTTGATACTGCTTCATCTTCTCGATAGCGGTTGAATACGTGTGACGAATTGATAATTGGCCATCGTTGTGCCACAGCAGACGGTGTTTCGTCTCAAACGTTGCCAACTGTTTCTGCTGATGGTCGAGCACATACAAAAAGGGATTACTTTTGATAAAAGCTTTGAGCTGATGCAAGGGCGGATATTTTAGCCCGGTTTCGGCATCAAACAGGCCACAAGGCTCTTCACTATTTAGCGGGCAGATATGCCAGAAGCGATGGCGGCCGAGTGAGTTGGTAAAATCGACAAGCACATCTTGATAGTGCGCAATAAAGTCTGGCTGATGCCGAGACGGGGTAGTCGTATCGTTGTTCATAGTAATGGATATCGCATAACGTTAGTTGGATGAGTTGAATGCATAGCTATTAGCCGGTGATCACCAGCGCTTTTTTCTGCAAACGACCTGCGTGATCACTGATCCCGGGTAGCCAGACCCCGCGCAGTGACTCACCGGAGGGGGGAGAGCCCACCGCGCGTTGCGCTTTGTTAAAGTCAAAACCGCTCGCCAAGGCTGGCTGATAGAGCTGATAGGGTTTTTGCCGCCAGTTGTGGTTATGCCATGCCAGGGCACTCCCAAGCAGCGTCAGCTCACCATCAGTTGCAGGGCGCAACTTCTGTTCACAGCGTGCTTTTAGCAGATCCCAGAGCAGCCTGATGGTATCGAGCTGCGAGAGCACGGCGACACAACGCTCCAGATCTGCACTCCCATCCGCCCCCATGCCATCGAGCCCCAGATCGGTGGCCAGACTGATATCCTGACAGAGCAACTTGACCACGGGGGATTGTCCGGCTTGGCGCAACGCATCCAGCTCGGCATGATGGCGCTGCTGCTGTTCCAATTGTTGCAAACGAGATGCCGTCTCGCTTAGCTCGGTTTGTGCTGTATGCCGTAAGGCTTGCTCTTGCCGCAGAGCCTGCTCTAGCCGCTGGCATTGCTGCTGCGATTGCAATAGGTGGCTGGCGGCCTCACTCAATTTATTTTCAAGCTGAGCACGCTGGTCACGTTCCTGTTTCAGCCGGGTCGTCAGTTCATTCTGTTGATCCGGCTGAACTGATGCAGACTGTTGGGCAAGGGTCAAGGCGTCATCACAATAAGTGGTGGATGCAGGCTGTATGACGTTCGTTTGCACTGTCCCCTCACCGCCAGCGGCTAACTGGCGGATCAGTTGTTGCAGCGGCGCAAAATGCTGCAGCAACAAATGCAAATCACTTGTGTGAAAACCAATTGACATCCCTCTGGATTCAACCTCCCACTCTCTGGCTAACTCATCCAGACGTTTTTGTTGTTTGCCAGATAAACCCGGTTTAGCCATACGATTAGCCTCTTCCATTAAGCACCTCGTTCTCAAGTACAAGTACCAGCTCCCGCATCTCTGAACGAGGTTTCAATAGTTGCCGCTGCGGTAATTCCGCCATAAACGCGACAATCTGTGCTTGCTGTTCACGGGGAAGCACCCTGAATTTGCGTTGCAGCACAAAGAGGCTCTCTTCACTGGGCTCCGGATAAGGGTTAGGCAGCGCATAAGGCTCGATGCGCCCGGTCAACAGGGCCAGATCCCGGCCATTGATCACACTAAACACTCGAGGGAAAAGAGCTGGTAGAAAGGTGATCAACCGCTCGGCATCGACTGTTCGTAATGCAGCTATCTGTCTTCGCAGGATTTCGTTCTCTCGCTCCAGGCTCTGCCGCTCCAGCTGCATTTGCTCACTCAATGACTCATGCTGATGACGAGTGGCCTCCCGCAGACGCTCGCGCTCGCTAATATCATCTGCCGCCAGCAACATGGGCAACAACTGCTCGGCAATCCAGTCGCGGGGTGGTAAAGCAGTTTCAAGTAGGCCTATAGCAAAACGTTCCCGCCACTTGTCATAAGAGACGATCTGCCAGTTACGCCCTTTGAACCGTGCAACCGATTGAGGCAAAGCCTCCTCCAGCATTGGCTGGCTGGCTGCATCATAGACCAGCAGCAGGGGGAGTTGGCACCCGACCCGTTCATCCAGGTCGGCGAGTGACTGGGGCACACAGCTGGCCCGGGCATTGGTTGGCAGCCAATTTATCTCCCCTTCAATAGGTAGATCGTGCACTGGCTGTTGTGGCGCAGCCTGCCAGGCAGCCAAATGGTGTTGCAACATCAGCACCACCAAGGTGCCGGTTTGGGGAGAGCTATTTGACGTCATGCTGATTATTTCCAATGGTCGGCAAAGAGGAGAGCTTACTCTCCTCCTCCTGTTCGATGCCCGCGTCAATATCAAAGGCTTTCAAACGGGCAACTGTCTCGTCGAAGTCGCTAAATAAGGCATCTTCTTCGCAGATAGATGGTGTATCGACCTGACTTGGCGAGACAGATACTGTCCCAATAGAGGATGATACTGATGACCAAAATCCCATCGTTTCCCCCTACCTTTCCAGTTTCTGGGACAACTGTGCCTGGATGTCTGTCCAGTTGTCACAGGCTTTATCGAGAGCCTGGAACAAGCTCTGCTTCTCCCCCATACCAGCGGAGTTTGCCAGTGCGGTTTCGAAGCGATGCCCCTCACCCACGCTGAGACGACGCTCCAGATAGGCATGGATATCCCCGCTAAATTTTCCACCACTCACCAGATCCCCCACCCGTGCGGCGGTAAAATATTCCGGGTTGGCAAGCGGCAATAACCAGATGCCATTGAGGGAGCCCTGTTCCAGCTCAAACTTTTTCTCAAGTGCAACAGTGCCAATGCCGATGCCTGCAGACAGCTTTTCTGCACGGCTACGCTTGTCCGCTTTATCCGGATCGAGCTCAAAGCTGCGCAGGGCCGCCACATAGTCATCAAAGTCGTCGAATTTATCGGCCGTGATCCCCTGCTCTGCCGCCTGCAAGGCTCTTTCCCCTTGCTCCTCGATATCTTCATCAGGCTTGAGGATACCCAGCCCCTTCAGCAAAGCGTTGGCAAACTGACCAAGAGCCTCACCCAATTTCGGTAAGGCGCTGCTGATAGCACCAATCACTGCGCTTATACCGTTGGCAAACGAGGAGAGCGCACTTCCCAAGCTACTGACCACAGAGACACACGCACTCACAGCACCACATACAAAACCAAAGAATCCCATACGATTTTCCTTTTAAGGCTGATTACTGATAGAAGCGAAGAACATCAAGCACCTTGCTCAAGTCACGCGAAGAGGTTTTGTTCAGCTGGGTCACAAAATCATCCGTATTACTTTTGGCAAGCAGTTCAAACAACTCATCAAGAGCAGCGCACCAGAGCGCCATCTCATTGAAGGGGAAAGGCCAAGGCATCTCGATCTTGGCGTTGGTGCGGACAAGGGGATTAGCATCTCGCATCACCGCTAGCATCATGGCGGTCAATGGTTGACCCGGTTTGGCGCACTGCCCCCACTTATCCCACTGTTCGTCAGTGACAGGGCGGTTGATGGCCAGAGGTTGCCAATATTCGAGCCATTGCTTGAACGCCCTAGCCTTATATTGCTGCTGGAGAGGCATCTGTTTCCCAGCTGTCATCACCTTCGGATTCACAGAGAGCAGCAGTTGGAACGCCTTGCGCGTTGATCGCGCAAAGTCGGCAAAAAGTACCTTGTCTTCCTCACGGTTCAACCAACCCAGGCATGTCAAACCTGGGTAATATCTGGTTCGCTCACGCCATAGCAGGTCAATCGCAAGTGTTTCTACATCCTCATCAGATAGTGGCCGCCCATCAGTCTGGGCTAGGTCGGCACGGATCATCGCGTGGGTCGGGCCATGCCAACCGCCGCAGAAAATGACGGCTTCGCCGGTGGCAAGATTGGGCAGATAGTCGCGTTGATCATCATCCATCATCATCGCCTCCCCCATGGCGCGGCGATCATCTTCGGCAAACAGGCGATGGACGATCTTGGTGTGGGTATTCTTGATGACATCGGGCACCAGCTTGGCCGGGATCTGATCCGCGATGATCAAGCCTTCACCATATTTACGCACTTCAGCCAACAGGTCGGAGAATGCATCGACCGCCATGGCGCGAGCCTTGTCACCAGGCTCCGGACGCGATAATAGACGGTGCGCCTCTTCGACCAGCGTCAGGTGGCGGAAGGCGCTATTTTTACCATGCCGATAGCGTATCGCCTCGCTGATGGACCCGAGCAACAGAGCCATCATCAGCGCCTTGCCCTCACCATCTTTAATCTCCTCCAGTTCGACCACTACGTTACGGGTCAACAAGGCATCAAAATCGAGGGATTGCGGCACGTCGAGAATATCGCCCAGTACGCCGTGGGTCAGACTGGTCAGCCGTGACACCAGCGAACCGCGATACTTTTCTTCAAACTCTTTGCCCATCCCCTGTTCCGGGATCAGCGTATCGAGTTGACGGATCATGTCACTCATGGTCGGCCAGGCACGCAGGGCGGGATCAAACGGATTGTCTCCCAACAGACAGCTGTTATCGGACAGATCCCACCCTTTCTCCTCATAGGCGCGCAAAATGGCTTGCTCAACCAGATAGGGCATGGAGGCCTCCATCGGGAAAACTGCGGCAAAAACATTGCGCAAAAAAGAGGCATGGCTTTTGATTTTCTGTTTCGGATGAACCAATGCAAAGGGGTTGAGCCGCAGGCAACGGTGCTCGTCACCATTCGGGCGGTAGTAATCAACCTGGCCCGGCATATATTGATGCAGCGCCCGGTACTCTGTCTTGGCGGGCTCGATCACCAGGAAAGGCAATGCCGACTCAATCAGCAGGTTTAAACAGGTTGTGGTTTTACCCGCCCCAGTAACCCCGGTGACAAAGATATGCTTGTTAAAATCGGCCTTGTTAAGGCTCACACGGTTGGTGCGTTGTCTACGCCCCCGGTCGATCACTTCGCCTAGGTCGAGGGCGTCACTCGCATTGATACGAGGCAGGTCGACGATGAATTCCACCGTTTTACGCCGCCGCAGACCCGGCAATTCATGATGTGGCAAACCGGCAATCAGCGCCAGTTCATCTGTGGTCAGCAGGTTACCAAATGGTGTCGATTTGCTTCCATTCACGCTGTGAAACAGCGCCGCTTTAGGATCGATATCCTCTGCCAAGTGCGGCAATTGTAGTATCTGTGCTGCACTGGCAGCCTTCAGATCAAGCACCTCTAGCGGACTGACTGTGATTTCCCCCCCTTGATAGGTCGCACACAGTGTGTTTTTTAGGCGACGATAGGTTGAGGCGGTATCCGCAGCCACATAGATAGATGAACCAAACAACCCCTTGGTCACCCCTTTTTGTAAGCGAGGGATCAAGGACTTTTCGATATGGTCCAACAGATGCTGAGCGCGTTTGTCGGTGACCTCTTTCGTCACCCCAAGGTTATTACCTGAAGTGTAATTCAGGCTGTGCGACTCGTTTTGCGAGGAAGACAAGCTGCTGCCTTTTGACTCGGCTACGCTGGTATTGCTACCCCAGTTTTTGCCTTCTGCTTTGCTACTATTGGTACCCGAAGAACTAGAAGATGAGTTTGAACCGCTATTTTTACCGTAAGTTCTCGTATCAGATGCACCTTCACTTTTACCTTTGGTATCGGTGCGCCCCGTATTGGTGCCCTCCGTCGTTCCAACGCTAGTACTCACCCCTTTCTGCTCACTATTATTGCTACCTGCCTGCACGCTGGTTTTAACCAATAGAGAGAGTTCGCTGGCAAGATCATAAGCACCGTCCAGATAGGCACGTGCCATATCGCGGGTCAGCGGCTGGGTGACTACCGCCATCTGCCAACGAGACGAATTCTGGGTATCAGACTTGCTGCCGACCAGCAGCGTACGCACCAGTCGTTCTATCCCTTGAAAATCGTCTTCTTGCTGGCCTTGTTCTTCAGAATGTCCCGTTGGTATACCGAGCACGACCCCTTGGTAACGACTCTGTTGTAGACATTCAATAAGGCTATCGTGGTTAGCGAGACTGGATAGATTGATGCCTGGTAATTGACCCTCCAGTGCGCCTCTGAAGTTCTTTAACGCCTCATGGCCGTCGGCATTCTGCTGTAACTGGCTTACGCCAAAATAGAGTGAGACACCGTCCAAGCTGCAATCCAGCAGATAAACAAACTGAATTCCCTGCTCATACTCCAGAGTCGCATAAACATTCGCCAATGCATTACGATAGGTACTGGTTTTTTCATCATTGATCTCTTCAACCCGCATCAAGCGCAGATTAGGTAGCAATAATGGGATTTGTGCCAAGGCAGGTGCAGATAACGACTTGATGTCCTGCAATAAGTAGCTTCCGGAGCCAAGAATAGCATCGGTCACTGTCATCATGGTCTCTTGAGACATTCGATTACCTTTTTTGAAAACTCAGACAGAGAAATCGCAAAATAACTTCATCATTGATGTGCCACTCACGAACAACTACGTGTCGCTATAACTTAACTTGCCGATAACCAAACAAGCGTCTACTGGAACCAGTATACAGAGGGTGTTCGATCCTTTTAAGGGTGTATAAATTCACATGTCACATTTTCAGGCAGAAGTTGGTGTGTAGTGGTCAACTAAATCCGGACACTTGGTTAGGCAGATCTTCAGCTTTGGCTGGCGGCATCCCGTCATTGTGTTGATGTGGGCGCCGCCAGTTGTAGTAATCCATCAGGTAGTAACTGATTAGATTGGCCCCTTGAAGATCCAGACACTTCGCCCCTCTTAACTTAAGAGGTAGTCTTGGAACTATGTTCAGTACTAGTCGCAACGAGAAGATGGTCGAAGTGTTAACAGGGGCTGAGCGCCGTCGACGCCGGACTCCGCAGGAAAAGATCTCCATCGTGCAGCAGACCTTTGAGCCCGGAATGACCGTCTCTCATGTCGCTCGCTTGCACGACGTCAACGCCAACCAGCTTTTCAAATGGCGTAAGCAATTCCAGGAAGGGTCTCTCACGGCGATCACCGCCGGTGAGGATGTTGTTCCAGCCTCCGAGTTGGCTGCTGCCATCAAGCAGATCCGAGAGCTCCAGCGTCTGCTCGGGAAGAAGACCATGGAGAACGAGATCCTCAAAGAAGCCGTGGAGTATGGTCGAGCAAAAAAATGGATTGCGCATTCGCCCTTGTTGCCGGGGGACGACGATTAAGTGCTGTGAGCCAGGCCCTTAATGTATCGCGTGCGCAGCTATCCGTTCGTGTTTATCGAAAACCAGGTTGGCAAGATGGTCGTCATCATCGCCAGCATGATGATGCAGCCTTACTTGGCCGGATCATGGAGGCGATGGCTGAGCTTCCCTCCTATGGCTATCGCCGAGTCTGGGCGCTGTTACGGCGTCAGTCAGAGGCAACACGACAGCCTGTGGTAAACGCCAAACGGGTATATCGCGTCATGCGCGATCATGGCCTGCTGCTGGAAAGAAAACCGGCTGCACCATTGACCCAGCGGGCACATAAGGGGCGTGTTGCCGTCAAAGAGAGCAATCGACGTTGGTGCTCAGATGGCTTCGAGTTTCGCTGCGATAATGGTGAAAAACTACGAGTCACGTTCGCTATGGACTGCTGTGACAGGGAAACCTTGGACTGGGCTGCCAGTACCGGGGGGTACGACAGTGACACGGTGCAAGATGTCATGCTGAGGTCTGTCGAACGACGCTTCGGGGATTCGTTGCCGGCATCACCGGTGGAGTGGCTGACTGATAATGGCTCGGCGTATCGCGCCCATGAGACCCGCGCGTTTGCACGAGAAATCGGATTGGAGCCCAGAACGACTGCGGTGAGAAGCCCACAGAGCAACGGTATAGCGGAGAGCTTCGTCAAGACGATGAAGCGAGACTATATCGAGATTATGCCGAAACCAGATAGCCGAACAGCGGTAGGCAACTTGGCCATCGCGTTTGAGCATTATAACGAACACCACCCGCACAGCGCCTTGGGATACCGTTCACCTCGGGAATTTCTGCGCAGTCGGGTATCACAACCCTAAGCGGGAAAAAGTGTCTGGATCTATGGGGTCAAATCCACTGATATCCCGTTTCGCTTCCAGCGGGCTAATGTATCCCGTTGCCGGGAGCCACTTTAACTTCAGGCTTCTGAACAACAACTCCATCAGGGTGTTATCCCAGCAGTTGCCACGCCGACTCATGCCTTCTCAAAAAAACAGGCTTAGCGTAGGATAATTTCCGTTTTCCAATCCGCCCCCTGGATGCGCGAAACTTGCCTCGATGTTCGCAAGCCTAACGCGACAGAGCCTGATAAAATCAGGTTTCGAAATTTTAATACCTGCCGAGGATAACAAATGACAATGGAATCACCTGAAATCCAGCTCAAGGCGCTGAATAATGCTTTGCGTCGTTTACGTGGGGCATGTTCCGCACTTGACGGCGAGGAGCTTGATGAAAAATTACTTGAGGTCATGCGACGACTGCTGCTTGCTGAGGTGCTCGCCGATACCTGGATTGTAGCGATAGGCGGCTCGCAAGGAGCGGGTAAAACGACGCTGATGGCGAGCCTGTATGACCTACATCATGACAGTAGCGGCTGGTTACGCAGTAATGAAGGACGCGGCGAGAAAATGCCGGTACTGATCCTCGAGAGTCGTGAGACTAAAGTGGCGCAGGGTTATGTCCGCCGTCTGGTAGAAACTGGAATTGATTTGACGCTGGAGGATGTCAGCGTCGACGTCAACGAGTTTCAGCGCGCGGTCTGTGATCCTGATGCTGGGGATTTACTGCCGGTATTGAAAGTACCGCAGCGTTATTTTACCCGCAATAACCAGGCCTGGTTACTGCTGCCTGGCTATGAAAAACAAGAGCGTGAGAATCGTGAATGGCAGGAACTGATGCGTCAGGCGATGATCGCGGCAGGCGGCTGTATCATCGTGACCGACGAAACGCGACTGGCAAACCAGCAGCAGCTCGAAATCGTCAAAGATATGCTGGAAAAAGAGCTTAAGAATTGTAAACCTTATATTGTAATCTCCAAGACAGAAGCGTATTGCCATAATCCTCAACGGCAAGCTGAATTAAGAAAAAGCGCGGCTGAAACATTCAATGTCGCTGCCGAGTATACAGATAAAAACATTATTTTAACCGGCACCGACGATCCGGAATACATAACAGAATGGATGCCGCACCTGCGCCGGGCCATTGACGACCTTAACTTTTCCGGACAAACCAACCGTTATCTCCAGTTAACCCATCTTACCGAGATCGTCAGTAAGGATCTGCCGCGCGTCATGAATATGATCCGCACCCAGTCACGTCTGTATTACCACAGTGATAAAGGCGGCCAGGACGATGGCAGCCAGGTGCTAGCCGAAGCCCTGGAAGTATTTGACGGCGCCGCGCAGGAACTGCGGGAAGAGCACACCAAAAAGGTGAAAACGTGCATCGCTAAAACCTTTGAAGAGGCGAAGAAGCAAATGGACTTCAGGCTGGTCAAAGAGCATGAGGGATTTGCCAACTGGGTATTGAATGCATTTGATACCACCAGTGAAACAAAAGGCAAATTGCAGCAACTTGTTAAGGATTCATGGCAGGACGCATCAGCGGATTTCTTCGACGACTATGTGAACAGCTTGCAACAACTGACTGCGGCGAAACTCAAGCCCATACCAAACGGCAACGATCGCCCAACCTTGCCTGCACCACCGAAGCTGGAGAAGCTGGTAGCACTTGGCTATATGAATAGCGCCGGGCAGCCCGTGCAGCACGAACAATTGAATGAAGAAAAAGTAAACAATATCAAAATGTTGCTAAACCCTGGCCCCACGTCGAATGTGCAAAACACCACGGTGGTGAATAAACAGTTCAGGAAAAGCGTGGAATTGATCCCGGTGCTTTCGCTGGAGTACACCCGCCTTGTGTACGCCATGCCTGAGATTTGTAAAGACCTGCGGCCCTACGTCACGCTTGATCAGGACGACGGCGAGACATTCGCAGGTAACATCGCTGCTGAAGGGGTTCAAACCCTCAACGCAGGGGTTGATCTTGGCAAGACGGCAATAAAGTCGCTGGCGGCGGTGCTGGCGATTGACGCGGTAAGCGACGGCGATTCTGATATCCTCGGCGCGCTTTTTGGCCAGGATCAGCCTTCCATTGACCCGGCGGGTTCACCTCTTCCCCCCGCACCGGTGATGATGCATCCTGCTGCCGTTGCGGTAACCGCCGTTGTGGCGGCGGCCTACGTGACCGGGGCTGCGGTCACGCGAATGCGCACCGTCGAGAAAAAAGCGAGCACTCAGGCACATGTCATGCTTGCCAGTGTTCATGACCACCATATTGAGCATTTACGTAATCAGTTCGATGAGACGATGAACGCGGCGCGTAAGCGGATTAGCGAAACGTTACGTGCACGTTATCACATGGACGAAATGCTGATGCGCAAAGATCGGCTCGCGAAAGCTATTGCCGATGTCAATGCTCTCATCGACGACCTGCGCACTGAGCTGGGTTCATCGGCTTCGGGTCTGCAAGTGTTAATCACCAGCCGTGGTGAGTGAGATGACGTCTGGGAAGATTATCGATTACTGGCAGCGGTTGGAGTCACGGCAGTCGGAGTGGGCTTTTCGCGCCTACGATCGGCTGATTAAAACATTGAGTTCTGATGTCCAGGACAGAATACAGCTCAGGGAAAGCAATGCCGAGCCGTACGTGGTCATCTTTGGTAAGACACAGGTCGGAAAAACCACCTTACTGCTCGACCTGATGGGCATCGATCTGCAGCAGATGGCAACGCTATCGCAGGTGCTGCGCGGCGGGCGCGAAGCCGGGAAATCGGCCACTGCCACCGCCATGGAGTATCGCCGTTCAACGGACGCTCGCTGGGGATTGTCTGTGCAATCGAAAAAGCGTTGGTTTACCTCTGACGACGCGATGGCACAGGCATTAGCGCAGCTGAGACAACAAATGGAACGGGGGGAACTGGTTGTCGATTCCCCCTGTATTGTGCATATTCCGGGGCGTTTTTTCAGGATACAAACCTCGGGTGCGCCCGGCGTGCGTATTCTGGATCTGCCTGGTGATAATCCCGCCAATATGCAAGAGCAAAAGCATGTAAATCAAATGGCGAAGACCTATCTTCCCTTCGCTGATTTGGTCCTGCTGATTGGGCGTGGCGACGATTTGAGCTTCCTGCAGCCGGAGGTTATCACCCTGCCGGGTATTGAGGACTGGCAGGCAATGCCGCACCGGTTTCGCATCGTGACGACCTATTCCTACTCAGCCCAGTCGGTGAAGACGCTGATTCGCAACGATCCGGCTTTCGATATCACGCAGCTACGTCAGCGCCTTATTGAGCAGATTGAACGCTTTAACAGCCTGAGTGACGCGGCGAAAGATCGGAACCTCTACTTTCCGCTCGAGTTTGGTTGCAGTTGGCTGAGTATGGCCGAAAATGATACTGCCCTTTATGCCCGGGTTGCCCCCATGGTCAGCCGCTTGCGTAGCGAATTGTTGGAACAAATTGCAACATCGACCAGCCCACTCGGACGGCTGCGAAGCACCCTAGATACCCACCTCAGCGTTAAATATATCCAGGAGAAAAAAACGGCAGCGATCGAAAGAGAACTATTGGGGCTAAAAAAACAGCAACAAGAGACAAAAGATAAACTGACGGTTTGGGAAAGCGCTATTACTCAAACGCAGCAAAAAATAAACCAAACGGAGATTTTATTAAAAGATAACGCGTTACCTGTCAGCCAACTGCTTATCGACAAAGCGGCGGAAAAGGCCGCAGACTTTAAATTGGAGGGAAGTTACAGCAGCGAAAAATGTACGACTTTACACAATATGATCACCGACTACTGCTCTAAAATTAAAAATATCCAGTTAGATGTGGGAAATAAGACGATCTACTGGCAAAAAGTGGCCCGCAAGAATGTTGAGCCTACGAGACAGTCTGTGCAGGATATTCTTGATGAAAATTTCAGCACCATTCGCTATACACTCAATGACTATTGGATCGACACCTATCTTAGTTCGGCGAATTATTCATCTGATAAAAACAGCGTCATCAATGCCGCTGACAATGCCAAAGTAGAAGTCATTCGGTTGTGGACGTCACGATGGCTGGCTGCCGCAGAGAACGTCCATACTGAATACAAAAGCGAACTCACCAAAGCACGGATGACTCTCGATGTGCTGCGGTTAGAGCAGAATAAGTCCCTGCGGCAGCAGACATCACTTGAGCAACAGGTCGCCTCGTGCGAAGACGAGTTAAAGAAAATTGCCGTTGAATCACAAGAGGATCTTGCTCGCTGCGAGCAGTTTGTTCACTTTCTTGATGAGGAGTATCTCAATATATTAAATACGCACCTGGATTCGGCTTTTCAGGAGCGTGATAATTGTGATGCGTTATTGCAAATTTTATCCTGCGTTGCGTTAAAAAACCAGCGGGAAGATTTAATGAATTTAACTGAAAAGTATTCTGGATAAGACATGAACGTGACCAGTGAAATAAAAAACAAAGAAAAAACGCTCGCCGAGTTAATGGTAAAAATACTTAAGGAGCCGCTCACCCCCCTTGATAGTTCATTAAAAAAACTCCATGAAGAGGTTCTGGACACCAAAGATAAGGTTGAGGAAATCACTTACGCCATTAATGCGGTAGGCACAAACACCGAAGAAATCATTACTCCGCTGAAAAGATCGTTACGTGAGCTGCAAGATGACGATATTCCTGGGACGATAAGCAAGCTGCGGGAGTTTATTTCGACTCAGGTCGAAGAAAAAAAACAGGATATGAGCGCCGCACTTATCCAACAATCGGCGCACTATGATAGCCAGCTGAAAGCCGCGACCGGTGAGGTCTTTGAAAAACTGTCAGAGGTGCTTGGACAGCAAAGTGATGCAATCCAGCGGTATCAGCAAACGGTTATCGACGGCGCTGAGGCCCTGTCGCAGCAACTGCTGGCGGTTAACCAATCCCTGGAGGACGCCAGCGTCGACAATGCCTGCGAGCAACGGTCGACGCGAGAGCGTGACCAGCGGTTGGCTGAACGGCTAGAAAGCGAGCGGCGGGAAGTGTTAAGCGGCCTTGAAACGCTGTCCACCGACGTCCAGGCTGCACTGGCGCAGCATTTGATCCCGCCAACCCAGGCTATTGAGTATCTGCAAACCAGCCTGCGGGCGTTGACCGAGGCGGTGAGCGAGCAAAAGAGCCATCTGGAGGCGCAAATTGCCGCAAGTCAGAGGGGATTCCGCTACGTTGTCATCATTTTTGCCCTATTTTCTACCTCAACGCTGGCATATATCGGCTATGACATCTGGAAAAATTTAGCTCCCTGACAGGGCTAAAGCGCATGGCGTCTAACGCGATAGAGCCATTATATTTTGAGTTGTGTATGTAGTGGTCAACTAAATCCGGACATTTGGTTAGGCCGAGTCTCGGCTTGTGCTGGCGGTATTCCACCATTGTATTGATGTGGACACTGCCAGTTGTAGTAATCCATCAGGTAGTGGCTGATATCCCGTTTAGCTTCCCGCAGACTCATGTAACCCGTCGCCGGAAGCCACTCCGTCTTCAAGCTCCTGAACAACCGCGCCATCGGCGCATTGTCCCAACAGTTGCCACATCGGCTCACGCTCTGGGTCATACGATAGCGCCACAGTCGTTGCCGAAATGCACGGCGGCCATACTTGGCTGCCCTGGTCAGAGTGAAACAGCACGCCTGATGGACAACCTCGTTGCTGATACGCCATCTCAAGTGCTTTCACGGCCAGCTCGACATCTGGTTTATCTGACATTGCCCACCCCACAACCCGCCGGTTATGCAGGTCAAGAACCGCTGCTAGGTAATGCCAGTGACCACCTGCCCAGATGTAGGTGATATCGCCACACCACTGCATATTCCGGCCGATCATGAACACCAATTCCGGTTCAACCTGAACACTTTGCTCCTCCTTTCCGGAAACAGTGTTCTACATCCCGGAATCACTGTTCACATTCACCGGAATCATCATTAACGCATTGATTTAACAACCTTTGATACGTTCTCCCTTTTGCAAGGGAAGAGCCTATATCTGTCAAGAGGATTGCAATGCGTAAAATTCGTGAAGTGCTGCGACTGCGGTTGGAGGCTGACCTCTCTGTTCGCCAGATCAGTATCTGTACCAAGGTCAGTGTCGACAAGAAAGCCACGAGTGCTGCGGTCAACATGGTCAGAGAAAGTCATAACTGACAGGTTGATTTTGGCAACAACACTACGAAGAAATCAAGCGTGGGCCGTCAAGCACAATACTGCGTTGGGAAATAAATTTAACGCCAAACGATACTTTCTCAATTACTAAGGTCTATAGCACATATCCTAAAATATAACCTTAACTCGAACTTGATAAAATCATTAGCATTAAGCAAAGGTAGTAATATTCCGTTGTCACAGGCCATCGAAAAAACAGTCTAACCGGACTCCCAGCCAATAAATATCAACAAGAAGATCTTGTCCCCAATTATGGGCAAGATGTTACGTAGCGATGTAACATCCACAAACTAAGCTAGCACCATTAAAACACCATTCTTCATACAGGTTAATTCCAAGCCTTGCTTGATGGCATATGAAGGGTCTATTGCCATATTATGGCAATTTTTATCGAAAAATTCCCCAGATTTTTTCATGCAAATCGTTATGGTTTTATCATGTACACAAACCCTAATCATTAAAGAATGGCGTTTTATAAAACAAGGCCTTAAGCTAATGAAACTATTATCTCAATGTCAAAAATCCGTGCCACTATATGGCAATGAACATTTGGCGCTGCCATATGGTGGCAGACACTTATACCCAACGACTTGCTGAGCCTGTTCACCATACAGACAACTCAGAAAAACCATCAAATTATGAAGATAAAGCGACTGGGTATGCAATAACTAACCCCTCCATACTCATCTCAGCATCTTGTTCCAAGATAGTACAATGGGATACCATTAATTATAACCAAGCCGCCCTTTTTGCACCCAATCGAATCCCAACCAAAGGGTGGCTTATTATGCATTTCATGTATGCCTTCGACGCTATCTTGTAGATGCTCAAGAATTATACCTTTTCATTCTGACCTTCATTTACACCCCTGTATTTCAAAATGAAATACGACCTATATAGAAAACCATATTAAACAAGATGAATGCTGAGTGATCACATATATTATCTCACTTTGTGTCACACTGTGATGATATATTTGATTATTTGATTATTTGATTATTTGATTGTTTGATTGTTTGATTGTTTGATTGTTTGATTAAGGTAAGTGATATGGCTATGAATTTTAGCTGCTGGCAAAAAACCAATAAATTACGTATTGTTGCCCAGAGTGGGAATTGAATAAGTCTGCATCTGAAATATAATGAAAACAACGATTCCATCAATATCTAATTCTGGTAATTATAATATACAGACCTATTCAACTTGGCTACTCAGGAGTAAAGCAGCCGATAATTGGTGAATACAGACTGAAAACGGGGTCAGTTTTATCGACCACAACATTTCGACATCCCCCCCTCTGCACCATACCCTACAGAAATTTCCATTTTTTGCCCCCTGTTAGATGGCTTCATTTTTCATACATTGTCGCTATCCAGTACATCCACTGGAGATGACAAGGAGATCTATGATGAGCAACAGCAAAAAACCAATGACCACAGAAGCCGTATCTCGTATCCATAGTGCTGAAGCGCGGAGTAACGGAGGTGGTGTTAGTAAAGACAGTTTCACCGCTCGTGCACAAAAAACCGCTGCAGTCACCCCGCCAAAACCGGAAACTAAAAAGTAAGGAAATCACATGTCTAAAAAAGATGACGACGATAACCGCTCGCGTCAATTAAACCCCGAGCACGATGCCTACTGGCAGAGTCGGGGCTACGATGAGCGCCCTGATGATGAAGATGATGAATGACTTTTTCAGGGAGCCTATGGCTCCCTGCTGCCTATAGCTTCATTATAAAATCGATTGTAATGGCTAAAACATGTAACAACCTCATGATCCAGTTCTGGATCACCAGTTACATGAATCCATCCAGATAATATATCCGCTATGCCCCACATCGGCTCACAATAGTGAAGAACTTCCTCGACATCAAAATATTCTGTCTTGGCTAACTCTTCAAGCGCTCCACGTAACCATTCTCTAACCGTTTTAAATTTTAGATTTCGTTTTCTTGCATAAAACTGACGTAAACTGGTTGCGATAGAATCTTCATTGCAACCCGCGTACTTGGCAAAAGCCTGATAGCCTATTGACTTGGATACAAAACGTTTCAGAAGAGGTTCGAACAATCCAGACCTATGAGGCACCCACTTATCTAGTGGGGATGTGGGCATCATTTTAAGAAATATCGATTGTTTGTGTTCCATCGACACATGGCGGTTAAAATCAGCATCAAACGCCGCTAGCATCTTAATAAAAAGATATACATTGAAATAATGTAGAGTTCTAAACAGGACCCTGTTTTGTTCAGGCCCCATGTTATAATCGCTATCATTTAATCGCAACTCTACATTCAACTCCATTAGACTAGCTCTCAGCCAGTCGTTCTCTAAAACTTTCTTGGCTCGACTTCTCCCACGAAGACCATCTAGGCTATCCAATAAAATCTGCAATTCATATAGGAAACATTCTGCTTGCGCACACGTTTGTGGGTAATAACCTGTGATTTGAAGGCCTTTGAAGATGCTTGGCCATTTCACACGAATCGCAAATTGCGATATTAGTATGGGTTCAGATGGCGTATCAAAAAAATCAGCACTAACCCCCCTAGCTACTGAGATATCCTTCAATCTTTTGATGAATTTTTCTGACTGAGTACTGTGGCACTCATCCCCTGATGATAAAAAATACTTGTTTAGTGTTTTGGCACATGGAGGATGCAGCTTGTCTTTATTTATGCGCGGAGAAGTAGATATTTTCCTGAAAAATCCCCCTTGTGAAGGAAAACCAAGCCATTCGATAAACTGCGATGGATCATAAAGAAACATTTAATACCCCCACCGATTAAACGCCAGCGGCATTTTGTTCAGCTTCTCTCGGTGCTCCCTCCAATTTGGCAAGTGCAAATCCATCAGGGAGATAAATCGCAGGTTATGTTTTCGCTCTAACAGATGCACCATCTCGTGAACAACAATAAACTCCAGGCATTCAGGGGGATTCTTGACCAACTCGAGGTTGATCCAGATGCGAGCAGTTTCTGTTTTGCAGCTACCCCACATGGTCTTCATGCGTTTGATACCCACAAAGGAAGGTGACACCTTTAACGCCTCCTGCCACTTGGCGATAAGATCTGGCAAGCGCTGGCGTAGCAACTGGCGGTACCACTCAAGGAGCAACACCTCGCGGCGGTCTGCGTCATAGTGTGCAGGCACCCGCATACGGATCCAGCCCCCCTGTAACTTGACACTATGGTCACCATCGGTCGGGATCACATCCAGCCGGTAGCCTCGTCCCCAAAGATAATGGGTCTCTCCGCTACACATCTTGCGCTCGCTCTGGCGCGGTTGTGCGGCAAATGCGGCCTGCTGCTGTCGGATCCAGGCCAGTCTTCGCACCACTGCAACCCGAATGGCGGTATCTGACAAAGAAGCAGGCGCGGATACGCGCACCCGTCCATCAGGAGGCAATACATTGATGTGCAGGTTTTTGATGCCCTTGCGCTGCAACTCGACAGTCAGCTCACCAAAGGTAACCAACGCCATCAATGGTACTCCGGCTGGGCTTTTACCAGGGTCATCACATCCGCGACGGTCACATTGTACTCTTTGATCTCTTCGGCAATAGCAAAGGCAACCTCCCGCTCTTTGAAGCGATCACCGAGCCAGTCCGCCTTTTTGGTATATCTGACGGCAGTATCGATCTTGGTCACCAGCACTTCATCGCGGCCCAAATTGTCATAGAGCGCGCGCTTGGCTGAGGTATCGACACTTCCAGGATAGGTTTCTGCCCCCCCACTGGCTGGACGTTTCACCTTCATAGCCAGCTCTCGCACTTTCTCCAGATATTCCTGGTAAGAGATAGCCTGGGAGCGCCGCAGCTCAATCAGCTCATCGAGCAGCACCGACATCTTTTCGTAGTACTTGGGGTTAACCGGATTCTCGTCGACGATGGTCCGTCGCACGTTGTTTTCAATCGCCTCAGCCATGGCCTCGGGGTCTTTACGCAGCCCCTCGGGTGCCCCCTCAAGCCCTTCAGCACCCCGCTCGATGATCAGCTCCAACAATCCCAATTCTTCAAAGTCCATCAGGGTTTCACTGGGGTCTGCATCGATATAGAGATCCAGCATCTGCCGCATTGCCGGTTCGAACTGCTTCATATCGACGTGATCACTACTGGCTACTTTGATCATGTCGCGCACTTTGCTGTAGTGCTCCACCTCACGGCGGATTATGGCGGCCTGGCTCGCGCTATAACCGGCCTCTTCCATCTCCCCCGCCAGCGCGGTGAACGCACGGATAAGCTTGGCGACGTATTGATAGAGGGTTAGACGCAGCGCCTCCTTGTCGAGCAGTTCATCTTCGTCTGCCCCCGGAGCACAGCAGAAGTAGTGCTGATAATCCAACTCTTCGCGGGGTGCCTTGACCGGTTCGCATAGCGTTCGCACCGCCTCCAGGGCATCGTCAAGGTCTTGCTTCCCTTGTGCCAAGCGATCTTTCAGCAACCCAGCCACATCATCCTTGTCATAGCCTTCAAAGGCCTCGGCGGTATAATCCTTGACGGTCTTCTCAAGAGAGCGAAACAGGTCCTTGTAATCGACGATATAGCCATACTCCTTATCGGCACCATCGAGCCGGTTGACCCGACAGATAGCCTGAAAAAGGTTGTGATCGGCCATCTTTTTATCGATGTAAAGGTAGGTCGCCGACGGCGCATCGAAACCGGTCAACAGCTTGTCCACGACAATCAGCAGCCGCATCCGACCAGGCTCCTTGATAAAGCGCTGTTTGACCGTTTTCTCAAACTCCTCCACCCGCTTGCCGGCCTCATCCTCGCTCTGGCCGAAAAAGTTCGCCAGCATCTTGCGATAGATATGGTATTTCGCCAGCTTTTCGGTCAACCCCGCACCGGTCGTCTGTCCTTTGATGTTACTGGCATTGGGTTGATAGCTGGTGATGATGGCACACTTATCTGCAAATCCCGCCTGACTGAACAGCTCATAGCTTTTGCAAGCCTGATAAACGCTGGCGCACACCAACATGGCATTGCCACGGCCATCCGCCAGGCGCTGTTTACGATCAAAATCGAGCAGGATATCGGCCACGATCTGCTCAAGTCGTGAGCGGCTCGAGAGCAGCTTCTGCATCGAAGCCCACTTCTCTTTTAACTGCTGGCGACCAAGTCGGGAGAGCGCCTTGGTCTTCACCTCGAACCATTCATCCACCTTGGCCTGGGACTTGACCCGTTGGTCAATGTCGCGGGCCTCATAACGCAAGTCCAGCACCACCCCATCGCTCACAGCCTCGTCAAACTTGTAGGTGTGAATGAAGGGTCCAAACACCTCCACCGACTTCTTCTTATCCTTCTTCATCAGGGGTGTGCCGGTGAAGCCAATAAAAAGTCCCTCGGGCAATATGCTCTTCATGGCCCCATGCAACTTGCCCGACTGGGTACGGTGGCACTCATCCACAAACACGAAGAGTTTGCCTTTGGCCGCAAAATCAGCCGGCAGGCTGGCTTTGAGCTCGGCGATAAATTCATCGTCATCTCGCTCAGCCGTCTCATCTTCTTCTTCCGTGTGTCGGCCAAATTTGTGTACCAAAGAACAAAGCAGCCAAGGGTGTGCCTCGTTAAGACGGCGAACCAGATCGGCCCCACTCTTGGTACGCAGGATCTCCTCTTCAACCCCGGCAAATACCTTCTCTATCTGCTCATCGAGTTCGGTACGGTCAGTGATGATCAAGACCCGACTGTCAGCGACATTCTCTCGGACCCACTTGGCCAGCCACACCATGGTCAGGCTTTTACCGCTGCCCTGGGTATGCCAGATGATCCCGCCCTCATGACGTTCAATAAACCGCTTGGCTGCCGTGATCCCGAAATACTGGTTATGGCGACAGGTTTTCTTAACCCCACTATCGAAGACAATAAAGTTGTGAATTAACTCAAGAAAGCGCCCCTTCTCGCAGAGCTGGGCCAGGTGGCGATCCAACGGATTTCCATCCTGCGAAGAGCCGGCCTCTTTCCACTCCAGATAATATTTCTCAGGGGTTTCGATGGTGCCGTACCGCAGGCCCTGGCTGTCGTTGCCTGCCATGAGCAACTGCTGGGTGGTGAAAAAGTTGCGAATGAAATCCTGTTTCTGGTTATCGAGGTTTTGCCGGATCCCTTCACCGATAGAGACGGTGGATCGCTTGAGCTCGATCACCCCTAGCGCAATACCGTTAACGTAGAGCACCAGATCCGGCCGCTTGGTATTCTCCCCAGCGACCGTCACCTCCTCGGCGATGGCAAAGTCGTTAGCCTCTGGATTGGCCCAATCCACCAACCAGACGGTTTGATTCTGCTCACCTGCCCCGATCTTCTCCTTCACGCCATAGCGCAACAGGCGGTAGACCTCTTTATTGGCATCATAGAGCTGACGCCCCTCCCCCAGGCTGGCCGCCCGCTCCAGCTGGCGCAGGACTCGGGGAATGAGCGCAATATCCACACCACGGCCCATCAACCAGTCCGTCAGCAGAGCAGGTTCGACATTGCGATTGTTGGGGCGGGTATGCCAGTTACCCAAATAGCGATAGCCCAGCGTCTCGCTAAAAAAACGGACGACTCGCTGCTGGGTAGCTCGTTCACGTTGTCCAACCGTACTCATGGTTGTTCCCTCATCTTGGCAGCCTCTGTAGCCAGCACGGCCAGCATCTGCTCCTGGTGTTCTGCGATCTCGGTTTCCTGCCAGCGACCTTTCTCTTTCATCAAACGGATCATGGCGAGCAACTTGAGGCTATCAATCTGGTTGTTGGCAAGGCTCGCTTCAAAGTGCTCCTGCTTCTGTTGGGGCTGGAAGTTACTCAGGCGCGAGTTCTTGCTGTGACTGATAAGGCAAAGGTTGCCAAACGAATGGAGTGACTCATTCTCAACCTCGTGCGCATTATGAATAGGGTGCTGAGGAGCAAAATGCTCCACTGAACTTCGAAACGTAAATTCGAAACGGTGAAACACCTCCCAATCGTGCCTTCTATCTTGATTGTGAGACAGCACCCACAGCAGATAGTCGAGGAAGTTGAAAACAAAGTTGTTCGCGATTTGGCCATAGGTAAGTTTGGATTTAATCGCTTCACACCAATGATCGTTGACCTCGGCGTGGGGCAACAAAACATGATCACCAAAGAGCATCTGGTAATAGGAAGCCCCTTCACCAGGCGCCAAAAAGCGCTGGAAGACAAAGCGGCGAGCCTGACTCTCCAGATAGGACAGATAAGCCCCAGCCTCCACCGGTTGCTCAGGGTGACAATTGTCGAACAGATATCGCAGAGCACCATTGAGCCAGTGTTTGTAAACCTGGGTCGGGGTCGACACATGAAACGCCGATAGCAACATCAAGATCCGCCGGTTCACACCATCAAACCCGCCTTCGTTCTCATCGAAGGTATTGAGGTAGCCAACGGTATGGATTTTTTGGGTATCGCCTTTTGAGTACCCACGAAGTCGTTTCAAACTCCAGCCATCTTTACGATCGTAAAATTCGCGTTTGATGATGAAGTGATCAAACAGATACTTGCTCTTTACCAGGCCATAGATAAAACGTTGAACTGCCGCTACCGGGTCAGTCTGCCCGATCACCCGCAGCTCAAACTGATCGACCAGTTGTTTATCATCGAGCGGCACCCCTTCTGTATTCATGGGGTCGCGGCTAACGAGTCGCAGCACATGGAGCAAAAAGTTGGAGAAGTTGATGACGCTATTAAAGCGCTCGGAGCCTGCACTCTCCTCCTCCACCTTCTGCTCTCCATCGAGATTGTCATCCTGCAAAATGGCCAACAAGGTGCGCCCCTGGCTGGCGTCAATCACATCATCATCGCTTTTATCTGCAGAAGGGGGGCAATAAGAGGGTGCCAGCAGATCAAGTAGATGGGCAAAATCCCGGGGAACAAACTGACCCCAGTCTTTCTCACCGAACAGGCGATGACGCTCCTCTGGGGTAAAACCGTACTGGATATAGCGTTCCATATTGGCGCAGGCATCCCATACCCGGGTCAGGATATGAATACTTTGGCGACGATGCTCTTCCTCGGGTATCTGGTTTAGCGTCTCCATCAGCCGCGCTTTGATCACTTCATGCTTTTCCAGCTGCTCGCCGCGATTGTTCATCGCCTCGAAGAAGTGATTAAGATCGGTATCTTTGGGTACCTCAATACGAGAGATCTGCACATGCGTGAAGAGGTAGTCACAAAAGGCTGTCAGTTTAGCCCCCACCAAACCAAGATCCGCCATTGCCTTGCCAATCAGTTCAAAACCGTTCACCAGACCTTCATTGAAGGCACTTCCCCGCAAGTCGTGGGGTGCCACCCCCTGCCATAAGCGCTCGAAGGTATGGCTCGATATCGGACGACTTTCAAAAGCGAGGTTGATAGCACGATACCAGCTTAAATCCACTGCATCTTTCGCGTAGTGTTTGAGCCAATTGGCCAGCAGAGAGAGGGTAGTAAAGCGCTGCTGGCCATCGATTACCTCGAAACTGCCATCGTCCCGGGCAAACACCACCAGGGTACCGATATAGTAGGTTTGCGGCCCCTTACCACTGACCAATTTTTGCTGATAATCCAGCACATCCTGCAACAGCTGGGTGATCTCTCCCTCGCCCCAGGCATAGTTGCGCTGGTACATGGGCACCAGATAGCGGGCGCTGTCTTCGAGCAGTGCACGGATGGAAAAGGGGCAAACGCCTGCATCACTCATAATATTTCATCTCCCGAAACAGCCCGACCAGTTCATCTTCGGCGCCGTTGCGATTGTTCTTGTTCTCTCGACTGCTCATGCTCGGCAAAGGGAAGCCGTGCAGGTCTCCCGGCAGACGGGCATCACGAATGGCACGGACCAGATTGTGCTCCAGCACGTAGTTATCCATGGTCGCCAGTTGCACCACCTGCTGGCGAATGCGGCAGCGATAGGCCCAGATAAAGCACTTCTCGATGGCCAGTGACAGCCCCTGGCTGCCGAACTTGTCGATATAGAAGATCAGGGAGCAGTCGAACATGGCCCTCACATAACGATCCCCGGTGCGGTGGCGGCGCTCGTAGCTGCCCAAGGTCGAGAGCACCTTGCTGGCCATCGGCGTCAGCGTTTCGCCGAGCAGGGTGGCAGATTGCGTCTTGCCGGAGTCAGACTCCTCGGCCACGATGGCGGCGACCCGCGTCTGGTAGTACTCGGCCATCTCGAAAAAGCGCCGGCCATTGATGATCATCTGGTCGAGATGAAAGGGAAACGTCATCCGCTGGCCGTCTATCTTGCGCTGGTACTGGCCGTTGTACTCATCGACAAAGTGGTGGGCGATGCGCAGCGACTCCACGTAGGGGAAGTGCCCTACCCGGTCGAGGTTGACCCCCTTGAAGAGATCAACCTCCCCCTTGCCAAAGTAGCGAGCCGACTTCCCTTCGGCCCACTGGCGTACCCGATAGAGATAGAGGGCGAATAGATTGGCCAGCTCGTCGCTTGGCAGGCGCTCCCAATGGGCGACCGCCTCGGCCTTGAGGTTGGCCTCATGACCGGCAAACTCGCGCAGGTGGAATGCCTTGAGCAAATCGTGGGGGGCCAGATCGCGTCCCCGGGCATTTTGCGAATCGAAGAACTGGAACGCCTCCGAGATATCCTGCAGCACAAAGCAGACTACCTGACAGCGGTTGAGCAGAAAGTCGATTTGCTGCTCGTCAAATTCAGGGCGGGCCACCAGCCGACGCAGTTCCAGATAATTGCGTCTGAGGTTGTACTCCGAATCCCGGCTGGGGAAGCGCTGGCGCTGCATAAACGCATCGATAGGTCCACGCAAGGTCTGCAATTGCTCACGCAGATCCTGACGTTGAAACCGGATACTCTTCTCTTTGCCACTGCGAGTTTCGCCATCCAGCACCTCGATCAGCGCCTTGACAGTCAACATCAGGGTCAGGGTACGTTGCTGACCATCGACGATATCAAGCATCTCGCCCTGCTCACTATCGGTGTGCTGATGAAACACCACCGAGCCCAGCCGGTAGGCGCTCTTGTCCTGATGGGTCGCCAGATCGGTGAAGAGATCCGAGATATTCTTGGCGCCCCAGCGGTAAGGTCGCTGATAGCTTGGGATGGCCAGTTGGGGAATGGCCAGCAACTGGCGTACCGACCGCACCTGATTGTTGATGTTCTCCATCACGCCTCCTGCGGTAGCGGCAGGCGGATACGGCCGGTCAACAACTGCTGCATCATTCCCTGCTTCACATCACGGGCCTTGGCCAGCTTCTGTTCCAGCGCAGTGAGCTCGCTATCCATATCGGAAAGGATGGTGGCGATGGCGGTTTGTTCTTTTTTTCCCGGCATAGCAATTTTCAATGAAAACAAATCCCTAGTATATATTGCCGCGACACTTGTTGTTCCAGTAGCGATCCCTGATAGCTGAGTTATGAATTCCTTGGTATTCATGGCATAATTCATAAAAAAGTGATCCGCAACCAAATCCTTGTTAAAGTCAAACCTCAAAATATTTGAATTAAAATACGCCTCATCAAATTCATTTCTCCAGACTGCAATTTTACCCACCAAGTTCAGCGTATTTCTCGTGTTAAATAAAACATCACCAAAGAAAAGACGATCTTTAGATAATGGCACGCCAGATATAAACTCAATTTTATCTAAACTAATAAAGCCTCGACCTAAATTACCCATCTTAATTAATGGATAGTTTGTAGCAGTCTCTGTATTTTCATAGTTTCCACCGAGTTGTGTTCGCTGAACTATATCCCTAACAGAGTATGACTCCCAATCCTCCGGGATTTTCCCCTGTTCGCTGGATTTATAACCTTTTGAGGTGCCGTCGGAGCGTAGGGCGAATTGCGGCAGGCGGGTACGGCCGGTCAGCAGTTGCTGCATGGCGGCTGTCTTGATGGCTTGTTTCTTGGCGATCAGCTGTTCCAAGCCAACAATCAGTGCATCACTATCGGAAAGAACCGTAGCTATAGCTATTTGTTCGGCTTTGTCCGGATAAGGGATTGTGTAGGGAACTATATGCTTATTATTAATTTGAGGGATAGAGGTCGTATCTGCAACTGAACTCAGCTCTTTATAAATCAGCTGATTATAAAGATAAAATTCATTCAACTCTGACGAACAAGTCAGCGTCATTAAGTTTGTATCCATATATGAATCATACTTAAGAACTCGAATCTTATTCAATAAGATTGACGCACCTCTTTTTGGAAAAATCAAACTCCCTGAAGTTATTTTCTTTCTAGAATCGATAAAATAAGGTGTTGATTCAGCATATACCAAACCATTATTTAGTTGCTCCACCTTGAAATATGGAATTCCAGATAAATTAAATGTGAACTTAGATGGACTCTCACCACTAGATATTTCAACTAGTTCACCTAAGCATTTAACTCCCCAATCATTCGGGATGATTCCCACCTCGGTCTGCTTATAGCCTGCCGGAATAGTTTGCTTGGCGGCCAATTCATCTGCTTTATGCTGCATCATCTGATCTGCCATTATGCCCACTCCAGCCCCATGGCCTTTAGATGGGCTGCCACCTTTGCCTCCAGCTCGCTGACGTTTTGGGTGAGTTGTGGCAGGGAGCTGCTATAGCGCTCCTCCAACTCCTTGACCCGATTCGCCAGTTGCTGGGTAACCCGCTCAATCTCGGCTTCCAGCGCCGTACGCAGGCTCGCCTGCCATTTATCTTCCACCAGCAGGGTTTTAATCTCGCCATCCTGCAGTTTGGGGTAGTGGGCAAACACCGCTTTATCGAGGGATTCGCTGGCCTCCTTGTGGGTCTTCTTGGCGCGGGTTTCGGCGTCGAACAGCTGCTGCGCCTGCTTGAGTACAGCCAGCTCCTCCTTGTCGGTGGCGAGCTTGATGCGCGCCTTGACGCTGGCGGCGGTCACCTTATCCTTGTCGTTCATCGCTTCGACCAGTCCGCCCTCTTCCCCGCTCTGTTCCTCGATAAAGCTCTCCAGAGCCTGACTGGCCTCATCCAGCGCGGCTTGCAGGGTATCGAGCTCTTTTTGTTCATTGGCAAAGAAGCGGGCCACCAGCAAGGCGGGCGGGATCAGCTCCGCCTTGTACTTGGCCTTGCCAATCACCAGATCCGGGCTCTCTTTGATCTTTTCTCCCTTGTCGGCAATCAGCTCGCGCAGTACCCGACCCGCTGACCAGCCATCCTGAGAGAGCACATAAAGATCGTCTTGCAGTTGGTTCTGCCAGTAGTCCATCAGCAGCTGATAGATGGCGTAGGGGTCGAGCAGCTCACCGGTCGCCTCGGCGCTCACGCGGTAGTGCTCAAGCAGCGCTTCACTTACCTCGTCAATCAACGCCTTGGGCGAGTCGCCCTTGGCAAACTCGCCGAACTGACACTCGCTAAACCACTTATCAAACGGAGCCAGCGCCGCCTGTTTGAAGCGGGCAAACTCCTCACAGGCCAGTATGGTGCCCTTGACCTTGGCGGCGGCTACTCGCGCCTCACTGTAACCGGGTCGCAGCGGGGCAAACAGGGTGGCCTTGAGGGTCGGGAATACCCGCCAGTAGGGGCCAAGTGCCGCGATATCGCGCTCGGGGATCCCCCCTTGCAGGTGACCGGCCAGATCGTGCAGATCTTCCCCTTCGCTACCATCGATATAGCGCGGGATATTGAGGTTGTAGTCGTTGCTGGCGATTTCATTGAGCGGTACCCAGCGGCTGTAACCCTCCAGCATCAGGCCACGGGTGAAGGTATCGACAATCTTGTGGATGTCCTGCTCGCGCAGCCGGTTCTTGTTGCCATCTTTAATAAAGCCTTTGCTGGCATCAATCATAAACAGCCCTTGCTCATGGTCATGGTCAGCCAATCCATTGAAGGCGCGGGTGTGGGCGCTCTCTTTGTCGATGACGATGATGCAGGCGGGAATACCGGTGCCGTAGAAGAGGTTGGCAGGCAGACCGATGATCCCCTTGATATAGCCTTGCTTCAGCAGGTTCTCGCGGATACGCGCCTCGGCATTGCCGCGAAACAGCACACCATGGGGCAGGATAACGGCACCCTTGCCGGTGCTCTTCAGGCTCTTGATGATGTGCAGCAAGAAGGCGTAATCGCCGTTTTTCTCTGGCGGCACGCCCCAGACAAAGCGGCCGAACTCGTCGTGTTCGGCATCGAGACCGCTGGTCCAGTTCTTGTTGGAGAAGGGCGGGTTGGCCACGGCGAAGTCGAAGGTCTTGAGCTGGTTGTTGCCCTCCTTCCATTGGGGCGCGGCCAGGGTGTTACCCTTCCAGATTGCTGCGGTGGGATTGTCGTGCAGGATCATGTTCATCCGCGCCAGCGCACTGGTGGCGTTGTCCATCTCCTGTCCGTAAATACTCAGTCCCTTGGGGCCAGCCTCGTCGCTGGCCTTGAGCAGCAAGGAGCCAGAACCACAGGTGGGGTCGTAGACGGTGGCATCTTGCGGGGTCTGACGGCTGATGCCAATCACCTTGGCCAGAATACGAGACACCTCGGCCGGGGTGTAGAACTGCCCCTTGGACTTGCCCGACTCGGTGGCGAAGTGGCGCATCAGGTATTCGTAGGCATCACCCAGCAGATCATCCCCTTCGGTACGGTTGGCCGACAGATCCAGCCCCTCGAAGATGGCCACCAGCTTGGAGAGGCGGTCGATCATCTCCTTGCCCTTGCCGAGTTTGTCCTCGTCGTTGAAGTCGGCAATGGTGATCACCCCTTGCAGATCGTTGGCGGTCGCCAGCGCACTGATGATGGTGTTGATCCCCTCGCCTATCTCCTTGCTGCCCTTGAGCGCCACCATGTCGTCAAAACTCGCCCCGGCTGGTACCTCGATCATGGCGTACGGGTTGCCCTTGGCCTTGTCGGAGACGTATTTCACAAACAGCAGGGTCAGCACATAGTCCTTGTACTGGGAGGCATCCATACCGCCGCGCAGCTCATCGCAGCCAGCCCAGAGGGAGGAGTAGAGTTCGTTCTTCTTGATAGCCATGAGTCAGGTATTCCGATAAGAGTCAGTTTGCGCCAAGCGCGCATGGAAAACGAAAAGAGGCAGAGCTTCACAACCTTACCGGTTGCGGTGCCAAACATTGCCGACGAGTTTACCCACTTGGCCCTGTTGCAACCATGCCTGATATCACATCAGAGGGTGATGCGCCGACCGTTTGCTGCAAAAGCCATCATTTGCCTTCAAGCAAGGCTGGCGGTGTGCTCTCGCCACGGCATTTGAGTTGCCCCAGCGCGTTGGTTCGGCAGACGGTGCCATCAGAGGCACGCAGGTTACCGAGACTATCCTCACGCCACGTCACCTGTTCGCCGGTTTTGGCATTGCTGCCGCGCACATGGCCCAGTGCGTCTTTGCGGTAGGTGGTGCCATCGCTGCCCTTGCGGTTGCCCAACGGATCGGTGCGCCAAGTAATGCCGGTACCCGAGTCTTTTATGTTGCCAAGCGCATCCTCACGCAGGGTGCCCTCTTTGCCATCGTCACACTGATAACGGGTATTGCCCAACGCATCTTCCCGATAGGTGCAGTCGGCGGCAAACACGATTTGCGGCGTTAGACACAGCAGCAGTGCGGCCAGTGACAACTGGCGTGTCGCTAACCAAAAGCCGGGTTGGTTACTCATCGCATATCCCCTCTGACGTGAACTCGGCTGACTATACCGGGCCAGCCGCACAGCTTCGATACTGGGGTTTTGCACATGTCGTGTTTTCAGGCGGATACAACTTTGACTCTAAAGAGTGTGAACAAGGAGCTCACTGCAATAATTTGAGCCGTGTTACTCTAGGCCAAATGGAACTTGCCTGAGGGATATCATGCCGATACAACCACCCCCTTCTACTTATCGCTGCCCAACATGTGGCTGGCACAAGACGGTTGTTCCCAAGAGCGACGTTATGGTACGTGGCCACACCTGGTTTGAGGCCTGTCCCGAGTGCCACCATGCCCCACTGGAACAATCGTCGGCCACCATGGTGGAGCTGGCCATTGCAACGCTGAAGGGTGTCATCCGCACGTAGCCACTGCTATCACCACATTGCTATTCCAGCCAGTTCCTCACCAACCTGATGATCAAGCAGCAGGACAGAGAGTATGGTTGTCAAAGCTGGCAATTCATCTGCTTGAGAAGGAGATCGTCGTTGAATTTTGAACAGTTGAAAACTCGTCACCGGACTCTGCGTGAACACTCTCCCAGCAACCTCAACCTGCGAGTTCATCGTGCCTTAAGCTGGCTGCAACGTGCTGAAATGGCCGAAGATGAAGATGGCCGCTTTATCTTTCTCTGGATTGCGTTCAATGCGGCTTATGCCACTGAAATCGATGACGATCGTCGCCTCTCTGAACAGGAGACCTTCAAAGGCTTTCTGGAGAAACTGTGCGACCTGGATGAGCACAAAAAGATCGAGCATCTGGTTTGGCAGGAGTTCTCTGGCAGTATCCGCATACTGCTGGATACCCCGTTTGTACTGCAAGGCTTCTGGGATTATCACAGCGGCAAAATAAGCGAAGCCCAGTGGAAGGAGCGGCTGGCACAAGGCAAGAAGATGGCAAACCAGGCCCTCGCCAGCAGCAACACCCCACAGTTGCTGGGCGTGGTGTTTAACCGCCTCTATACCTTGCGCAACCAGTTAGTTCATGGCGGTGCGACCTGGAACAGCTCGGTCAATCGCAAACAACTGAAGGATTGTGCCAACCTGCTCGGCAAACTGGTGCCGGTGATCATCGAGTTGATGATGACCCATCCCGATACCCTGTGGGGAGATGCCTGTTATCCGGTGGTTGAGCTGGCTGGTTAATCAGTCGCAAGATGGCGGGCTGCGATGGCTCCGCGGCTTCAATCCGTCCGATCTGACAGATAGAAAGCCCCGGCTAACAGACCATAGACCAACCGCACCCGCTCATCCCTGCCCAGCTGCACACCGAGTAGCACTTCGCCGCTTGCCAAATCGTCACCATGCCAGAAGCACCAGAGGGCTGCCTCCACTACATCCAGCCAGCTGGCATGGCCCAGCTGATTGCGTGACTTGCGCCGCCAACTGCCGCGCACCACAGCGCCGCTATTCGGGGATGTGGCCGCCAGCGCCCGCTGCTCCATCACGCTTGGCGTAAGTCCATCCAGCTTGGCCTGACGGCTGCCGCGCCCTCCCCGCAGTAATTTGTCGAGTAGCAGCGCCAACAGACGAAACGCATCTTGCTCTTCAAAGCGGACATCCTCCCCCAGCAAATCGGCAGCACCGGCCATCAGTTGCTCACGCCCCAGATAGATGAGCTGTGACGTGCAATCCAGCCGATGTTGCTCGACATGGATAGCCAAGGCCGTCACCACCGCCAGCGGTGAAGTCTCACCCTCTTGGTGAAACGCGCCTTTGGCAAGCAGAGCGGTCAGCTCCTTAGCCCGCTCGGCTGACAGCAGGCAATAGATCCCCCTGATCAGGGGCATGGCCGCCTGATCCGATAACAGTCTTGAGTTCATAGCGCCTCAGTGACGATCGCGTTTGAAGTGAGTAGTTTTATGACCGACGGTGACAATCTCGCCGTTTTGCAGGACCAGATAGTGACGGCGCAGACGCTGGCAGCATTCCGCTGGCAATCCGTACTCGGCTTGCAGCATGGCCACTCCTTTGCGATCGAGATAAACCAGTTCGCACCCTTGGTGATAAGAAGAACGTCCAATGCTCAGCAGCAGCTCTACCAGCTCGGGAGCAATACCGCGCTGCTGCATCCGGCACGCGGCGTGATAGCTGTACGCACTATCCAGCTTCCCGTTCATGACATGTTCCTTTGGCGCTCATTTCGATGGACTCATTATATGTAGCCTGTACACTCATGACGATACTGGTTACATAAACATGTCGCATTTTGGAGCACGTATGGCACCCAAAGAGCTCACCTGGGATCAAACCCTGCGTTTTCGTCTGCTGGAGATCGTCTTGCAGTGGGAAGGACGGCTGACCACCAATCATTTGATGACCGCCTTCAATATCGGCCGCCAACAGGCGTCGCGGGATATCAACCACTACCTGACCCACTACTCACCGGAAGGGCTGGTCTATGACAGAAGCCTGAAGGGATACAAACCCACAGAGCACTTTGTCCCGCGCTTTAGTGAGGGAAAAGTGGATGAGTACCTGATGCTGCTACACCGTGAAAAGCAGCACCAGCGCCAACATGAAGCGGGCCTGTTAACGCTGCCGCTGATGGATTTGCGCTACGGCCATATCGAGATCCTGGATGTGCCGAACCGCCATATCGACCCCAAGATTGTGCGGGGTCTGGTGCAGGCGGCGCGCGGCCAACTGCGGGTCGATGTCGATTACGTATCCCTCAGTTCAGAGGAGCAGAGCGGCCGCAATATCGTGCCTCACACTCTGGTCTATGACGGGATCCGCTGGCACGTACGTGCCTACTGCGAGAAGAAAGGGGAATATCTGGATTTTGTGATGAGTCGTTTTCGGGGCGAACCGGATCTGCTGGATGCCTCTCCTCACGGCCGGGAGCAGGATCTGGAGTGGAACACCCAGGTGACTGCGGTAGTCGTTCCCAATTCAAGTCTTAGTCAAGGGCAGCAAGCCATCATTGCCAGCGACTACGCCATGCCAGATGGCAAGATGCTGATCAGCCAGCGCATCCCTTTGATGCACTATGCACTAGAACGGATGCAAGTGAGCTATAACGGTGAACACCAACAACATCCCCTGCTCTACCCGCTGGTGCTGGCCAACCGGGAGGAGCTCATCCAGCAAGGCTGTACCTTCAAGCTCAAGAGTGCAGACCTACAAATGCGACCAGGTTAACCCTGGCGCCATGATGTCCGGCTTCTCCGCACATCCGGCAAAGAGAGATAGAAATAAAAAAGGCTCCCGACATGGCGGGAGCCTTGATTGTAATAAAACATTTAATCGGAATTCGTATTATGGGGACACCCGTAATGATTCCCGGCAACACTCATAACATCTCTTAGCTTTGGCGACTCACCATGCCAACGCAGCTTGGCCACCTTGCCATATTGATGAAAGGTATTGGTACAAGGCTTATCGGCTCATTTTAAGCCGGCGAACCAACCCGCAGATAACCAAAGTCAGCAATGAGATCGGTCCTGTCGAACCACCGCCACCGTTGTCACCACCATCGTTGCGACCATCATCAGTGTTGGCACCTTGCACAGTGATAACGATTGGCTGGGTAATCACATTACCGCCAGTACCGCTACGCAGGCCGAGGGTAAAGCTCTTGGAACCGACGAACGCCAGGTCACGCGCTGTCACGCGCACTGTGTAGGTCGGGTTGCCTGCGGCATCCAGTGCAGTTTGTCCAGTAGTCGGGTCAAAGCGCACCAGTTGCGAGATACCATCGTTGTAGTGCTGGCCCACAACCGCGCTGCCAGACTCGCTATACAGCTCTACAGAGAGACGCTTACCGGCAGCATCAGTGCCAGAGGCAGTGATGGTAACATCGATGTACGGCTTCGCATTAGTCAGGGTAGTGCTGTCTACTTTCATTGTGAAAGTGCGATCAGCAACGTCTGCACTCGGCATGACGCCTGCACCAGTGCCTTTTGTCCATCCGTAGTAAGCGCGGAGGTTGCCATCTGGCATCGTCAACAGGCGAGCGGCATCAGGGCTGTCAGGGTTGTTGTAGAAGTTTTGGAGTAAATACCTCTCGCTTGGACCGTAAGGGTAAATATCCCCTTGGTCAATGGCAGAAGGACTGCCACCGAACATGTTGTTCTTGGTCAGATCACCGTAACCACACATCAGACGACCAGCCCAGATGCCTCCTTGGTCGCAGAATCCTTCTGCACCTTTACGGTTGTAAAGATCTTCTGCGCCGAACAGGTGGAATGCTTCATGTGCGTAGGTATCAGGGGTGGTGTCATAACGACTCACCATAAAATCAGCGCCGGAAGTAGCCATCCCATCAAACTTGCCATCTGGGCCGCCCTTGGTGGTGATCCACATAATCGGCACCAGAGCTGTGCGCAGCGAAGGTCAGGTCTTGAATGTCCTGCTCGTTAGTGCATACACCGTCCCACAGCGGAGGCGCCATGATGCCGAAGTTCGGGCCATATGAGCTACGAACACCGATAACCTTTTCGTTGAGCAGAACAACCGCGGCTGAGTAGCCTGTTTTACACGTCGGGTTCAGGACGGTATCGCTCATAACGAGGATCTGCTTCACCTCGAAATGCAGGTTCTCAGGATTGCCATTTTTGACGATGCCGGTGCGTTGACTAGTGTAATACTCGTCCATAGCCGCTACGCGCTGGTGAATAGTGTTAAACACTTTTTCGGCACCATCTTGATCAACGATGGATTTAGGAACCATTACGTTTACATCAATAACCGTAGTGGCCATCACCGCATTGCTTGCAACCAAGGTTGCAGCCATAAGGAGTAGCTTTGACATCAATAGTTTCTCCGGAACTAGTATAACCATATGAAACCGCAAACAATATTCCAACGAATCCCATTTGCAATGCGTGGCATGATGTTTTTAAAAAAACGTCATGATTTGTGAACGGATTCACAATCCCATGAAACACAAAGACTTTATTAACTCTCTGCTTAACCCCCACTTTATTACCCCTCGGGGCTAACCTATCCAATCACTTTTACAACTTTACCAATAATGAATAGAGCCACCCGTTGACTTAACAACACGAACACACTCTATACCCAACTATCGAGAGCTAAAACGAGCCATAATTGTTATTAAAATTTACATGTCATGACCATAAGCCATATTGTTCCATAGCCTTTTTTATTGCTTCTATAATACACAAAAACAATTATTAAATTGATTTTAGCAGTATGAAAATGACGACTTGTTTTTCTATATCATAAAAGCAAGCCGTCTAAAAATATGGTAAATTGACACATATACCAATCATGTTTAACCTCCTAAAAAACAGGAGGCTATATGAACAACAACGAACCAGCACTAATAAGGACAAAAACATTATTAAAAAACTTGGCATATCCAGATCGACGCTGTACAGATGGATTAAAGAAGACAAATTTCCACCACCTATCAATAAAGGCTTTTATTCGGCCGCAGCGGTAAATAGCTGGATATCAAGGGAAAAACACTCATCTTAGATGATGAATCACACCATCTTATGGTTCAGTTATATTTAAATATCCTGCAAGGATTTTACTGCCTCCATTATTTTTGTATCCCATAACTCATATGCCTCACGTTGCTCATCAATCCAATCATGGAGATTGTAAATAGCCATGACACCGGCCATCCTGTGACCAAGCATTTTCTCGGTTACCTGTGGCATGACTCGTTCCTCCGATAGACGCGTACTCAGCGTACGACGCATGTCATGCATACGCCAATACGGAAGATCCAGTTTCTCTCGCACTCGCTCTGC
This sequence comes from Aeromonas sp. EU05-FHT14A05, assembly GCF_058791175.1. Lineage (NCBI taxonomy): Bacteria > Pseudomonadati > Pseudomonadota > Gammaproteobacteria > Aeromonadales > Aeromonadaceae > Aeromonas > Aeromonas sp. EU05-FHT14A05. The sequence continues at coordinate 471,750 of NZ_JBYTDH010000001.1, read as the reverse complement.
AAGCTGGATAAGAGATGCACTACTTAATGGCATTTTTGGATTCACAGGTGAGCGACATACAGGGCCGCCCTTTAGCCGAGATTTCGCCGCCGCTTCTTGCAGCAACATCATCACCCGGGTAGGAATAGGCCGACGTATTGGCGCCCCGCTTTTGGCACGAGCAGCGGGAACCGTCCAAATTTGCTCCTCCAGATTAAACTCACTCCACTGCGCCCCCAATGCCTCGCCGCTACGACAGCCCAGCAGGATCACCAGTTTGGCAGCCAATTTTAATCCGCGGCTGGCCCTGCTCTGTTCGAATGCAATCCAAATCTGAGCGAGTTCACGCATGGTCAGCACACGAGTACCTCTCTCAGGTTGAGAGCCAACATCTTCGGTGCGTAATTTCAACACCGGGGAACCGCCAATGAGATTACGCCGAATACAAAAACTAAGAATGGATTTTAACCTGCGCAATAAATGCCCAGCGTTTTTCGGCTTTTTCTTGCCAATCTTATCAAACCACTCCAGCCAGCTCGAAAACGGGATCTGTTCAACCGGAATACCAATAAACAGAGGTTCGAAATAGCGCTGCATGGTATGCTCATAGAGCATGACCGTACGGGGCCGCAGCTTGGGCAGATGGTGCTCACGAAAATGCTCGCAGCACTGTTTCAGTGTGACATCATGCTTCTGGTGGAGCTTATCCCAGAAAACTCTGGGATGTTCATTACGCTCAAGTACACCACGGATAGCAGGGATCAACGCCCTGGCATCAGCGAGTTTAAGGTCGGGATAGCGTCCAATTTTGAGTCTCGCTGCTTTTCCTTGCCAGCGATAGCGATATTGCCACGAGATGGTGCCTCGCTCGGTGACCCGAGCTGACAGTCCATCACGGTCTGACAATTCCGTCTTGCCAAAGTAGGGCTTACCATAGAGGGCCCGTAGCTTCGTATCAGTAAGTGGCATATGACTCTCCTGTGACTGGTCATCTGATTTTTCACTGACACATTAACGCGTCCTAACGTGTACACAGATATGTACCAAACTGGTCTGAAACGGACTGAATCAAGATCGGACAAAGTGAGACAATCTGAGATAACACTCCGTATAACGACTTGTTTTTCAAGCATATAGACACAATTCAGAACCACGAAATGAACCAGCAGACAAATCCTACCTTCTATTTCCACGACTACGAGACCTTCGGCATCAGTCCCGCCAGGGACAGGCCGTCGCAGTTTGCGGGCATTCGCACCGACGCGGATTTCAACCTCATCGGCGAGCCGCTGGTGATCTATTGCAAGCCGCCGGCGGATTACCTGCCGGAGCCGGAAGCCTGCCTCATCACCGGCATCACGCCGCAGAAGGCGATGAAGGATGGGCTGTGCGAGGCGGACTTCATTCGCCAGATCCACGAGCAGTTCGCCACCCCGAACACCTGTGTGCTGGGCTACAACAGCATCCGCTTCGATGACGAGGTGACCCGCTACACCCTGTATCGCAACTTCTATGACCCCTATGCCTACGCCTGGCAGAACGGCAACTCCCGCTGGGATATCCTCGACATGCTGCGGGCCTGCTACGCCCTGCGCCCGGAGGGGATAGAGTGGGCCCAGGACGACGAGGGCAAACCGAGCTTCAAGCTGGAGAGGCTGACGGTGGCCAACGGCGTGGCCCACGCCAACGCTCACGATGCGCTCTCGGACGTGCTGGCCACCATAGAGATGGCCAAGCTGGTGAAAAAGGCCCAGCCCAAGCTGTTTGACTACCTGTTTGCCCTGCGCAACAAGAACAAGGTGAAGGCCCTCATCGACGTGGTGACCATGAAGCCGCTGGTGCACGTCTCCGGCATGTTCTCCCCCTGGCAGGGGTGCGCAAGCTGGGTGTCGCCGCTCGCCTGGCACCCCAGCAACCAGAACGCGGTGATCATGGTGGATCTGACCCGTGACCCCACCCCCCTCATCGAGCTCACGAGCGAGGAGATCCGCGAGCGCCTCTACACCAGGAAAGAGGAGCTGGGGGATCTGGCGGGTATTCCGGTGAAGCTGGTGCACATCAACAAGTGTCCGGTGCTGGCGCCAGCCGCCACCCTGACCCCGGAGCGGGCCGACCAGCTTGGCATCGACCGGGAGCAGTGCCGCAAGAGCCTGGATCTGCTGCGGGCCCACCCAGAGGTGCGGGAAAAACTGGTGGAGGTGTTCAATCAGGAGTTTGCCGGCAGCAACGACGGCGATCCCGATACCCAGCTCTACGCCGGTTTCTTCGGCCACGGCGACAAGTCCACCATGGATCTGGTGCGCGCCACCCCGGCGGAGCTGCTGGGTGAGCGGGAGTTTGCCTTCAGCGACCCGCGCCTGCCCCAGATGCTGTTCCGCTACCGCGCCCGCAACTGGCCCCACACCCTGAGCGAGGCGGAGCAGAAGCGCTGGCGCCTGCACTGCAGCGACTACTTCAGCCGCCGTCTGCCGGACTATGTGCCCCGTCTCGAGGCGCTGGCGGAGCAGAATCAGGGTAACGAACGGAACTTTGCGATCCTGAAGAGTCTCTATCACTACCTGGAAGATCTATGAGATGTGAGGCGTTTCACACATAAAACCCTGTCGGCTCCCCGCGCTCGCGACATAATGAGCAGGGGAGCCAAGCTCCTGATAGTTTGATAATTACATGCGCTGCCGGCATGGATGCCGCGCCTCGACTGTTGGGGATCTCACGTTTTATGCGCTCAGTACTGCCTGCTCTCACCCTTGTCGCCTGTGCCTTGCTGCCCCAGAGCACCCTGGCCGGGGTACGTTTCGAAGTGCCGGACTATCTGCTGCGTCTGCCGGAGCAGACCTATCGGCTCATCGAGCGCAACTTCAATACCCTCTATCAGCAGACCGACTTCACCCCCCAGATCACCAACAGCTATTTCAACCACTCGGATCTCTATCGCTTCGCCGGCATTCCCCTGGCCATCACGCCCCAGAACGGCTTCCAGATGGAGATCTTCGGCCAGCTCTACAACAAGTCGTCCCAGATCTATGCCCAGATGAGCCAGGATCTCTCCCTCTACCGCACCCTGCGGGTGGACATGATGGGGGATCAGAGCGACGAGGTCGCCATCGGCATGGGGCTCGGCATTCCCCTCAGCGCCCGCCTGACCCTCAAGGCGCTCGCCTCCAGCAACGAGATCCCGGGCTATGGCTCCGCCAACTACGCCATCGGGATGGAGTGGCACTTCTAGGGGTCAACCCCACCCGATAAAAAGGCTCCCGAGGGAGCCTTTTTGCTGAGTGCGGCATTCAGGAGTAGCGGATCACCGCCCCCTGTCCCCCCGCCAGTTCCAGCGTCTCCCCCAGGGGGGTGTCGTCCCAGAAATCCCTGCCCCCCGCCGGCAGCACCATCTTTGTGGCTTGCTCGTCCCAGTTGAACAGGCAGAGCAACTCGCCGCCCCCCGGCAGGGCCACCCGAGCGCGGCCAAACCCCATGTCATCGAAGCGGGCCGCCGGGGTGCGCGCCGCGCACAGGGCCAGCAGCTTGCTAAGGTGCGCCCCCTGCCCCTCGTCCAGATCCTGCAATCGGTCCCCCGCCAGCACCATGCCACCGCTCGCCACCAGGGCGGCCAGGTGGAAGTCGTACTCGGCGCGGCTGGCGTGCTGGCCCGGGATATCCCGCAGGCAGACGCAGTCGGGATCCAGCGCCCAGAGCCTGTCGTTTTGCCAGGCGCGGCAGAAGGCTTCCCGCGCTATCTGGCGAAAACGCCGGCCCTGGCGCTCCACGTCATCGCTCACCCGCATGCCGTGCACCAGGCCAAGGCTTGGCCAGATGGGGGCGTTGCAACCGAGCAGGAAGGCCCCCTCCCCCGCCCCGCGCAGGATGGCGGCCATGCCGAGTCTATAGGCCTCGACCCGGGTGGTGGCGGGGTCGTGGAAGCGCCCGCCGTGGATGGCGCCCCAGAAGTTCGCATCGAGCTTGAAGTAGTGGATGCCCCACTGCTCGCGCAGGGTGCGAAACACCTGCTCGAGGTGGGCCTGCACCTCGGGATGGGTGCCGTCCAGCACATACCAGGGGGTGCAGCGCCAGCCGCCGTAGGTGACCCGCTCCGAGGGGAGCGGCAGGCCATCCTCCCCCTTCACGAACCAGTCGGGGTGCTGCTGGAAAACCCGGGAGCCCGGCTCGGCGATAAAGGGGGCGACCCAGAGCGCGGGCTCGCAGCCGGCGGCGCGGATCTCCCCGGCCAGGGTTGCCACCCCCTGCTCGAACTTGGGGGAAGGGGTGAGCCAGTCCCCCATTTTCGCCTGATAGCCGTCGTCTATCTGCACGTAGCGCAGGGCCGGGAAACGCATCGCCCGCACCGCCAGGTTCTCGCGAATGTCGGCGGCGCTCACGTCCGCATAGTAGTGATACCAGGAGCACCAGCCATTCGGGCGCGCGGGCACCTCGTTCACCAGCGAAGGGTGCTCGGCCTCGATATAGTCCGCCAGCGCCCCCAGCAGGACCTCCCTGTCCGGCCCCTCCAGGCAGATCAGCGCCTCGCTCTGCCAGTGCTGGCCGGGTGCGAGGGTGCGCCCTTCGGCGTTCATCACTATCTCGAGGCGCCCGTCCGGGTAGAGGCGAAACTCCCCACCAAAGCGCTGGCAGCTCGCGAACGCCAGTAGCAGCCAGCCCCCCTCCTGCGCCACCAGCAGCAGGTTGTGCACCGTGTGGTAGCCGTCGTCGTCCGTGATGCGATAGACAGACGCATCGGGGCAGCGGCCCAGGTGCTCGGGGGCGTTCCAGCGTCCCCCGGTCTGGGCCAGCATCTGGAACCCCTCCCCGTAGATGGCTGCGTCGGGAGAGAGGCCAAGATCCCCCTCAAACAGCCGCCAGTGGCGCACGGCCTCGGGGCTGTCCCCCCTGTTGTCCAGCCTCACCCGGCACAGGGGGCCGTCCCACTGACGGGTTTGCAGCAGCTGGGGAGGCAGGGCGGGATCGGCGGGCAACTGGCGCAACCTGGCCAGGAGAGAGGTGTACGACATGGGAACTCCTTCTGGTGAATGGGGATGATGCCGGGGCCATTGTATCCCCTGCGGGTCAGTTGACCCTGTTCCATGCCCCCCGTGCCTGTTAAACTGCGACCTCGCTCACAGTTGCCAAGATGAGGCCCCCGTGTTGTTGCAACGCGCCTTGCGCTACCTCCGTGATTTTCTGGTCATCATCGCCTGCCTGCTGGCGGGCAAGGCCCTGGCCGCCCTGCTGCCCTTCGTCTTCCCCGGCAGCATCCTCGGCATGCTGCTGCTGTTCGTGCTGCTCTCCCTGCAGCTGATCCGCTTCTCCTGGGTCGAGCAGGGGGGCGGCCTGCTGCTGCGTCACATGGGGGTCCTGTTCGTGCCGGTCGCCGTCGGTCTGGTGGCCTGGCTCGAGCCCCTGCGCCAGTCGTTTGGCCTCATCATGCTCTGCGTCGTGCTCGGCATAGTGCTGATCCTGGGCGCCGTCGGTCACCTCTACCAGAGGATGAACAGAGAATGATGTTCTGGTTCGCCCTGCCCCTGACCCTGGCACTCTATTTCATGACCCGGGCCCTCTACCGCCGCCTGCCCTGGCCCGTCATCAATCCGGTGCTGATCCCCACCGCCGCCATCATAGGCCTGCTGCTCTGGCTGGATCTGCCGCTGGATCAGTACCAGCGTGGCACCGCCCCCATCACGGCCCTGCTGGAGCCCGCCGTGGTGGCGCTGGCGCTGCCCCTCTACCAGCAGGCCCGCCAGATCCGCGACAAGCTCAAGCCCATCGTCCTCTGCACCCTCACCTCTGTGCTCATCTCGGTCTGCACCACCTTAGGCATTGGCCACCTGATGGGGGCGGATCCGGCGCTGCTCGCCTCCATCGCCACCAAGTCCATCACCACGCCGCTCGCCATGAGCGTCAGCCAGTCCCTCGGCGGTATTCCCGCCATCGCCGCCGCCGTGGTGGTGGTGGTGGGGATACTGGGGGCCCTGATAGGCTATCCCCTGCTCAGGCTGATGCGGGTGACCGACCCCGAGGCCCAGGGACTCGCCATGGGGGCCTGCGCCCACGCCATCGGCACCGCAGCCTCCGCCGAGCAGGGGGTCACCCAGGGGGCCTTCTCGTCGCTGGCCATGGTGGTGTGCGGTGTGCTGACCGCCGCCGTCGCCCCCCTGCTGTTTGCCCTCTATCACTGGCTGATCTGAGCCCGGCGCCCCTCCGCCATGGTCGCCCCTGCGGCCATGGCCTCCTTGCCCTTCAATCACAGCCATAGGACACAGCCACTCTCCTGATGCTGCGAGCAAGCGCACAGATTGCGAAAGACAAACGTTTCCTTTACCATCCCCGCCCCTTTGCCCATCAAGGCGTGAGCGCGCTCACACATTTCGCCGCGCTTGCTCCCTACAATGGCCCCCCAATTGGCCTTTGAGGACACAGTATGCATCCCCGCTTTGCCAAGCCATTCGAGACCCTTTCTGCCCCGCTCCAGGCCGCCCTGCTGCCCATGCTGGGGGACGATTTCCAGGCCCGTTTCACCCCTGAGCAAGTGGCGACCCTGAAAGCCGCCACCGGGCTCGACGATCGGGCCCTGCGCCTGGCCCTGCTGCCGCTGGCGGCCGCCTGCTCGGTGGCTCCCATCTCCAGGTTCTTCGTCGGCGCCATCGCCTGCGGCCTGAGCGGCGCCTGGTATTTTGGCGCCAACATGGAGTTTGCGGGCCAGGGGCTGTTCCACTCGGTGCACGCCGAGCAGTCCGCCATCTCCAACGCCTGGCTCGGCGGCGAGACCGGGATCAGTGAAATCACCGTCAACTACACCCCCTGCGGTCACTGCCGCCAGTTCATGAACGAGCTGAGCACCGCCAAGACCCTCAAAGTCTCCCTGCCGGATGACTTGAGCGAGCTGCAATCCTTCCTGCCCCACTCCTTCGGCCCCGCCGATCTGGAGATCACCGATGCCCTGATGAGCCCCCAGGCTCACGACGAGCTCAAGCTCGAGAGCGACGACCCCCTGTGGCAGGCTGCGCTCGCCGCCGCCCGCCAGAGCTATGCCCCCTACAGCCAGGGCTATGCCGCGGTGGCGCTGCAGTTCGAGGACGGGCGTATCTTCTGCGGCCGCTACGCCGAGAACGCCGCCTTCAACCCAAGCCTGCCCCCCATGCAGATGGCCTGCGCCCACGCGGTACTGAATGGCGAGGCGCTCACCACAGTGCGCCGCGCCGTGCTGCTGGAGAGCAAGGATGGCCAGATCAGCCAGCGGGATTCGGCCCAGTCGACCCTCAAGGCGCTGGGGCTGGTGGAGCTGGAGTACCAGGCCGTCTAGACCGGTTCGTTGAGTGCAAAAAGGGGAGCCACTGGCTCCCCTTTGTCATTTGATTTTTTAATGATGTGGCGCTTTGCATTGATTTACCAAATGCCCAGAGGGGCCTGGGAGGTCCCTCGTCGGCCCTGTCAGGACTCCCAGATGATGGTCCGGACACCGGACCAGCGTTCCCCGATGTCCGCGTATTGTTGCTCCAGCAGGTGACGGCGGATCTTCATGGTGGGGGTCAGCACCCCGTTCTCGATATTCCAGGGGCTCTTGACCACCAGGATGCCGCGCAGGCGGGCATGGGACTCGAGCTGGCCGTTGACCCGGGTCAGGGCGGCCTCCAGCTGGGCGTCGACCGCTCCCCTGTCCCCCTTCATGGCGCTCTCGGCCAGTTGCACCAGGGCGACCGGCTGCGGCATGCCGTAACCGATGACGCACAGCTGCTCTATGATGGGCTCCTGCCCCAGCAGCCCCTCGATGGGCACCGGGGCCACGTACTTGCCCTTGGCGGTCTTGAACACGTCCTTCATCCGGCCCGTGATGGTGAGGTAGCCCTCCCGGTCCAGCTTGCCCATGTCGCCGGTGTGGAGCCAGCCGTCGTCATCGATGGCCTCGCGGCTGTGCTCGGGATCCTTGTAGTAGCCCAGCATCATGCCGTCGCAGCGGCAGAGGATCTCCCCCTCGTCGGAGATCTTGATGGTCACCCCGGGCCCGGCCTTGCCGACGGTGCCTATCTTGTCGGCCCGGAACGGGAAGTTGAGGGTGGAGTAGGCGTGGTTCTCGGTCATGCCCCAGGCCTCGGTGATCTCGAGCCCTATGCTGTGATACCACTCCAGCAGGGCCGGGGCCACCGGGGCCGAGCCGCAGCCCAGCACCCGCGCCTGATCCAGCCCCAGCCCCTTCTGCAGCTTGCTCTTGATGAGACCCGAAATGAGCGGGATCTTGAGCAGCAGCGCCAGCTTTTTCTGGGGCAGCTTCTCGTGGATCTTGATGCGGAACATGGCCCACAGCCGCGGCACCGAGATGAAGACGGTGGGACGGCAGCGCTTGACGTCCTCGATGAAGGTGTCGAGGGATTCGGGGAAGGCGATGGTGGCGCCGCTGAACAGGCTGCCGCCGTAGATGTAGACCCGCTCCGTGATGTGGGCGAGCGGCAGGTAGGAGAAGCCGCGATCCGCCGCCGTCAGGGAGACCGCCTCCACCAGCTTCTCGCAGGACCAGGCGTAGCGCTCCACGCTCAGCATGGCGCCCTTGGGCTTGCCGGTGCTGCCGGAGGTGTAGACCAGGCTCAGCAGGGCGTCAGGCGCCTGCACCGGGCTGTCCGGGATGGGCTCATGGGCATCGAGCAGCGCGTCCCACTGGTGGGGAGCCGGCATGGTGTCGTACGGCAGGGCGATGCGCAGCAGATCCGCGGGCACCCCCGCCTCCTGGCTCTTCCAGTCGTCCAGCTTGCCGACGAAGATCGCCTTGGCCTCGCTGTGGCGCAGCACGTATTCGATGGTGTCGACGTTGGCGGTCGGGTAGATGGGCACGCTCACGTAGCCCCCCATCTGCATCGCCAGATCGGCGATGAACCACTGGGCACAATTCTTGGAGAGCAGGGCCACCTTGTCCCCCGGCACCAGCCCCAGATGACGCAGTGCCGTCACCATGCGGCGCGCCTCGTCGGCGACCTCACCCCAGGTGAAGTCGACGTATTCGCGGTGGATGGTCTGGCGAAGATAGATCCGGTCGGGACACTGCCGCTCCCAGTGATAGAGCATCTCGAGCGGCAGTTTGGTGGCAATGCGTGAGGTGGAGGCCATAGTTTAATCCCTGAAACAAAAGGCGAGCCTCATTATTAACCTTTTGATAACACTCAGGGAAGCAGATTACTTAAACTTCTGTTTGAATTGCGAATGGGATCAAGCTTCCGCCTGCTGCTGCAGCCGCTTCCACATCTCCTGCACCAGCACCTCGTCCTGCTCGGAGAGCTCCCCCTGCAGGATGGCCTCGTTCAGGCTGCGCAGCACATAGCTCTTTACGTCCCGCACCAGCGTCTTGCCCTCCAGCTCGGCGCGCGCCACCGCCAGGGAGATATGACCCCGCAGGTAGCCGCCCGCAAACAGCTCGTCCTCGCTGGCCGTGGCGACCATGGCGTCGATCAGTCCTAACAACTTGTGTTCAAAATCGTGAATCGTCATTTAACGCAGCCTCATTTCCGGGATTGCCGGCAAAAAATTCGGGGGAGTGGAACCGCGATCCGGTTGATCGCGGCTCTCTGGCGCCAGGCCAGCCGCATCCTTGATGTCCTATTCCGGGTTGGCCACCGGGTAGATGACCTGATCCTTGTATCCCGTGGTGATGCGCAGATAACCACGTAACGACCGGTTCAGTGCCGGATCGTCGGTATCCACCAGCAGCGGACGGCCCTCGAGAGCCGCCAGCTTGGACTTGGTGGCGAGCACCTGGATATGGTCTCGCCCGACGGCCCGGATCACGTCTGGACTCAATTGCTGATTTCCGCGCCCGAACAGATGTCCCTGGCCACCGATCAGGGTGATGATCAGGCGGCAGCGACGGCCGCGGATCCGGGTCAGGATCTCGGCGGCGCAGAGATCCTGCCCGATAAGCCGGCCATTTTCCACCAGATCCACACCGAGCAAGGTATTTTCGAGACCGAGCTCCCCCATGCAGGCGGCCACCGTGCTCCCCGACCCCATCAGGTAGAGGGTATCGGGCTCCATCTGCTCCACCACCCCGGCGGCAAGATCGGCGAGCACCAGCTCCTCGGACTCCCGTCCCCCCTGCTTGACCGCCTGGACGTAGCGCAGATCCCCGGGCACCAGCAGCTGGCCGTAGTGGCGGGCACGCACCTTGCCGGCGCGAAACGCCTCCTCGTCGATGTCCATCACCTCCGCATCCACCAGACTCAGGAGCTCACCCGCTATCATCCGCGCCGCCACCCGGCCACTCGCCGCCGGGGTCACCCCGTAGACCCCGGAGTGGATCTTGCACCCCGCCGGGATGCCGAGCACGTGGCAGGACTCCCCCACCGCCGCGCAGATGTCCCGGGCTGTGCCGTCACCACCGGCGAACAGCAGCAGATCCACCCCCGCCTCCCGCAGGGCCAGGGCGGCGGCCCGGGTGTCCTCGGCGCAGGTCTGGGCCCCGGCTGGCTGGTAGACGATGCGATGAGGCAGATGCAGCTCGGCGGCGAGCGTCTCCCCCATCTCCCCGGCCACCGTCAGCAGCTCGAACGGCGTGGTCAGCTCGCACAGGGGCAGCAGGGCCTGGCGGGCCCGCTCCCGGGCCTTGGGGACGGCGCCCCGCGCCAGCGCCTCGGCCACCATGCCGTCGCTGCCCTTGAGACCGACGGCCCCGCCGATGCCGGCGATGGGGTTGATGATGAGCCCTAATCGAAACATGTTTTCCTCCCGTTGGATGGCTGCCATTTTTATCTTTTCCCGCCACTGGGACAAGCCATAACCCCCTGCTAGAATGCGCGACTTCACCCCTCAATCAAAGTTCAACCAAGGTTCTATCATGCTGGAATGGATTGCTGACCCCTCCGCCTGGGTCGCGCTCGCCACCCTGACCCTGCTCGAGATCGTGCTGGGCATCGACAACATCATCTTCATCTCCATCCTGGTGGGGCGCCTGCCGGAAGCCCAGCGCCAGAAGGCGCGCATTCTGGGACTCGGGCTCGCCATGGGCACCCGCATCCTGCTGCTGCTCTCCCTCGCCTGGGTGATGCGCCTCACCGAGCCGCTGTTCAGCGTGCTGAATGAAGCCATCTCCGGCCGGGACCTGATCCTGCTGGTGGGGGGCCTGTTCCTCATCGCCAAGAGCACCCACGAGATCCACCAGAGCCTGGAGGGTGCCGCCGAGGAGCCCGGCATGGTGAGCAAGACCGCCGGTTTCATGTCGACACTGGTGCAGATCGCCATCCTCGACATCATCTTCAGCCTGGACTCCGTCATCACAGCCGTCGGCATGGCGGACCACGTGCCTGTCATGGTGCTGGCCATCGTCATCGCCGTCGGTGTCATGATGTTTGCCGCCAAGGCCATCGGCGACTTCGTCGACACCCACCCCACCATCAAGATGCTGGCCCTCTCCTTCCTGATCCTGGTCGGGGTCGCCCTGATGGCCGAAGGGCTGGATCTGCACATTCCGAAGGGTTACATCTACTTCGCCATGGCCTTCTCGCTGGTGGTGGAGATGATCAACATCCGCCTGCGTGGCCACCAGGAGCGGGCCAAGTAAGCCCCCTCTTCCCGAGCCAACAAAAAGCGCGACCGAGGTCGCGCTTTTTTATTGCCGTGAGCGGGGCATCCCCGCCCCGGCTTCAGAGTGCGTTGCGGGTGGCGACCGCATCGGCCAGATTGCGCAGCAGCACCTCGGTATCGGCCCAGCCGATGCAGGCATCGGTGATGCTCTGGCCGAAGGTGAGCTCGCACCCTTCCACCAGATCCTGACGCCCTTCCACCAGGTGGCTCTCCACCATGACACCGAACACCGCCTTGCTGCCGGCGCGCAGCTGACCGGCCACGTCCTCGGCCACCAGCATCTGGTTCTTGAACTGCTTGCTGCTGTTGGCGTGGCTGAAGTCGATCATCACCTTCTGCGGCAGACCCGCCTTGTCCAACCCCTTCACCACCTCATCCACGTGGGCGGCGCTGTAGTTCGGCTCGCGGCCGCCGCGCAATATGATGTGACAATCCGGGTTGCCGGCGGTCGAGACGATGGCGGAGTGGCCGTACTTGGTCACTGACAGGAAGTGGTGCGGGGCGCTGGCGGCGCCGATGGCATCGATGGCCACCTTGATGGTGCCGTCGGTGCCGTTCTTGAAGCCCACCGGGCAGGAGAGACCGGAGGCCAGCTCGCGGTGCACCTGGGATTCTGTGGTACGGGCACCGATGGCACCCCAGCTCATCAGATCCGCCACGTATTGCGGGGTGATCATGTCGAGGAACTCGGAGGCGGTCGGCAGCCCCATGTCGTTGAGATCCAGCAACAGCTTGCGACCCAGGCGCAGGCCGTCATTGATCTGGCAGCTGTTGTCGAGGTAGGGGTCGTTGATCAGCCCCTTCCAGCCGACCGTGGTGCGCGGCTTCTCGAAGTAGACCCGCATCACGATCTCCAGCTGATCTTTCAGCTCGTCGCGCAGGGTCTTGAGGCGCTTGCCGTATTCCAGGGCGGCCACCGGATCATGGATGGAGCAGGGACCTATCACCACCAGCAGGCGCTGATCGTCACCGGCCAGGATGTTGTGGATGGCCTGACGGGATTCAAACACGGTGGACGAGGCGGTCTCGGTCGCCGGAAACTTCTCAAGCACCGCAACCGGGGGCAATAACTCTTTGATTTCACTGATACGAACGTCGTCGGTTTGATGCTGCATGACCAAGTTTCCTGCTAAATGACTGCGATGAAGAAACTTCAATCTAGCCCGCGACCGGGACGGTGTAAATAGAAAATTACATTCTTTGGCAAGGAATTTTATCTGTGGGCCTTGCAAGTTTGGATAATACTGCTAAAGGGCGTTGGCAAACCGGGGAGAAGACGGGAGGCAGAAACGAACGGGCCCGCACAAGGCGGGCCCGACGGACTCAGGCCTGGCTGATGCTGGCCAGCTTGGTGAAGTAGTCCGGGAAGGTCTTGGAGGTACAACCCGGATCATTGATGGTGACCGCGGTATCGGAGAGCGCCACCAGGGAGAAGCACATGGCGATGCGGTGATCGTTGTAGGTGTCGATGGCCGCGTGCTTGAGCTGATCCGGCGGGGTGACGGCGATGAAGTCGTGCCCCTCCTCCACGTCCACCCCCAGCTTGCGCAGCTCGGTCGCCATGGCGTGCAGGCGATCCGTCTCCTTCACCCGCCAGTTGTAAATGTTGCGAATGGCGGTGGGCCCCTTCGCAAACAGCGCCGCCACGGCTATGGTCATGGCCGCATCCGGGATGTGGTTCATGTCCATGTCGACGCCGTGCAGGGGGGCCTGCTCGGCCTCGATGAAGTCGTCACCCCAGGTGATGCGGGCGCCCATCTTCTCCAGCACGTCGGCGAAGTGGATGTCCCCCTGGATGCTGTGCTTGCCGATGCCGGTGACCCGCACCTTGCCCTTGATGGCACCCGCCGCGAGGAAGTAGGAGGCGCTGGAGGCATCCCCTTCCACCAGGAAGTCACCGGGGCTGACATAGGTCTGGTTGCCCTTGATGTAGAACACCTTGTAGTCGTCGTGCTCGATGACCACCCCGAACTGCTTCATGATGTGCAGGGTGATGTCGATGTAGGGCTTGGAGACCAGCTCCCCCTTGATGTGGATGCGGGTGTCGCCCGCCGCCATGGGGGCCGCCATCAAAAACGCCGTCAGGAACTGGCTGGAGACGGAGCCGTCGACGTGCACGTCACCGCCCCACAGCCCCTTGGCATCCACCACCAGGGGCGGATAGCCATCTTTTTTCAGGTACTGGATATGGGCACCCGCTTCGCGCAGGGCATCCACCAGATGACCGATGGGACGCTCCTCCATGCGCGGCTCGCCCCCCAGCATGTACTCACCGGAGCCCAGACAGAGCGCCGCACAGAGCGGGCGCATGGCGGTGCCGGCGTTGCCGAGGAAGAGGTTGACCGGTGCCGATACCGCAAAGCTGCGACCCAGGCCATGCACTGTGCACTCCGTCTTGTCGGCGGAGAGCTTGTACTTGACCCCGAGCTGGGTCAGCGCCGCCAGCATGTGGCGGATGTCATCGCTGTCGAGCAGGTTGGTCAGCCGGGTAGTGCCTCGTGCCAGGGCTGCCAGCAGCAGGGCACGGTTAGAGACACTTTTGGAGCCAGGCAGATTGACCACCCCGGCCACGCTAGAAATGGGTTCCAAACGCAACGAATTCATAGACTTCCTGTACAATCTCAAGTAAATCACCTGACCGGACGTTAACAGCCCGCGCCCCGCGCGGCAAGACCGTCTGTGGCACAAAACCGGGGCAACCGGGCTGGCGGTCAGGATCTTCTGGAAAAACAGACGCCGGGGAGTCCCCGGCGCCTCGCTATCGGGGAACAGGCCTCAGCCGTGGCGCTTGGCAAAGCCATCCATGAAGCTCACCAGGGCCTTGACCCCTTCCAGCGGCATGGCGTTGTAGAGGCTGGCGCGCATGCCGCCGACGATGCGGTGCCCCTTGAGCGCCAGCAGACCGGCCGCTTCCGACTCCGCCAGGAACTGCTTGTCCAGGGCCTCGTTTTTCAGCTGGAAGGGCACGTTCATGCGGGAGCGGCAGGCCGCGTCCACCTTGTTGCCGTAGAAGCTGGAGTCGTCGAGGTAGCCGTAGAGGAAATCGGCCTTCGCCTTGTTGCGCGCCTCCATCGCCTCCAGCCCGCCCTGCTCCTTGAGCCACTCGAACACCAGACCGGCCAGATACCAGGCGTAGGTGGGGGGGGTGTTGAACATGGAGTCGTTCTTGGCGGTGAGCTGGTAATCAAAAATCGAGGGCACGTCGGTTCTCGCCTGGTTCAGCAGGTCGTCCCGCACTATGGCGATGGCCAGCCCAGAGGGGCCTATGTTCTTCTGGGCACCGGCGTAGAGGATGCCGAAGCGGCTCACGTCGATGGGACGGGAGAGGATGGTGGAGGAGAGATCCGCCACCAGGGGGACATCGCCGGTGGCCGGGATGTCGAACATCTCGATGCCATCTATGGTTTCGTTCGGGCAGTAGTGCACATAGGCCGCGTCGGCGCGAAACGCCGGGGTCGGCAACAGGTGGCTTATCCCCTGCTCGTTCTTCGCCACCCCCTGGAAGGTCTGGATCTCCCCGTATTTCTGGGCCTCATCCACGGCGCTCTGGGCCCAGACGCCGCTCAGCAGGTAATCCGCCTTCTTGTTGGCGCCGCCCAGCAGGTTCATGGGCACGGCAGAGAACTGGCCGCGACCGCCGCCGTGCATGAACAACACCTTGTAGTTGTCCGGCACCGCCAGCAGATCCCGCAGATCCGCTTCGGCCTTCTCGGCGACCGCCATATAGGGCTTGCCGCGATGGGACAGCTCCATGACCGAGGCTCCCAGCCCCTGGAAATTACAAAATTCGCGCTGGGCGCGCTCCATGACTTCAACCGGCAACATGGCGGGGCCGGCGCAGAAGTTGTAAATCTGTTTGCTCATGACGCTTTCCGTGAATGGATGAGTGTGATCGATGACTTGAATGTTTTTACACGACAGGCCCCCGTGGGGGCAAAGGCTTTTTGGGATCCAGCGCAACCTTTTGCCTCACCTGGCCGACGCCGACACCATGGAAAAAGCCCTGAACGGGCCAGGGCTTGCAGAGAACATGCATGGAAACGGGGGCGAGACAGCACAGACGGCTTTCTGCGCCCCCTTTTGGCACATTTACAGCTTGGCGGTGAGCTCAGGCAGCAGGGTGAAGAGATCCCCCACCAGGCCGTAGTCCGCCACCTGGAAGATGGGGGCCTCGGCGTCCTTGTTGATGGCGACGATCACCTTGGACTCCTTCATCCCCGCCAGATGCTGGATGGCCCCGGAGATGCCGATGGCGATGTAGAGCTCGGGCGCCACCACCTTGCCGGTCTGTCCCACCTGCAGATCGTTGGCCACGAAGCCTGCGTCCACCGCCGCCCGCGAGGCCCCCACAGCCCCGCCGAGCTTGTCGGCCAGGGCTTCTATCAGGGCAAACTGCGCCTTGGAGCCGAGCGCCCGCCCGCCTGAGACCACCACCCGCGCCGCGCCGAGCTCGGGCCGTGCGGAGCGCACCGCAAGCCGCTCGATGAGCCGGGTCCGGCACGCCAGCTCGGGGACGGGAAGGTGCTCTACCCTGGCCCCAGCCCCCCCGCTCTCGACGCCTGGGAAGGCCGATGCCCGTATGCCGAGCACCTTGACGGGCGCCGTGCTCGTCACCCGGGCAATGGCGTTGCCCGCATAGAGGGGGCGCAGGAAGGTATCCGGCCCCTCTATGCCCGTCACCTCGGAGATCATCTCCACCCCCAGCCTGGCCGCCACCCTCGGCAGCAGATCCTTGCCGTGACTGCTCGCCGCCATCAGGCAGTGCTGATAGTCCCGCACCACGGGGGCCAGCAGTCGGTCGAGCCCGTCATTGAGCCCTTCCGCCAGCATGGGGTGCTCGGCCAGCAGCACCCGGTTGACCCCCTGCAAGGAGGCCGCCTGCTCCCCCGCCTCCGCCAGCCCCTGACCCAGCAGCAGCAGGTGGACCTCGGCGCCGAGCAGGCTAGCCGCCGTGACCAGACGGGCGGCGCTGTCCGCCAGCTGGCCCTGATGATGTTCGGCAATGATGAGTACGCTCATGGCAGCACCTTGATGTCGTCCGTTGATCTTCCTGTCCCTTCGCCAACGCGCCCGCTGGCAGCAAGCAGCCGGCCCGCGGGATAGGCCTTGACCCTCAATGCGCTCATGGGATCACCTTGGCTTCGTTCTTGAGCTTGTCCAGCAGCTCGTCCACCGAGCCCACCCTGACACCGGCGCGTCGGGGGGCTGGCGCCATCACCCCGAGCAACCGGGTCTGACCTGCGGGCTCGACCCCCAGGGCCGCAAAGGGGGCGCTCTCAATCGGTTTGCGCTTGGCCTTCATGATGTTGGGCAGCGAGGCGAAGCGGGGTTCGTTGAGGCGCAGATCCACGGTCACCACGGCAGGCAGCCCCATGCCGAGGGTCTCGAGACCGCCGTCTATCTCGCGGGTCACCTGCAGCTCCCCCTCCACCAGACTGACGGCGGAGGCGAAGGTGGCGAGCGGCCAGTCGCACAGGGCCGAGAGCATCTGGCCCACCTGGTTGTTGTCAGAGTCGATGGACTGCTTGCCGAGCAGCACCAGATCTGGCTGCTCCTGCTCGCACACCTGTTGCAGGGCCCGGGCCACGGTGAGTGGAGTGAGCGTCTCATCGGTCACATAATGGCGGGCCCGATCCGCCCCCAGCGCCAGGGCATGGCGCAGCTGTTCGGCCGCCGCCTCCGGGCCAAAGGTCACCACCACCAGCTCGGTGGCCACCCCGGCTTCGCGCAGCCTCACCCCCTCCTCCACCGCGATCTCACAAAACGGGTTGATGCCCATCTTCACATTGGCGAGCTCCACATCGGAGCCATCGCTCTTGACCCGGATCCTGACGTTGAAATCAACGACCCGTTTGACAGCGACCAGCAGCTTCATGGCGGTCATCCCTCGTATCGGTTGAGTGAATCCATTTTGCACTCTCACACTTTTATGCTGACAAAATGGTTTACGTTTACGTAAACTACCAGCACTACCCTAGGCCAAGTCGAGCGCAGAGGCAAGATGGAACGCGAAGCAATGGAATTTGATGTCGTCATCGTCGGTGGCGGCCCGGCTGGCCTCAGCGCCGCCATCGCATTGAAGCAGCAGGCCCCGGATCTCTCGGTCTGCCTGCTGGAGAAGGGGGCGGAAGTGGGCGCCCATCTGCTCTCCGGCGCCCTGCTCGATCCCGTCGCCCTCAAGGAGCTGCTGCCGGCGCGCTGGCAAGAGGCCCCCCTCGGCGTACCGGTCACGGATGACCAGGTCCATCTGCTGCAAAGCGCGTCCAGCGCCCTGCAACTGCCCCGCTGGGCGGTGCCGCCGCGCATGCACAACGACGGCTGCCACATCATCAGCCTCGGCAACCTCTGCCGCTGGCTCGCCCGGGAGGCCGAGGCGCTCGGGGTCGAGATCTACCCCGGCTTCGCGGCGAGCGAGCTCATAGTGGAAGAGAACAGGATAAGAGGAGTGCTGACGGGGGATCTGGGTCTCGACAAAGAGGGCAATCCCAAGGCGGATCACGTGCCCGGCATGGCACTCTATGGCCGCTACACCCTGTTCGCCGAAGGGGCCCGCGGCCACCTCGGCAAGCAGCTTGGCGCCCTGTTCACGCTGGAAAAAACCGCCCAGCCCCGGCACCAACCGCAGCACTATGCCATCGGCTTCAAGGAGCTGTGGCAGGTGCCCGCCGGTCAGTCCCATCCCGGCCGCGTGCTGCACGGCAGCGGCTGGCCGCTCGGGGAGCAGCGGGGCAGCAAGAGTCAGGGGGGCTTCTATCTCTATCATCTGGCAGATAACCAGGTGGCGGTCGGCCTTATCGTCGATCTCAACTACCAGAATCCCTGGCTCAGTCCGTTCGACGAGTTCCAGCGCCTCAAGCACCACCCTCTTATCGCCCAGACCCTGCAGGGGGGGGAGCGCATCAGCTACGGCGCCCGGGCCATCACCAAGGGGGGCTGGCACTCCCTGCCCCGCATGCACTTTCCCGGCGGCCTGCTCATCGGCTGCGATGCGGGCACCCTGGATTTCTCCCGCATCAAGGGCATTCACACCGCCATGAAGTCCGGCATGCTGGCGGCAGCCACGGTCGCCATGAGCCTGCGCGGCGGCGATGAGGGCGGGCGGGATCTCGCCGAGTATAGCGATGCGCTGCAACAGAGCTGGCTGGCCAGGGAGTTGATCGCGGCCCGCAACTTTGGCGCCGCCCTGCACCGTTTCGGCCCCTGGCTAGGCGGCGCCTTCAACTGGCTGGAGCAGCGGCTGTTCCCCCGCGCCTCTCCTTTTACCCTGCTGGACAAGGAGCCGGACTATCGCCAACTGCGTCTGGCCAGCCGTTGCCAGCCCATCGACTACCCCAAGCCGGACGGGCGGCTCAGCTTTGACAAGCTCTCTTCGGTGTATCTGGCCAACACCAGCCACGACGAGGATCAGCCCTGCCACCTGAGGCTCCAGGACGAGCGCATCCCGGTGGCGGTCAACCTGCCCACCTGGGCCGAACCCGCCCAGCGTTACTGCCCGGCCGGGGTGTTCGAGATCCTGGATGGGGATACCCGGCCAAGGCTGCAGATCAACGCGGCCAACTGCATTCACTGCAAGACCTGTGACATCAAGGATCCCAGCCAGAACATCGTCTGGACACCGCCCCAGGGAGGATCCGGCCCGAACTATCCCAATATGTGATGGGCAAGGACCTGCAACATCAAGGATGTGCAGCCCCAGAACATCGTCTGGACCCCGCCCCAGGGAGGCTCGGGGCCGAACTATCCCAATATGTGACCGGCGCGGTTCGGGCTGAGGCCTGACATCAAGGATGCGCAGCCCCAGAACATCGTCTGGACCCCACCTCAGGGAGGATCCGGCCCGAACTATCCCAATATGTGATGGTGCAAGGACCTGCAACATCAAGGATGTGCAGCCCCAGAACATCGTCTGGACCCCGCCTCAGGGGGGATCGGGGGCGAACTCCCCCAATATCTGACCGGTGCGCTCCAGACCTGAGTCTGAAAACGCCAAAGATGCCCAGTCCCGGGGAGGCAGAGCAGCGCATTCTTTGAAGCGGTAACGGGATGTCAGTAGCTGCTCCGACCTCGCCGTTTTTTTGAGCAAACAGGCTGAAGCCCCGATGAATAGCCCCTGACAAGCGGGGCCCGCCCCTGTATAGTTCGCCGCATTCAGGTTGTCCATCGGCCTCGTTATGCTATTTCATGGGATCGCTTTCTGTGCGATCTAAGGCCGCATGAACCTGTGCAACCATCCCTGATTACCCATGACTTCTTAAGGGGGGACAGATGATCACCGCCTACATTCTCAACAACAAGGTGCTGGACATAGTCACGCTCGGGCCGGACGACATAGTCCCCGACAACACCGTCTGGCTGGATGCCTACAAGCCGGATACGGCGGAGCGAGAATGGTTGACGGGCCTGTTTCTGGAAGAGGTCCCCGACAAGGAAGAGCTGGACGACATAGAGGCGTCCGCCCGTTTCTACTGGGACACAGATGGTCTGCACATCCACTCCCTGTTCCCCCAGCGCATCGGCCGCGACACCAAGGGTGTCCACGTCTCCTTTACCCTGCGCAACAACCTGCTGATCAGCATTCGCGAGGATGACATCGGCCTGGTGCGCCTGCTGCGTCACTACATGCGTCAGGACCGGCTGGAGGTGGAGAACGCCCTCGACATCCTGCTGGAGGTGCAGAACCTCAAGGTGGAGTACCTCTCGGATCTCATCGAGGATGGCTACAAGACCCTGGAGAACACCGCCGATCAGATCTTCGAGCCGGATCAGATCAACTCCATGCTCAAGGAGCTGATGGCCCAGGAAGAGGCCAACGGCCAGATCCGTCTCTCCCTGCACGATACCCGCCGTGCCCTGCGCTTCCTCAAACGCAGCCTGCGCCAGCGTATGACCGGCGAGCAGAACAAGTGGATCGACGAGATGCTGCACGACGTGGAGTCCCTCTTGCCCCACACCCAGTTCCTGTTCGACAAGATCAACTTCCAGCTGGAGGCCTCCATGGGGGTGACCAATCTGGAGCAGAACAAGGTGATCAAGATCTTCTCGGTGGCCGCGGTGATCTTCCTGCCGCCGACGCTTATCGCCAGCATCTACGGCATGAACTTCGGCCGCATGCCGGAGCTCGCCTGGGAGTACGGCTATCAGATGTCGCTGGTGCTGATGGTGATGTCGTCGCTCGGCACCGGCCTCTTCTTCAAGCGCAAGGGCTGGCTGTAACGCCATCCGGCGTCAGACAAGCTGCACAGAGATGGGGGGGGCATGGCCCCCCGATTCATTGCCCTGCCTTGCAAAGGGCCGCTCCCCGCCCCATATCCCCTGCATCAATAGTTCAACCCCGGAACGGGCCTTATGACCCTCTACCCCGAACATCGCTACGACGATCATGGCCAGCTGCGCCCGCCACTCTGGTTCTGGCCCATCGCCCTCTTGCTGACCCGCTCGGTCTGGCTGTTTCTGATGGCCGGCGTCACCCGGGAGAGCGGCAGCGCCATCCTGACCCTCTTCTACCCGGACAAGATGAGCCTCTATCTCGGCCTGCTGACGGACGTGCCCGCCATGCTGGCGCTGCTCGCCTGTGGCGGCACCTATCAGCAGACCCAGGGCATTCGCGCCAGACTCAGGCGCCACAGCCGGGGTCTGCTGCTCTGCTCCACCGCGAGCGGTCTGGTGATGCAGCTGCACAGCCTCAATCTGCAGGCGTGGTCGTTCAGCTGGCCTACCGCCCTGGTGCTGGTCGCCAGCCTCTGGGCGCTCTGGTATCTGCTCAAGAGCCGCCAGTTGCGGGATTACACCCGGGATCAACCCCATTAATGGCCACCGTCGGCCGCCTCATTGACGGGTGACCCGGATCTGCAGGGTCTGGCGTTCGCTGCCGCTCGCCACCCCGACCCGTGACGGATTGGATAGCGCGGCTCCCTGATCCTCCTGGCTGGTGGAGAGCTCCCCCACCGTCAGCCACTGACCCGGGGCGCCGCTCACCTCGGTGGCGCTCTGGCCGGTCTTGATGTCGCCCCGCTCAAGCCTGGCCTGCTCGCTGCTGAGCGCTATCTGTACCCTGTCCCCTATCAGGGTGGCGGTGGCGTAGAGACCGTTCATCAGCGGCATCATGGCCACCACCCGGCCTCCCTGCCAGCGATAGAAGGTGACCGGCTGATAGGAGCCCATCTGCAGCAGCACGGGCCGCCCCGACAGGCCGCGCACCTGCCAGTTGTCCTGCTGGGTGCGCTGGTAATCCTCGGCGCCCCCTTCCACCAGCCAGCGCCGTTTGGCATTGTCATTGCCGACGCCGATTCCCACCTGTCGACTGCCGGACGCCCCCGCCACCCGCCACTCGATGAGCAGGCTCTGGGGCGGCTGATTGAGCTTATCCAGCACCCTCTCGGCCTCCTGCAACTGGGCGGGCGTCCCGCTCAGCACCAGCTGGTTGCCCATGGCACTGACCCCAAGCTCGGGGTAGAGCTCCTTGAGGGTCTGCACCGTCCCCTCGGCCTCAAACACCGGGATGACCTTCACCTCGGCCTGCAGGGGCAAGGCCCAGAGTCCGCAACACCCGAGCACCCAACACCAAGCTCTCATCCTCGTCTCCCTCTTGCCGTCTCTCTCTTGCCGTCCCTTTTGCCGTCTCTCATGACGTCTCTCTCATCACTCCTTGCGATCATGGGCCATGGCGCCCCGATTGCAATGGCAAGGGGCAAGCTGCCTGGCACAGGACGATATCATGAAGGTCCTTTTCCGGCTCGCTTTAGAGCCCAAACCAAAGACTCATTGAGAGACCACTCAATACAAATAAAAATGGTTATCATTTGTTGTCACAACAATATCCCTCGGATACAATTCGGACTCATTTTTTCGAGTCAGCCTCTGATGAAGCCAGAATCTGTCGTCTCCTCCCCTGCTGCCATCCATCTGGCCCTGCTGATCAACATGCTCTCCATGGGCAGCATGATGATGGTGATGCCGCTCGGGCCCGATCTGGTGACCAGCCTCGGCATGGCCCCGGAGCAGACAGGCTACTTCAGCGGCGGCGCCACCCTGGGAGCCGCCCTGATGGGACTCCTTGCCGCCCCCTGGCTCGATCGGGTCAATCGCAAACCCGCCCTGCTGGTGCTGCTCACCTTGCGTTTTCTGCTGCTGATGGCCTGTGCCCTGGTGCAAGAGAGCCAGCAACTGCTGCTGCTCTTCATCCTGTCCGGCTGCGTGGCCGGGCCCCTTGCCGCCATCCTGATGGCCGCCGTGCTGGACCTGGTGCCACCGGCCGAGCGTGGACGCCGCCTCGCCTACGTGGGCATGGCGTTTTCACTTGCCGCCATCCTGGTGGTGCCCGTCGCCCTGGTGCTGGCCCAGTGGCTCGGCTGGCAGAGCCCCTTCCTGCTGTTTGGCGCGAGCGGCCTGCTGCTGGCCCTGCTCTGCGCCCGCATGCTGCCTTCGCTGCCGGTCAGCCGCGCCCCGCAGGGCCAGGGGCTGCGCCAGTTGCTGGGCTCGCCGCTCTGTCAGGGAGCCCTGTGCATCCTCTGTCTGCAGATGTTCGGCCACTTCCTGCTGATCCCGCACTTTGCGAACTACTTCCAGTTCAACCTCGGTTTCCCGCGCCAGCAGATCGCCGCCCTCTATCTGTGCGGCGGCCTCGCCAGCATGGCCACCATGCGCCTGTGCGGCGGCTGGATAGACCAGGGCCGCGCCCAGGGCGCCATCTTGCTCACCAGCCTGCTGCTGGCCCTGGTCACCCTGCTCGGCTTCGCCCTGCCGGTCGGCCTGCCCGTCTACCTGCTGTTCACCCTCTTCATGGCCCTGAGCTCGGCCCGCGCCAGCACCACCCTCGCGGTCACCGCCGCCATTCCGGCCCCCCATCAGCGCGCCGCCTTCATGTCCTTCCAGGGCACGGTCACCAATGTGGCGGCTGGCCTCGGCAGCCTGATCTCCGCCAGATACCTGGTCTCAGACGAGGGAGGCGCATTGCACGGTTTCTCCACCCTGGCCTGGATCAACATCGGCTGCGGCCTGCTGGCCTGCACCGGCGTCTGGTTCCTCATCCGGGGACTGGAGCGGACAAGAGATAACAATAATCCTGCCTCTGGTACTGCCAGACAAGGAAGTCAGTGAGCATTTGGGCCCACCGCGCCCTACCCCATAACCTCTGTTTATTCATGGAGTTTTGACAATGCAGTTGCAGCATGGCGTATTTCGTTTGAACCCGATTTTGCTCTCCCTCGGCCTGCTGGCCGTACCGGGCCTGGCCCAGGCAGAGTCGGTCAAGGCCAACGAGACCATGGTGGTCACCGCCACCCAGACCAAGCACACCGAGCTGTCCGCCCCGGCCAGCGTCTCGGTAGTGACCCGTGCCGATCTGGACAAGATGAACGTCAACAACATCGGCGATGCCCTCAAGCACGTGCCGGGTGTCAACATCGTCTCCACCAACCCCACCGGCCGCAACGAGATCAAGATCCGCGGCATGGGGGGTGACTACACCCTGCTGCTGATCAACGGCAAGCGGGTCAACGCCCGCGAGACCCTGGGCAGCGCCTACGGCAACGACTTCGACTTAAGCTCCATCCCCATGGCCGCCATCGAGCGCATCGAGGTGATCCGTGGTCCCGTCTCTTCCCTGTACGGGGCCGATGCCCTGGGGGGCGTGGTCAACGTGATCCTGCGCCAGGCCAAGGAGAAGACAGAGGCTGCCGTCGGTTACACCCACAGCATGCCCACCGAGGGTGATGGCGGCGATGCCAACCAGGCCAGCGCCTATGTCTCCGGCGCCCTGATCGACAACAAGCTGCTGGGCAGCGTGGTGGTGGAAGGCTATCAGCGCGACAACTGGAAGAGCGATCAGTCCAACAACCCGGACGCCGATGCCCTGGAGAAGCGTGAAGTGGTCAACGTGCTGACCAGCCTGAAGTGGCTGGTAGCGGACAACCAGGACATCGACTTCGATCTGGGTTACAACCAGAACGACATGGACAGCTACTTCAACAACGTGCCCCGCGCCCCGACCGCACCGGCCACCCCCCACAACGTGCAGAACCTGGATCGCCTGAGCCTGGGGCTGACCCACAACGGCCGTTGGGAGCACTTCGACAGCCGCGCTCGTTACTACTTCGAGCAGATTGATCTGATGGATGACTCCCAGCTCAATGGCGGCGCCGCCGACATCACCCAGACCAACAACACGGTGGACGGTCAGATCAGCGGTTACCTGGGTGATCACCTGCTCACCTCAGGCGCCGAGCTGCGCAAGACCGAGCTGGAGCACAGCCGCAACATCGCCAATGGCAGCGTGGATGCGACCCAGAGCGCCGTCTACCTGCAAGACGAGTTCGGCTTCGGCGATCTGGCCCTGACCCTCTCCGGTCGTCTGGATCACCACGAGACCTATGGCACCGAGTTCAGCCCGCGCGCCTACGCCCTCTACACCCTGACCGACGAGTGGGTGATCAAGGGTGGCGCCGGCAAGGCGTTCAAGGCCCCGACCCTGGCCCAGTCCAGCGAAGGCTTCTCCACCACCGCCTGCCGCGGCGCCTGCCAGGTCATCGGCAACCCGAACCTGAAGCCGGAAACCGCCGTCAGCTACGAGCTGGGTACCGCCTACGAGGCCGCGCGCTTCGGCGCCGGGGTGACCGGCTTCCACAACGAGATCGAGGATCTGATCCAGAGCGATCAGTGGGGCCCGGGCTACCGTCCGACCGTCATGACCTACCTCAACGTCAAGGAGGCCCGTATCAAGGGTCTGGAGCTGACCGGCTGGGTCGACGTGCTGGACAACGTCAAGCTGACCGGCAACTTCACCCTGCTGGACTCCGAGGACAGGAGTACAGGGGATGATCTGGCCAAGACCCCGGATCACACCGGCAACCTCGGCCTGGACTGGCAGGCGAGCGAGCTCGTCAGCGCCAACCTGGCCTGGCAATATGTCGGCAGCCAGGTGATCAAGGTGCCGGCCCGCAACTCCCAGGCGTTCACCTCCAAGCACTACCAGACCCTGGACGTGAACACCAACTGGACCGTCACCCCGGCGCTGGACTTCAAGCTCGGCATCACCAACCTCACCAACACCAAGCGTGACGAGGTGGCCACCGACGCCGACTTCATCCTCGAAGGACGCACCGTCTACGCCGGTGTCGATTACAAGCTGTAAGCTCTCCCTGCGGGAGCCCCGAGATCGGGGCTCCCTTTTTGCGTTTCTACTGCCCCGTATCAAAGGAGTTGTTGCGTGCTCAGATACCAAGCACAGCTGTTCTGGCTCGGAGTGCTGCTCCTCTTACTGCTGATTTCTCTGTCACTGGCCACAGGCGCCGGTGTCTATGGTGGCCGCGAGGTCGCCGGTTTCCTGATGGGCGATCCCGCCTTCCTGGCCGATGAAAAACTCGCCATGATAGTCAATACCCTGCGCCTGCCCCGCACCCTGGCGGCCCTGGTGGTGGGGGTCTGTCTCGCGCTCGCCGCCTCCATGCTGCAGAGCGCCACCCGCAATCCCCTGGCCGAGCCCGGCCTGCTCGGGGTCAACGCCGGCGCCGTGTTCGCCCTGGTGATAGGCCTCACCTGGTTTGGCGTCGAATCCGCCTACGGTTACCTGCTCTGGTCCGGCATGGGGGCCCTGCTTGGCAACCTCATCGTGCTCGGCCTCGGCCTCATGGTGGGGCGCTCCAACCCCCTCAAGCTCATCCTGGTGGGGGTTGCCCTCTCCGCCACCTTCGGCGGCCTCTCCAACTTCCTGCTGCTCTCCAACCGGGTGGTGCTGGAGCAGTTCCGCTTCTGGAACCTGGGATCCCTTGCCGCCTCCAGCCTGGAGACCGTGCTGACGGTCACCCCCTTCGCGCTGGCCGCCCTGCTGCTGACCCTGGCGCTCTGCCGTCAGCTCACCCTGATGCAGATGGGGGACAACCAGGCCCAGGCCCTCGGCATCCGGCCGACCCGGGTGCGCATCGGCGTGCTGCTGGCCGCCACCCTGTTCACCGCCTGCGCCATCGCCATCGCCGGGCCCATCGGCTTCGTCGGTTTCCTGGCCGCCTACTGCGCCCGCCTGGTGGAGCCGGTGCGCCTCGCCATCCAGGTGCGCTTCTCCGCCCTGTTCGGGGTGCTGTTCCTGCTCGGTGCCGACATACTGGCGCGCTGGCTGCTGCAGCCGTTCGAGCTGCCCAACGGCGTCATTCTGGCGCTGATCGGCGCCCCCGTGCTCATCCTGGTGGTGCGCAGCGGCGGCTTCCGCTCCCTGCTGGCCGTCAAATAAGGTGCCCTCCCATGAACAACCCCATGAATGACACCCTGACGGGCTCCCTGCCCGAGACCTCACTCCCCACCGGCACCCTGCGCCTGCGCCTCGGCCGCCGCACCCTGCTGCTGGAGCGCCGCGCCTGGCTCGTCACCCTGGCGCTGGTGCTCGCCCTCACCCTGCTCTCCCTGCTGGCCCTGACCCTGGGCTCAGGCAAGATCACCATGCCGGGAGTGATCCAGACACTGCTTGGAGAGGGGAGTCGGCTCGACCAGGTGACAGTGTTCAAGATCCGGTTGCCGCGCATCGTCGCCGTGCTGGTGGCCGGCGCCGCCATGGGCCTCTCCGGCTGCCTGGTGCAGACCCTGGTCCGCAACCGCCTCGCCACCCCGGACATGATAGGGGTCAACGAGGGGGCGTCCCTTGCCATCATCATCTTCTCCCTCTACCTGACCCTCGGCAGCTGGCCCTGGTGGGCCGCCCCCTTTGGCGCCCTGTTTGCCGCCGCCGTGCTCTATGCCCTGTGCAACAAGCCGGGGGAGCAGGGCTACCTGTTCGTGGTGATCGGCATCGGCGTCTCCGAGCTGATGAACGCCATCGGCCAGTTCGCCATGTCTACCCAGTCCCTGGTGCACCTCACCAGCCTTTATCTCTGGAACATGGGCAACTTCGTCGGCCAGGGCTACGGCACGGTGCTGCCGGTGGGGATACTGATCCTGCTCATCTGCCCCTGGATCGTCTATCTCTCCCGCGCCCTCGGCGTGCTGCGTCTCGGCCCCGTCACCGCCAGAACCCTGGGGGTGAACGTGAACCGGGTGCAGCTCGGGGTGCTGGCCCAGGCCATCATAGTCGCGGCCCTTGGCACCGCCATCGGCGGCCCCGTGGTCTTCATCGCCATGGCGGCCCCCATACTCGCCTCCTGGCTCTCCCGGGATCGCATAGTGCCGCTCTGGATTGCGGCCCTGTGCGGCGCCCTGATGCTGCTCGCCAGCGACACCCTGGTGCGGGTGCTGGCCAGCCCCCATGAGGTGGCCACCGGCATCATGACCCGCATTCTCGGCGGCCTGCTGCTGCTGTTCATCCTGATCAAAGACAGACAACGGGCGGACTGACCATGCCATTCATCCATTTCCAAGACAGACCGAGGGCCGCCTGATGACGCTCACCGTGAATCGACTCCATTTCGGCTATCAGCACAAGACCATCTTCAAGGAGATCTCCCTCTCCATCCCCCAGGGCAAGCTGGTGGGCATCGTCGGCCCCAACGGGGGCGGCAAGTCCACCCTGCTCAAACTGCTGGCGGGCCAGGAGCAGCCCCAGTCCGGGGAGATACTGCTCAAGGGCAAGCCCCTGGGGAGCTATGGCATGAAGGCCCTGGCCCGGGAGCTGGCCTACCTGCCCCAGCGCCCCCTGGTGCCGCCCGGCATCCGGGTCGAGCAGCTGGTGCAGTATGGCCGCCATCCCCATCAGGGCTGGTTCACCCAGTGGAGCGAGGAGGACGCCCGCATGGTGGGCTGGGCCAGGGAGCGGATGCAGCTCGATGCCATCTGGCAGCAGAGCGCCAGCTCCCTCTCCGGCGGCCAGGCCCAGCGGGTGTGGCTCGCCATGGTGCTGGCCCAGGATGCGGATCTCATCTTGCTGGACGAGCCCACCAGCGCCCTGGACATAGGCCACCAGACCGAGGTGATGGAGGCCATCCACAGGGTCGCCGCCGAGGGCAAGACGGTGCTCATCGTCATCCATGATCTCGCCACCGCCGCCCGCTACTGCGACGAGCTGATTGCCCTGGGGGACGGCGGCATCCAGGCCATGGGCCCGGCCCGGGAGGTGGTGACCAAGTCCCTCATCGATCGGCTCTACCAGACCGACGTGGACATACTGCACGCCCCCGGCGACGGTGCCCCCGTCATAGTGCCCCGCAGGCGCGTCGACCATGCGCAATCGGCCTGAGCCGGATAGCAAGAAACCGCCTGATGGCGGTTTCTTTGTCTGGGCCTAAGCCTCACTCTCATAGCAACAATGCGGTGAGCACGCCCCCCGGCAGCGGCTGCCAGCGCAGGGTGCAGCGCCAGCCGGCCGGCAGGGTCGGCGTCAGCGGGACCTTCAGCTCGAGGGTGAGGCTCTGGGCCGTCATCCCCAGCCAGCGGGCATCGAGAAAGTCGAAGTAGCGCCCCACCCTGGGATGGAGCGCCTTGAACAGGCTCTCCTTGGCGGAAAACACCAGGGTCAGCCCTCCGGCCCTGTCCAGCCCGATCGCGCGGGCCCCGCCCTCCAGTCGCCCCCACTCATCCTCATCGACTATGCCGGGCCAGAGCTGACTCCCCTGCTCCGGCCCCAGCCAGGCCTCCAGATCCAGCCCCATCCCCCCCTGTGCGGGGCGCACCCCGCACAGCGCCACCCCCTGCCCCGCCAGCTGGCTGTGGCTGATGCTCCCCTCCACCCCTTCAGGCCAGAGGGGTTCCCGGGCGCTCCCGATGGCCACGCTGCATCCCGCAAGGCCAAAGGGACGCAGGGCCTCGCGGGCCGCGAGGCGCCCCGCCAGAAACTCCCCCAGCCGCTTGGGGGCCGCACGCTGCAGGCTGGCGGGCAGCGCCATGTCGTGGGCCGCGAAGCAGGCGGGGGTAAAGGCGGCGGCATCGAAGCAGATGCGATGCAGGGTCAAGGGGGGCGTTCCCGGCAGCAACAGGTGATCCCGTTGCAAAAGGAAGGCGGTGAGAGGGGATAAGGGGGGCATCTGGGCTCCTCGCAATGGCGCCTCATGGTATCAAAACCCCCAGGGCAGACACCACAAATACAAATGACAATGTTTCTCACTTGCACTTCTGTGGTAGCATGACCCCGCCCATTTGGACCCCGGTTTCAGGCTGACTGGCAGGCACGACCAACAGGGGCCGCCCTGCATGGGCCAAGCGTGCCGCCGATTTCACCCATTAAGGATGTAACCATGAAGATCTTCTCCCCCCTGGCCGCCGCGCTCATGCTGGCCAGTCTGGTCGGCTTTCAGGCCCAGGCAGGCACCCGCCAGGTGCTCGATGCCAACGGCCAGACCCACACTGTCCCCGATGCGCCCCGGCGGGTCGTGGTGCTGAGCGAGCTCGATCTCGACAGCGCCCTGACCCTGGGGATGCAACCGGTCGGCACAGTCAACGGCCGCGGCCAGTCCACCCTGCCCCGCTATCTGCTGGACATGGCGGGCAAGGAGATCCAGGTGGTCGGGGATCTGGACAACCCCAATCTGGAGAAACTCATCGATCTGGAGCCCGACCTCATCCTCACCGGCCAGACCAAGCCAGAGCTCCTGGCCCTGCTCAAGGAGATAGCCCCCACAGTCGTCACCGGCAACTGGGGCGAGTCCTGGAAGACCGTGTTCAACCGCAGCGCCAATGTGATGAACAAGGAGGCCGAGGCCAAGGCCTTCCTCGCCCGGTATGACGCCCGCCTGGCAGAGGCCCGCAGCAAGCTCGCCAAGCACCAGGGGGAGCAGGTGAGCATAGTGCGCTGGAACCCCAAGGGGCCTAGCTACATGCACGGCGGCACCTTCGCCAGCAGCGTGGTCACCGAGATGGGGCTGGCTCGCCCTGCCCACCAGATCGGCGACAAGAGCCCCCACTCCCCGGCGCTGAGCCTCGAATCCCTCAACCTGCTGGACGGTGACTGGCTGGTGGTCGGCACCCTGAGCACCAGCGGCGATGCGGTGGATGCCATGAAGCAGGCCGAGCAGACCCCGGCCTTCCAGCAGCTTGGCGCCATCAAGGGCAAGCGCTTCGGCGCCGTGGACGGATCGCTCTGGACCTCCACCGGCGGCCCCCAGGCGGCCCTCAAGGTGATCGACGATGTCGAGCAGCTGCTCACCAAGCCGGACGCGGCCCCCATCGCGCACTGATCCCCATCTCGGTTGACTGCCAACAAGAAGCCCGCTTGATGCGGGCTTCTTTGTTTATCAACGCTTGCGAGCAACGGGCAATGCTACTCCGGCAAGGGCAGCGCCTTTCTATCCAGTTTGCCGCTGCCGGTCTTGGGCAGGGCATCCAGCAGGATAAGTCGCGCTGGCACCATGTAGTGAGGGAGCGTGGCCTGCAGCCCCTTGCGCAGGGCCAGGCGATGGAGGGTCACCCCGCTTTTCGCCTCCACATAACCCACCAGCATGGCCTCGTCCCCCTCGCCCACCAGGCGCACCGCCGCCTCCTGCACCCCGGGTTGACGGCGCAGCCCCGCCTCCACCTCCCCGAGTTCGATGCGAAAGCCCCGCAGTTTGATCTGATCGTCCCGCCGCCCCAGATAGAGGAAGCTGTCCGCCCCAAGCAGTCGTACCCTATCGCCGGTGCGATAGAGGCGATGGCTCCCCAGGCGCAGGAAGGCGGTCGCCGTCAGGGCGGGCTTGCGCCAGTACCCCTCGCACAGGGCCGGGCTCTCGATGCAGAGCTCACCGACCTCCCCTTCCTGCACCTGCCGCCCCGCCTCGTCCAGCACCCAGTGGCGATAGCCCGGCAGGCTGTGACCTATGGTGATCTGCCCCCCTGCCGGTGGCCAGCGCACCTCGCTCACCAGGGACCAGACGGTGGCCTCGGTGGGCCCGTAGCAGTTCCACAACCGCCGGGTGCGAGCGCAAAGCTGCTCGGCCAGCCCCATATCCAGCGCCTCGCCGCCGCACAGGGCGGTGAGGGTATCGCCCCCCTGCCAGCCGGCCTTGAGCAGCATGCGCCAGCAGGCCGGGGTGGCCTGCAGGACGTTGATGGAAGGATCTGCCGCCAGCAGGGCCAGCATCCCCAGCGGATCCTTGTTGTGCTCGCCCCCCGCCACCGTCAGCCGGCCCCCGCCCCAGAGCGGCCCCAGCATCTCCAGCAAGGAGATGTCGAAGGCCGGGGTGGTGATAAAGAGCCAGTGGCAGCTGGGTGATAATCCGAGCCGCTCGCGGATCCCGTCGAGGAAGCAGAGCAGGGCCCGGCGGCTGATGACCACCCCCTTGGGCTCGCCGGTGGAGCCCGAGGTGAACATCATGTAGGCCGCCAGGGCGTCGTCCACCCTGGGCCAGGAGAGAGCCCCGCCGGGGGCCGGCCCCTTGATGGAGCGCAGGGGGCAACCGAAATCCGGGGTCCCCGCCTCCTCATCGCAGATCACCGCCGAGAGCCTGGCCTGGCGGGCTATCCCCTGCAGTCGCTCCAGGGGAAAGTCCGGTTCGAGCGGCACGAAGCAGAGGCCGAGCCGCAGGCAGGCCAGCAGGCTGGCCACCAGATCCGGGTTGCGGGAGAGATAGAGGCCGACCCGCTCTCCCACCGCCAGCCCCTGCAGGCGGGCGGCGACGTGCTCGACCCGCCCATTGAGCGCACCGTAGCTAAGCCACTGCCCTGCGGTTGCACCATCCCGGGTCTCTGCCATTTCCACACTCATGCCCACGCCCATACGGATGGCGGGGGCCAGCGGGGTGGCGGCGAGGCAAGCCGCCAACCGAGAGCCGAGGGAGTGCTCCCTGGCCCCGGCGCCCGCCCCCTTGCCTGAGCCTATCGCCATCGTCATAGCACCTCCTCGGGCTGGCGCACCAGCCAATGGTTGAACAGCCGGCTGGGGGAGCCATATCTCTTGAGATCCCCCAGGGTGAGGGGGGCCCGCCCATCGGCAAAGGCCTCATTGAGGGCCGCCAGCAGGGCGAGCTGCTGCACCGAGTCCACCCCAAGATCCTGCAGGCTCTGCTGCCAGCCCCCTGGCACGCCGCCATGACGCTGCCACAGTTCCACCAGGGAGCGGGCCGCCACAGGGATGTCAGCCGGACAGGGCTCAGCCCCTGCGGCGCGTGCGGCCACCTCTGTCGTCAGACTCGGCGCCTCGGGTCTGGCCGATTGCGCCAGACTCGTCTGCGCCAGCCATTCCAGCTCTCTTATCCAGTCGGCCAGTACGGCCTCGGCCTTCGCCATGGGGATCTGATCCCCGTCGAACTCGAGGCGCAGGTTGAGCTGGCCGCCACGGGCATTGACCACCAGGGAGAGCGGCAGCTCCACCTTCTCCACCACGGCGCCAAAGCACGGCACCAGCTGATGGGGCTCGGGGGCGGCAGGGGCCGCCGGCATGGGGTAGTTTTCGAACACGAACAGGCTCTGGA
Organism: Aeromonas sp. EU05-FHT14A05; assembly: GCF_058791175.1. Classification (NCBI taxonomy): domain Bacteria; kingdom Pseudomonadati; phylum Pseudomonadota; class Gammaproteobacteria; order Aeromonadales; family Aeromonadaceae; genus Aeromonas; species Aeromonas sp. EU05-FHT14A05. Next base: position 438,928 of record NZ_JBYTDH010000001.1, on the reverse strand, counting down.
ACAGACGCGCCCGCCCTTTCGTCAGCGCCGCGAGCGACTGGGTGCCGTGCTCATTGAGTGCCATCAAATCCGACTGCAACCGGGCGATATGCTCGGCCAGGGTCGCCTCAGTACGCCAATCCAGGATGAGCGGCAGGCTGTTGATATAGAGGCCGACACTCTGGGTGATCCCCTCGATGGGGAAATCCCGGCCAGGGGTCACGTTCCCCACCAGGGTGACGGCATCGCCAGAGCGGCGCGCCAGCAGGCGATGCCAGGCATATTGAGCCAACAGGCCCGCTGTCACGCCAAGATCGCGGGCACGGCTCTCCAGCTGGCGCGACAGCGCCGGTGCCAGGGGCTGGCCGCACACCGCCGGTCGCTGCTGGGTGTGGCGCCCGCTTGAGCGAGCGTCCAGCGTCACCCCGAACAGGCAGGCGAGATCGTTAGGCTTTGTTAGCAGCTCCTCCCGCCCCTGCCAGTAGGCGTCGGCGCTGCGGGTCTGGCTCACGATATGGCGGCCAAACTCGAGCCAGGCGGTGTCCGGATCTCGCTGCGGCAACAGGCCGTTCATCAGGGCTTGATAGCAGCGATGCAGGGCGCCCAGCAATACGGGGCCGCTCCAGCCATCCAGCACGCTGTGATGGGCGCTGAAAATGACCTTGTGGTGATCGGGGGCCAGTTTGAAGCAGGCAAGGCGCAGCAGAGGTGCCTGCTCGAGCGGGATCGGGCGGGCCAGATCCCGCTCGCGATAGGCCTGGACCCGTGCCTCTGCATGTTCCACTTCAGACAAGTCCTCATAGTAGAATGGCAACTCGGCGCGCTTCATGATGCGCTGCAGCGCGACCCCGTCCGCCAGCACCAGTTCGCTGCGAAGGGCCGGCCAGCGGGCGATCTGCCCCTGCCAGGCCTGACGGTAGACCGCCACGTCCAGCGGCTGGTGATAGTCGATCTCGGTCTGCAGGTGATAGGCCGTGTCACCGGGCACCAGCGCCCTGTGATGGAATATGCTCTGCTGCAAGGAGGTCATGGGCAGCAGGGTCTCCACCTCGCGCCCGGCTAGCACCTGGTCCAGCGCAGATTGGGAGAGACCCAGCCCCGGGAAGTCGCTCGGGGTGTGGCGCGGAGCCGCCCGGGTGCAGCAGTGCTCCACCAGGGCCGTCAGGTTGTCCGCCAGCCGCGCCATCAGGGAGTCGCTCCCTTGCTGGTTGAGGGCGCCCACCTGGCGCAGGGTGAGGCGGCCATCATAGACGCCCCCGTGCAGGCTGATGAGCTCCCGCGGCAGGTTGTCCGGGGACGTGGGTGCCCCCGGTGCCAGCGGCAGGGGCTGCCAGGCTTGACTTGCAACGCCCTGATGGCTGACCCCCAGGTAGTTGAAGACGACCAGAGCCTGGGGCAGTTCTTGCCCGCGAGGATGGTGCAGGCGCAGGGCGTTGAAGCCCACCCCCTTGTCCGGTACGGCGCGCAGCCGCTCCTTGGTGGCGCAGACCAGCACATCCCAGGCCCCGGCATCCGCCAACGCCAGCGGGTAGGTGCTGGTAAACCAGCCCAGGGTACGGCTCACATCGAGTTCGGCATCGATGGCCTCACGGCCGTGCCCTTCCAGCATCACGCAATGACGGCTGCCGTAACCCTGCTCGCTCAGGGTACGGGTCAGTGCCGCCAGCAGCAGGTCGGGCACCCGGGTGAAGTAGGCCTGGTTGGCGGTGTCGATAAGACGAGCCGTGGTCTCCTGACTCAGTTGCAGCAGGCTGGCGGCGGCGCGGCCATCGGCGGCACGTTGCGCCAAGAGCAAGCCTGAGTCGCAGCCCTCCCCCTGAGCCAGCCAGAAGTCCATCTGCTCCTCTTCCCGTTTGGCGTAGGCCGCGAGCCCCTCGCCCCACTGGCGATAGCTGCTGCCCTTGGCGGGCAGCGGCTCGCCCCTGCTCACCCGAGCGAGATCCTCGGCCAGAATGCGCCAGGAGACCGCATCGATCACCAGATGATGGAAGGCGAGGAAGAGCCCCTCCACCGTCTCCCCGTCCACCGTCAAATTGCGCAGGCGGGCCCAGGCCAGGGTGTGACCGCTGGCGGGATCGAAATCTCCCTGCAGCTCGGTCAGGCGGGCCTGCAGCTCGGCCTCATCCAGGCTGCCGGCATCCAGAGTCGGCAGCGGCGGCAATGGCAGTTCGGCCAGATAGCGCTGGCCGGTCGGGGTCACCGCCAGGCGCAGGGCGTCGTGGTGCTGGCGCAGGGCATCCAGCCAGTCGTGCAGGGCCTCGTCTTCCACCCCGGCCGGCAGGCGCAGTATCACCCCCTGGTTCCAGTGACCTGGCCTGGCAAAGCCCTGCTCGAAGAACCAGTGCTGAATGGGGTGGAGCGGGAACTCGCCGGTCAGGCTGCCCTGCTCGCTCCTGTGGTTGACCGCCTGCTGCTGGCCGAGCTGGCGGCAGAGGCGGCGCACCGTCTTGGCTTCGAACACGTCCTTCACACTGCAGTGCAGCCCCGCATCCCGCAGCCTGGTGGTGAGCTGGATGCTGAGGATGGAGTCCCCCCCCAGACGGAAGAAGTCATCCTCCACCCCGAGGGGCTGCTTGAGCACCCCCTGCCAGATGGCGAGCACGGTCTGCTCCAGTTCGTTTTGCGGCTCGCCCTTGCTCTGCTGCCAGACGATGGCGGGCAGGCGGCGCAGGTCCAGCTTGCCGTTGGGGGTGAGGGGCATCTCGGGCAGCCAGCAGAGCCGCGCCGGCACCATGTATTCGGGCAGGCACTCGCCGGCCCGCTGCAGCAGGGCATCGCCGTCGGGCTCGTTTTCCCCGGCCTGCAGACAGGCATACGCCAGCAGGCGACCCTCCTGTACCACCACCTTGATCTGGCGGATGACCGGACACAGCGAGGCAATCTGGGTCTCTATCTCCCCCGGCTCGATGCGATAGCCGCGCAGCTTGATCTGCTCGTCTATCCGGCCCAGATACTGGATGTTGCCGTCGCGGCGCCTGAGGGCCCGATCGCCGGTGCGATAGAGGCGATGGGTACGTTCCGCCAGCGCCAGCTCGATAAAGGCCTCCTGGGTACGCTCCGGCAGATTGAGATAGCCGCGGGCCAGCCCCAGCCCCGCCAGGCAGAGCTCGCCGGGGACCCCCACCGGGCAGAGGTTGCCCGCCTCGTCCAGGATCAGCGCCTTCAGGTGGTTGACCGGTCGACCTATGGTGATGGGCACCCCCGGGGTGAGCCGCGCGCAGAGCGCGGTGACGGTGCACTCGGTCGGACCGTACATGTTGAACAGCGCCACCCGCTCCCCCCAACGCTCCACCAGGCTGCTCGGGCACGCCTCGCCGCCAAAACCGATGGCCTTGAGGGAGCCGAGATCCGTCGGTGGCAGCAGGTTCGCGAGCAAGGCGGTCGGCAAAATCATATGGCTGGCACCGCAAGCGATCGCGGTGTCGATCACCCCCTCGCCCGGCTCGCCGAAGTGCAGGGCCGCGCCGCAGTAGAGCGGCAGCAAGCTGGTCATGTTGCCCGCATCGAACGAGAGGGACATGCAGTTGAACATGGCCCCACCGCTCTCAAGGGCGATGCGCTCGCCGTGATCCGCCATCAGGTTGACCAGGCTGCCCTGCTCCACCATGACCCCCTTGGGCAGGCCGGTGCTGCCGGAGGTGTAGATGATCTGGGCCAGCATGGCGGCGTCCCGAGGCAGTGCAGGCGTGCTGGTTGGCATCTTGTCCAGCGCAAGCTGGTGCAGATCGTGATACGCGGCAGTCGTGCCCGCCAGCGCCTCGCCAAGGCGCCCATCCGGCACGCCCCCCAGCACCAGGCTGATGGCTGCATCGCCCAGGATATGGGCCAGCCGCTCGGCGGGATAGGCAGGGTCCAGCGGCACATAGGCCGCCCCCGCCTTCCAGCAGGCGAGCAGGGCAACCACGAAGGCGACATCGCGTCTGGCCTGGATGCCGATGGCGGCACCTGGGGTGACGCCGCAGGATTGCAGCCAGTGGGCCAGCCGGTTGGCACGCACCTCCAGCTCGCCATAGGTCAAAGATTGCGCACCGTCGCTCACCGCCAGCGCGTCCGGCAACTGCGTGGCCCGCCGCTCGATATGACAGAGCAGGGTGTCGCGGCTCGGGTAATCCCGCGGCAGCTCGGCAAGCTGTGCGGCGAGCGCTGCCTGGTCGGTGCCCGCCTCCAGCGGCAACTGCCAGATCTCGGTCTCGGGGGCCGCCACCACGGCGCGCATCAGGTGCAGCAGGCGATCGGCAAGAGCCTGGATGGTCTCTCGCTCGAACAATGCGGTGGCAAACAGCCAGTCCACCCTGACGGAGTCCATCAGCTCGGTCACCTTGACCGAGATGTCGGTCTTGGCCGGCAGCACAGGCGAGGTCTCCTCCACCAGCTGGCAGCCAGGGATGAGATCGTTGAAGTCCACCTTGGCCTGATAAACCAGCATGATCTGGAAGATGGGGTTGATGGCGGTGGTGCGATCGGCGCCAATGGCCTCGGCCAGCGCCTCGAAGCGGTAGAGCTGGTGATCGAAGGCCGCCAGATCCTCCTCCCGGCACTGCTGCAGATAATCGACAAAGCTGGGCCGCCCTGTCAGCTGGGTTCTCAGCACCAGCGTATTGACGAAAAAGCCCACCAGGGACTCGATCTCGTGGCGCTCTCGATAGGCGAGCGGGGTGCCGATCACCACCTCCTTCTCGCCGCTCTGGCGCACCATCAGCAGGGCAAACAGGGCGTGCAGGCCGATGAAGTTGGAGGTGCTGTGGCGCTGGCACAGACGCTTGAAGCTATCCCACAACTCGTTGTCTATGGTGGAGAAGACCAGCTCGCCGCCGCTGGCCTGATGGGCCGGGCGCGGCTTGTCGAGCGGTAGACCGTGCACCTCGGGGCTGCCACCGAGCCGGTCGACCCAGAATGGCTTGAACTCGGCGTGATAATCGAGAAAACGGTCCGAGTTGAACCAGCGGGCATAGTCGATGTAGGTGAGCGGCAGCTCGCTCACCTGCAGGGGCTCGCGGTTCTGATGGGCAAGAAAGGCGCGCTTGAGATCCGCGAACATGTTCTTGACCGACCAGCCGTCGGAGATGATGTGGTGCTGGGTGATCAGCAGCACGTGCTCGCGGCTGCCCAGCCGAATAAGGTGCACCCGGCTGAGATCCCCTTTGGTCAGGGAGAAGGGACGCCCTATCTCCTCGCGCACCCGGCGGGCCACATAGGCCTCCCGCTCGGCAATGGGCTCTGCGCTCACGTCCTCAATCTGCAGCTTGAAGGGGGCGTGGGGCAGGATCTCCTGGGCCCCCCTGCCCGCCTCGTCCTTGATGAAGCGGGTGCGCATGCTGGGGTGGCGGGCAAACAGGTGGTCGAAGGCAAACTCCAGCGCCGCCGTGTCCAGCTCTCCCTTGACGCGAAAATAGACCGGCATGTTGTAGAGGTGGGAGGCCTCCTCGTACTGCTCGATAAACCAGAGCCCGCTCTGGGACGAGGAGAGCGGCCCCTGCAAGGCCCCCTCGGGGGCGATAGGGGCCTCGAAGGCGGCGCGGGCCGCCAGGCAGCGCACCAGCTCATCCTTGTGGGCCTTGATGGTGGCGCCGATGGCCGGCGTCACCGCCTCCTTGCTCGACTGGGAGATAAGCTGGCCCTTGTCGTTCAGAGCCAGCTTGACGCCCTGCCGTTCCAGCTGTTTCAACAGCAAAATCATATTGTTCATCTGTTTCTCAAGCCTCAGGCACTCAGGGTGGCGCCGCCGTCGACGACCAGATCCTGCAGCGTGATGTGGCTGGCCAGATCCGAGGCCAGGAAGAGGACGGTATGGGCGATCTCCGCCGGGGTGGCGATTTTGCGCAGGGGGATACCGAGCTTGAACTGCTCCGGCAACCCGGCAATGGTGCGGGCCATGGCCTGCTCGCTTGGCAGCATGCCACGCAGCATGGGGGTATCGGTCGAGCCCGGCGACACCAGGTTGGCGCGCACGCCGAAGGGGGCCAGCTCCAGCCCCACCGTCTGGGTCAGGCTGGTGACCGCCGCCTTCGAGGCGCAATAGGCCGCCATCTGCATGCGCGGCACATGGGCGGCGTTGGAGCCGATGGTGACGATGGCACCGCGCTTCTGCCCCTTGAAGTGGGGCACCAGGGCCCGCAGCAGATAGAAGACGCCGCTGGCGTTGACCGTCATGCAGTCGTGCCAGTCGTCATCGCTCAGGGCGTCGGTAGGGCCGAGGCGCAGCACCCCGGCACCGTTCACCAGCACATCCAGCCCGCCGTCCGCCAGCAGCGCTGCGCAGCAGGCGTTGACCGCCTTCGAATCGCCGATATCGAGCAGCCGGGTGGCATAGGGGTAGTCCGCTTCGGGAAACGCCAGATCCAGCCCCACCACGATTGCTCCGGCCGCCACGAACTGCGTCGCCACCTCGCGGCCGATGCCGCGCCCGGCCCCGGTCACCCAGACCCGCTTGCCAGTGAAATCAAAGGCCATTGCTTGTTGCTCCTTGCTCATCACCACACCATCTCCACGCTCTCTTCGTCCTCGGAAAGCAGACCGTCGAGGAAACGGCAGAAGTCATCGAGGCGCGGGTGATCGAACACATCGGAGACCTTGACCTGCACCCCGAACTCGGCGCCGAGCCGGTTCACTATCTGGATGGTCTGCAGGGACTGGCCCCCCAGCTCGAAGAAGTTGTCGGCGGGCGCCATGGTGGCGAGCCCCAGGATCTGCTGCCAGATGGCGCCGACCCGGTTCTCGGTCTCGCTGCCAAGGGTCAGGGCTTCGCCGCCCGCCTGGTAGGCGGCCAGCAGGACCTTACGATCCAGCTTGTTGGAGCCGGTGCGGGGCAACTGGTCATAGTGGCGATAGTCGGTGGGGATCATGGCGGCAGGCAGCACCTTGGCGAGCTGCGCCTTGATGACCCGGCTGTCGCGCTCCGGCCCCGCCACGAAGGCCACCAGCCGGCGCACGCTGCCGATGCTCACACCCTGCACGCAGGCCTCGTCCACCCCGGGCAGGGCCAGCAGCTGGGCCTCCACCTCGCCGGGCTGGATGCGATAGCCGCTTATCTTGAATTCGTTGTCGCGCCGACCGAGGTAGACCAGCCGGCCGGCCACCAAGCGCACGCGATCGCCGGTGCGATAGACGGGCAGATCCTCCTCACCGATCCGCAGGGTACCAAAGCTCTCTTGCACGCCCCCCACATAGCCGTTGGCCAGCTGCGGGCCGAGCAGCACCAGTTCACCCTCGCTGGCGGGTTGCTCCCCCGCCCCCAAAATGAGCGCCTGCATGCCGGGCAGCGGCAGGCCGATGGGCAGCTGGGCCTGGGTCGGGTCTTCCTGCTGCAGCTCCTGGGTGGTCACCACCACGGTCGTTTCGGTGGGGCCGTAGGTGTTGAAGAGGCGCACATCGGAGCGGCCCTGGCGTTGCCACTGGGCCAGCTGCTCGGGGTAGACCGCCTCGCCGCCGATGATAACGGTGGCAAGCCCGGAAGGTATCTGGGCCTGACCCGCCGTCAGCGCCACCACCCACTCGTTCCAGAACGCGGTGGGCAGGTCGAGGTGGGTGATCCCCTGCGCTTCTACCCCAGCCGCAAAGGCGGGCATAGATTCGAGCAGGGCGTCGGTGCGCAGCACCAGGGTGGCGCCGGCGCTCAAGGTGGCGAACACCTCCTCGATGCTGGCGTCGAAGTTGAAGGGGGCGAATTGCAGCATCCGCGCCTCTTCATCCAGGTGATAACGACAGCGGGCGGCGGCGGCGAAGTGATCCAGCGCGCCGTGGCTCACCGCCACCCCCTTGGGCAGGCCGGTCGAGCCCGAGGTGAACATCAGGTAGGCGACGGCGCGGCCGGCAGCCGGCTGGTTCAAGCGGTTATCGCTCACCAGATCCCCCGCCAGCAGGGTGCGCCCCTCAAACAGGCTGGCCAGCTTGTGGCGGTACTCGGCCTGGGTGATCAGGGTCTTGACCTCCCCCAGCCGCAGGATATGGCCCTGGCGCTCCAGGGGCTGCTCGGGGTCGAGCGGCACGTAGACGGCGCCCGCCAGCAGCACCGCCAGCTGGGCGAAGATGGCCTGGGGGGTGCGGGCCAACATGACCCCCACCTTGTCGCCGGGGGCGACGCCTGCGGCCTGCAGGGCAGCTGCCATCTGTTCGGCTCTGGCCAGCAGCGCCTCGTAGCTGAAGCGGCTCTCCCCTTGTATCAAGGCAATCTTGTGCGGGGTCTGAGCCGCGAAGTGGCAGAGCACGTCCAGCACAGGGCGCACCTTGATCATCTCGTGGGTAGGCCCAGTGATCAGCGCATCCAGCCGTTGCTTGGCCAGCCAGTCGGCCTTGAGGGTGCCCAGGCTCAGAGTTGGCTGGGCCAGCCAGCGTCCCAGCAGGGTGAACAGGGTATCGGCGATGGCAGCCAGCTCTGCCTGCTGGTAGCAGCCGGGGTTGGCGTCCAGATCCAGGCGTGGCTGGCCATCGGCCCCCACCTGCACCTCGATGGTGAGATCCTCCACCGGGCCGGCGCTGATATTGAGAATATGGGCACTGAGCGGCCCGAAGCGGCGGGCGTGATCGAAGGGCATGATGTTGACCAGGGGGCCGAACAGGCGTTTTTCTCCCCCCACCAGGCCGAGGTCGCGACGCAGCAGCTCGTAGCGGTAGTGCTGGTGTTTGCGCACCCCGCGCTTGGCCTTGGCCACGGCGCTGGCAGCCCCCGCCAGATCCAGCTCCTCTTCAATCTCCAGAGCAAGGGGGGTGATGTTCATCTGCATGCAGGGCACGGTCAGGGACGCCGAGCCGATGCGGTTCATCATCATCAGGCCGAGCAGGGTCTGGCGCTGGCCGCTGGCAAGGGAGAGCTGGGCCGATAGGCCGGCCAGCAGCAGATCGGGCCAGCCCAGCTTGTGCTCGTCGGCAAAGCCGGTCAGGGATTGCCAGAGCGCCGCCGGCAGCGGGCGGCTCTCGCGGATAAATTCGGCGGCAATCGGTGCGCGGGTCTCGCCAAAGGACTTCACCTCGGGCCAGCCTTGCAGCTGCTCCTGCCAGAAGGCGCGGGCGGCGGCGTTCTTGCCGCTCTGCTCGCGGCTCGCCTCTTCCGCCAGCACCTCAGCCAGAGAGCCGAAGGGGGATGGGGAGTTCATCTCACCGGCCAGCCCCTCAGCATAGAGCTCGGCGATGCGCTGGAACAGCAGGGTGGTGCCAAAGCCGTCGAGGGCGATGTGGTGCACGCAACTGTAGAGGTAATCGCGGCCGGGGCCGCGCAGCAAGGCGAAGCGGCAGGGCGCCTCTTGGGTCAGCTCGAACGGGCGGCGCAGATCGGCCCAGGCCCAGGCGCGGGCCAGGGTCTCGTCGTCGCGCGCGAGGGAGACCTCTTCATAGGCCAGGGGCAACTCGTGCGAGACGAAGCAGACCGCCTCCTTATCGTCTTCGAAGTGGCCCTTGAGTGCCTCGCACTCCCCCACCGCCTTGGCGAGGGCGGCCACCAGCACGGCCGCCTCGACCTTGCCGTCGAAGGCGATGCACTCGGCGGTGTTGAACATCGCCTTGTCGTCGTTCAGCAGATGTCCGGACCAGAGCCCCTGCTGGGGTATGGTCAAGGGGAAGCGGCTCATTGCGCCACCTCCAGAGTTTTTTGCTCGGCCAGCTTCTTCTCGATCAGACGCCACCAGCCGTTGAGGGTCGGCAGCTTGGCGAGATCCACGAAACCGAGCTCCACCCCGGCGGCGCGCCACTCGGTGAGCAGGGCCATGATCCGCACCGAATCCAGACCGTAGTCGATGAGGTTCTCGTCGGGGTCAAACTCCCCTTCCTCCTCGTCGATATGGCTCAGCAACCGCGCCTTGAGCCCCTCGTAGGTCAGGAGCGGATTGGTGGGCAACGGATTGGTCTGGGCGGCAGAAGCGGAAGCCGGGGCCAGGGCCAGCACCTCCTCGCAGGGGATCACCTTGCCGCAGCGGGTCGCCACGTAGTCGAGCGCCAACTGGTGATCGGCCAGGGAGAAGTCCGCCACCCCGTCCGCCAGGAAGAAGGGCTGGATGTCGCGCATGAAGGCGTCGCAGGCGGTCATCATGCAGCCGATATGGCCGTAGATGCCGCCGATGATCAGCTGATCCCGCCCCTGACTTTCAAGCATCTGCTCGAGCTCGGAGCGCTGGAAGGCGCTGTAGCGCCACTTGACCAGCACAATATCGTCACGCTCCGGGCGCAGCGCGGTCACCACCTGCTGCTGCTCGGGCCGCTTGTTGAGACCCGGGCCCCACATGTCGTTGAGCAGGGCGCGATCTTCGGGGGATTGATCCTTGGGCTGGGCGGTGTAGAAGACCGGAATGCCGAGGGCCTTGCACTGCTTGCGCACGGCGGCCAGGCGATCGGTCAGGGCCGCGATCAGCGGGCTGTTCTCGCCGTAGAAGGCGGTGAAGTACTCCTGCATGTCGTGGATCAGCAGGGCGGCGCGTTTGGGATCCAGAGACCAGTTGACCTTGTTGGCCTTCCACTGGCTGGGCATGGCGTAGTTGTTCAGGGTTGGGATAGCCATAACGTCATGATTCCTTGTTAGTTTTATGCTGTTGTCAGGGGATTGCCGGCGGCGATGAGGTGCGCAATGCGCGCCCGCAGCCCCTGCTTGTCAATCTTGCCCACCGCCGTCATGGGCAGGGCGTCCAGGGTTTCGAAACGGTCGGGCAGCTTGAAGTCCGCCACTCCGCGCTCGCGCAGAAACTTGCGCAAGGCCAGCGCCTTGAGACCCGGCTCTGTGGTGACGATAAAGGCGCAGCTCTTCTCCCCCATGGCGCTGTCGGGCATGGAGACCAGGGCCGCATGGGTGATGGCCGGGTGGTGCAGCAGCTGGTTTTCCACCTCTTCCGCCGCGATCTTCTCGCCGCCTCTGTTGATCTGATCCTTCTGCCGCCCGACCACGGTGAGGTAGCCATCGGCATCCTGTACCACCAGGTCGCCGGAGCAGTAGAAGCCCTCGGCATCGAACACCCGGGCGTTGTGGGCCGGGCTCTGGTAGTAACCGCGGAAGGTGTAGGGGCCGCGGGTGTGCAGGGCGCCAGGCTCGCCCGGGGCGACCGGGTTGCCCGCCTCATCGAGGATGCGCACCTCGTCGTCCGGGCTCATGGGGCGGCCCTGGGTGTGAATGACCTTCTCGTCGGGGTCGTCCAGCCGGGTGTAGTTGACCAAGCCTTCAGCCATGCCGAACACCTGCTGCAACCGGCAGCCAAGCAGCGGCCCTATCTTGCTGGCCACCGCCTCCCCCAGCTTGGCGCCGCCCACTTGCAGCAAGTCGAGGCTCTCGAGCTGAGTGCGCGCAGCGGGGTCAGCTTCCGCTGCCTGCAGCCAGAGCGAGACCGCCGGCGGCACCAGCGAGGTGAGATTGACCCGGTGGCGGGCAATCAGCGGGAAACAGCTGATGGGGCTGGGATCTGGCGCCAGCACCACTGTGCCGCCCGCCTCGAATACTCCCAAAGCGCCAGGGGAGCTCAGGGGGAAGTTGTGGGGGGCCGGCAGGGCGCACAGATAGCGGGTATGGGGGCCAAGGCCACAAATTTCGTTGCTGCGGCGCACGCTGTAGAGGTAATCGTCATGGGTGCGGGGGATGAGCTTGGGGGTGCCGGTGCTGCCGCCGGAGAGCTGGAAGAAGGCCACCTCGTCCGCCGGGGTCGGGCCAGATTTCACCGGCTCACTCTCATCTCCCTTCGTCAACCAGTGGGTCAGCCCCAGTTCCCCGCTCTCGCCATCGAGCAGCACCAGTTCGGCGCCTATGGTTGTCAGCAGCTCGCTCTCGCGCCCCTTGCTCGCAAACAGCGGATGGGCGAACGAGCCGATAAAGAGGCGCGGTGTGATCTGCTCGGCATAAGAGAGGAGCTCCAGCCGGTTGTGGCTAAAGAGCGCGTTGACCGGCGCTATGCCGGCCTTGAGCAGGGCGAAGAACACCAGATAGAACTCGGCCACGTTGGGGAGCTGCACCAGCGCGGTGTCCCCCACCTCCAGGCCGTGGCGGGCCAGATTTGCGGCCAGCCGGCTCGAGGCGCCGTCCAGCTCGCCATAGCTGAAGCGGCGCTCGCCGCAGAGGATGGCCTCGGCATCGGGGGCCAGCTCACACTGACGCGCCAGCATGGCGGTCAGGGGCTCGCCGCGCCAGTAACCCTTGGCGCGGTACAGCTCCGCCAACGCGTCGGGCCAGCGGGTATAGGGCAGGAAGCGGTTGGATCGGGTCATTGCGCCACCTCCAAGTCCAGCCCCAGGGCCTTGAGCATGGTCCCCAGCTTGGTGCCGGTCTCGGCCCACTCCATGGCGGGATCCGAGCCCGCGACTATGCCAGCGCCGGCGAACAGCTCCACCTGGTGGCCATCGAGCACGCCGCAGCGGATCACCACGGCCCACTCGCCGTTGCCCTGGCTGTCGCACCAGCCGACGATGCCGCTGAACAGGGCTCGCCGGAAGGGCTCCTGCTCGCGAATGAACTCGCGAGCGAGATCCGTGGGATAGCCGCACAGGGCCGGGGTAGGATGAAGCTGGCAGGCAAGTGACAGCACCGATGCCTCGCCGCCATTGAGCCGCCCGGCGATAGGGGTACCCAGATGCCAAAGGGTATCCGTGCTCATCAGGGAGGGGTGGGAGGGGATCGCCAGCTCGCGGCAGTGAGGCGTCAGCACCCGGCGGATCTCGTCGATCACCAACTTGTGTTCATGCTGATCCTTGCGAGAAGCCAGCAGCTCCCGGGCCACCGCCTCGTCCTGCGCCGGTTCGCTCGCCCGTCTGGCGGAGCCCGCCAGCGGGTGGGTGAACACCTCTCCCCCGCTGACCCGCAGCAGCAGCTCCGGGCTGGCGCCGAGCAGGCGGCGGCCCTGGCCGAGCGGCAGGGAGAAGTGGAAGGCGTGGGGATTCTGGGCCATCAAGCGGGCCAGCACCCGCTTAGGGTCGGCGGGCTGATGCAGGGTAAGGGTGAGCTTGCGCGACAGCACCACCTTGGCGAGCTTGCCTTGGGCGAACGCATCCAGCGCAGCACTCACCGAGGCCTGGAATTCGCCAGACGCCGGGGTGCTCTGCACCGAGATGACACTGTTGGTCTCGGCGGCCTGCTCTGCCACCGCCTCTGTCGCCGGCGCCAACGGGACAGGACGATCGCCCCGCTCATAGTGGCCGGGCACATAGAGGCAGGAGGCTTCCGCCGGGTCGAAGGCAAAGGCGCCGATCAGCAAGGGATTGGCCTGGCCGGCGGCCCTGGCGACAGCCAGCGCGTCGGCAATCTGCTGTTCTAGCAAAGGCCATTCACAGGCGGGGGTGGTGATGGGCTGGCCCAGGTCAGTGGCACTGATCGTGCCCTGACCCGAGGTAAACAAGAACTCAGGCGACATCTTCGCCTCGGCAGGTGCGCCATTTTCCATTACTCGAGTATTCACGTTACACCCTCAAAGAAGATTCAAAATGATAATGATTATCAGTTTGACTTTGTGCGGCGGTAAAATACTCGCTTTGAAATCACGGGGTCAATGGGATTTTGAGTCGATAAAACAGGGGCTTTTCTGTGGATATTGGTGCCATGGCGCCGTGGCGGGCCTGCTGGCGCAGGGATGACAACGCTACTCGAATGAACACGAATTGCCATCCCCATATGGGGGATGCGACAGAAACGGGACGAGGGAGCCCCCACTGGCGGCCGACCCGCTTTGCCCCTAAGATGGCGCCATCCGTTGTTGCCACCCATTTGATGGAACCTTCCCATGTTAAAGCACCTGCTTCTGCTCCCCTTCGCCCTGCTGCTGGCGGCCTGCTCCCTCACCCAGTACAGCGTCAGCGAGGGCGAGATCAACCAGTACCTCAAGGAGCGAGTCGCCTTCGAGAAACAGCTGGGGATCCCCGGCATCATGTCGAGCAAGATCCGCCTGGACGACATGGAGAGTCGCATCGGTCGCAACCAGACCGACCGGGTCGAGCTGGATGCCGCCGGCGATCTGCAGGTCGCAAGCCCCCTTGGCAGCCAGCAGATGAAGATCTGCCTCTCCCTCAGCGCCCGCCCGGACTATGTGGCGGAGCAGGGCGCCATCTACCTGCGTGACCTCGAACTCATCTCGGTCAAGACAGAGCCGGCCGACGTGGGCGCCGCCCTCACCCCGCTGCTGCCCACCTTCAACCAGTCCCTCTCCCTCTTCCTCTCCCAGACCCCCGTCTATCGGCTCGATGGCAGCCGCAAGAACGAGGCGCGTATCAAGGAGAAGGTCGAGGCCCTCAAGGTGGAGCCGGGTCGCCTGGTGATCCCCTTCAAGCTGATGTAACCCCTGCCGCCGCGCCCCCATTCCCGGGGCGCGGTTTTTCGCTTCTAAAGTCCCCTCCCTTGCCTCATAATGCACACCATTCTCATTTAGATTCATGAGAAGCGTCATAATAAAATCAAACATATGGGTGAAAAGGACATGAGAAAGACCGTACTGGTGCAGGCGATCGCCTGTGCACTGCTCAGCAGCGCCGCGCACGCTGCCGTCAAGGTGGAAGACAAGACCTTCAACACCGCCGCCAGCATGCTGGCCTATACCGAATTCGAACTCTCCGGCGAGCCGCTGGCCGAGGCCCTGGGGCTGGATCTGGACGTGCTGGACGCCAACCGCGCCGATGAGCCGACCCCCTTCGACTTCGCCGCCGGCATCGAATCCTACGAGTATTCCGAAGAGGCGATGTACGCCCTCAACTACCAGTCCGGCATGGGTCCGCACCTGGTGAACGGGCCGCAGAACCTGGCCCGTGGCGGCACCCTGGCCGACCTTGGCAAGCGGGTGCTGGCCATGGCCGACGCCGTCGGCTTCCCGGCCGATGAAGTGCCCCAGGGCATGTATCCCCTCTCCCTGCCCTACGCCTCCGCCAATCCGGAGTTCGCCCAGGCGGTGAACGCCGCCCCGGTCAACGGCGATCAGCTCACCATCAAGACCGCCAAGGGCACGGAAAAATCGGTCAAGACCCAGGTGCCTGCCTACTTCCGCGACTACGCCACCCTGCGCTGGAGCGGCAGTGACAACCTGCTGGTACCGGCGGCCGTGGGCGGCATCCTGCTCAAGGAAGTGATGTGGTCCCAGGACTTCCTCGGCGGCATGCACGTGGCCGAGAGCGATGAAGAGGTGGAAGCCGCGTCCGCCACCATGGATCAGGATGGCAAGCACAAGCTCGGCGTCTCCGCCGCCGACGGTTTCAACGGCATGATGCTGACCGAGCAGTCCATCGACAAGCTGGCCATCATGCAGAACCAGCTCGGCTTCGACGGCAAGCAGCTCGGCGCCAAGATCAGCCCCCAGTACGATCCGGCCAAGGGGGTCGTCTACTTCCCCCATCAGGTGAAAGTGACCGAGACCAGCAAGAATGAGGTCGGCGCCATCGGCAAACTGGAAGTGGTGGACGGCTCCGCCCAGCTGCGCGACGCCTGGATGCTGCTGTGGCCGCTCTCCGAGTTCTACGCCTTCAGCGATCAGCGCACGGCCAACACCAACCAGAACCCGGCCTTCCACGCCGTGTTTGACGGCGCCCCCTTCGCCGCCGCCCCGGCCGCCAACAAGGCCAATGATCTGGGCAAGGCGGTGGCGGGCAGCGATGCCTTCTCCCTGGCGCTGAATCTCTCCAACCTGACCTTCAAGAACCTGAGCGCCCTGCACTTCGAGCCCAAGGCCGGTACCCTGGTGGACAGCTGGCAAGGGGGCAAGCAGGACACTCACGTCACCACCTTCGACGCCGCCTACGCCCTGGTCGCCCTGCAGATCTTCCAGCGCGCCCAGGATGCCCTGCCGGTCGGCTACGCCGCCGGTGACAACGGCGAGCTGAACCTCAAGACCAAGCAGGGTCAACAGGCGCTCGAGCTGGTACGCAAGCAGGCTGACTTCATCCTCGGCAAGCTGGTGGGCAAGAACGGCCTGGTCCACGACGGCCTGACCCTGGGCGGGGCGCTGGACGCCGGTCAATCCATGGAGGCGCAATTTGCCGCCATCCGTGGCCTGACCGCCGCCTTCCTGGCCACCTCGGATGCCAAGTACCGCACTGCCGCACGGGATCTCTTCATCGCCACCGACAAGGCCTACTTCAATGCCAAGGCGGGCACCTGGCTGGCGGGCAAGCAGGGTGAATACACCCCCTGGACCCAGGCCGCCATCTCCGGCGCCCTGCGCTCTGCCATGCTGAACCTGCGCAACGAAGGGGCCGAGAAGGCCCCCGAGCTGGAGCTTGCCAAGCTGACCCAGCAGTACGTGAGCTGGTTCCGTGGCACCGTCAACGGCGGCATGCAGATGGCCGAGTGGGTGGGCGACTCCGGCGAGAACGTCATCGACGGCGCCGGTGGTGACACCGACGAAGACGGCGTCCCCCAGGTGACCGCCGCCGGTGGCAAGCACGGCACCGCCATGGTGATGGCCGGCAAGGCCATCGTCAGCGAATAAGTCGGCGATGACCGCATGAAAAAGGGAGCCTCTACGGCTCCCTTTTTGTTGGTCTCGATCTCATCAGGCGAGCTTGGCCAGCATCTCCTTGGTCACCAGCACTATGCCCTGCTCGGAGCGGTAGAAGCGACGGGCATCCTCGTCCGCGTTCTCCCCCACCACCAGGCCATCGGGCAGCTTGCAGCCCTTGTCCACTACCACCCGGCGCAGGCGGCAGCCCGCCCCCACTTCGACCCCGGGGAAGATCACCGCCTGATCCAGGGTGCAGAAGGAGTGCACCCGCACATTGGTGAAGAGCACCGAGTTCAGCACGAAGGAGCCACTGACGATGGAGCCACCCGCGAACATGGAGTTGATGGTCATGCCGTGCTGGCCGTTTCTGTCCTGCACGAACTTGGCGGGAGGCGACATGTTCTGGCTGGTCCAGATGGGCCAGTTCTCGTCATAGATGTCGAGCTCGGGCACCACGGAGGCGAGATCCATGTTCGCCTCCCAGAAGGAGTCCAGGGTCCCCACGTCGCGCCAGTAGGGCTTTTGTCCCTCCTTGGCCCCGACACAGGAGATGGTGAAGGGGTGCGCAAAGGCCTTGCCCTCTCCCACGATGCGCGGGATCACGTCCATGCCGAAGTCGTGCTTGGACTCCTGGTTGTGGATGTCCTCCTCCAGCAGCTGATAGAGGTATTCCGCATCGAAGATGTAGATCCCCATGGAGGCCAGGGAGACCTGGTCATTACCCGGCATGGCGGGCGGGTTGGCCGGTTTCTCCACGAAGGCGCGGATCTTGCGCTGCTCGTCGATGTCCATGACCCCGAAGGCGGACGCCTCCGCGCGCGGCACCTCGATGCAGGCCACCGTCACCTTGGCGCCGAGGCGCACGTGATCCAGCAGCATGGCGGCGTAGTCCATCTTGTAGATGTGATCCCCCGCCAGCACCACTATGTATTTGGGGCCGTAGTCACGAATGATGTCGACGTTCTGGTAGATGGCATCGGCGGTACCGCGATACCAATGCACCTCGTCCACCCGCTGCTGGGCGGGCAGCAGATCGATGAACTCGTTCATCTGATAGCGCAGGAAGGACCAGCCGGATTGCAGGTGGCGCAGCAGGCTGTGGGACTTGTACTGGGTGACCACACCCACCCGGCGAATGCCGGAGTTGATGCAGTTGGAAAGCACGAAATCGATGATGCGGAACTTGCCGCCGAAATGGACGGCAGGCTTGGCGCGATTGTCGGTCAACTGCTTCAGGCGACTACCGCGTCCCCCTGCGAGCACCAAGGCCATACTCTGATTCAATAGTTGCCGTGCTTTGGCTGTGTCTACGGGTTCTAGCAACATATCTACCTCTGCTCTGTTGGGGCTGTTTTCAACCCATCTTCGCTTTTTTTGCGAACTGTGAAAGTGTTTTCACTCACATTTAGTCGCTTTCCGACGGCCCTTTTCATGGAGTTGCGTGAGTACTCAAGCGTTGTGCCGGCGGCTTGGTTAGAATTTCTACATCACGAGCATCATCAAGGATGAAACGATGTTGAAGAAACACGAGGGAAATCTGCTGCTGGTCAGCGCCCTGGTCTGCATTCCCATGCTGTTGCTGCAGGGGCTCTGGCTTGCGCCTCCGGCCTCCCCCCTCACCCTGCTGCTGGTCCTGATGACCACCCTCATCGGTTTTGCCCTGCTGCTCTTTCTCACCCACAGCGTGCGCAAGGGGGAGCGGGAGAGGCAGGAGCAGCGCTGGCTGCTGGCGCTGCAACAACGGGATCCCGCCATGCTGGAGAGTCCGCAGGCACAAACGGCGCTACGCCAGCTGCTTGCCTCCTTCAGTGAAGCCGAACTCGATGCACATCGCCAGATAAGCGAGCTGCAGCAGCAGGCGACCCAGGACGAGATGACGGGCCTGCGCAACCGCCATGCGTTCAGGCGCGATCTCACCGAGCTGCTGCTGCAGGAGACGACCCAGACCGCCATCCTGGTGCTGATCCGCGCCACCGAGCTTGCCCGCCTCAACACCCAGCGCGGCTTCCAGTCCGGGGATGCCTACATCCGGGATATTTCCAACCTCATCAATCTGGTGGTCAACCGCTTTCCCGGGCACCAGGTCTATCGCATCTCGGGCTCTGATTTTGCGGTGCTGCTCCCCTCTGACATCAACATTCCACCCCATTTGCTGGGGCAGGAGTTCAAGCGGGCCTTCGATCATTATCATCGGGAGCGGGAACTGGAAAACGTGGCCTACACAGGGCTGACCCAGCTCTCCCGCGCGCAGAATATCGAGGCTATCCTGGCCCGCGCCGATCTCGCCCTGGCACGGGCCCAGACTGAAACCATCAACGGCTGGGCCATCCAGCAGCATGATCACTCCAGCAACCTCCATGGCCAGCAGCACTGGAAGAGAGTGCTGGAGGATCTGCTGTCGCAGCCGGATTGCATCACGCTCTACAGCCAGCCGGTGCAGTCGTTCAATCGGGACATGGTGCCCTACCAGGACATCTCTGCCCGTTTCAGCAATCGAGAGGGCATACAGCTCCCCACAGACACGCTCTTTGCCATGGCGCAGCGACTGGAAATGCTGATGCGGCTGGAGCAGATGCTGATCACCCATGTCATGCGCCAGTATCGCGCCTTCGACCAGCAGCCCCACCGCTGGGGGATCAACCTCTCCAGCTGCCTGTTGCAGAACAGCGCCTTTTTGATCTGGTTTGATCACCAGCTGCAAAAGGATGCGAACATCAGCGCCAATCTGGTCTTTGCCCTGGATGAAGAGCACCTGAAACACAACATGGTCGGTGGAAAGCGGCTGTTTGAACTGCTCAGGCGCCATGGCAGTCGCTCCACCATTCGCAACTTTGGCAAGGGGATGGACTCCTTCACCCTGCTTCATGAGCTGAGGCCGGATTATGTGAAGCTGGATCCGCTGCTGCTTGGCACCCTGGAACGGGACATCGCCAACCAGCAGTTCGTGCGGATGATAGTCGACGTCTCCCATCGCATGGGCTGTCTGGTGATAGCGGAAGGGGTGGAGGAGCTCGGTCAGAAGCAGTTGTTGGAAGGCATGTATGTAGACGGATTGCAGGGGTATCTGATCGCACGGCCCCAGGAGCTGAGGCCCGACATTCCCCATCCGGGGATCTTCACTGGGGACGTTTCAACTTCAGCAAGGTCAGAATGATGTCATTGAGCTGGCGATAGCGCTCCAGCTCCTTCTGATCGTAACGGGTCGCCAGCATGGTCGGGTTGTGACGGTTCTTGAGGTAGCGGTTGATCTGCAGGCGATTGAAGCCGGCCACCTTGTAGACCTGTCCCAGCAGAGCATTGAGCTCTTCATCATCCAGCCCGGCCCGGGCCAGATAGTCCTCCTGGGACGGGCTCTCCAGCTGGCAGCTCTGCTTGTCGAGATGGCCGCTCTCCTGCAGGTAGGCGAGCCACTGCTCCACATAGAGCGGCTTGCAACCGGCCAGCAGATCGAAATAACCCACCGCATCGCAGCGGCAGCCGGTCAGCAGCACCAGGGCCAGGGCGTCGCTGTCGCACTGGAAGGTCACGGGACCGCTCTGGCCCCAGTCCAGCGCCTGCACCCGGATCCGGGCCCGCGCGCCCGCCGCTGTGGTCACGTCAAAGACAAACATGGCACCTCCCGATCGGCAAAGGGTTGATGATGACCCATCTCGGCGACGGGTGCAAAGCCAAATCGCCTGCCCAGCTTGGCGCCCTGCCGGCCATAAAAAAACCGACGGCCTCGCAGCCGTCGGTTCTGGTCTAGGCGATGGCCCGCGTCGGGGCCATCAGTGCAGCACGGTTCAGGCGTCCAGCTCAACCAGCGCCTTGGCCAGCTCGATGGGCTCGAGCTCCTGGCCTTCCAGATCGGCGTTCCAGTTCGGGCCGACCAGCACATCGTCTTCGTCCAGATCGTTGACCCAGATGTCGAGGAACTCTTCCAGCTCGATCACTTCCGGCTCGTAGTCCGCCCACTCGTCCACGCAGTGCAGACGGGCATCGCCCTCGGCAGACCAGAGCGGCATGACGTCGGCATCTTCGAACTCGGCGGAGCGGCACACCACCCAGTCTTCACCGTAACGCAGACCCCACACCTGACCCGACTCGCGGACTTCTTCGATGAACAGCTGGAAATTGGCGTCAAGATTGTCAGTTAGTTTGCTCATGGGGGTCTCTCTCTTGCAGGCGGTCGGCCAACGCTGGCCAATAATGGGGCTGATGGTGTCCCAAAAGCCCCCCAGACTCAAGCCTTATCCCCAAAAAGGCGGGGATAAGCGCCATCAGGTACGATATTGGGCGACCAGGGCCCCCAACTCATCGCAGGAGAGCGCCAGCTGGCTTGCCGCCTGCTCGGTCAACCGGTTCTGGGCCAGGGCATCCGCCGCCAGCTCGGTGATGGCCACCAGCCGCTGGTTGATCTCCTCGGCTGCCCGGCTCTGCTCGGCGGCGGCGGTGGCGATCTGGCTGTTCATCGCATTGATGGTGTGCACGGATCCATCGATGGCATGAATGGCGCCGTCGGCGTCACCGGCCCGG
The DNA here is from genome assembly GCF_058791175.1 of Aeromonas sp. EU05-FHT14A05. Classification (NCBI taxonomy): domain Bacteria; kingdom Pseudomonadati; phylum Pseudomonadota; class Gammaproteobacteria; order Aeromonadales; family Aeromonadaceae; genus Aeromonas; species Aeromonas sp. EU05-FHT14A05. The sequence goes on along the minus strand of NZ_JBYTDH010000001.1, from coordinate 418,061 downwards.
TCCGCGGTCGAGCGGGAGAGTTGCTGCAACTGGGTGATGCCGCTGACCACCCGGCCCGCCCCCTCCTGCAGCCGCTGGATCATCTGCCGGATCTCGTCGGTGGAGCTGTGGGTGCGGGTCGCCAGAGTGCGCACCTCGTCGGCCACCACCGCAAAGCCGCGCCCCTGCTCCCCGGCCCGGGCCGCCTCGATGGCGGCGTTGAGGGCCAGCAGGTTGGTCTGCTCCGCCACCCCCCGGATCACGTCGAGCACCGAGCCAATCTGCTGGGTCTCCTGCTCGAGCCGACTCACCGCCTGCACCGTCTCCACCATCTCGTCCGCCAGCTGGCTGATGGTCTCCCGGGTCTGGGCCACCACCTGGCGCCCGTGCCGGGCGAGGTTGAGCGCGGAGTCCGCCGCCTCTGCGGCCTGGGCCGCGTGCTGACCCACCTCCCGGCTGCTCACCGTCATCTGCTCCATGGCGCTGGCCACCCGCAGGGTGTCCTGCTCCTGGCCGGTGACGATGGCGCCTGTCCGATCGACGACCTGGGCCAGCTGGTGCGCCTGCTCCCGGTTCTGGGCCGTGATCTGCTGGCTGCGCCCCACCAGCTGCGCCATCTGGCCGGCGAAGAGGTTGAAGTTGACAGAGAGCTGGCTCAGCTCGTCCCGGCCCGACTCCGGCAGCCGAAAACGCAGATCCCCCTCCCCCCTGGCGATGTTGCCGAGGGCCGATACCGACTGGGAGAGGGGCACCACTATGCTGCGCACTATGAGTCCGACCACGGCAAACAGCAGGAGGGCCAGCACCAGGCCGACCCCGAGCAGGGTGCGCAGCACCTCCTGATACTGGGCTTCGACGTCGTCCACATAGACGCCGGTGCCGATGATCCAGTCCCAGGGGGCGAAGCGCTTGATGTAGGAGATCTTGCGCACCGGCTCCTCCACCCCGGGCTTGGGCCAGTAGTAGGCCACCTCCCCGGCCCCCTGCGACCGCGCCAGATCGGCGAAGGCCACGAACAGCCTGAGCCCCTGCTTGTCCTCCACCCCGGAGAGATCCTTGCCGTCCAGCTCGGGTTTCATGGGGTGCATCACCATGGTGGGGTGGCTGTCGTTGATCCAGAAGTAGTCATCGGCGCCATAGCGCAGCCCCTTGATCAGCGCGAGAGCCTCGGCCTTGGCGCTCGCCTCGTCGAGCTCTCCCTTGCGCACCCTGGCCTCCAGCCCCGCCACCAGGCTGTAGGCGGTGTCCACCTGGGCCCGGGTCTGGCGGCTCTTCTCCCCCATCAGCCCCTGATGATAGATCTGCAGGCAGAAGAACAGCAGCAGTCCCAGCAGCGCCAGCACCATCAGGGTCACCAGCGACAGGCGCCGACCGATACTCCATTGTCTCAACATACCCCAGCCCCGCAGCAGCTACATATCCTTAACACAAGGTATGCCGCCACGGCGCGCCCTGTCCACGATGTCAGCAAAAGCAGTGCCAAAAACATGATCCAGCCCCAAAAACAAGAAAGGGTGCCCAGTGGCACCCTTTCTTGTTGTCGACCGGATGACGGGATCACCGCTCCCAGTACACCTCTTCCAGGCTGTCTTCCTTCTCCGGCAGGCCGCGGGAGAGACGCGGGCTGCTCTGGGCCAGCACCTCGTAGCTCACCCGGTTGGCGTACTTGCACACCTGGGCCAGGGAGGAGTAGGTGAGGAACTCGGAGAGGTGCTTGGCGGAGTTCGGCACATTCATGCGGTGATAGGCGTTGGCCACCATGTCGTGCAGCACGGCGGACAGGGCACCGTCCCCGGCGCCATTGGTGTTCTTGATCTTCTCCGGGCCGCCCATGTAGGGGGAGATATGGGAGTAGATCCGCGCCGGCTTGCGGCACTTGTCCCGGGCCATGGGGCGGCTGAACTCATACATGTTGAACTCGGGGATGACACCGGGCAGCAGAGTATGGGTGGTCTCGCGCTTGTAATCCTCGTCGGTGTAGCTCGCCATGTAGAGGCCGATGGGACCGGCGGTGCAGAGCACCATGTCGGCCCAGTCCAGCGCCTTGTCGGCGGCGCCGAGCGGGTCTTTGATCCCGGTCAGGGCCTCGGCTTCGTCCTCGTTCATGGCGAGCACGGTCACGTTCTCGCTGATGAAGTCACGCCACCACTGGGGGTTCTCGTCGATGACGAAACGGGTGCCCAGGGTCAGCACCACGGGCACACCGGCCTCGCGGGCATAACGGACGGCAGCCATGGCGGCCTCCTTCATGGGGGTGCCGTCGGCGCCGCGCACCAGGTAGGCGGTGATCACCAGGGCGGAGGAGTCCTTGATGATGGCCTCCGGGATGTGCGCCACGTCCAGGTGGTCCATCTTGCCGGCGTTGATGCCGAAGCTGCGCTCGCCCCCTTCGGTGATAAAGGTGAAGCAGCGACCGACCGGGCCGTCCACCGGCTGCAGGTAGTCGAGGTTGACCCGGGACGAGGTGTTGCACAGATAACGGTAGGCGTAGCTGCCGATGCGGATGTCCTGGCTCATCACCCCGAGCAGGATGGAGTGGGAATCCGCCAGCACAGAGTAGTTGTGCATGGTGTTGCCTATGGTGCCGCCGGCAAATTCGCTCACCACCATGTTGTTGGCCTTGAGCTCTTCATAGACCCGCTCGGCCACGTCGTCGGAGATGAGCATGGAGTGGCCCTTGCTCAGGCCGTACCGGTTCAGGAAGTCCTCGTCCACATGGGCTTCAATATCCACCAGAGTCTGATCTATGCCCACCACATAGGCCTTGCCCAGTTCGGTGAGCTGGGGATTTTGCGGGATCAGGGGATCACGCCTGTCGACCGGGAAGTAGTGTTTGGACTTGCGCTGACCGGGAAATTTCATGGCAATCTTCTGTGCTCTGGGGGAAAGAGGGGCGGGATTTTAACACAATCCACCCCGCCGAAAAGTCGCACGATTAAATTTTGAGGTCAGTATAGGCAAGGGTTTGCGAGGAAAACGTTTGATCTTTCCCCATCAAAAAACCACCTCGCGGTGAGGTGGTTTTTCGCACTCAAGTGGCCCGGGCCTCAGCCGAATGACAGCCCCTGCACCAGCGCCAGCACCGAGAAGAGCCCCAGGGCCAGCCAGAAGAACAGGGTGCCGAAGAGCCGTGGCTTGTTCGGCGCCTCTGGCAACTGGATGCCGATGGCGTGCAGGACGCGTCCCACCAGCAGCAGCAACCCACCCAGGTGCAGCCAGAGCGCCCCGACCCCGGCCAGCTCGCACAGGGCCATCAGCAGGAGGGTGAGCGGCACGTACTCGGCGAAGTTGCCGTGGGCACGGATCGCCGCCAGCATTTCGGGCGCGTCCCCCGCACCTATCTTCACCCTGAACTGGCGCCGGCGCTTGACCACCCAGAACGAGAGCAGCAGGAACAGGAGCCCCAAGAGGCCTGCGTAGATCAGCGTGATATGCATCATGAAGACAATCCTTATCGTTTAACGTTGAAATCCCAGTCGATCACGCCAGCTCGCGGCAGATCAGCGACACCATCATGCGGATGTGGGCCTGATCGCTGTTGAGGGCCGGTATGTAGTGGAACTGCTCTCCCCCCGCGTCCATGAAGACGGCGCGGTTCTCGACCTGGATCTCCTCCAGGGTCTCGAGGCAATCCGCCGAGAAGGCCGGGCAGATCACATCGAGCCGCTTGACCCCTTGTTCCGCCAGCTGGGCTATGGTGACGTCGGTATAGGGCTTGAGCCACTCCTGCTTGCCAAAGCGGGACTGGAAGCTGGCACTCCACTGCTCGGGGGCTAGGCCCAGCGCCTCCGCCAGCAGGGCGGCGGTGCGGCGACACTGGTGACCGTAAGGATCCCCCTCGTCCTCGCTGCGCTGGGGAATGCCGTGGAAGGACATCAGCAGGTGCTCACCCTGGCCCTGCTGCTCCCACTGGCGGCGCACGCTCATGGCCAGCGCCTGAATGTACTCAGGGTGGTTGTGGTAGTCGCGGATCAGGCGCATCACCGGCAGGTGGCGCTCCTTCTTCATCACCCGGGCCCAGCCGTCGAACACGGCGGCCGTGGTGCTGGCGGCATACTGCGGATAGAGCGGCAGCAGTATCACCCGATTGACCCCCTGGGCCTTGAGCGCCTGCCAGCCCTCGTCGAGGGAGGGCGAGCCATAGGTCATGGCCAGCACCACGGGCACATCGACCCCCTCCCGCTTGAGCTCCTGCTCCAGCGCCGCCCGCTGCCGCTGGCTGATGGCCATCAGGGGCGAGCCCTGCTCGGTCCAGACCTGTTGATAGAGCTTGGCGACCCTGGGGGCCCGAAACGGCAGTATGGCGAAGGTCAGCAGCGGGGCCCACAGCAGGCGAGGTATCTCGACCACCCTGGGGTCCTGCAGGAACTGACTGAGAAAGGCCTTGACGGCCGCCGAGGTTGGCGCCGCTGGGGTCCCAAGATTGACGAGCAAGATCCCGGTTTTCGTGGTCACGTTAGCGTCCTGTCGTGGGGTGTTTGTCGTGCTTGTGATAATGCAAGAAAGGGCCCTGTATGGACCCTTGTCTCAATGTCGTTGCCCCGCGATTGCCCCCTGGCGTGGCAAGAGGATTGCCAGCACGCCGGGCAATGCCGGTGGCAAGACCAGATTTAGCCGAGGATCGCCGCCAGCTGCTGGCTGACCTGATCCACCGGCTGGGTGCCGTCGATCTTGACGTAACGGGTGTTACCCGCTTCCGCTTCCTTGCCGTAGAAGCCGATGAGCGGCGCGGTCTGCTGATGGTAGACATCCAGACGCTTGCGCACCGTGGTCTCTTCGTCGTCGGCACGGATCACCAGATCCTCGCCGGTCACGTCATCCTTGCCTTCCACTTTCGGCGGGTTGAACACCACGTGGTAGGTACGGCCAGAGCCGGAGTGCACGCGGCGGCCGCTCATGCGCTTGACGATCTCTTCGTCCGGCACGTCGAACTCCAGCACGAAGTCCACCACCACACCGGCATCCTTCATGGCTTGCGCCTGGGGAATGGTGCGGGGGAAGCCGTCCAGCAGGAAGCCGTTGGCGCAATCCGGTTGCGCAATACGTTCTTTGACCAGGCCGATGATGATGTCGTCGGAGACGAGCTGACCTGCGTCCATCACGGCCTTGGCCTTGAGGCCCAGCTCGGTGCCCGCCTTGATCGCCGCACGCAGCATGTCGCCGGTAGAGATCTGCGGAATACCGTGTTTTTCCATGATGAACTGAGCCTGGGTACCCTTGCCGGCACCCGGTGCTCCCAACAGAACAATGCGCATACACGCTCCTAATTGATTGGTTATTCAATTCTTGAGAAGGCAAAAAACTACACGTTTTCGCCCGTATTAACAAGCTCGCCCCGTGTGAGTGGCCAGATTATCACCACTCCCTGGCGCCGTCTCTGCGACCAAAGACGCAGGCCCCTGATACCAAAAATGATTGAAAATGCAGCAGCCACCAGGGCGACCAACGCCGCCCCGGGGGCGGCGTCGACCAAAAAAAAGCCCACTGCTTTGCAGTGGGCCAATGACATCACGCCTGGAGTAGCAGACGGTTGATACGGGAGACGAAGCTCGCCGGATCATTGAGCCCGCCCTGCTCCGCCAGCTGGGCCTGCTCGTGCAAGAGGGCGACCCACTCGCCGAACAGCGCCTCGTCTTCGATGGCGCCCAACTTCTTCACCAGGGCGTGGTCGGGGTTGAGCTCCAGGATGTACTTCTGCTCCGGCACCGGCTGACCGGCGGCGCGCATCAGCTTGATCATCTGGGTGCTCATGCCGTGGTCGTCGGTGACGATGCAGGAGGGGGAGTCGGTCAGGCGGTGGGTGACACGCACCTCTTTCACCGCATCGGCCAGACTCTGCTTGACCCGCGCCACCAGACCGGCGTTGGCCTTTTCAGCCTCCTCCTGGGCCTGCTTGGACGCCTCGTCCTCCAGCTCGCCGAGATCCAGCTCGCCACGGGTGACGGAGACCAGCTGCTTGCCGTCGAACTCGGTGAGGTGGCTCATCAGCCACTCGTCGACCCGCTCCCACATCAGCAGCACTTCGACCCCCTTCTTGCGGAAGATCTCCAGATGCGGGCTGTTCTTGGCCGCGGCATAGGAGTCGGCGGTGATGTAGTAGATCTTCTGCTGGCCTTCCTTCATGCGGCCAACGTAATCCTCTAGAGAGACTGTCTGGGCCTCGCCCTCGCCCGCGGTGCTGGCAAAGCGCAAGAGCTTCGCGATCTCTTCGCGGTTGGCGTAATCCTCGGCCGGGCCCTCTTTGAGCACATTGCCGAACTCGCTCCAGAACTTGGCGTACTTCTCGCTATCGTCCTTGGCCAGCTTGTTCAGCATGGTCAGCACCCGCTTGGAGCAGGCCTTGCGCAGGGAGGCGGTCACCTTGTTGTCCTGCAAGATTTCACGGCTGACGTTGAGCGGCAGATCGTTGGAGTCCAGCACCCCTTTCACAAACCGCAGGTAGGTCGGCATAAACTGCTCGGCGTCATCCATGATGAAGACGCGCTGCACGTAGAGCTTGAGACCGTGCTTCTGCTCGCGGTTGTAGAGATCGAACGGCGCACGGGCCGGGATGTAGAGCAGGCTGGTGTACTCCTGCGCCCCTTCCACCCGGTTGTGGCCCCACAGCAGGGGATCTTCGAAGTCGTGGGCGACGTGCTTGTAGAACTCCTGATACTCCTCGTCCTTGATGTCCTTCGGGTTGCGGGTCCAGAGCGCGGTGGCGCGGTTGACCTGCTCCCACTCGCCGGGGGTGCCGACTATGGTCTCACCGTCTTCTTCGCGATCCGGAGTGCCCTCCTTGTACATCTCCACCGGCACGCTGATGTGATCGGAGTATTTGGCAACCACGGCGCGCAGGCGCCAGTCGTCCAGGAACTCCTCTTCATCGCTGCGCAGGTGCAGGATGACGTCGGTGCCGCGACCCTCTTTGGTCACGTCAGCCACGGTGAAGGAGCCTTCCCCTTCGGATTCCCACTGCACGCCCTGGCCCGGCTCTGTGCCGGCGGCGCGGGAGATGACGGTCACCTTGTCGGCGACGATGAAGGCGGAGTAGAAGCCCACCCCGAACTGACCGATCAGCTGGGAGTCCTTGCCCTGATCACCGGAGAGGTGCTTGAAGAACTCGGCGGTACCGGACTTCGCTATGGTGCCCAGGTGCTCAATCACCTGGTCCCGGGTCATGCCGATGCCGTTGTCCGAGATGGTCAGGGTCTTGTTCTCTTTGTCCACCACCAGGCGCACGCGCAGCTGGCCGTCGTTTTCGAACAAAGAGGCATCGGAAAGCGCCTTGAAGCGCAGCTTGTCCGCCGCATCGGATGCGTTGGAGATCAGCTCGCGCAGGAATACTTCTTTGTTGGAGTAGAGGCTGTGAGCCATCAGGCTCAGCAGTTGTTTGACTTCAGTCTGAAAGCCGTGGGTTTCGGCGTGAACACTTTGGGTCATCGACCAGTCCTCAAAACGTCGGGTTGAACAGATTCCCAACCTAGATGGGGCTGGCCTTTCAAATATCAAGGGGCCAGTGTGCAAACTTGCACACTGGCCCCTTGTTGCGGGCTCGGGTGGCCACATTTTGTACTACCCGGCCAAACCTGTTGATGGGCCGTCGCGAGAAGCCGTCAGCAAGGTGAAGAGCAGCGCAGGAACCGGAGTTTATAGGCATAAATGAGGATTCCGAGCAGCACATGAGCCTTGATCACGGTTTCGCAGCAGGCACATAAGCAGGTTTAGATGCGCTGACGCCCCATCAGGGAGTGGGAGAGCGTAGTGCCATCCACCAGCTCCAGCTCGCCCCCCACCGGTACCCCGTGGGCGATGCGGCTCACCTCCACCCCGGCGGCGCGGGCCATATCGGCGATGTACCAGGCGGTGGCATCCCCCTCTATGGTGGGATTGGTGGCGAGGATCAGCTCCTTGATGTGCTCATCCTTCAGGCGGCGCTCCAGGATCTCCAGCCCCAGCTCCTCCGGGCCTATGCCGTCCAGCGGCGACAGATGGCCCATCAGCACGAAGTAGCGGCCGGAGAACTGGCCGGTCTGCTCGATGGCCGCCACATCTGCCGGGCTCTCCACCACGCAGAGCAGACCATTCTCCTCGCGCTTGGGATTGGCGCAGATCTCGCAGCGATCGTTCTCGGTGAAGGTGCGGCAGTGGCTACAATGACCAATTTCGGTCAGCGCCCGATTGAGCAGGGAGGCCAGACGCAGGCCGCCGCTGCGCTCGCGCTCCAGCAGGGTGAACGCCATGCGCTGGGCCGACTTGGGGCCCACGCCCGGCAAGACCTGCAGCGCCTTCATCATCTCATCGAGCAGGGGACTGAATTTCATGGGGATATCCTTTAAAGCCGCGCCGAAGGGAGGCGTCGGCCCGCTTGCCTGACGCGGCGCCGACTCCTCCATCCGAACCTATCTTGTTGGCGCAGGACTATACCCGAGCCGACCCCGGGCGCCAATGGCCGATCCCGCCACAGAGCCTGACGGCCCAACATCACCCCGGTCAGGGCACTGCACTGAGCGGCAACCTCCCCTATCCCCACACAACCCAGATCACACCATGATTGCCAAACCAATTCCCGGCAAACCGGGGAAACCGGGAAGCCCTCCCATATTGCCCCAACTCACTCCTCACCAGCCTCCAGACAAGCCAGCACGGCCAGAAACCATGCCCATATTGTTTGGTTTTTCTATTCGATAGCCAGTTATCGTTTAACAAAACCAAACAATAAATGCCCTCTTGAGGTCCCGATTTATGACGTTGCGCCGGTTTTCAACCGCTCCCCCTTCTGTTTTTTCACCGACCGATTAGTATGACTCACGCGACAACCAGCTCCGTTGAGGTCGTTTTTATGGAACAGATAGAGAAAATATCGCAGGTTAATCGCAGCAAGCTGGAGATGTAACTCTAGTGCGGTAGCCTTTGCGATAAAGATCAAAAGAATATTTACTCTCGACGTTTATAGAAAGTTTTCATTGTGCAGACACTTGTCTGATCCATTTAATTCTGCAACTATTTTATCTTTAAATTGTTACATTGACAGTAGTTATAAACCACTTATTTAATAGAAACTATCCCCATTATTAATTGAGATATATATTTAATGCTATATAAATATTATTCCTCCCTACCTGAAAGCTATCTTTTTAACCCAACATTAAAACTAGCTATTCCATCCAAATTAAATGATCCCTTTGAAAACACAGTCCCTAATAGGGTACGAATAAAACACATAGAAGAAATGCTGAAAATAAATAAAATTGAGGATGATATTTGTCATGACTACATAAAACTAATGAACTCTTTCCTAATAAGTGGTGTATCCTCGAGCGGTATAATTTCCATGAGTGAAACGCCAACAGACATATTAATGTGGTCTCATTATGCAAATAGCCATACTGGCTTAGTTATTGGTTACAAAACAGATGTACTATCACATCTTCATAACCCATATGGTATTGATGCATGTTTTTTCAACACGCCACAAATAGTTAATTATGACAACGTCCGCTTTCAGCACATAAACAACACTTCATCACTTATGGATAGGAATGCTATTATAAAGTCTCTTTTAACAACTAAAAGTAATCATTGGCGTTATGAAAAAGAACATAGGTTTATAATTCCGCTAGGTTGTGCCAATTTCTGCAGACCTATTAACAAGCTAAAAACTGAAACTATAAGACAGCTTGAGACACTATGGAAACTAAAATACAATAAAGAATTTACGTGGTTTGAAACACAATGGGAACGCACTATAGGAAATAATGATGGGGATATTGATAACCATCCCTTTATATTTAATGAGGAGGCAGAAAGATTTTTAGTTAAAAATAATTTTGATGCTTTTATACGGATCAATCCAGCCTCAATAAACTCAGTTTTTTTTGGAGCTAAATTCGAAGATGATAAAAGAAAAAAGATTAAGGATATAATATCAAAAAACCCACGCCTTAGACATATCGATATGTATGAATGTAGCATTAGCCCTGATAATTTCGAACTAGATGTATATAAGATATAAAACAATCACTTACTCTTATATACTTCCATAATAAACATCCAGTTATAATTTAATATATTAAAGATATGAGGTTGTTAAAAACACAGTGCACTATACCTCTGGCTTAACGATTGGTGAAATTCACTTCGTGCGTTGCACTATACTTATTTCCTGAGCTTTTTGTAGTAAATAAAGACTCCATTGCCACCCAAGCCTTCCCTCTCTGTCGCCCCTGCCGATAAATTATTGGTCAACATTTTATCGCCTGTTTTTCAACCCGTTTGATGGAAAAGACTGGCTAAAAATGACTGCTTAGCTAAAACAAACACTTGCCCGCTGCTCGGGGGGCTATTTCAATCAAGGAGTAATTAATAGCCTCGTTCAAAAGCCTTTTTTGATTATTTATACCTGAGCATACTCCCACGGACTCTGTGTCATCATACGCCAAATCGCAGATAAACAGACTGTGTCCATGATGAGTCTCCTATTGATATCCAGCTAACCCCGATCCCATCGCAATCCTGAAGATCCTCCCGAACGACTATCCGTGAACTCCCGGTAGTGCGGGGCCCCTGTGTTGGCAGCCATGCCACCGGCAATCTGACAAGATAATTTCATGAACTGCACTAACAAACCCGCCCTGTCCGGCGTCATGCTGGCGGCGATCGGCGTGGTCTATGGCGATATCGGCACCAGCCCGCTCTATACCCTGCGCGAGTGCCTCTCCGGCCAGTTCGGTTTCGGGGTGGAGCCCGCCTCCATCCTGGGCTTTCTCTCCCTGATCTTCTGGCTGCTGATCCTGGTGGTCTCGGTCAAGTACCTCTCCTTCGTGATGCGGGCGGACAACGCGGGCGAAGGGGGCATACTCACCCTGATGTCGCTCGCGACCCGCAACACCCCGGCCAAGTGGACGCCGGTGCTGATCATCCTGGGGCTCGTCGGCGGCAGCTTCTTCTATGGCGAGGTGGTGATCACCCCGGCCATGTCGGTGATGTCGGCCATCGAGGGCTTGAAGATAGCGGCCCCCTCCCTGGATCCCTATATAGTGCCGCTCTCGGTGCTGGTGCTGACCCTGCTGTTCGCCATCCAGAAACACGGCACCGCCACCGTGGGCAAGCTGTTTGCCCCCATCATGCTGATCTGGTTCCTGACCCTGGCGGTGCTGGGCCTGAACAGCATCCTCCAGCACCCCGAGGTGCTGGGGGCGCTCAACCCGGTCTGGGCGCTGCGCTTCTTCATGACCTACCAAAGCGCCTCCTTCTTTGCCCTGGGCGCCGTGGTGCTGGCCATCACGGGGGTGGAGGCGCTCTATGCGGACATGGGGCATTTTGGCAAGAGCCCCATTCGCCGCGCCTGGTTCATGGTGGTGCTGCCATCGCTAGTGCTCAACTACTTCGGCCAGGGGGCCCTGCTGCTCGGCAATCCCGAAGCCATCGCCAACCCCTTCTTCCTGCTCGCGCCACAATGGGCCCTGCTGCCCCTGCTGCTGCTGGCGACGCTGGCGACTGTGATCGCCTCCCAGGCAGTGATCTCCGGGGTCTTCTCCCTGACCCGACAGGCGGTGCGGCTCGGTTATCTCTCCCCCATCCGCATCGTGCACACCTCGGAGCAGGAGTCCGGCCAGATCTATATTCCGGTCATCAACTGGCTGCTCTATCTCTCCGTGGTGATCGTCATCATGAGCTTCGAGCACTCCAGCAACCTGGCGGCGGCCTATGGCATCGCCGTGACCGGCACCATGGTGCTCACCTCCATCCTCTCCTGCTCGGTGGCCCGCCACAGCTGGCACTGGCGCAAGCCGCTGGTGGCCACCCTCTTCGCCCTGCTGCTCGCCATCGACGTGCCGCTCTTTGCCGCCAACCTCGCCAAGGTCTTCTCCGGCGGCTGGCTGCCGCTGACTCTGGGCGCCGTCATGTTCACCCTGATGACCAGCTGGAAGAGCGAGCGCTTCCAGCTTATCCGCCGCCTGAACGAGCACGGCAACTCGCTCGAGCCCATGATCGCCTCCCTGGAAAAATCCCCGCCGACCCGGGTGGCGGGCACCGCCGTCTATCTGTCGCGGGTGGTCAACGTCATTCCCCATGCGCTCTTGCACAACCTCAAGCACAACAAGGTGCTGCACGAGCGGATCATCCTGCTCACCCTGAAGGTGGAGGATGTGCCCTACGTCCACAACGTGCGCCGGGTCTGCATCGAGCAGCTATCCCCCACCTTCTGGCGGGTGGTGGCGAGCTACGGCTGGCGCGAGACCCCCAACGTGGAGGAGATCTTCCACCGCTGCAACGCCGAGGGGCTGAGCTGCCGGATGATGGAGACCTCCTTCTTTATGGCCCACGAGTCCCTCATCATGAAGGAGCGCCCCTGGTACCTCTATCTGCGGGGCAAGCTCTTCATGCTGCTGCAACGCAACGCCCTGCGGGCGCCGGATCAGTTCGAGATCCCGCCCAACCGGGTGATAGAGCTGGGATCCCAGGTGGATATCTGATGGCGGGCGCCGCGCCCAAGGCCATGACATGCAAGAGGGAGGCAACCGCCTCCCTCTTGCATGTCTGGAAGCCTGGGTTTTCCCACGGGATCTCGAGCCACCAGCGAACGTGGCGCCCCTCACAGGATCGCAAAGAAGCGTCGCGTCTGGCACTCAAACCGGTGCGAGATCAAGGTAATGGGGGCCACTGACCCGATAAACTTGGCCCCCGCGGCAGGATGAGAGGCCCTCTTCCCTCCCCTGCCCAGGCTACGCCCCCGCTATCGAGACGCAGCCCGTTGCAACCCTGCGCATTGCATTCCTGTCCTGCCCCTGTCCGTTGTACCCAATGGCCGGCGCCGTGGTGGCAGGCCTGCAGATGGGAGTTCGATATCACATGACACCCCTCAAGATGATCGCCATCTGGCCCAGCCTGACCCCCCTCAGGGTGGCGCCATGACGGCCCGGACCCATACGTGCTCCAGACTGCGCCGCGAATTCCATATCGACGGCATAGTGCAGGGGGTCGGTTTTCGCCCCTTCGTCTATGGGTTGGCGCTGCGCCACGGCCTTACCGGCTATGTGCTGAACGATGCCAACGGCGTCACCATAGGCGCGGAAGGTTCCCCCGAGCAGCTGGCCAGCTTTGCCCGCGAACTGCGGGACCTGGCACCGCCACTCAGCCGTATCGATCATTTCAGCGAGCAGGATCTACCCCTCGCTCATGATCCCGACTACAACGGCGCCTTTCATATCAAGGCAAGCCAGCAGCAGAGCGCCGCCACAGTCGCCATTTCGCCGGATCAGGGGATGTGCGAGGCGTGCGCCCGGGATGTGGCCAATCCCGCGGATCGACACCATCGCTACCCCTTTACCAACTGCACCCACTGCGGCCCGCGCTACAGCATCATCCGCCGCCTCCCCTACGACAGACCCCACACCGCCATGGCCGACTTTGCCATGTGCCCGCGCTGCGCGACGGCTTATGAAAACCCGCTGGACAGACGCTACCACGCCCAGCCGGTGAGCTGCCCCGATTGCGGGCCCCATCTCAGCTGGCGCAGCGGCTGTGGCGATGCGCTGGCCGAGCGCGAGGATGCGCTGCAAGCGGCAGCTCTCGCCCTGCAAGCGGGGGCGCTGATTGCGGTCAAGGGTATGGGGGGTTATCACCTGATATGTGATGCGCGAAGCGAGTCTGCCGTGGCACGGCTGCGCCAGCTCAAACGGCGCGCGCGCAAGCCGCTGGCGGTGATGATGGGCTCCCTTGCCGAGGCCAAATTGCATGTCACCGGCAGCGAAGACGAGTGGAAGCTGCTCGCCTCTCAGGCCAGACCCATCACCTTGCTGCGCAAGCGCAAAAACGATGATCGGCTCTCAGAATCCCGACAGTCAGCCGCGCCGTTGGCCGACGGGATCGCCCCCTGCATCCCCTATCTCGGGGTCATGCTCCCCTATACCCCGCTGCACCAGCTGTTGCTGGACACGTGCGCCATGCCGCTGGTGACCACCAGCGCCAATGGTCGCGGCAGCCCGATCCTTGTCGAGTGCGATGCTGTGGTCAGGGAACTCGGGGGCGAGATTGACGGCATCCTGGATCACAACCGCCCCATCCTGCACCCGTGCGACGACAGTCTGTTGCAGTGGGTGGGCGGACGGTGCCAGACTTTGCGCCTCGCCCGGGGCTATGCCCCCTGCACCCCCAGCCTGCAAGAGGCAGTCAAGATGCCGCTGCTGGCGGTCGGCGCGCAGCAGAAGAACCAGCTGGCGCTCGCCTTCGGTCGCCAGCGCATCTACAGCCCCTATATCGGCGATCTGCACAGCTTGCCGATGCAGGGCCACTTCGAGCAGACCCTGGCTACCTTTCGCGATCTCTACGAACTCAAACCCCAGCTGCTGGTCTCGGATCGCCATCCTGGCTACCTCAGCCATCAGTGGGCCAAGGGCTATTGCCACGATCAGGGTGCAACCCATCTCGAGGTGCAGCACCATCACGCCCACCTGCTGGCAGTGATGGCCGAGCATGAGATCACTGGCCCTGTTCTGGGTTTTGCCTTTGACGGCACCGGCCTTGGGGATGACGGCACCCTCTGGGGCGGCGAGCTGCTGATCGCAGATGTGCAAGGATTTGAACGTATTGCACACCTCAAACCCTTCAAGCTCATCGGCGGCGAGGCGGCCATCCGTGAGCCGGTACGCCAGCTGCTGGGGCTGCTGTTCGAGACGTATGGCGTGGAGCAGATCCGCGCCCTCGATATTCCGGCGATCAAGCAACTGCCCCTTAAGCGGATCCGCAATCTGCACCAGCTCTGGCATCTCGGTCGCAACGCCCCCCATACCAGCTCCATCGGTCGGCTGTTCGATGCCGTCGCGGTGCTCTTGGGAGTGATCGATACTCCCGATTACGAGGGAGAAGCGGGGCTATTGCTGGAGGCGGCCGCCTTGCAGCTTCTCCCCGATGAATTGCCCTTCCCCCTCGCCTTTGATCTCAGCCAAGCAACAGAGGGGCCACTGCATATCGAGTGGGCCGAGCTCATCAATACCCTTGTCAGCGAGCGGCGCCAAGGCACCTCCGCCGCCAGCCTGGCCGCCGGTTTTATCCGCGCCATCAGCAATCTGGTGGTTGCCCTGGCCGAGCGCTTCCCCGGCTATCCGGTGGCGCTCGGGGGCGGCGTATTTCAAAACCGGGTGCTGATGGACCAGCTTGTTCCCGGCCTCGAAGCGGCCGGCCGCCAGGTATTAACCTCTGAAACCCTGCCGCTCAATGACGGTGGCATCGCCGCCGGTCAGCTCTGGTTTGCCATCCACCATCTTGCCACGCACCAGCCTGTCACCACCGGTTGTGCCACCTTGTCGGAGTCCTGAAATCCATGTGTCTATCCATCCCCTCTCAGGTGGTGCAGCTGCACCCCGAAGATAACTGCGTCACCGTCGATACCCTGGGGGTGCAGCGTCGCGTCAGCTGCATGCTGCTCGAAGAGCCTCTCCAGGTGGGCGACTATGTGCTGCTCCATATCGGCTTTGTGATGAGCAAGATTGACGAAGCGGAGGCGCAGGCCAGCCTCGAGAGCTTCCGCCAGATGGTGGCCCTGATGCCTGAGCAGGACATCTTGCCATGCTGACCTTGAATGACCTGTTTCAGGGCTTTCGCCAGCCCGACGTCATCCGCGCCCTCGCCGCGCAGATTACTGAGCTCGCAAAGGATCTCCCCGAGCCGCTACGGGTGATGGAGGTGTGCGGCGGCCATACCCACACCATCATGAAGTACGGCCTGCCCCAGCTGCTGCCGGCCAGCATCGAGTTCGTCCACGGTCCCGGCTGCCCGGTCTGCATCATGCCGAAAGAGCGCATCGATCAGGTCATCGAACTGGCTAGAGAGCCCAACGTCATTCTGGTCACCCTGGGGGATATGATCCGGGTGCCGGGCTCCAAGGGCACGCTGGCCCAGCAGCGCGCCAAGGGGAGCGATATCCGCCCCGTCTATGACCCCCTCGATGCCCTGCGTATCGCCCGTGAGAACCCGGACAAAACCGTGGTCTTCTTCGCCATCGGTTTCGAGACCTCCACCCCCATGACGGCCGCCTTGCTGGCTGCCGCTGAAGAGCAAGGGATCGAGAACCTCCTGTTTCATATCAACCATGTGCTGGTCCCCCCCGCCATTCATGCGGTGATGGCCGACGGGGTTGCCAAGGTGAACGCCTTTATCGGCCCCTCCCACGTCAGTGTCATTACCGGCGCCGATATCTACCTGCCCATAGTCCAACGTTATCAGGTACCTGTGGTGGTGAGCGGCTTCGAGCCGGTGGATGTGATGGAGGCGCTCTTGATGATGGTGCGCCAGAAGGTGGAGGGTCGCTACGCGCTGGAGGTGCAATACAGCCGCGCCGTCACCGCCAGTGGCAATAAAGCCGCCCAGCGGCTGGTCGAGCGCTTTTTCGAGACCCGCGAGCACTTTCGCTGGCGGGGCCTTGGGGATATCAACGCCTCCGGCCTGCGCCTGCGCGATGCCTTCGCCAAACGCGATGCGGAGCGTCACTTTGCGCTCAATCAGACCCCCATCGATGACCACAAGGCGTGCCAGTGCGCCGACATCCTGCGCGGGCTGGCCAAGCCGAACCAGTGCAAAGTCTTTGGCCGGGGCTGCACCCCGACCCAGCCCATGGGCAGCTGCATGGTCAGCTCCGAGGGGGCCTGCAATGCCTACTACCGATATATGGGGATCCAGCAGCAATGAGAGAAATTCAGTTAAGCCATGGGGGCGGTGGCGTCGAAATGAACCAGCTTATCAATAAGCTCTTCTTCCACCATTTCGGCAACGAGATCCTGCTGCGCGGTGAAGATGCCGCCCTGCTGCCGGTGAGCGGCCCCGTCGCCTTCACCACCGACAGCTTCACCGTCTCGCCGCTCTTCTTCGAGGGGGGCGATATCGGCAAGCTGGCCATCGCCGGCACGGTCAACGATCTCGCCATGATGGGGGCCAAGCCCGAGTATCTGAGCTGCAGCTTTATCATCGAGGAGGGGTTCCCCTACGCCGATCTCGCCCGCATCGTCGAGTCGATGGCGGCTGAACTTGCCAAGAGCGGTGCCCGTATCGTCTGCGGCGACACCAAGGTGGTGCCCAAGGGGGCGGCCGACAAGATCTTTATCAACACCAGCGGGGTCGGCACCTTCCCGCTGCCTGAGCAGAGCCGGGGCATCTCGGTGCGCAACCTCAAAGCAGGTGACGCCATTCTGGTGTCGCGAGATATCGGCAACCACGGCGCCTGCATCCTGATGGCCCGCGACGCCCTGCAGCTGGGATCTGATCTCAAGAGCGACTGCACCACCCTCTGGCCGCAGGTCGAAGCGCTGCTAAAAGCTGGCATTACCCCTCACGCCCTGCGCGATGCCACCCGCGGCGGTCTTGCGGCCGTGCTCAACGAGTGGAGCACTGCCTCCGGCGTTGCCATCGAACTGGAGGAGTCCGCCATTCCGGTCTGCGATCCGGTGCGCGGCCTGTGCGAGCTCTACGGTTTCGAGCCCCATGATCTCGCCAACGAGGGGACCATGGTGCTGGCCCTGCCTGCCGAACAGGCGCAGGACGCGCTGGGCATATTGCGGCAATTCAATTCCTCTGCCAGCCAGATCGGTGCGGTACAGGCAAGCGATCGCTACAAGGTGATCCTCAATAACCCCTGGGGCAGCCGCCGTTATCTGGAGCTGCCGCAAGGGGAACTGCTGCCGCGGATCTGCTGATCGGCCATGCCGTTCAGCCAATTACAGTGGGGAATAACTCCTCCCCATATCGGTTAAGGAGCCACCATGCACGAAATGTCTCTGGCCATGGCCGCCATCGATCTGGCAGCCGAACAGGCCACCCAGCGGGGCTTTACCAGGGTGACCGCCCTCTGGCTCGAGGTCGGCAGTTTCTCCTGCGTCGACCCGGACACCATCGCGTTTTGTTTTGAGGCGGCCGCCAAGGGCACCGCCGTCGAAGGGGCCCAGCTTCACTTTCAGCACCAGGCGGCAGAGGCCTGGTGTTACGACTGCAACCAGACGGTCACCCTCACCGAGCGTGGTCAAGCCTGTCCCGACTGTGGCGGATACAAATTACGAGTCGCGCAGGGCGATAGCCTGCGCATCACCGACATCGAGGTAAGTTGATATGTGTAGCGTATGCGGATGCGGCCAGGCGCGGATCGCCAGCCATGAGCACGATCATGAGCATCATCACGAACATGAACATCACCATGAACATGGTCATAAGCACGGCCATCACCATCATGGCCACGAGCAGAGCGCACAGCGCACCCTGATCATTCACCACCACTATCACCATCAGGGGGATGTCCATCACCACTACCATGGGGTGCGGGCTCCCATGAACCATGAGGGGCATGATCACTCTCATGAGCATCACCACGATCACCCCCACGACCATCATCATGATCATGCCCTCCCGCACCACCATGCCCATTCTCATGATCACGGACATTCGCATGACCACGACCATGACCATGACCACGACCATCAGCAGGGCTCCCTGCACTACGGCAAGGGGGAAGCGGGATTGTCGGTGCCCGGCATGGGGCAGCGCCAGCTGATCGCCATCGAGATGGACGTGCTGGCCAAGAACAACAAGCTGGCGGCCCACAACCGCGAACACTTCGATGAGGCGGCCCAGCTGGTGCTTAACCTGGTGTCGAGCCCGGGTTCAGGCAAGACCACCCTGCTGTGCGAAACCCTGCGCCAGCTGGCCGACAAGCGCCCCTGCGCGGTGATTGAAGGGGATCAGCAAACCAGTACCGATGCGGATCGCATTCGCGCCACCGGCGTGCCTGCCGTGCAGATCAACACCGGCAAGGGCTGCCATCTGGACGCAAAAATGGTCCACGATGCCTGCCACCAGTTGCCCGCCAATGAAGGGGGCATCCTCTTTATCGAAAACGTGGGTAATCTGGTCTGCCCCGCCAGCTTCGATCTCGGCGAGAAGTACAAGGTGGCGATCCTCTCCGTCACCGAGGGGGAAGAGAAGCCGCTGAAATACCCGGACATGTTTGCCGCCGCCCAGCTGATGGTGATCAACAAGATCGATCTGCTGCCCTACGTCAGCTTTGATGTGTCCCGCTGCATCGAGAACGCCAAACGGGTCAACCCCTATATTCAGGTGATCCAGGTCAGCGCCACCACAGGTGAAGGGATGGATGCCTGGCTCAACTGGCTGGCGACTGCTTGAGTGCGGATAGATCACAACCGCTGATAACGGTGGATAACAAAAGAGGGAGGCTGATGCCTCCCTCTCTTTTATCTGCGAACCTTGCCAGCCGTTCTATCTGCCCAGAATGGGCAGCGTCGCACACTCGCGTCCCCTCACCCTGGCCCTCTCCCCAGGGAGAGGGAACCAGTTCGTGGATGCCGCATTCCGCTTCCTTCTCAACAGGGAAAGGGGAACCTGTTCATGAATGCTAGAAATATTCGCCCCCTGAGAGTCTGCGAGCATAACAACCAGTCATATTTCCCAAACCCCAAGCCTTGCAAGATGGCACCTTCTGCTCCCTTCTCCCCTTGCGGGAGAAGGGTTGGGGATGAGGGGGAAACACCAATCCTCAGGCCGCGCTTTCGGTCAGCGTCCCTGACTCGGGCTGCATATCGCCAAAACGCAGCACCCGGTGGCAGACCTGGCGCAGCAGCGCCTGCTGGTGACTGAAGACAAGCATGGCGAGACCGCGCTGTTCGCTCTCAACCATCAACTCCCTCCAGAGCTGGCGCTGGATTTGCGGATCCAGCTGGGCGGTCACCTCATCGGCAATCAGCAATCGGGTGCGGGGATCGAGGGCGCGCAGCAACGCGATGCGGGCCAACTCGCCACCGGAGAGCTGACCGGGTTTACGACCAAGCCACGCAGGCTTGACCATAAAGCGGGCCAGCATGGCGTCATCGGGGCGCCACACATCCCACAGCGCCTGCCCGGTAGTGCGATAGGGATTGAAGGTGAGCTCCGGGTGCTGGGGCACCAGCTGGATGGGGTTATAACCTTTTATCCGTTCAGGCACAGGCTGCCCATCCAGCAGGAGCTGACCGCCAGCCCCAATCGGTTGCCAACCTGCCAATACCCGCCCCAGCGTGGTCTTGCCGTGGCCGCTTGGCGCAGAGATGCCGAGCCGCTCGCCCGCTTTCACCGTCAGCGACAACCCCTGCCAGAGGGGGCGTTTCCCCTGGGCGATGGTGAGATCCCGTACCTCAAACATCAGCGACCTCCGGTACAGAAAAGAGCGAATTGAACTCCGGCAGCGCTTGCCACTGAATGTCTGCCGCGCCGCACATGGCCTGTTTCAGAGATACCAACATCAGGAAACCTCCGGCACAGAGAAGAGTGCATTGAACTCAGGCAGCGCCTGCCAGTGGGCACGGAGCATCTCGCTCCCCTGCCCCTGGTGCAGGTGGTGGCAGCTCAAGGTGTCGCTCACCTGCCCCTGATGCAGCGCGACTATGCGATCGGCAAAGCGGGCCGCCAGCGCCAGATCGTGGGTCACCCAGAGGATGCCGCTGCCCTGATTGGCCAATTCACGCAACTGGCCGAGCAGCTGGCAGGCCAGCCCCTCGTCGAGCCAGGCGGTGATCTCGTCCGCCAGAATGTAGCGGGCACCGCCAAGGGCCGCGGTGCAGGCCAGAATGCGCTTGGCCATGCCGCCGGAGAGCTGGCGCGGATAGCTGTCCAGCGTGGTGGCGGGCAGCTGGTAGCGCAGCAACTGCTCACCGAGCCGCTCGCGAGAACCGCTCTGACCGCACAGACGCGCCGCCCGGCCCAGCTGGCGCTCCACCGTCAGCAACGGATTGAGGGCGCTCACCCCCTGCGGCACATAACAGAGGGTGTGGCCGCGCAGTCCGGCCCGGCTGGCGTCGCACAGGGGCACGCCATCGAGGGAAATGGTGCCGCGCATCCGCAGGTTGTCCGGCAGCAGGGTCAGGGCGCTTTGCAGCAACAGACTCTTGCCCTCGCCGCTCCCCCCCACCAGTGCCACTATCTCCCCCGGCGCCAGTTGCAGGCTGATATCGGTCAGCAATGGCCGCCAGTTGCGCCGCCCCAGCCAGGAGTAGTGGGCCGCCTCTATGGTCACCTGATCAAAACTCAGCATGGTTCACTCCTGTGCCACAGCAGCTGTTGCAGGGCGCGGGTAGCTTGATCAAACAGTAAAACCAACGTCAGCAGCATCAGACCGGGGAAGAGGGCCAGCCACCAGCCGCCCCCGGCCAGATAGCGCAGGGCATCGGCCAGCAGCAGGCCAAGGGAGGCCTCATGAGCTGCCAGCCCAAAGCCGAGAAAGCTCAAGGCGGCGCTGTGCAGCACCGCATGGGGAAACATCAGCAGGGTGCCGATAAACCACTGGGGCAACAGCCCTGGCAGCAGGTGGGTGCGCCAGCGACGCAGCGCCCCCATCCCCTGACAGCGGGCCAGTACCACATAGTCACTGCAGGCGATGCGCCGCGCCTCGGCGCAGAGAATGAGCGCCAGCTTGGGCCAGTGGGTGAGCGCCACCGCCAGGATCACCCCACGCATGCCGCCCCCTGCGGTAAAGCAGATCAGGATCAGCAGTAGCATATGGGGCAGCGCCAGCATGGCGTCGATCACCAGCCGCACCGCCGCATCGCACCTGGGATGGATGAGCGAGAGGCTCGCCGCCACCATGGCCAGCAGCCCACTGCACAGGGCCGTGCTGATCCCCAGCTCCAGACTGGTAAGGGTGCCCTGAAAGGCCCGCAGCCAGAGATCCCGCCCCATCTGATCGGTACCGAACCAGTGCACCAGCGAGGGGGGCTGCTGGCGCGCCAGCAGATCCATCGGCACATCCTGAGCCGATAAGCTCCAGCCGTAGGCGGCCAGCAGCGCCAATCCGAGCAGGGCAAACCCCAGCCGCAGTATGGAGGGTAACGGATTAAACAGCATGTTCACCCTCCCAGCCCCGATTGATGCGGGCCAGCAACAAACTGGCCACAGTGTTGCCAATAAAGACCAGCAGGGTGCAGAAGAGCACTATGCCCATCAGCAGGGGGATATCCCCCCGCAGCCCCGCATCCACGGTGGCTTGCCCGAGCCCCGGGTAGGAGAAGACCTTCTCTGCCAACAGGGATCCGCCAATCAGCTCACCGAGGGAGGCAAACTGCAGGCAGAGCGCCGGCGTCAACGCATGGCGCAGCACGTGAAAGCGCAGCATGGGCCAGCCGCCATCGCCCTGGGCGCGGGCGTAGCGAATAAAATCGCTCTCCAGCACCTCGGCCACCCGCTCCCGGGTATGCAGGGCGATATTGCCAAGCCCCAGCAGGGCGAGCGTGATGACTGGCAGCAATAGATGGCGCAACCGCATCAACCAGTTCGCCTCATCGGCAGCGAGCCCCGGCGTCCAGGCGCAGCAGACCGGCAGCAGTGGCCAGTGCACCGCAAACAGCGCCAGCAGCAAGAGGCCCACCCAGAAGGTGGGCAAGGAGGCGAGCAGGTAGGCAAAGCGGCAAATCAGGCGATCGGGCCAGCGGTTGAGATAGCGACCGG
This sequence comes from Aeromonas sp. EU05-FHT14A05, assembly GCF_058791175.1. NCBI lineage: Bacteria > Pseudomonadati > Pseudomonadota > Gammaproteobacteria > Aeromonadales > Aeromonadaceae > Aeromonas > Aeromonas sp. EU05-FHT14A05. The sequence goes on along the minus strand of NZ_JBYTDH010000001.1, from coordinate 395,624 downwards.
CGCAGAGCCCCAGCAGAATGCCGAAACAGCCGGAGAGCAACCAGGCGCCTGCCAGCAGCAGAAAAGAGGCAGCAAAGCGCTGGCCAATTACCTCACCCACAGGCGCGTTGTAGAGCATGGAGTAGCCGAGATCCCCCTGCAGCACCTGGCTAAACCAGTGCCAGTAGCGCAGCCAGAGCGGCTGATCCAGCCCCCAACGGGCGGCTATGCGGGTGTACTGTTCCGGCGGCACGTGCAGCAGATCGTTGCCGATATAGGCCTTGATGGGGTCAATGGGGGAGTAGCTCAGCAGCACAAAGGTGGTGACAGAGACCAGACAGAGCAGCCCTGCCAGACGCAGCAGGGCTTTTAGCAACAGATAACCGGAATGACTCAAGGGCGAACTTAGCGGCACGTCCACCGCCAATCCTGCAGGTTGTTGAGGAGTGACCAGCTACCGTGGATTTCCGGCGCCCCCTTGCCAAGATCGATGCAACGGTTAGCGAGATAGGTGTGCTGCACATTGAGCAGCCAGGCCCAGGCGGCATCTCCCTGCACTCCGGCGCCGGTCTTGCCATCCCACTCCACCTGCTGCCAGAAGGGCACGGCCGCCTGCCAGTTCGGGGCATCCAGCGCCTGCTTGAGATGGCCATCCACCACAGGGTTGCTGTAGTAACCCGGGTTGTAGAACTCAACGCCGCCGGAGCCGCTCTGGTAGTGGTGATAGAGCTCCATGGGATCCAGACTCCCCCACCCCATCAGCACCGGATTGGCGTGCATCTCGCGCTCCACCTGCTCCCAGCTGCCGGACTTGAGGCTCACGTCAAGACCGATGGGTTTGAGCATGGCCCGCACCGCTTCCGCCAGATCCCGGCGGGTGCTGTCGCCACTGGTGTACCAGAGGGTAAAGGCGGCGCGCCGGGAGCCCTTCTGGCGAATGCCGTCACTGCCCCTCTTCCAGCCCGCCTCGTCGAGCAGGGCGTTGGCATGGGCCGCATCCCCATCCTTGAAGGCGGTGGCTTTGTTCAGCCAGGGCAGGCCTTCCACCGCGCTGTAGGCGGGGATGGCGTGCCCCTCCAGCAGCTGATCGGCCAGCAGCTTGCGGTCGATGGCATAGTTGATGGCGCGGCGCACCGCCACGTCCGAGGTCACGTCGTTGCCGATGGGATAACCCTTGGCATCCTTGCCGCCCGCTGGCGGAATGGGGAAGACGATGCCGCGATTCTCCACGCTTGGCCGCACCCACAGCTTGAGGGAGGCAGGGACTGTGGGGGCCAGCGACGGGGGGATGCGCACCAGATCGAGCTGACTGCTCCGGGCGGCGGCATAGGCGCTCTCCTCGTCGATAAAGACAAACACCAGCCGTTTGAAGTCATTGTTGCCACCGGCGTAATGGGGGTTGGCCTCCACCACCAGCTGCTGACCGGGCAGGAAGCTCACCAGCCGGTAAGGGCCGGCGCCGACCGGATGGCGGGCGTAAGCCTTGGGATCGTAATCCTGCTTCGACACTATCCCGAGCGATCCCAGCACGTTGACGAAGGTGCTCTGGGGGGCGCTTAAAGATATGGCAACCTCGGTAGGCGAGAGCACCTTGGCCGAGACAAAGTTGCCCATGTCGATCTTGCCGCCGCCCCTGGCCGCGCTGTTGTAGGTAAAGGCCACATCCTCGGCGGTGAGCGGCGCACCGTTGGAGAATGTCAGATCCGGCTTGAGGCGGATAAGCCACCCCTTGCCATCCTGGTTCGGGGTCACAGCTTGGGTAAGTACATTCTCCCAGCCGAGATCCCCGTTCTGCTTGAGCAGCGGGCTGTGCAGCAGCAGGTAGCTGCCGTGACTCCAGCCCAGCAAGGGGTCAAACCCTTCGGTGGGTTCGGCGCCGATGGCGAGCTTGAGTTCGGCAGGCACAGGTTGGGCAGCCTGCACCGAATGAGACATGCCCGAGAGCAGAGCCAGCAAGAGGGTGGCAACCTCAGGGGCGCCATAAGGGCGAACCTGGCTATGGACATGACGGGGGATGGTCATAAGACTCCTTATCCATCTGAGCCACCCGACGCAGGGCGCCGGGCGACTCATCGAACGAGGGGGCCGACAGGGGCCCCCGAACTATGGCGGATGATCCCTGAAACCTAGGACTCGGTGGCGCCTAGCCCCTGGCTGCGGCGGGCTCCAAACAGCCGGCGCCGACCCAGATCCACGTCACCGCCTTGCTGCAGCGGCAAGGAGTGCAGCATCCTGAGGGTGCTGCTCACCAGCGAGCGCCCCTGCTCGGCCCCGAGATGGGGATCGAGCGGCGACATCAGGGAGCAGGCCAGCAGCTGTCCCGTCTCGGGCAATTCCCCCACCATAAAGGTCAGGTTGCCGCAGGGGAGCTGCAGGGCGAGCCGATCGCTGCTGCTGCGCACCGGCCACAGCTGATCCGGCCCCGGCAGCACCACCAGGCTCAGCATCCAGGGGGTGAGCACACAGCCGAGCCACTGACCGTCAAACAGCACGCACTCGGCCACGATGGGCATGGTGGCGTGATAGAAGGGCAACGCCTGCATCTCTTCGCGAGCGATCCGTTCGTACTGGGCAACCAGCAGGGGCGCGGGATTGCTGGCAAAACCCGAGAACTCCTGCACGGCATCAAGCTCGCTTAAATGGGACTGCGCCATAGGCCCTCCTGCTCTTGTTTTGCCTTTTCCTGTTCGGAAAGCGGCATTGCGGGGGCGCCAACACTGGCCAGCAGGGTCAAAATCCTATCCGTCGCCTCCCCCATCGCCGCCGCCACTAGCGGGGTGAGGCCGATGCGGGGCTCGAGGGACTCGGGCTCGACCCCGATCAGGGTGAGCCGCTTGGGCGACTCCCCCGTCATATGCAGCGCCGAGAGCACGTCCGCCAGCCCCAGCTGATGGGGGGAGATCTTGCGACCGAATAGGGTCGGGATCTCCTCATCCTTCAGGGTCACCACTGTGCCCGGCGGATTACCGCTGCGCACCGCATCCGCAAGAATGATGTGGTCGCGACTGGCCATGGCTTCGAGCAGTTCCATACCGGCGGTGCCGCCGTCGAGCAGCTCGATGCCGGGGGCGAAACGGTATTCACGCCCCAGCGCCTCGACGATACGCACTCCGATCGCCTCGTCACTCAACAGCAGGTTGCCCACGCCCAGGATCAGGGTGTTCATCACAGCACCTTCACCTGAGTCGTTTCGCCATTCTGGGTATCCACCACGTGGACCGCGCAGGACATGCAGGGGTCGAACGAGTGGATGGTGCGTACCACCTCCAGCGGTTTGGCGGGATCCGCCACCGGGGTGCCCACCAGCGCCTGCTCGTAGGGGCCAGGCTCGTCGTTGAAGTTGCGCGGGCCCGAGTTCCAGGTCGACGGCACCACCGCCTGATAGTTCTCGATCTTGCCGCCCTTGATGACGATCCAGTGGGAGAGCATGCCGCGCGGTGCCTCTTCAAAGCCCACCCCACGAAACTCCTTGTCCGCCGGGATCTCGGCCTTGATATAGGCGGTGGAATCCCCCTTGCCGATATTGTCCACCAGCGCCTTCCACTGGTACGCCAGGGTGTCTTTGAGCACACAGCAGCGCACCGCGCGGCCTATGATGCGGCCCAGGGTGGAGTGCAGCTGTTCGGTCTTGATGGCGGAGCCGGTCAGCGCCTTGTAGATGCCGTTTAGCTGATCGAAGTGAGCCACCGTCTCCGGATGTTTGGCGGCCAGTTTTACTAAGAGGTCTGCTAGCGGCCCCACCTCCACCACCTTGCCGTAGAAGGTGGGGGATTTGACCCAGGAATACTTGCCGTCATCCTGCCAGCCGGTGTAGTCAGGCTCGGTCTTGCCCTCCCACGGTTTGAGAGGCTCGTCATCCTTGTACCAGGCGTGCTTGTTGCTCTCGGCGATGCCATCCATCAGCCAGGCATCCTGATGGCTCTCGATGGGGCGATACCCCGCCAGATCGCCATTCTCGATGTAGCCGCCCGGCATCAGGAAGCTACCGCCGTCGGCATCGGTGGGGAGCTCCGGCACACTCAGGTAGTGCCTGGCCCCCTGCCCCAGGGTCAGCCACTCGGGATAGTGGGCGGCTATGATGGCGGCATCCACCTTGTAGACCTGCTCGATAAACTCGCCGAGCCGGTCGATAACGCTCTTCACATAGAGCAGCCGCTCGAGGTTGAGCACGCTCGGCGCATCCAGATTGATGGGGTTGGCCACGCCGCCCACCGCCAGATTCTGAATGTGGGGGGTCTTGCCGCCCAGAATGGCGACAATGCGGTTGGCATCGCGCTGGCACTCCAGTGCCTGCAGGTAGTGAGCCACGGCGATGAGGTTCACCTCCGGGCTCAGCTTCATCTCCTTGTGACCCCAGTAGCCGTTGGCAAAGATGCCGAGCTGGCCGCTGGCGACCAGGGCGCGGATCTTCTCCTGCACCTTGGCGAGCTCCTCGGCACTGTTGAGGGACCAGGTCGATACCCCCTTGAGGATATCCGCCGCTTTTTGCGGATTGGCCCCAAGGGCCGCGGTGATGTCCACCCAGTCCAGCGCGGAGAGTTGGTAGAAGTGAACGATGTGATCGTGGATGTTGTGGGCCGCGATGATGAGGTTGCGGATGAACTGGGCATTGACCGGCACCTTGGCGCCGATGGCGTTCTCCACCGCCCGCACCGAGGCGATGGCGTGGATGGAGGTACATACCCCGCAGATGCGCTGCACTATCATCCAGGCATCGCGCGGGTCGTTGCCCTTGACGATCTCCTCCATCCCGCGCCACATGGTGCCGGACGACCAGGCCTTGGTGACGACGCCGCCTTCGATTTCGCAGTCGATACGCAGGTGCCCCTCAATGCGGGTGATGGGGTCTATGGTGATACGTTGGCTCATACGTTGGCTTTCCCTCGGGCCTGATAATCTTGGTGAACACGTTCAAGTGATGGCAGTACCGGCAGCAGCCGGATCAACAGCAAATAGGCACACACCTCGATGGCGACGAAGCCCAGGGAGATCAGCACCTCCTCCGCAGAGGGGAAGTAGTGGTAGCCATTGCCGGGGTTGAAGGCGAGCAGGGAGTAATCCAGTCGCCAGAGGGCTGCGCCCAGCAGCATGCTGAGGGCCCCCAGGAACAACATGCGGGAATCCCGGCGGCTCTTGTCCCAGTGGAACACCAGCAGCGGGAAGATCATCAGTGCGATCTCGCTCCAGAACATGATGGAGAAGCGATTGAGATCGGAGAGGTACTCCGACTTGTCGTTGATGACGATCTCGGCAAAGCGCAGCGCCACAAACAGGATCAGGAAGATGTCGATCACCTGGGTCAATTTGTAGAAGAGCGACTTCTCGTTGGGGCCCCGCCCCGCCAGTCCCGCCTGCACCAAAGAGCCCTCAAATACCACGATGGAAAAACCCATGATGAAGGCGGTGAGCAAGGAGAAGACCGGCAGCAACTCGTAGCTTTGCCAGAGCGGATGGATCTTCTCCCCCGCAACGATCATCAACGAGCCCATGGAGGATTGGTGCATGGTGGGCAGCAGGGCCCCGAGCGCCAGCACGAAGAACATGATCTTGTTGAGGCGAATGAGTGACGCCTTCCAGCCAAACTTCTCCAGCAGCACGGGCGCGAACTCCAGCGCCATCACCCCGATATAGATGGTCATGCAGACCGCCGTCTCGAACAGCACAGAGGAGGTGTTGAAGTGACCGGGCAGGTAGAAGTACGGCAGGTTCCAGTAACGCCCCACGTCGATGGTGATGGAGAGACCGCCCAGCGAGTAGCCAAACAGGCTCGCCAAGAGCGCTGGCCGCACCAGGGGGTGATACTCGCCACGGTTGAACACATAGACAGCCCAGGCAAGTGCCCAGCCGCCACAGGCGAAACCGGTACCGATCAAGAGATCGAACGAGATCCACAGCCCCCAGGGGTAGCCGCCGTTGAGATCGGTAACCGAACCCAGCCCGAAGAAGAGGCGTTTCAAGATCAACATGCCGCACAGCACGGCGAAGGGGGCCAGCACCAGCACCGGCCAGCTGACCAGCTTGCCGCCGAGGGGATGTGCCTTGTGGTTACTCATGATCCTTGCCTCCCTTTGGCGAACCCTGATCCTGGTGACTGTCCTGCCCATGCCCCTCGTCATCATGGTGATCGTGGCCGCTCTTCTTGCTATTGCGGCGAATGAGCACCGAGAGTCCGGTCAGCACCACCATGGGCAGCACCATCCCCTTGTAGAGGGTGTGCTGGATATGCTCGGAGCGCGCCCCGGAGGAGAGCTCCGGCAGGTCGGGCATGTCGAGCTTGGTATAGGGCACCCCGGCCAGCACCAGTACCTGGGTGCCGCCCCCCTCCTTCTCGCCATAGACGTAAGGCTGGTAGTTGGGCACCTCGTGCAGGTAAGGGTCGTTGGCCTTGAGAGTCTGGCGCGGGTAGGCGTATTCACTGCCCGGAGTCGCCAGCAGGCGGCGCTTGGCCTCGGCCATCAGCTCCTCGCGGGTGCCAAAAATCACGGCGCCGGTGGGGCACACCTCGACACAGCCTGGCAATTTGCCCTGATCGATGCGCTCAAGCCCCTTCTGGTTGCAGAGCTCGCACTTGTGGATCGCCCCCAGCGGGTTGTCGTAGTCATATTTGGGCACATCGAACGGGCAGCCCACCATGCAGTAACGGCAGCCGGTGCAGACGTCCGGATCGTAGTGAACGATGCCGGTCTTGGGATCTTTGGTCAGCGCTTGCACCGGACAGACCGAGACACAGTTGGGATCGACGCAGTGCATGCACTGCTTCTTGATGTAGGCATAGCCATCCACCAGTTGATCCTTGTGCTCGCCGCTACCGCTCTTCCATACCTGAATGATGTTATTGGTGTAGGGGGTCAGCTTGTCGTTGGTGGACCAGGTCTGCGCCCCCTCCGGATTGGCCGGGTTGCCATTCAAACGCTGGCACTCCGCCACACAGGCCTGACAGCCGACGCAGAGGGTGGAGTCATACAACATACCAAGCGCCCCGGGAATGGGCGGCTTGTTCTTGGCTGCCGCCAGTGCGGTGCCGGGCACGGCTGTGCCCGCCGCCAGCGCACCGACGGAGGCGAATTTGAGGAAGTTGCGTCTGTTCACGGTCACTCCTCCCGTGATGGGTGCTGCCCGGCTTCGTGGCGCTTCTGCTGGCGACCGAGTTCACGCACCGTCATCAGACTCACCCCGACCAGCACTCCGAGGGCGCCACCGATAAGACCCGTCGCGGTGGGCGAGGTATAGCCCCCCTCCTGGATCTTCACATCGGGCTTGTCCACCCGCGGGGTCGGGTTCTCGACCTTGGCGAGCTGGAAGATCCCCTTGCTAAAACCCACCCCCTGCTCGTTGCAGCCATAACAGGGGTGACCGATGCCGACCGGCCAGATGCCACCGCCCACATCGCAGAACTCCAGGGTCGAGCAGTTGCCGTAGGTCTCCGGTCCTTTACAGCCCAGATGGTAGAGGCACCAGCCCTGACGGTGCCCCTCGTCGCCAAACTCCTTGGCAAAACGGCCCGCGTCGAAGTGCGGACGACGCTCGCAGTTCTCGTGGATCAGGCGCTCGTAGGCAAACAGCGGACGCTTCTTGGCATCGAGCACCGGCAGCTTGCCGTAGGTGATGTAGTAGGCAACCGTGGTGAGGAAGTTGTGGGGGTTGGGCGGGCAACCCGGGATATTGATGATGGGGGTGCCGATATTGCCGAGGGCCTCTTCCAGGCTGACGGCGCCGGTGGGGTTGCCACCGCTGGCGGGCACACCGCCCCAGGCGGAGCAGGAGCCGATGGCGATGACCGCGGCCGCGTCACTGGCGGCACGGCGAATATGGTCGACGATGGGCTCACCGGCCACCATGCAGTAGACGCCACCATCTTTGAGCGGAATGGAGCCATCCACCACCAGCACATACTTGCCTTTATAGCGCTTGATGGCGTTGTGCTTGTTCTCTTCCGCCTGATGACCAAAGGCCGCCGAGAGCACCTCGTGGTACTCCAGCGAAATGGTATTGAGGATCAGGTTTTCTATGGTGGGGTGAGTGGCCCGCAGCAGCGATTCGGTACAGCCGGTGCACTCCTGCGCCCCAATCCAGATCACCGGCGGCCGCTCGGGGCTGGTGAGTGCGGTGGCCATCTTGGCCACGGCATTCTGGCTTAACCCCAGGGTTGCGGCCATCCCGGCACACAATTTCATAAAGTCACGGCGATTAATTCCATGAGCCGATAAAAAAGTATCCTCGACCATTCTTTTTATTCCCGTCAGTGAGCATTGTTTGACAAATGCTTAATGGCGGGAATGCTATGCCTCCCCCTCCCCCTTTATGTTGATCTCCATCAAGTGGAAGGTCATTAGCCACCGATAAAACTCATCACCAAAAAACAAAAAATCCATATACAGCAATAGGTTATCGAAAATCATTCTCAACCAAAAAATACCCATTAGGAGTTATTAGTTGAACGACTGGAATTAAAAACATTTAAACTTCGAGTTATTAGAGTGATCCATCTCTCAAAATGAAAGCGTTGTCACAGTATCATTCTCCTGCGGATGATATTGGCTGTTACCGATACTGGGACCGCAATTTTTCCAAGTGGGGCACGCAAAGAAAGCTTGGAAAAGCACTGTAATACCAAGTAATTAATCAAAGTTGGATTACGAATCATCAAGTGACATGCCACAGCAGCCTACACCCTGCTAGCTGATGCCATGCCTATAGTGAGACTCCCCCCCCCCCCCCAGAGACCTCCTGCAAACACGAAAACAACCGAACTCTGCTCCCTGACTCAAGGGAAAACCAAGAAAGATAGTGATGCTGCCGCTGTTGCGTACTACCGGATATAAAAACACCGGCTAAAAGCCGGTGTCAGGTGATAACTAGATCTTTACAAACTATGAAATCAATCCGAAAAACTATTTATTTCCATATTAACCAAGCCCCCACTCTCTTTGAAATACACTTCAGTTTCGCCACCTTCCATGAAACTAATCAACTTAAGAGAATCTTTCGTCGGAATTTTATATGTTATAGAAATTTCACCGGTATCATTGTTTTTATTTGCGGCAGGAATTGTAAACTCATTGTTTTTTTACTACGAGAATGAGAAACTACATCCTTGTAACTAGGAAGAAGAGAACCCCAACCACTATTTTCACTTAAACTATTTACATAAAACTGTTTGTATGCAGCGTCTAGATTTCCATTATAGACACAATGATCATTTCTTTCATAATCACCATTATCATTTCCAATAACAGTACAGACTATATCACCAATATTGTATTTTTCTTTATCAGAGTTATCAGAGTTATCAGAGATAGGAGCGAAGGAATCTTTATTGTTAGATGTATAAATTACACTCCATCCTTTATTATAAAAAACAATATCGCTTCCTATTTTTATAGCAAAGTGGTAAGGAAAGTCACACTCACTCTCGCCACTGTGCAATGGCTCAGATCGAGTTATAAAATCAATTTTGCTATCTTGTACTTTTTTGTATTCCCCATTATCACCTATATTTTCTTTGACATAGTGAATACTATCTAGATCAGACTTCCCTCTTTTTTTAGGAAGATCAGAACGCATATTAACTTTACAAACACCAGGAATAGAAAGAACACCCCCATCTAATATGATCTTGCTATGTGACACTGCCTCCTTTAAAGCAATGCTTTTACTTTCAGATATAGTTAAGTTACCGATTGATTCTGGCGAACTATTTTTATCTGAAATTTTCTTGAAAAAATACTCATCAGCATAACTACTAGATGAAAAAAAACACAAGCACCAAATCATTCCTAGATAAAGCTTCATAACAATCCTTCTAAAAAACTAATGCGTTGAATCATATACATTATTTAAAAAAATGTTGTTTTCTGCTTTGCGCCGCTTTACCAAACCTTTCTCTCCACCATTGGTAATATCAAGAAACTCTTTAGCAATTCCTTCATAATTTCTGCTAGCGATATTCTGTCGTAGTTTTGGTGCCTTACCGATAATAGGCAAAAGAAAATTTGCACCTGTATTGAAAAGCAGACTAACAAATGCATCAAACTCATTCTGGGATAAATCAATATTTACATCTCTAGCCACCGCCCTCTCAAATTCACTTAGATCCTTACTAAATATTTCAAGCGCTGTTGGCTCATCAAGTCCATGCACAAAACGACTAGGGATAGAAATGTCTTCGCAACGTCCCTTCTCTATCAAGTGCCCATACCCAATAGTGCAATAACCTTCAGAATCATTATAAGGAACATGCTTACCATTCTTAATTTTCACACTTTCCCAAGCTTTGATGAAAGCGATACCTTGGGCGGAGGTTTTCCACTCTGCAGCAGGTCTACGGACAGTACTCTTTCTTTCCATGCCTTCGAAACTATTATGATAGCCCTCTTTTAATATATCTATAGCATCTACAAGGTCTTCGCGACGAAGATAAGGGCGAACACCTCTATTGGTCAATGGCTTTTTAAGATCACTACCAGACTGACAAGAATATATTTCAACATGTAGCATAAACACTATCGAGCCATTTATTTTAACTAGAGGTATTCCACGTTGTAATAATTTCCCCGTGTAACCTAAAGACTGCCCTTGCATAACAAAATCACCAACAGATACTTTTATACGGTCAGGTGCTAGCTCACCATAACGCATAATAAATTCTCGGCCATCGTTGGTTCTATGAAGAATAGTTACTTCATAAGTCTCACAATAGAAATTAGCTACCTGTAAAACTTCTCCATTAGATACAGCAATAACCTCTTCAAAAGGATTCGTATAAAGGTCCCTAGCTGCATGCCTACGGCCATTATTCCTTGGGTAACTAAATGTTGCCGCATTATTTCTCTCATCTGCAGACCAACATTTATTTTCCCATTTCTTACCTATATCATTCTCTGGTCTTACTTTTAGCGGAAAAATTATAGGTTTCGTGTTAGAACTGTTCCGAAGCACTGCTATTGGATAAATATGCCAGATATCCTTACCAAGATTTAACTTGACAGCACTTTGCATCCACTCAAGCTTATCGATTCGCTGTTTTTCGTGATCTACCAATTTGTCAAAATCGGGTAGACCAATCACGGCCATCAACTTGTCCAGCCATAGATAACTGCTGGCTGACGACTTCTCATACCACTCGCTGGGATGCTTGACGATTAGCTTATGAAGTTGATCGGCATTACCACTATTTTGCAGTGCAGCCTGGATCTCTTCACTGCTAAGTTCACCATTGCCATCAGTATCAAAGCTTTTTACCAGATTGGTAAAGAATGCAGGCGGTGCATCGGGATCCAGATAGCCATCGGATCCAGAGCCATCGGTCTTTATAAAACCTATCTTGAGCCAGTCATGTTGACTCAGCAGCTCGACTTGCTCTTTCTTGACATATTTTTCTGACGAGATGCAAACCCATTCCTGCTTGGCTGCGTCTTTTTCCAGCTTGGGTGATTCAACCAGCTCTTCCAGACTCTTGTCACCCGTCGCGACCCAGCAATCTTTACCATCCTGCTTTTTCTTCTCATGCAAGACGAGATCGGCCGGCACCTTGGCATAAATAGCACCGCCTTTAGTCCCCGCCTTGTTGGCCAATACATCATCCAGTCTGGGATCCTGGGTGAAGACTTCAAGATGGACTTGATGCTTGCTCTTCTTGCCCCCGATAAGGGAACCCGGCGTTTCTACTAGGCCGCGATAGCCACGGGGGATAGCAACACATAGAGTTCACCGAGATGGGAGGGGGAAGCGTATTGGCCTTGATATATCGTCTTCAACGCACACCCAGGTAGCACCACACTCGGCGTCACATAGATGGTCATCTTGGTGAAGTCACACACCTTGTAGCCTATCCTCTCCTGATCGAGATTATACAATCTTATTACATTGGCTTACATCAAAAGGAGAAAACGATGATGCATGAAAATAAATTATCAAAATAATGAATGGCTATGATTTACTGAACACTAAATGGGGTGCTAGATCAAGACCTAGCACCCTGCTTAAAGTCAGCATCCATCAACAGTGAATGACAGAGCTATATATTGACCATCAACACCTAATGGTGAAATCAACATTGGTTGGACTGAGCTATATGTCCCTGCTTTCGATTTATCCGAAAAACATATGGTGTAATCAGTCGTCCCATCTCTATTTTTATCTTTTTTTTCTATAACGGTAAATGTATACACCCAGTCCTTATTATCTATCAAAAAACCATCCTTGAAATAGCTAGGTTTAGAAAACCCCATTTGACTTAGATAAATTTTATCCTTTGTTCTTTTTGGCATCAAAGAACTTCGGAATGTTGATATATTTAATTTATCATATATAACTTGCAGTTCTGATTGCGTAAATGTCTGAACGTTAGCCACGACAGAGAATGAAAAAAACAAAAAAATAACAATAAAGACTTTCATAGTATACCCTTTAAATATTCAGCTTCTTTGCGTCTTCTTGTAATGTAAGCATCTCCAAAATCCAAGAGATTTTCATATGCATCCTGCCATTCTTGATTTACAACTTGTTCCCAAAGTGCTGGTGTACTAACTTTTAGAGAGCCGTACTGATACTCAACAGAGGCAATAACTGTCTGAGCTTCCTTAGGCAGTGATTCAAAATCAACTGAGCTTTCAGCATTATATTTCCTAATCAACTCCTCTGTGCTTTGTTTTTTAACGGCCAAATAAATTTCATTTGCTTCATCTAAGGTAACTGATAATGGATTGTTTCTAACAAAACGATCCGCCTCAGATTTTTTCTTCCCTAAATAGGGTGTCAACTTAGATACCAAAGAAGTATTTAAACCAAGTCGATTAAGGTCAGATAAATTTCTAGCACCTAAGTCAAAACCAACAGATATTGTCACACCACTTTGGCTAGTTTCTGGCTCAGGTACATAGCCATTTAAAATCATCCCCCCCTCTAGGCTATGAATGAAGTCATAATCTATTTTTAGTGATGACTCATTCTCGCTCTCCCCTATCAATTCCATCATCCCTGCCGGATTAATAAACCAAGGTTTGGTATCCCCCACCACAGCAGCAGCCTCTTCTATCCAGGCCATCTTATTGGTGACTTCCAGTACGTATTTGCACAGGTTGGGCATGTTTTTCAGCTCTTGCTCGAGCCTTGGCCACGTATCGCGCTTTACCCATTCACTTTCGTGCTTGATAAACAGCTTTCGCACTTTGTCTGCGACCATTTCCTTCGCCATCGCCGCCTTGATTTCATCGGCACTGATACTGCCATCGCCATCCTGATCTGTCACCAGCTCTTTGTAAAGGGTGCTGAAAAAGTCTCCCCCCTCCTTGCCATCAGTGTCAGCCTTGTCAAGGAATCCATCAGGATCCGAGCCACCATCAACTAATGTCACACCCAGCCTGGCCCATTCATGTTGGCTCACCAAACGGGTGTCACCACTGATAAGCACATGCTGATCTTCAGCCACCTTCACAAATTTGTCGGCACCATGGGGCACGATATCCTGAGCATTTATCGGTTTGGGTGCATCCAGCGGGCCAAAGTCTCCCACCTTGCTGTAACCGATTTTATTATTTTCCTTGGTCAACTTATAAGTGTCTGCCTGCTCCCCCTCTTTGAGCAACAAATACTCTTGCCCCTTGGCCAACTTCCCTTCATTGCTAATGCATTTACCAAGAGCCTCCTTGTCACTCTCTGCGACAAATATCTCCATATGTATTGCTTTACGATCCTCATTGAGATCAAAACCATTGGCCGTCGGTTTCGGTGTCTCATGCTCTCCCCAATGTCCAACCACCTCACCAACCTTGACCGGAATGGGATTGGTATGTCGCAGCTCCACTTTGTCGTAAACAATGGGGGTATGCCGAACGGCATCGCTGGGTTGACCCAGCATCTCTTTGGCAACCCAATAACGATTACCTTTCGAGGCATTGGGTACAGCATTCCCTTTACCATCGGTCAGCTTGCCTTGGGCAACCTCCCAGACCTCAATCTCGAGATACTCTTTCATATTTGAAAATACGACTGGCTGAGTTGTGGTTCGTGCGACTTTGCTCGTTTTTGGCAATCCCGCAGTCACAGCTTCACCCTGATCTTTACTTTTACGCAGATAGCTGTTGCGACTGATCGGATAGAGAGAAGGAATATCTTGCTTGGCCATCATCCAATCGGGCTCAACCTTGCGTTCTTCCTTGATAAATTGTGAAGCCACATAAAACGCTGACGGATCATCGCCCTTTGGTGTCGCATAGCTGACTAGCTGGTAAGAATAAGGTTCATTATTCAGATTCATCCGCTCTGATGGTGCTCCAATCAAGGTAACCTCAGCTCCCTTGCGAGCCGTACCGAGCTTGTCCTCTTTCTGAAACTGCAGACTTGCAGTGGCCTTATATATAGCGACACCGCTCCCTGTCAGCACATAACGTTCAGGCTCACCCTGATAAGCGTTTTTGCAGGCAATATGCATGTAGAGGCAGTAGAAGGTAAGGGTATTGCGCTTTGGCTGCTGCTGTCCGGAAACTTCTTCTGTGGCCTCATAACGATGCCGGACCAAGCAGAAGGAAGGAGAGGTATGCAGGGTAATTGCCTCACCTGACTTTCCCTCTTCCGGCTCCAACTTCACAGCTGCTGGCGCAGAGGCGATGCGGTAGGCCACAATATCTCCATCGGCAATAGCGCGCACTGCGCCTTGTGGATGCCAGCCTCCCTTGTCGCTTAAATGAATGCCGCCATGCCAGATACGGTTGCCGCCGAGCAGGAAGGTGCCACCCGGCTCACCATTGAGCTTGCCGATAAACTCTTCAAGTGAGGCAACCTCTTTGGGAGCATCACCGCCGCCCACTTGCATTGGATATAGGATTTTCATCTTCTTCTTTTCACTCGTAATCGTACGAACTATGGCCCTTAGCGGGATGGCACAAAGAAGGTCTGCGCAGGCCCTTGCTCCTTGAGCAGTGCCTCCATCACCTTCTCGGTGGGAATGGCCTTGATGAGCTCAACCAGCTCGGGAGCCTTGACCACTTCTACCCCCTTGGGCACCACGGGAGCCTTGCCACTCCAGCCGGATCCTGACCCCGGGCTGCCACCGGCGTTGAGCTTGATGGCGGGGCCCACCAGCTTGATGCCGCTCGGGTCAACTTTCACAAAGCTGCCGCCGCCCTTGAGGGTGATCTCGGACCCCGCCTCCAGCACCAGCTTGTCGCCCACCTTGATATGCACTTCCTGGCCCGCCTCCACCAGCAGGGACTGGCCGAGCTTCTGATGCAGGCTGGCATCCACGCTGAGCGAATAGTCCCTCTTGATCTGGTCGCGTTTTTCGCCCGCCACCGTCAGGTGGTCATTGGCCTTGATGCGGGTCACCCGCTCATTGTCGATGTCCCTATGCTCGTCGTGCTTGATATGCCAGGCGGCATCGTTTTCGATAAGCAGGTTCAGGTCTTTCTGACCGTGGATGTAGATCTCTTCCTTGCCTGCCTGGTCTTCGAAGCGCAGCTCGTTGAACCCTTCCCCCTGGTGGGTTTCGGTGCGCAGCACGGTACGGGTCTTGTTGGCAGGCAGTTCATAGGGCGGCCTGTTGGTGGCGTGGAAGGTGCGGCCCGTGACGATGGGCTGGTCCGGGTCCCCTTCGAGGAAGCTCACGATGACCTCGTGGCCGATGCGCGGGATGGCCATCATGCCGTATTGACCCCCCGCCCAGCCTTGGCTGACTCGCACCCAGCAGGAGCTCTGGTCGTTGGAGCTGCCGTATCTGTCCCAGGGGAATTGCAGCTTCACCCGGCCGTGCTCGTCGCAGTAAATCTCCTCCCCCTCCGGGCCCACCACCATGGCAATTTGCGGGCCGTCCACCATGGGCCTGCCAGGCGCTTCCGGGCTGCCAATACGGGCCCGCCAGGTAGTGCTCGCTTTCACCACCCCGAATTCGTTGTGATAGACGGTGGGACCGCTGCCGCCCTCCTCTTCCAGCGCCTGGGGTTGTGAGCCGGTGTGGCTGATGCGCACCACTTGCCAATCGGTGTTGAGGCTGCCGTTCGGGTGCTCGGTGAGGGCGAAGGTCTGCCCCGGCAGCAGGGCCGCGCAGGTGGACTTGCCACTACCGGTGACGGCGTCGTTGCGCAGGGCATCGAGTCGGTGCTGGGCAAACGCCTTGCCGCTCGGGTCCAGCTTGTAGCGCCCCGGGTAGTCGAAGTGCTGGTAGGTATCGCGCTGGTGCTCGAGCTCTGCGCCCTGCTTTTTGTGGGAGAGACCATAGGCCGGGGTCTTGAAGCTGTAGTCCTTGAGCTCTACGTCAGAAGGGCGCACCGCCTCCCGGTAGTGGAACTGACGCACATAGGGGCCTTGTTCCAGCGAGCGGTTACCCAGGTTGAAGAAGAGCTCGGGGCCGGCGGTCAGGGCCGCCGCGTCGTCGGCGAACACCACCCTGTGCTTGCCCTGCTCGAACTCGTGGAAGTAGAACAGCCCCTCTTCGGCGGCGAGGCGATTGACGAAGTCAAGGTCGCTCTCCCGATACTGGACGCAGTATTCCCGCTGGGCGTGCTCGTTCTTGAGCGCGAAGGCGTAGTCGGTGATGCCGTGCTCTTGCAAGAGGATGCTGAGGATTTCGTCGGGCTTCTGCGCCTGGAAGATGCGGGAGTTCTGACGCAAAGAGAGCCGCCACAGGGCCGGTTGCACCAGCAGCTGGTAGCGGGTGCGGCGAAAGCCGCTGTCCCCTTGAGCAAAGTCACTCACCACCCCGCACACCCGGCGCTGCAGCTCGCCGTTGTACCACACCAAGAGCTCGCAGGGCTGGTCCAGCACGGCACCGAAATCCACGTCGGGCTCGGGGCTTGCCAGCTCGAGGCGCAGGCGAAATGGCTGGTTGAGCCCCTCTTCCAGGGCAAACTCGGCCACCACAAAGGTGCTCTCGGGCAAGGCCCCCACCTTGACGGTAAATTGTAATCCTGTGCTGTCTGCCATCAGTGACTCCTTATCCTGCCTGTCCGCTGCCAGAACCAATGACCACGCCGCCGCAGCCGATGGCGGTGCCGGTCACGGCGATGGGCTTGCCATTGACCAGTACCGAGCCGACGCCCCCCGAGATGCTGCGCGGATGAGGGGGATTGTTGGGTTTGTCGTGGGGGGCCAGCGGATCCCCCTGCCGGGCCACCGGCTTGCCATCGAGGAACACATCAGGGCTGGCGGCGATCACCGGGGAGGGGTGAAATCCCTCGTGGTCGGTGCCTATGTCACCGAGCAATGCAATGGAAGGGCACATCTGGATTCTCCGTCTGGGCAAGGGCGCGCCACGGATGACGGCCCTGCCATGGCTCCTGCCTACCCGGGTGGGCAGGAGGCGTTAATGCACATTGGGGTGGCTGTCCAGCAGCCTCCATGCCAACGCAGGCGAAACGACAATGTTGTTCTATATCAATGTCTTATAAGCACCCTACCTGACTGTGGCGCTGTGCGATGCAATGGATGGCACAAGACTTCGCGAAAACATGGCAAAACCTTGCCCACTCAGAGAATTTCTCTGCGTCTTGCGCAATATCTTGCTCGGGGCAGCATGATTACCCGCCAGCATGGCCTTGCTGCAACTGATAGAGGCGGATGTTGAGCGCCTTCAGATCGTTCTCCAGCCCCTTCAGATCCGCCGCCGTGATGGGTTCCCGGGCAGCCCTTCTCGCCTCCAGCTCATCGAGGCGCAGGCTGAACGGAATGTTCTGCATCAGGTTCTTCTGCACCTCGTAGAGCTGGGACTTGAGATAGGAGATGGTCACCGTCTTGCGCTGGCGCTCCAGCTCCAGCAGTTGTTCCAGCAGGGCATCCACTCCGGCGCGGGCATCCAGATAGGTCGGCACACCGAGGGCGTCTCCCTGCTGACCGGCCAGCGCACTCTGCCACTGCTTGTCGAGCGCCTTGACCGCCAGCGAGTCGGGGTAAAGCATCTGCAGCGAGGCACGCAGCCCCTCGCCATAGCGATACCAGTAGAGCGGCGAGGTCTGCTCCAGCCGGGCAAGCTGACTCTGATAACGGGCCACCAGATCGCTCTCCATCCCTTGCAGGGCCTGCTCCCCCAGCACGATGCGTGCCTGGCGGATATCGTCATAGCTGAGCGCTCTGGGCAACTCGGCGGCCGGCTGCTGCAAACGCTGGGCGACCACCATCTTCTTCTCCTGCTGCTGCTGCCAGCCGAGCCAGCCCATCACCGGCAGGGCGCAGCTGAGCAGGCCGCAGCCAAACCAGAACCAGGCGGGCCGCTGTTTGCGGTGCTGTTCAATCTTGAGCACGGTCGGCTTCATCTGCCCCTTCTCCCGACCCACCAGTATGCTGCCCTGGGGCAGGTGCCCGGTCGCCGTCCCGGCAGAAACGCCGTGGTCGCTCTCCATATCGGACTTGAAGAAGACCATGGGCGGGATCTGCAGTTCATCCTTGAGACCGGGCTCGTCGGAGACGATGACGATCTCGGTCTCGTCAAAGAGGTGGGTATAACCCTCGATGAAGTGCACCAGGTTCTCGACCCGGGGAATGCGGCTCAAGCCCGCGTTGTGCAGCTTCTCGCTGATGAGCTGCAACGCCCGCTCGCAGCGGTAGACCAGCCGCTTGTCCTCGTGACTGATCTGGTACTGGCGAATGACATCGCTGATGCGGGCGATAAACCAGTCGAGCATCTCGATGCGGGCACGCTCCTGATGGGCCGGCGGCCAGAAGCTATCCCACTGGGTCACTATCAGGTTGGCGAGAAACTCGCACCCCTCGGTGAAGCCGCTCAGGCCCTGCAACCGTGAACGGGCCAGGGTGAAATAGATGGCGGTCTGCAGATCCACCCCGTGCTTTTCGAAGATCTGGCTCGCGAGCTGATGGATCTTGAGCCAGTCCACCTCGGGACGGGAGGCGTGGCTGAGCTTGTTGATCTCCGCTCGCAGCGCCTCGTACTCAGGCAACATTCTGGGGTCTCGCCCCACCTTCAGCGCCTGCTGGCCTTGCTGGTCATGTGTCATATCGGCTTCCAAAACAGGGGGGGCACTGCCTGCCCCCCGCACTATCAATAGAGGGATTCAGGCAATCTGAACTGGCTGAACAGGCCGCCGGCGAAGGGGTTTTGCACGCTGTCTGTGTAGACGCGATAGGTCATGGCCCCCTGATCCACCGGGAAGCGCACGTCGAAGGTGGCCTCATTGACCTGGGTCAGCTCCCCCTTGTCCATCAGCCGGAACATGGCCCAAGGACCGACGAAGCCTTCGCTGCGCGGCGAGCGCTCGCGAGCAGCCGGCACCAGGGTTATCTTGCTCTCGGCCCCGTCGCGCATGGTGTTGGGCCACACCAGGGGGATCTTGGTACGCCGGCCGTGGGCATACTCCAGCAACTGGCCATCCAGGTTCAGCACGCTGCGCCGCTTGTTGGCGGTGAGCTCGATGGGCTCGAGGGCGAACTGCACCTCCAGGTTGCCCTGCTGGCTGAAGAAGATCTGGCGGATGCGGGCGGCTCTATCCAGCTGCTTCACCAGCTCGGCCTGGATGGGCGAGCTCAGCTCCCCCTCCATCAGACCGCTCTCCACCATGGGCTTGAGATTGACCTGGTAGAAGCTGTCCAGCGTCCCGCCCGGCGCGAAGAAGCGCTCCATCTCGGAGAGGGGCACATCCTTGGCGGAGCCGGGCTCGAAGGGATAACGCCCCGCCAGCTGGCTGTTGAACGGGGCCAGCACCTTGTCCTGCCACTCCTGATTGAGGGAGGACATGGCAAGGTCTATCACCAGCCGCGAGCTCTGATCGGAGAGTTGCCCCACCCAGCGATCCAGCGGGGCCGGCAGGCCACGGGCATACTGCTGCAGGGCAAACACGGGGTCGGCGTACTTGTTGGTCAGGCGCAGCTGCACCGCCTTGAGGGCCGACTGGCCCGGCTCGGTGGCGTTGACGATGAGTTCCAGATAGTGCTGCAACTCCACCAGCTTCTGGTTCACCTCCTGGATGAGCGGCCCCTGCTCACCCCGGCCAGCCAATGCGGCATTGGTGGCCATGAAGGGACGACCTATGCGGGCCGTGATGGCCTGCGCCGGATCCCCTTCCACGTCGGAGATCTTGCGAATGCGGGTGTTGTCATCGAGGGCAGCCAGCACCCGCTGGAACGGCTGATCGTTGCCCGTGATGGCGGAGAGCACGTCCAGCGCCTGCTCCGGGCTCTCCAGGGTCTGCACATCCAGATTGGTCAGCAGTTTTTGCCACTGGTTGACGTAGTCGGTGACGTAGCGCTCATTGACCTGACGGGTGATCTCCTTGCGATCCGCCTCGCTCAGCTGAGTCAGCTTGCGCTGGCCCAGCACCCAGGCATCCATGGCGGTGAGATCGATCAGCGTCTTGTCCTGCTTCTGGAAGAAGTCGCTGAAACCAGGCCAGGTCAGCAGACGGGGCACCTGACCGGCGCTGTCGCTGCGCAGGGCAAAGACGGTGTCGAAGGTGGGTCCCACCTCGTCGCGCACGTAGAGATCCGGCGGCAACACCTCCCCCGCCTTTACCACCAGGTTCTGATAGACCCGCTGATACATGGGCAACTTGCCAAGCTCGCGCTGGGCACCATAGATGGGCTCCTTGAACGGCACGAAGGCGGTGATGGCCCCCTGATCCCGTGCCGCACGGGCGCCGTGCCAGTCGGTGTGATCGAGGGCGTAATCCAGATGCCCCATCAGCTGCTCCTGCACCGCCCCCTGCCCCGGGAAGGCTTTCTGCCAGCGGCTCGCCATGTATTGCGCCACCAGCTCCTTGTTGCGGCCGGAGGCGTCATCGAGCATCCGCATCACCCGCAGTATGGCGAGCTTCTCCTCGCTGCCCGCCGGTGCCTGCTCGAGATCCGCCAGCAATCCCTGCATCTGGGCCGGCAGGAAGCGCAGGCTCAGCAGCTGCAGATAGGATCCCTCCACATAGGGGCCTATCTCGTCCCCCTGATAGAGGCCAAGGTCGGCCACCAGCAGGGTGCGATCGCGGTAGTTGCCAAAGGAGAGGGTCGCCTCGCGGATGAGATTGAGGCGCGGCAGCTGGCTCACCCCGAAGGCGTGGGCGTCGGCTACCTCGTTGGTCTCCATGAAGGCCTGGGCCTTGGTCAGCACGTTGCGACCCGCCTCCTCATTGACCCGGTAGAAATGGTGCCAGCCACCGATGAGGGCTGCCGAGAACAGCGACAGGCAACCGAGGCCGATGGCCATGCGGCGGCGGCGATAGAGGGTGTGCAGCCGGTTCTCCCCGGCCAGATGGGCCTCGGGGAAGATGATGGAGGAGAAGAGCTGGCGCACGAAATAGGTGTTGGACTCCCCACGCAGGGCCGAGTGAATGGGCTCCGGCAGGTTGTAGCGGCGGGAGGCCGCCTGGGCGAACGCATCGAACGGCACCCCTTGCTGATAGACGGAGCTGATGTAGACACCGCGTACCAAGAGCGGCTTGCTCTCCTCTATGGCCAGGGTTTCGTCGAGCAGGCTGGTGACATAATCCTTCAGCCCCGCCAGCTGGCGCACGAAGGAGAACAGCGCGCTGCGCTGGGCGGCATCGAGCCGGGCCAGCATCAACTCCGGCAGATTCTGGTTGAGGTTGTCCACCCACTGATCCCAGAACAGGGCCAGATCCTGCTGCCAGGATTGACCGTCACCGGGTTGGAAGGTCACCCCCAGCACGGCGTCACGGGCCTCCTTGTCGAGTTGCTCGTACACCACGTCAAAACCACGCAGCAGGTCGAGCTTGGTGAAGGTGACGTAGAGCGGCAACCGGGTATTCATGGTGGCCGACACCTCCTGCAGGCGCGCGCGCATCAGCTGGGCATAGGCCTTGCGTTCGGCCACGCTGGCGTGGGAGAGCCAGGCCAGATCCACGGTCAGTACCAGGCCGTTGAGGGGCTGACGACGACGATGTTCGGAGAGCCAGGTCAACAGGTGCAGCCAGAGCCGCTCGTGCTTGCGCGCCAGGGGATCCAGCTCGGGTTCGGACTGGGACAAGAGCTCGCCGGCGGGATCCAGCATCACCGCCTGCTCCCCCAGCCAGCAGTCCACCAGCTGATCCTGCGCCACGTCACGCAGCTCGGTATCTAGCCTGGGATTGAGCTTGTTGGCCGGGTTGGCGCGGTGAATGAGGCTGCTCTTGCCGCTGCCGGGCAGCCCCAGCACCAGGTACCAGGGCATGGCGTAGAGCGCCCCCTTGCCCAAATGGGTATTCAACGCCTGCAGCCAGCGATCCAGGAACAGCGCCTGCCGGTCGAGCAGCCCCTTGACCGGATCCTGCTCCAGCACCACCTCATGCTGGCGCTCGGCCTTGAGCTGCTGCATCTTGCGCCACACCCGCCAGGAGAGAACCCCCAGCAGCAGCCAGAGCCAGAGCAGGGTGAACACCACCCGCCCCCACAGCGGCGCCAACGGCTTGGCGTCACGGATCTCGAGGCGAGGGCCCAGCCACCACACCAGGATCAGGGCAAGCCCCCAGAGCACCACACCGAGCAGAGGCCAGGAGGGTTTCAATTTCGGCAGCTGTTGCCGCAGAAAGGTAAAGATGGTTTTGAACATAAAATGTGATCCAACTCCGACTCAATGACTCATTTCGGCACTTATTTCGACAACGGGGTCGCCTGGCTCTCCAGGCGGCTGACCAACCCGGGCTCCCAGTGCGACAGCCCGAGGCGACTCGCCTCTTGCCACAAGTGTTGATAGTGCTGGCGCGCAAGCGCCTCCATGCCTTCCTGTGCCAACAGCTCCGCCTGCACCAGCTGGGCGTGAAAGCGATCTCTTGGCTCCTTCATCTGCGCCATGCGTTCATCGAGCAGGGCCAGGGCCGCGGCCACCCCCTGCTCCCCATAGCGCTGGGCTATCTCTTCGGCCAGGCAAGACTCCCCTTCGCCTCCTCCACCGCCCCTGACGGGTTGCAGCCAGCGGCCGCATTCGGGGGGGAGAAAGGGGCTGCCGTCACTGAAGGCGAGGTCCCGCAAGGCCGGCAGACGCTGCAAGAAACCATCGAGCTCCTCTGCGATGGCCCGGGCCACGGCGGCAAATCCCAGCTTCTGCGCCACCTCGGCCGAGAGGCGATGTCCCTCGAACCAGTAGGGAGCCAGGGTCAGGCTCTGCTCGATGCGCTGCCAGAGCCCCTGATCGGGGCTGCTCATGGCGGCGCGGTACTCGTCCACCATGTCCGCCGACATGGGGGCCAGCTGGGTTTTGTTGTCCCGGGCCACCATGGGCGGAGTCGTGATCCCGGCCCAGATGGCGTGACGGCGCAGGCGATAGCCCACCGCCGCCTCCGGCTGACGCTCGATGAGCAGATCCGCCACCTTGAGCTGGGTCTGGCGCCAGGCCCTGTCATTGGAGCTGTCGATCTCGACGCCGGACCCCTTGGTGCTGCCACTGAGCACCATGGAGCCCGCCATGCCGGTGGCGGCGGCCGTCGCCACGGCGGCGCTGCTCCCGGGTTGCACACCGGCATCCGCCTGGGCCTGGGCCACCTGCTGGCGCTGGGCCCGCTTCAGCCCCATCAGCAGGGGGTCGAGCAATTCGCCCTTGTCCGGGCACCGGGCCAGCCAGACTCGCTCCAACTGCTCGGCCTGGGCCAGCAACTGGGCCAGCTCGGCCGCCGAGGCGCTCTCGCTCACTCGCGGCAGAGCCCCCTCGAAGCGCTTGACGATTTGCACCATCAGCCGCTGTTTCTGGCTGGCATTGCCGGGCCAGGCCAGCAGCCAATAAGCCTGGATCCAGGCTTCCAGCAGACTGAGCGCGGCCCCCATGGGGGTCGCCTTGGCCGGATGCTGCAAACAACGCAGCAACTGGGCCAGTACCCGCATGTCCTTGGTGCGGCTCTCCAGCAACCCGAGACAGGCCTCTGCCACCGCATTGAGATCCACCTGGCCATGGGCCAGGGATCCCAGCTTGACCAGCTCTGTCTCCACATAATCCCAGCGCGGCTCGTCCGCCAGCACGGCGCCGCTGACTTGTCCATCCGGCAAGGAGGTGAGCAGGCGGGCACACCAGGGGTGTTGATAGCTCATGACGCCCCCTACCAGCGACACTGCTGGCGCAGGGGAAGCAGCGCCTCTTTCAGGCCGCTCAAATCGACCCGCAGCAAGGTGCCGTTGGCCGCCTTGACCTGCAGCTCGCGATGGCCAATCCAGCGCTTGAGCTCCTCGATGGCGGGCAGGCCGCGGCCATACTCCAGCAGCATTCCCTTGTCCCGGATAAACCAGCCCTGGGCGCTGTTGCCGGGCGAGCCGTCGAGCGCTATCTGCACCTCCTCGCCGACCCAGGGCGCATCGAGCCGCAGGCGGATATGGGTGATGCTGTCGACGCACCCTATGGCCAGGGTCGCCCCGCGCAAGGCGGGACGGGTGAGGGTTTCACTGCCACTGCCGGCATCGCTTTGCAGCAGGAAGGGGGGGCTGTCAGGGGTGCGGCTCTGCTCCTGATCCCGGATGGCTTGCCAGGCGGCGGACATGGCCCCGGCGCCGGACTCGGTGTCGGGGCCACTGCCAAGGGCGTCATAGCAGGCGAGCCGCACCAGCGGAGAGGGTTCGCGGCGGCACTGCTGCCAGCCGGGCATATCCAGCTGCGGCGCCGCGCTGCCGGCGGCCAGCAGCAATAGGCCGAGGACGCTCATCAATTCACCTCCAGTTTCTGGCACTTGTGATCCAGGGTGCGCTTGGGAATGTTGAGGCTCTCGGCCACCAGCATGCGGTTGCCCTGGAAGTGGCGCAGACGCGCCTCGATGACGGAGGCTTCGTACTGCTGCATGGCCCGGCGCAGATCCCGGATGTGGTTGTAGTCGTCCATCGAGGACGGCAGCTCCACGCAGACCCGCTCCCGCAGCTCAGGCGGCAGCGCCTCCAGCACCACCTCTTCCCCGTGACGGGTGTGGGCGCAGGCGACCTCCAGCAGATTGCGCAGCTCGCGCACGTTGCCGGGGAAGTCATAACTTTGCAGCTGCTTCAAGAACTTGCGCTGCAGCCCCGCCAGGGTCTTGCCATCCTGGGCGGCAAACTGGGCCATGAAGTGCTGGCACAAGAGCGGCACGTCGTCCATGTGCTCCCGCAGGGGGGCAATCAGCAGCAGGCACTGGCAGAGCCTGTGGTAGAGGTCGGCCCGAAACTGCCCCTCCTCCACATGGCGGCTGAGGGGCTGATGGGTGGCGGCGATGAGGCGAAAATCGGAGTGGTACTCCTGCTCTGCCCCGAGGGGCCGGTAGCTGCGGGTTTCCAGCACCCGCAGCAGCTTGGCCTGCATGGCGGCGGGCATGTCCCCCACCTCGTCCAGGAACAGGGTGCCGCCGTTGGCCTGGGCCACCAGCCCCGCCTTGTTAGTCAGTGCCCCGGAGAAGGCCCCCTTCTGGTAACCGAACAGCTCGCTCTCGATGAGGTTCTCCGGGATGGCGGCGCAGTTGATGGCGACGAACGGCTTGGCCGCCCGATCGGAGCACTGGTGCACCAGGCGGGCCACCACCTCCTTGCCGCTGCCGGTCTCCCCCTGAATGAGCACGGTCAGCTTGTGCTGACCCGCCAGGCTTATCTGCTCGCGCAGCCCGCGGATCACCGCCGACTGGCCGACCAGCTGATCGCCGAGCAGCTTCTCATGCTGGCGCAGCCGCTCTCCCTCCCCCTTCATCTGGCGCAGGGAGTCCCGCAGCACGCTCTGATCCCGGCGGCTGCGCCCCAGATCGCGAATAAGGGTGAGCTGGTTGCAAAAGACCTGCGACAGCTGTGCCAGCTCGGGACTCTCCGCCCACCCCTGCAACACAGCGCCCTCATCCATCATGGCCAGCACGGCGAACGGCTTGCCGTTGCCATCCAGCAAGGGGAAAGCGTGCAGGCCGCACTGCTGGCCCAGGTTGGAGAGCAGGAGACGAAACTCCTTGTGCTCGATGCGGGCACCGCCATGGAGGGAGTCCCAGGTGCGGGACTGGGCCTTGTGCAGCACATAGGCAAGCGGGTGGGAAAAGTCGTCCACCGCCAGGGCCAGGCTCACCGCCTGTCCCTTGACCCAGCCGGAGCATTCGAGCTGGCGACCGCTCACATCCAGCATGCCGAGCAGTATCCCCTTGGGCTGGAAGCTGGCGTCCAGGGTCGAGCTCCACCAGTGGCACAAGTGCTGCTCGTCGCGTTGCTGCGTCAAGGCGAGAGCAAAGGCGAGGGCTTGTTCCATGGTCAGCCCTCCACCTCGGCCACGAACTGGTGATCGGCCACCGAGAAGCGGACACACTTGATGGGTTCACCGGCCGAGAGCCGCTGCAGCAGTTGCAGGGAGACCGGCGGCAGCAGGGCGCCATCGATGACGGATTCCAGCATGCGGGCACCGTTCTCGCTGCGATTGGCGCGCAGCAGTATCTCCTCGGCCACCTCGCTCTCCAGCACCACCTCGGCGCCGAAGCGCTCCTTGAGCAGCCTGACCAACCGGTTGAGCTTGCCCCCGACAATCTGCACCAGGGTGTCGTGACCCAGCGGCAGATAGGGGATCACCTCCATGCGTGCCAGCAGGGCCGGCTTGAAGAAGGCGGCGAGCTCGGGATAGAGCGCATCCAGCAGATCATCGGGCTGCTCGGCGTGATCGACTATGGTCTGGAAGCCGAGGTTGGAGGTGAGGAAGAAGACCACGTTCTTGCAGTCGATGATGCGCCCTTCCCCGTCCGCCAGCTCGCCCTTGTCGAACGCCTGATAGAAGAGGTTGAGCACATCCGGATGGGCCTTCTCCACCTCGTCCAGCAGCACCACGGAATAAGGCTTCTGACGAATGGCCTCGGTCAGCACGCCCCCCTCGCCGAAACCGACGTAGCCGGGCGGCGAACCGATAAGACGGGAGACGGTGTGCTTCTCCTGATACTCGGACATGTTGATGGTGGTCAGATACTGGCGGCCACCGAACATCAGCTCGGCAATCTGCAACACGGTTTCGGTCTTGCCGACCCCGCTCGGCCCCACCAGCAGGAAGGCCCCGAGCGGTCGGCCGGGACGACGCAGGTCGGCGCGGGCGGTCAGCAGGTGCTTGTGCAGGTGGGCCACAGCCACATCCTGCCCCTTGATAAGCTCGCCGAGGTACTCCGGCAACCGGGTCACCACGTCCAGCTCCCCTTGGGAGATGCGATTGAGGGGCACCCCGGTCCACTCGGCGATGACGGCGGCAATCTGGGTCTTGTCGACATGGGCTGAGACCAGCACTTCTCCCTGCTGCAGGGCGGCCAGCTCGCGCTCGAGGCTGGCAAGCGCCTCGGCGGCGGCTTGGGGATCCAGCGGCGCATCGGCGAGATCCAGCGCCTCCTTGGCCAGCATCTCATCCTGCTGATCGGCGAGCAGGGCGGCGCGCAGCTCGACTATCTGGTGCACCAGCCCCTGCTGCTGCTGCCACTGGGCCTCCTGCTCGGCCAACTCCTCGCGGCAAGCCTGCTGGGCGGCCTGCAACTCGGCCAGACGCTCGGCGTTGTCGCCAAGGCCTATCAGACTCTGGCGCTCCAGCTGGCGGATCTCCAGCTCGCGCTGGCGCAGCGCGTTTTGCAGGTGGCTGACCGCGCGCGGCGGCGTGGTAAGGTTGATGGCCACTCGGGCACAGGCGGTGTCGAGCACGTCGATCGCCTTGTCCGGCAGCTGGCGGCCGGAGATGTAGCGGGCGGAGAGCTGGGCGGCGGCTTGTAGCGCCTCCTCGTCGATCAGCACCCCGTGGGCCTTCTCGTAGATGCTGCGCAGGCCGCGCAGGATCACGGTAGCCTCGTCGGCATTGGGCTCACCCACCTTCACCAGCTGGAAGCGGCGCGACAGGGCGGCGTCTTTTTCCACGTATTTCTTGTATTCGCCCCAGGTGGTGGCGGCTATGGTGCGCAGCTCGCCCCGGGCCAGGGCCGGTTTGATGAGGTTGGAGACATCCAGGCCGCCGGCCTGGTTGCCTGCCCCGATCAGGGTGTGGGCCTCGTCGATGAAGAGGATGACGGGTTGCACCGAATCCTTGACCTCCTGCATCACCCCCTTGAAGCGCTTCTCAAACTCCCCCTTGACCGAGGCACCGGCCTGCATGGCGCCGAGATCCAGGGTCATCAGCTCGACGCCGTGCAGCTTCTCGGGCACCTGGCCCGCCACCATGCGCAGGGCCAGCCCCTCGATGAGGGCGCTTTTACCGACCCCCGCCTCCCCCACGACGATGGGGTTGTTCTTGCGGCGGCGGGAGAGGATGTCGATCATCAGGTCGATTTCATGATCCCGGCAGAGCACGGGATCCAGCGTCCCCTGGCGGGCCTGCTCGGTGACGTTGACGGTGAAGCGGGCCAGCAGGCTGGCATCGGCCGGCAGGGCGGCCTGGGTCGCAGCGCCGCTGGCAGAGACTGTCACCTGGGTCTCGGCGGACTCCTTGACCCACTCGTCGAACTGCTGGCGCAGCAGCTCCCGATTGACGTTGGCAAACAAACGGGTCACCGACCCCGGCAAATAGCGCTGGGGAGTCATCAAGAGCACCAGCAGCATGACGCCGCTGCGCAGTTGGGCGTGTTGCAGCTCGGCGGAGGCGAGCAGCCAGCTGTCTTGCAGCCACTCCACCAGGAGCGGCGAGAAGGAGGGATATCCCTGACCATAACCGCTGTCGGCGTTCGAGGGTTGCAGCAGGGTCTTGAGTTCCTCTACCTCCACCCCGGCCACTTTCAGGATCTGGCGCACGTCGCTCAGCGGGGTCTCCAGCATTTTCAGCAGCAGGTGCTCGATGCGGATCTCGGCCCCTTGATGGTTGACGCAGAGGGCCGCGGCCTCCTCCAACATGTGACGGCAGATGGGGTTGAGTCTTTCCACCAGTACGGGTAGCTCTATACGGATCAAGGCGTGCTCTCCTTAGTATTTTATTTTAATAATTCGCCCAGTTGACGCAGCACGTCCTGGGTCTGGTTATTGAGTTGGTGGTGATAGAGGCCAAAGATGATGGCCAGGATCAGGGCGCCGCCCATGAACAGGCTGCGCAGGGAAACCTGCTTGCGCAGCTGGTAGCGGGAGGCCTGGCGACCGAGGTCGAGGTGAAACACGCTGGGAGCCTCGCCACCGACCTCGGGGGCGAGCTGCTTGTGCAGCTGCCTGACGATGCGCTCGAATTCGTCCCGCCCCTGGCTCATCACCTTGTAGCGCCCCTCGAAACCGAGGCAGAGACACAGATAGATGAACTCCAGGATGTCGCGATAGCGCACCGGATCCTCCTGCAGGCGGGCCAGCAGCACGAACACCTTCTCGCCGCCCCAGGTCTCGTTGTGAAAACGGGTCAGCAGGGAGTGCTCGGACCATTCGCTCTGGCTGCCCCAGTCGCGGCCCATCACGGCCTCGTCGATGAAGGTGCAGAGGATGTAGCGAAACGACAGCACCACCCCGTTCTCGTAGCCCTGGGCCATCAGCTCCTGTTCGATGGCCTGGATCTCGGTCACCACCCGCTGATAGAGCTCGGGTACCCGGTCGTGGCGCGACAGCAGGCGCACCCGCTGCACCAGCCCCAGCAAGGGGGTCACCGCATCTATCATGGGGTTGATGCTCTGGCCACGCAGGCGGAACCAGTGGTCCGAATCCATGTCCAGCTGCTCGGCATGATCGAACAGCAGGTCGCTCAGTTGCTCGTTCTTGATAATGTCCGTGGTCATCTTTGCTTGATTCCTTGGTGCTATCACTGGCTACGGATTGCCCAGAGCTGCATGTCGAGCTCCGGGAAATCGCCGGCGATGTGGAAGGCGAGGGTGTTGCCCACCGCCAGCATCTGCCAGGCCGGACTCTGCCGGTCTAGCTGGAAATAGCTGTAACCGGCGTGATAGGGCAACTGACGGGGCGCCACCGGCAACGGCAGCAGCGGAATGCCGGGCAGTTGCAGGCTGATGAGCTCGCGGATCTTGTCGCTCGAGGCCACCTTGGTCTGTTGCAGCAACTGCTTGCGCAACTGCTCCTGGGGCATGCGGGCGCGCACCGCCAGCACGAAGTCGGCGCTTTGCATCAGCTCGCTCTCCCCCACCACGGCCACCATGACGCCGTACTGGTGCTTGCGCAGCTGGATGGAGACGGCGCGGGGCGAGAGCACTGTGCTCAGCGCCTGACGCAGGGCCAGCATCACCGGCTCGAAGCTCACCTGCTGATCGTCGTGGCGATAGGCGGGGAACTCGGGGGGAAGGCGGGACTCGTCGGTGAAGGTCATCAACTCGCCGCACAGCTGCACCAGGGCCTCGTGCAGCCGCTCCGGGTGCAGGGTGCCAAGACGCGCGAGGTGCGACAGCTGGGGCTGGGCCCGGTTGAGCAGTTGCAGCATCATGAACTCGGCCACATCGGCGACCCCCTGCTGCCCCGGCGCCGCGATGCGCTGGGAGAGGCTGCGGGCCCGCTCTGCCACGAGGCCGGCCGACTCGCCGAGGAAACGCTTGAGGGTCGGGATGGCGGAGACGCTGATGCTGCAGGGCATGAAGTTGGGATCCAGCACCAGGCCGCCGTCCGGGCGCTTGTCCAGGATCCGGGCGATGGCGAGCGAGGCGTAGGCGCTGCGATCGTCCCGCTCCAGCATCAGCCGCAGACTGACCCTTCCCACCTCGAGGGAGACCACGTCCCCCCCTTCGCTGTGCAGATCCCGCACATCGTGGCGATGGGCCTGCAACCGGCTGGAGACCAGCCCTCCCTGCCCCACCTCGTTGACGCCGCTCACCGAAAGCGGCAGCGCCAGATAGACCTTCTGGTTTGCCACCGAGGCGTCGGTAACCTCCAGGGGCGATGGCAGCACATCGTCATTGGGAATATTGAAGACGGTGCCGTCCGGCAATATGCCGGTAGCCCCCACCAGGGCGATGCGACCAAAGCCCAGGTAATCCTCGTTGATGGCGAGCGATTGCAGCCCGTAGAAATAGTCGGAGAGCGCGCTCAGGCGAGCGTGCAGCGCGTAGTCCGAATGCCTTTGTTGTTGCTGGAAGTGCTGGGGCTTGATGAAGAGCCCCTCACGCCAGATAACCCGATTTCGACTCGACATGGTTATTCTTCTTCTTGTTGCAGTTCCACTTCATCCAGACGCAGATGAACCAGGATTTGATAGGCCGTGCCCTTGCTCTTGACCTTGATGACCTTGCGCCACTCGGCGCTGTCCGGATCGGCGTAGCGTGCGATCACCCCGATGTAGCGAGTCTTCTCGTCAAGCTTGATGGGGGGCAGATACTTGAACTGGCCCGGCAGCAGGGTGTAGTCCTGATGGTCCAGGTAGTTCTTGCCAAGGGCCTTCTCCACGTCCTCGGTCACCTGGTCGTAGTCGGTGGCGAGCAGCTTGGAATCTTCCGCCAGCAGCAGCACCTGAAACTCGATCGGCGCCGCCTCCCCGCTCTCGTTGGGGTTGACGTCGGGCTCGGCCACCAGACTCAGCCCCAGGGTGGAGGGCTGGCTGTCATTGCTGCCCACCTGGATGTCCGGGTTCATGGCCACGTCGGCCATCTTGCCCATGGTGGTACAAGCTGCCAGGGTCAGCACACAGGCCCCCAGCATCAACGCACGTATCATCAAATCAGTCCCTGTTGCTGACGCACTGCCTGGTCATAGGCCTGGGCATAAACCTGGTGGAACAGCTTGTCGAACCCTTGCTGCCGGGCCGAGGTGAGCTCGCGGTAGTAGTGCTGATACATGTTCCAGGCCCAGCCCTCGTCGGCCATGCCGGGAGTGCCGGTGCGGCGGTAGTGCTCGAAGCGACCGAGCAGCGCCTCGGGCGAGAAGGCTTGAAGGATGCTGTCCAGCGCCGCGCCTATGGCCTGCTGGTTCGCCACGTGGTGAATGCGCACATTGCGCAGACTCTCGGCCACCGCCGCCGGGGCGGTCAGGTGCACCGGGCTCTTCTGCTCGGCAAACATCACCGCCAGGGTCTCGTCATAGTCGAGCCCGAGCCGCAGCGGGTTGTCCTCGATTGGACGCAGGTGCTTGTCCGCCAGGGCGGCCTGATCGCTTTGCAGTTGCAGCAGCCCCTCCACCATGGCCCGCACCGTCTTGCCCATCTCTTCGAGCATGTCGTGGGCCTGCTGGGTATCCTGCAGCTGCAGCGGCTGACCCAGGCCGCGCATCAGCGGGGTCAGGGCCACGTGATCGACCCCCTCCAGCGGATGGGCATAATCGGGATGGTTCTCTATGGTGGGCATATCCAGAAATTCTTGGTTCATGGTGTTCTCGGCGGCAGAAAAGGGGGAAAGGGACGGATGTTCCATATCCGGTTGTAAAGAGAAGTCGGCCTGGCGACGAGGATCCACCAGGGGAGTCAGCGCGGAGCGCTCATGCTGCAGCGCCAGCAGGGGGTCGACGGCCAGGGCGCGCGACGCCTCCATGGGCTGGCTGATCCGCTCATCGCCGCTCAGCCACTCGTCAAGCTGTTCGGCCGGGCGTGTGCCCAGCACCTGCTGCAGGCTCTGCTCGGCCGAGATGGCCCCCAGATAGGCGCGCAGCCGGAACGGGCCGACGACGAGCTCGTCCCCCTGCTCCAGATATACCTTGCGGGCCCGCCCTATGGGCGAGGTCGCGCCGTTGATGTAGGTCTGGCCACTCAGATCGCACAGGCAGAAGCGGCCATCCTGGCGCTCGACCCGGGCGTGGGCCGGCATCACGGCCCCCAACCTGTCTCGCAGTTGCCAGTCATCCTGCTCGGAGGCCCCCAGGGTCCCCCCCATCTCGTCGAAGCGGTATTGCCCCTGCTGGTTGCCGTCGAGCTGCTCGCTGTTGAGCACCACCAGGGAAAGTTGCTGGTTAAAGTCGTCCACATTCACTCCTGCACACAAATGGTCACGAAGGGATCACTCGGCGGCTGGCCAAGAAAGGTACTCCACCCCAGACGGGCACTCTGCTCCTCCCCCAGCCGCAGCCCCCTGGCCTGCTCCTGGCCGAAACCAAGTCGCAGATCCCAGGCCAATTGGTCGCGCAGGATGAAGGAGACAAAGGTCACCAGGGCGGGGAAGTGCTCCCCGTTCGGCAGAAACCCGAGAAACTGCCCAAAACTCAGGTTGTTGATCTTCAATAGAAACTTGCCCGCACAGTCGTTCACCTTGTCGCCGATGACAAAATCGTCCCCCAGGGTGGCGCAGGCGCTGCCCAGCCGGTTTTGCTGATCCTGATGAATGGGCACCCTGCGCCATTGCCAGGCACTCACCTCCACCTGCGCCAGATCGAAACAGTGCGCCACCAGACCGGCCACCACCTCGGGGGAGCGGCTGGGGCTGGCCAGCAGTCCCGCATAGGAGAGCATCTTGGCGCGGTTGACCGGCAGGCTCTGGCAGACAGCCTCGTTGCCCAGCCCCACCAGGGCGAACATCAGGCGGGAGAAACCATCCTCGCCGTTGTCCTGGAAGCGCACGTGATAGCGATACTTGCGCCAGATCCGGTGCAGCAGGGTCAGCAGACGGTGATGGAAGAAGTCCAGAAACAGACCCAGCTTCTGCGCCCCCTGGGCGTACTCCCACGCCAGGGAGTCCAGGTAGTACCCGGGCATGGGGGACTGGCTGCCATGCAGGCCGAGGAAGGCCACCTCCAGCTCGTGGCGCCCCTTGCCATCGCGGCCGATCTGCAACACATCGCTGGTAGGAAAACCGAGAGAGGCGGTCGCCTTGAAGCGGATCCCCTCATCCCCGGGCAGGTGATCGAGCCTGCGTTCCTGATCGGTGCCGTCCAGCCGGTTGAGCAGCTCAACCAGCTGGAAGAAACTGAAGCGGGGCGCGTCCTTCGCGGACGTCACATCAGGGAGTGCTGACCGATCTGGACTGGCCACAGGTAACGCTCCTTGTTGTCGAGATTGACCACCTCAAGGAGGTGGAAGGCATTGACGCTGGCATACAGCGAGAAGAAGTGGGCAAGTACAGTGCTGAACAGGTAGAGCTCCCCTTCGCTGCCAAAGGCGGACTGGCGGATGGAGAGCACCGACTTGAGCCCGCGCACCGGCATGCCCCGCACCAGCCTGTCTACCGGGCTGGTTTCGATCTGCTCTATCCCCGCCAGTCGCTTGCGCGACGCCTGCTCCGCCTGCTTGTCGTGCAGTGCCGGAAAGTCGTAGGTACGCAGCACCTGCACCAGGGCATCCCGGCGCAGCAGGGAGACATAGTTGAGGGACAGGTTGGAGATCAGGGTCCAGTGCAGGCTGCCATCGAGAGCCGGTCGCAATGGCCGGGTCGGCCGGATCAGGTTGCGGAAGGTGGCAAACGAGGGGGAGCTGCCGGTGGGCACGCAGATGCTGCCCACCTTGAGGCGGGCGGCACGGGAGCGGTTGGTGCAGGTCAGGGTGACAGAGATGGACTCATCCAGATTGACTGTGGTGGTTTCATCACCCCGCACGAAGGAGAGGCTGTGCTCGAAACCGTCGCCGCTCACCGACTCTCTGACCCGCACCCGGTAATAGAGCGCCAGCCGCTGCTTGGCCCGCTCTATCTGGTGCTGGAAACTCTCGAATGGCTGATAGATGCGCGGCGTACCGCGGGAGCGGCCGAGGTTGCCCTCGACCCAGCCCTCGACCTCATTGACCGAGAAGATCTCGAAGCTGTCCGCATGGCGATAGCTCGCCTTGAGGGGGTACTCCGTCTGGCGGCCGTTGAGATTGACCGGCTCGCTGTCGTGCTGGAACAGGTTGATGGCTGGCACGCAGTTGAGCATGAAGGAGTCGGGCCGGATCTTGAGCTCAGCCGGCAGGGGCCGGTCGAAACAGAAGTGGATCTTGAATTCGCTCACCGGCAGCGGCTGTTTGGGCCAGTCGCCACCGCTGAGTTCGAAGAAGAGGAAGCTCTCCGGGAAGCAGAAATACTCTTGCAGGATCCGGTAGCCGGAATAGACGTTGTTCGGATAGGGCAGGAGCGCATCGTCGCGCTCGAAGCCGACGGGCTTGAGCGCCTTGGCCTCCTGGCGAAAGCGCTTGCCGTCTATCTCCAGCTCGATATGGGAGAGCTGGTTGGAGAGCCAGAAGTAGAGCTCATAGGCGGTATAACTGTCGCCACCGAGGAAGAAACGCAGCTTGTCCAGCTGCAGTTCGCTCAATGGCAAGGGGGCATGCAGGGCGATATCCAGCGAGATGGTGGAGAGATCGTTGCCGCTTTGGGCCGCGATGTGGCGGATATCGGCCGGATAGACCCAGGCATCGTGACTGGTCTGGAAGTGACAGGTCACCTCATCCATGGGCAGGCTGTCGAGCTGGCAGCCTTGCTTGACCAGCGCCGGCTGGGTGATGGCTCCCGGAATGACCGAGAACTGCATGATGGTCATGCTGGGCACGGGGCGCAGATAGTTGGGCCAGAGCATATTGAGCAGACCGTGGGTCAGCTCGGGGAACTCATCCTCTATCTTGGCGCGCAGATTGCCGGTGAGAAACGCGAAGCCTTCCAGCAGGCGTTCCACGTCCGGATCGGTATTTTGCTCCGACAGGAAACGGGTGAGTTCGGGATGCGCATCGGCAAATTCGCGCCCTTGCAGGCGCAAAAATGCCAATTCATCCCTGAAGTAATGTTCCAGCGACATTGAGATCAGACCATGCGGTAGTGACGGTGGCTGTCCATATGGACGTTGAACGAGGTGACTTGCTCGATATGCTCCAGTCTCACGTGGGCCGTCACCTGAAACGACATCTCGAGCGGACTCGCCTGATGATCGGGTGAACGCACATCCACATGCACGATCCGCGGCTCATAGCGGCGGATGCATTGCCGGATCGCCTCACGGATCCGCCCACGGATGTCGGCGCTGCCCTGGGTGGCATCATTGAGATCGATGACACCGAGCTCGGGCGCGCTGCGACAATTGCCGGGGCGAGTGTTGAGGATCTGATCGAGCTGGCGTTTGACCGAGTCGATCAGCTCCTCAACGTCCGATTGGGGGGAGGAGACGAGCCCCTCCCCCCGGATCCGGTCAAACAGACTGGCCGCATTGCCTCTATCCCAGGAAGAGAGATACGGCATCGGGCATTATTCCTTGTCCAGACGACCCACCAGGGAGAGCTCGAAGCTGGCACCCATGTACTTGAAGTGCGGGCGCACGGCCATGGCGACCTGATACCAGCCCGGCTCCCCTTCCACGTCCAGCACCTTGATCTGGGCGGCACGCAGCGGGCGACGGCTGCGCACGTCTGCCGGCGGGTTCTCCTGATCGGCCACGTACTGCTTGATCCAGCCGTTCAGTTCACGCTCCAGATCCTGACGCTCCTTCCAGGAGCCGATCTGCTCGCGCTGCAGCACCTTGATGTAGTGTGCCAGGCGATTGATGATGAACATGTAGGGCAGCTGGGTACCGAGCTTGTAGTTGGTCTCGGCTTCCTTCCCTTCCTTGGTGTTCGGGAACACCTTGGGTTTTTGCACCGAGTTGGCGGAGAAGAAGGCCGCGTTGTCGCTGTCCTTGCGCATGGTCAGGGTGATGAAGCCCTCTTCCGACAGCTCGTATTCACGGCGATCCGTGATCAGCACCTCGGTCGGGATCTTCGCCTGCAGCTGTCCCATGGCCTCGTAGACATGCACCGGCAGATCATGGATGGCACCGCCGCTCTGGGGACCGATGATGTTCGGGCACCAGCGATACTTGGCGAAGCTGTCGGTCAGGGAAGTGCCCATCAGATAGGCGGTGTTGCCCCACAGGTAGTGATCGTGATCCGAGCTGATGTCTTCCTGATAGTTGAAGCCCTTGATGGGGTTTTCGGTCGGATCATAGGGCAGACGAGCCAGGAAACGCGGTGCGGTCAGCCCCAGATAGCGGGCATCTTCCGATTCACGCAGGGAGCGCCACTTGGTGTAGGAGGGGCCTTCGAAGACCGACTTGAGATCCTTGATGGAGGGCAGATCGGTGAAGCTGTCCACACCAAAGAAGGCCGGTGCGACGGAGGAGATGAAAGGCGCGTGGGCCATGGCACCCACCGCACTGACATATTGCATCAGCTTGATGTCGGGGGAGCTGTGGGTGAAGGCATAGTCGCCGATCACGGCACCGACAGGCTGGCCGCCAAACTGGCCGTAACCGGTCGAGTAGACATGCTTGTAGAGGCCGGACTGGGTGATCTCGGGCGAGAACTCGAAATCTTCCAGCAGCTCTTCCTTGGTCGCATGAAGCACCTGGATCTTGATGTTTTCACGAAAATCGGTGCGATCCACCAAGAGCTTGAGGGAACGCCAGGAGGACTCCAGTTCCTGCACCTCTTTGGCGTGCAGGATGACGTCCATCTGCTTGCTCAGCTTCTTGTCGAGCTCGACAATCATGCTGTCCACCAGTGCCTTGTTGACCGGCTCCGAGGTGGTACCGCTGTCCAGAATGTTGGCGATCAGGGCGGCAACCCCCTGCTTGGCGACACTGTATCCCTCATCCACCGGGGTGATGCGGGCCTGCGCCATGATTTCGTCCAGCAAGGACGAGGAGGCCGCACTCGCCCCCGCTTGAACCTGTTCTTCGACCAGAGACATATTTTTTCCTTATCAGTCAGTCAATTAATCTGCGGATCACTCGGCAGGCTTAATCAGATCCAGCTCCTTGAGCAGTTGCTCGCGAGCTTCGTCACTGGACAGCAGATCCTGCAAACGATTGCGGAAGGACGGGATATTTCCGAGCGGTCCTTTCAGGGCAACCAGGGCCTCACGCAGTTCCAAGAGCTTGCGCAGCTCGGGAACCTGCTGGGCCACGCTGTCGGGGGTGAAGTCTTCCAGAGACTGGATCTTGATCGACACTGGCAACTCGTCCTGGCTGTTTTCTTCCAGGCGGTTGGGAACGGAGAACTTCAGCTCCAGTGCAGATTCTTTCATGACAGAGGAAAAATTATTCTTGTCGATGGAGACGGTTTGGCGCTCCTCAATGGGGGTCTCTTCCGTACGTCCTTTCATATTGCCCACCACCATCATGGTCAACGGAAGCTCTATTTCCGCCTGTTGACCACCGGTTGCCGGCACATATTTGATATTGATACGCTCTTTGGGCGCTACAGTGGCGCCATCAATTCCTTTTCCCATGCTCTAAATACCAAGTTAAGGATCCATGAAGACCCTAAAGCTTATAGCCAATGCATCTGTCAGCAACTGTAAAAAATGACAGTTGACGGGATCGGCAGGGATCCTGACAAAAAAACATCAGCCGACGGCGCATTCTCGATATATACCAAGGCGAAGCTTGGCAACCGAAAACACAGTATGCATCTTGTTACTTAATACAATCCGATAACGTCTCTACTCTTTGTTAGAGATCATCTTGGCTAGAGAGCCATTTGCGACAAATGGTATATTTTAAAATCTCAATGAGTCAACATAAAACTATTTAAAATGGATTCACAAAACAAACACGAACTAAATAGTCAAATAAAAACAACAACTTACATGCAACCAGCAAGCCTTGAAATGAAAGATCACAAACAAGGATAAATCAGAAGCAACCATTATCGATGTAGGATTAATCTGATATTAAGCCAAGATATTGAGTGAACTTCACTCCATGAACACAGGTCAATCAACAACCTATTTCAAGGCTAATTATGTAACAAGAAGTGTCTGTTGACATATAGGAAGGCCGCCATGATGGTGTTTCATGACGACTTCATGACTGATTAATGACAAGAAAAAAGGAGGAATAGCGGCGACAAGATATCATTCATTCACTTTGAATATGTGACATCGGCACGGCATTCATGGTGCTAAATGTCGTTGTGTGGCTGCACCAGCTGACTGTTTTTTTCCAGTGTCACAAACCAGTGCTGCGCCAGCTTCTGTCCAGCTCCCTTCTCTTGTTCTGTCATGCCTTTTTCCAGCTCACGGCTGGCGGCAGTCGCATCTGTATTTCCATCCGTGGCCGCCAGCAAATACCATGCATAGGCATGCAATCTGTTGCGAGGCGCCCCCCAGCCCTGTTCACGCATGGTACCCATACGATATTGGGCTTGACGGTGGTTGGCATTTGCCGCAAGTCGGTACTGCTTCAATGCCAGGCTGTAGTCCGCCTCACCGCCGAGTCCCAGCCGCAACATCTCGCCATAGGCATAGCGGGCATCCACATTGCCTTCACCAGCGGCAAGGGAAAGGCTCTGGCGAGCCGCCTTCAGCTCTCCCCTCTCCTGCTGCAAGACTGCCAGCTCAAGCTGAGCCTGACTCACCCCACCCACGGCGGCCAGGGTCAGCCAATGTTCACGGGCAACCGCATCGGTCTGCTGCAGGCTCAACTGGTATTCGGCCTCATGGAAGCCCTGGCCTGCGGCCAGCTCCAGCCAATACCGGCCCAGCGCCAGATCCTGGGGCACCTGTTCACCCGCCAGATAGGCCTGCCCCAGCCACAGCTGAGCGGATGGCGAACCCGCATTGGCGGCACGCTGATAAAGGTGAAACGCCTCTGCCGTGTTTGCCTGGCGAGCCAGGGCCAACAAGGCATCCGGTTGTTGCTGGGCGGCAGCCTTCTCATACCAACGCCGGGCAAGGTCGGGGCGCTTGGTCACCCCCTTGCCCTGCTCATAGCGCAGGCCGAGCCGATATTGGGCGTCACGATTCCCCTGCTCGGCGGCCTTTTCCAGCCACTGAACCGCATCGGCATCGGCGCCGGGCTGGCTGGCGTACCACTCACCCAGAACCAACTGAGCACCGGCATGATCCCGTTTGGCAGCCTGCTCGAACCAGTCGAGACACGCGCTCACCAGCTTATCCTGGTGCTGACGCTGGCACTCCTTGCCAAGTTGATAGCTGGCGTCCCGATTGCCCAGCTTGGCCGAACGCAGCCACCAGTCATGGGCCAGCCTGGGGTTCTTGGGCTCACCCAAACCAGCCTGATACCAGCTCCCCACCTGCAGCGCCGCCTTACCGCGAATATCGGCATCCGCCGCCAAAGGCCCGGTTTGTTCCGCGGCCTGCTTCATCCAGCGCATGGCCTCGGGATAATCCGGCTTGACCGCCAGACGATTGGCCAGCTCATATTGCGCCTTGCCCTGACCCTGTTGGGCGGCATTTTGTAACTTGGTATCAGATAAATTATTTGATTGGCTGGCACAACCGACAAGCATAAATAGCAGGCATACTGGAAAAAGTTTTTTCATAGGCTTTATTAAAACACTTTGAGTTGGTTAAATTCCTGAATATAGTGAAAAACAGCGTTAAATTAATTGCAGGATCATACAAACCGATGTTTACTATTTCTGTGATGTCAAAACCCTGCTGTGTAGCGTCTGTTCCTCAAGTTCAACGCCTCATATTTAGATATCGAAATATCTATATTACTGGATATTTATGACGAGTAGAGAAAACGCCACAAAACTTAATGTCGGTGGCGTTTTTTTCGATGATAAATAATACTAACCCCCTGAAAGATTAGCAAGTTGGTTTTTAGTTACATTAAACTACTTCCTATTCCCTCATGCCACCCCTTATCAAACTATATGTAGTAAAACAGTCGATAGTTTGCTCTTTTTTATTTATTTTTATAGTATCTGGAAATTCAAAAACTGACAATAGATCATCAAAGTCTATGTCTTTCTCTAAGTGACAAAAATAGCCTGTTCTATTATTCCCCCATAAGAAATCATTGTGAGAGATATTCCCTTTACTTAAAAGATAATCAACAACTGGCTGTAAGTGATAGTAATCTTTTTCTTCAGGCGCTGCATTTCTATTAATTACAATCATTTTTTTGACGACCTCAAGCTCTCTAGCTTTTTCGCAATATCAGGTGCTGTTGTATTCTTCATCATTTCTAATGTGCCATCGACAGGTTTTAGTTTCAACAAAAACTCATCGAGTATAAAATACTGATTATGTGTTTGGTATCTGCCAGGATTAAACTGAGGGTTGGCTTTAGTGGGTCCAGTCGCAGCACCTCCCATGGGTATATCTTCATTCACTTCAAATATTTGAACGAATTTTTTGTATTCTGCCCTCCCATCCCCGGCATACACTTGAACCCCTTGATTTAACGCTTTGGAGCTAACAAGGCCATCTTTAGCACGGCTAATTTCAACGGCTTCTGGAGTGGTAAAATAATTACCTGTTATTCCCCCCTTCTCTTTCCAAGTGATGTGGGCTAATTTGGTTCCCTTTGGTAGAAAAATATCTTTTAATCTATCGATACCAAAGTATGGATCTTTGCCTTGATAAGAGGCAGAAACATCCTTCGCTGTTTTGGATATTGCTTTTGATATAAGCTGACATCCAGCTTGTACTTTACTTAACCCCAACGGGTCCACCCAGCCGGTGGGGTTGGGAGCGTACTGGTAGTTATTGAGCCCACCGGCCAAGCCTATCGGGTCGGGGGTGATAAATCTACCTGTGTCGGGCTGGTAGTAACGGTGGCGGTTATAGTGCAGTCCGATCTCGGCATCATAATACTGCCCCTGGAAGCGCAGGGGGGTATCTACCTCGGCCAGCTCCTGCTTCCAGACGTTGCCATAGGCGCGATAACGCACCTGCCAGGCCGTGTGCCCATCATGATG
Organism: Aeromonas sp. EU05-FHT14A05; assembly: GCF_058791175.1. Lineage (NCBI taxonomy): Bacteria > Pseudomonadati > Pseudomonadota > Gammaproteobacteria > Aeromonadales > Aeromonadaceae > Aeromonas > Aeromonas sp. EU05-FHT14A05. The sequence continues at coordinate 354,358 of NZ_JBYTDH010000001.1, read as the reverse complement.
AGTCAGGGCCAAGGGAGTACCCAGATGATCCAGCTGGTAGTGATAAACCTCAGCCTGCTCTCCTTCCCCCTCTAGCTGTACCAGCGGCTTGAAGCTGCCCGGCTCGTAGACAAAACTGCGATAGATACCGTCGCTGCGGCTCTCGGCGATGAGATTGTTAGCCTGCCACAAGAACTCGGTCACCAGCTCAGCGCCCTGCCCTTTCTGCCCATTGAGCGTCTTGCGAATGCGGCGACCAAAGGCATCGTAGTCGTAGCGGGCTGTGCTGCCATCAGGCAGCTCGACCGCAATCAGCTGATGCTGACAATCGTACTCATAGCGGGTCACCAATGATTGGCCCTTGCCGCGTCGTTCGACGGCCAGACGACCAAATTCGTCATATTCAAAGTGGCGATCGCCACTGAACAGCAGCCGGTTACCCTGGGTTCTCGCAGGCTCGAATTGAGCCCCCTGAGTCTGGCTCAGCAGGTTTCCCGCCGGATCGTGCAGGAAACGTTCGGTCAGCTCACCGCGCACCTCCAGCAACCGATCCAGCGGGTCGTAGCGGTAGCGCTGCTCCCCTTGCACGCTGTCATTGATCTGCAGCAAGTTACCGCTGCTGTCATAGCCGTAACGCCGCTCACGGGCGGTCCGCTGCTCACGCTGCAGGCGCAAGGCGGTCAGACGCCCCTGCTCGTCGTATTCATATTGCTGGGTCAGGGCACCCTGGCGGCGGTGCATCTCAAGCCCGGCCAACATCTGGTGACGAGTCAGCTCATTTCCATTGAGATCGACGCCACTCAAGGCACCGTTCAGATAGTGGTAATCGAGGCGATTGCCGTCCGGCAGCCGCCACTGGGCGAGTTGCCCCATGACGTCGTGCTGGAAGTAGCTGGAAGCCCACCCCTGATGCTCGGCAACCAGATTGCCGCCCCTGTCATATTCAAAGGCAAGCGGCCAGACGCCATCATGGACCTGGGTCAGCTGGCCATGTTGGTCATAGGAGAACTGGATTTCACGGCCATCCGGCAGCAGCTTCCTGAGCAGTCGCCCCATGGCATCACGTTCATAGCGGGTAACCAGCTCTGTCCCCTGCTTGCCAAACTCCACCTTCTCACCGAGGTGACCATTGAGATCGTAGCGATAGGCGGTGGTGCGGCCATCAAAACCGGTTTCCCGCTCAACCAGCCCGTTGGGGGCGTAGTGGATGCGGTGCTGCTCGCCGTGTTCATTCTCGATCTCGCTCAGGAACAGCTTGGTATTGTCGTAGCGATACTTGAGCTCACTGCCGTCGGGGTTGATACGCCGGCTCACCAGGTGCAGGCCCGGATGATATTCGAAACGGGTCTCGCGTCCCTGCTCATCCCACTGCGCCGTTACCTTGCCATAAGGGTTGTATTCGAAACGGCGGCTACCACCGCCTGGCAGATGTACGGCCAGCAAGCGATCGGCGGCATCCCACTCATAGCGAGTGATGGCCCCGCGCGGGTCGCGCACCAGGATCTGGCGACCCCGTTCATCATAGCGCCAACGGGTGATGCCGCCGTCGCCCCCCTTCTCTTCGATCAGTTGGCCAAGGCGATTCCAGACCAGTTCTACACGGCTGCCATCGGGTTGCGCCACCCAGCTGAGTTTGCCCTGTGCCGTGTAGCCATAACGGGTCTGCCGACCGAGGGGATCCACTCTGGCAACCACATCGCCCTGCAGGTTGCGCTCGAAACGCCACTCACGATCCCCTTGTACGACTTTGCGAACACGGCCATCCCAGTAGCTGTAGGCCGTCTGGTTGCCATCCGGGGCAACCTCGAGGGAGAGCAAACCCGCATCGTCATACTGATACCGGGTCTCGCCCCCCAGGGCATCGCGAGCCAGCACCTTCTGGCCCTTGTCGTTGTAAACAAATTCAGTGACTGCACCGTCCGGATCCTGCTGGCGCACCAGGCGGGCATTGCTGTCATGCTGGTAGACCTCCAGGCTGCCGTCGGCGTTGTTGACGGTCACCTCTCCCTTGTCATCATCCCAGACATAGCTGACATCAAATCGGGCAGCATCGCTCCAGTGACGGATGGCGCGAGCGCTGCTCCCCTCACCTTCCCACACCCAGAAGAAACCGGCCCCACCCGCGAGGCGACGCTCCAGGATCACCCCATCGCTGCGATAACGATAATGCTCCCTCTCTCCTGCCCCATTTTCGGCGGCCACCAGATGGCCAGCATCATCGTAGTGATAGCGCTGAAGGGTGGCCTGCGGCTGCCAGTTGATGCCATCGAATCGCTGCAACTCGATGGCGGTGAGACGATCTTCTTGGTAGACGAGTCGCAGGGCCAGGCCACCGTCGTGCTCAATCCAGCAGGGGCGACCCTCGGCGTCCGGGCGCACCGTCAGGCGATTGCCATAGACATCCGACATCGCCGTCAATCGGCCTTCATTTCCCTGCCAGACAAAATGCAGGAAGGGGGAGCCGGCCTTGGCCAGGATCACCTCATCGGTTTGATCCCCCAGGTAGGCTGCCGCCTCTGACACCCGGTTGGTTATCATGGGCCTCGTTGTCGACGGCAGCGGCAGCTCGACGGCTAACGACTCGTTATCGCGCCAGATCAGGGTCTCACCGCGGCGTTCCAGCCGGTGTGCCAAAGAGTGACTCCAGCCAGGTCCCATACCGCAGTGCAGCTCTACCGCCGAAGTTCGGTAGAGGCGACCAAAGGTAAAGGGCAGCAGGCCGGGCAGCAGCGCATCCTCCAGCGCCAGCAACTCCTCTCCTGTCACCATGGAGACAGGGCAGTTGTTCTTGCAGGTCTGAGCCTCGAGTTGACTGGATTGACCGGATGGCGTTTTGGCCGGTGTGGATACATCCGGCGTGCTGTTGACCTGCTGGACTTCGGTATGAGACTGGAATTTTCGCTTGGCGGCCGTCGCTTGCTCGACCTGAGTCAGGGCCTTGCCATCCCCCACCAGCTTGAGATCCGCCTTCTTGGCCGGATTGAGTTTGGCCACACCGGCCGCCAGTACCTTCTTGGCGGTCTGGGCATGCTGGGCCAGATTGTGCTTCTTGGAGAGCGTGACCAGAGAGGTCACCAGGTGCATCACCCGATCGCTGTTCTTGGCCATGGAGACGGTCTTGGCACCATAACGGGCCGCAAGGCCGGCGCCGCCAGTCAGCACCACACCGACGATGACGTCTATCAACACGGAGGCGATCACCTGGGCACCAAACTCGGTCTGCTGATCCGGCGGCAGCAGCTTGACCCAGCTCACCAGGGCATAGGCATAGAGATAAAGCAGCGCCTCATCCTGCAGCACCAGCATGGCCGCCTCCATCTGGGAGGCACCCGCCTCGGCCATGGCGGCGGCATCGACGCCGAACTCGGCCAGTTTCTTGGCATTACCCACCGGATCGGCCAGCAGTTCGTAGATGGTCTTGAGATCATCCCATACCCCGACCAGGGCTTTACCAATGCCGCTGGCTGCTGCCAGAGAATGACTGCCAAATCCGCCACCGGTCGCGCTGTAACGGCTCCAGGCGACCTTGTGTTCGCTGTTCCACTCCTGAGTGAGCCAGGCTTCAAGGTCTTTTTGTACCGGCGCATAGGATGCAAACAGCGCATCGAGATCGCTCTTCTTCACATTGGGGTAGAAGGTCACCCGATAGGATTTGCCCGGGGTGAGCTTGCCTATCTCGGCAATGCCCTTGGCATCCAGGCTGCCCTCCTTGACCACGGCCTCGGGCATGAAACCCGTTCTGGTCATGTTGCCAGCTTCCACCTTGTAAGGGGTGTTGCCGATGGGGATGAAGCGCACCGACTCGAACAGATGAACCAGGCGCAGAGTGCCGCTGAGCGGGCACTGGGTCACGACAGATTGGGCTTTACTGCTGCTGGATGAGGCTTTGATCGTCTTGTCGCCGACCTTGATGGTCTGCTCCATGTCCATGCCGAGCATGTCGCCGAGAAAGAAACTCTCCGCATCCTTGCGGTACTCTTTCAGGGCATTGCGATAGTCGGCAAGTACCTGGTTGAAGACGGCTTGGCCGGCATTGTTCATGCTTGCACCTCTTGACACAGCGCAGCTTCAAGCGCCGGGAATAATTCGGAATCACTCAAGGGGTTGCGTGCGACAAAGCGGGCAACCTTGAGTCGTAAATTGGCTTCGGGAAAGGACCAGTAGAGCTGGCCATTCTGATCGGCAAGCTGCTGCATCAGGTTGTTGACAAGGGGGGCTGGATCTCGTTTTGCCAGCGCCGCGGCCAACGATTCGGGCAGGCTCCACCAAGGGAAGGGGCGTGGCGCCAAGGGCTCTGAAGGGGCCCATTCAAAGGCTCTGCCACAGACCCAGAGCTCGCGCAACTCGGGCAACAGGGAGGTAAAGCGATCCCCCAGTTGTTCGATGATCGACGCCAGGTAAACGCCATCCCAGTAACGAAAAAACACCGCCTCCCCCTGGTGCAGGATCTGGGTCAGCCCTTGCAGATGGGCATAGAGTGTGTCGGCGGGTTGCGCCGTAGAGAGCAGAAATCCCCAATCACGGGCCGGGGTGCTGGACGCCCACTCCAGAAAGGCGCTGCCCTCATCCAGCGCCACCAGATAGGGCATGACGGGGTGCCAGTCTGCATAGGCAGTACCGAGATAGAGGCCACGGGGGGTATGACGGCCATCCAGCTGGTAGTAGTGCTGCAAGGGGGCGGCATCGCTGGCCCCCGCCAGCACGGCATAAAGAGGCAATGAGCGGTGTGTGCCGACCCACTCGGGTAACGAGATGATATCAGATCTCACAAGCCCCCTCCTTGCACTTCTCGCACTCCTCACAGAAAGGAGCCGCACTCTTCATGGTGGCGAGCTGAGCCGGGCTCAGCGGCACCTTGGGTGGGGGAGGCACGGTAACCCCCTGGGGATCGATGGGAGACTTGCCCGCCCAACCGGAGCCCGAGCCCGGGCTGCCACCTGAGTTCATCTTGATGGTGGGGCCCACCAGGGTGACGCCACCGCCATCGACCTTGATAAAGCAGCCGCCGACCTTGACGGTAATTTCAGATCCCGCTTCCAGCACCACCTTGGCACCAGCTTTGACATGCACTTCCTGCCCGGCCTGGGTGAGCCAGCTCTGGCCGAGTTTCTGGTGCATGGACGCATCCACGCTGAGCGAATAGTCCCTCTTGATCTGGTCGCGTTTTTCGCCCGCCACCGTCAGGTGGTCATTGGCCTTGATGCGGGTCACCCGCTCATTGTCGATGTCCCTATGCTCGTCGTGCTTGATATGCCAGGCGGCATCGTTTTCGATAAGCAGGTTCAGGTCTTTCTGACCGTGGATGTAGATCTCTTCCTTGCCTGCCTGGTCTTCGAAGCGCAGCTCGTTGAACCCTTCCCCCTGGTGGGTTTCGGTGCGCAGCACGGTACGGGTCTTGTTGGCAGGCAGTTCATAGGGCGGCCTGTTGGTGGCGTGGAAGGTGCGGCCCGTGACGATGGGCTGGTCCGGGTCCCCTTCGAGGAAGCTCACGATGACCTCGTGGCCGATGCGCGGGATGGCCATCATGCCGTATTGACCCCCCGCCCAGCCTTGGCTGACTCGCACCCAGCAGGAGCTCTGGTCGTTGGAGCTGCCGTATCTGTCCCAGGGGAACTGCAACTTCACCCGGCCGTGCTCGTCGCAGTAAATCTCCTCCCCCTCCGGGCCCACTACCATGGCGATTTGCGGGCCGTCCACCATGGGCCTGCCAGGCGCTTCCGGGCTGCCAATACGGGCCCGCCAGGTAGTGCTCGCTTTGACCACCCCAAACTCGTTGTGGTAGACGGTAGGGCCGCTGCCCCCCTCCTCCTCCAGCGCCTGGGGCTGCGAGCCGGTGTGGCTGATGCGCACCACTTGCCAGTCGGTGTTGAGGCTGCCGTTCGGGTGTTCGGTGAGTGAAAACGTCTGGCCCGGCAGCAAGGCCGCGCTGTTGGACTTGCCACTGCCCGCCACTGCGTCGTTGCGCAGTGCATCCAGCCGGTGCTGGGCAAACGCCTTGCCGCTCGGGTCCTCTTTGTAGCGGCCCGGGTAGTCGAAGTGCTGATAGGTGTCGCGCTGGTGCTCGAGCTCCGCCCCCACCTTCTTGTGGGAGAGGCCATAAGCCGGGGTCTTGAAGCTGTAGTCTTTCAGCTCCACATCCGAGGGGCGTACCGCCTCCCGGTAGTGGAACTGCCGCACATAGGGCCCTTGTTCCAGCGAGCGGTTGCCCAGATTGAAGAAAAGCTCGGGGCCGGCGGTCAGGGCCGCCGCATCATCGGCAAACACGATGCGATGCTTGCCCTGCTCGAACTCGTGGAAGTAGAACAGCCCCTCTTCGGCGGCGAGGCGATTGACGAAGTCGAGGTCGCTCTCACGATACTGGACGCAGTATTCCCGCTTGGCGTGTTCGTTTTTGAGCGCAAAGGCGTAGTCGGTGATGCCGTGCTCTTGCAGCAGGATTGAGAGGATTTCGTCAGGCTTCTGTGCCTGGAAGATACGGGAGTTCTGACGCAAAGAGAGCCGCCACAGGGCCGGTTGCACCAGCAGCTGGTAGCGGGTGCGGCGAAAGCCGCTGTCCCCTTGAGCAAAGTCACTCACCACCCCGCACACCCGGCGCTGCAGCTCGCCGTTGTACCACACCAGCAACTCGCACGGCTGGTCCAGCACGGCGCCGAAATCCACGTCGGGCTCGGGGCTTGCCAGCTCGAGGCGCAGGCGAAATGGCTGGTTGAGCCCCTCTTCCAGGGCAAACTCCGCCACCACGAAGGTGCTCTCGGGCAAAGCCCCCACCTTGACGGTAAATTGTAATCCTGTGCTGTCTGCCATCGGCGCGCCTCTGCTGTGAACCCGGCCCTGCAATACTGCCGGGTGACGTCAAGGGGAGTGAGAGATCCACCCTGGCCGCCACTTTTTCGCCGCCATGGCTACCGCACGCCCAAAGGCGCGCGGTTGGAACTTCAGTCGTGATTTTTCTTGTGCTCGCTCACAGCTGCAAACGAGCAGAAGAAAAACCGACGGGGCCTTATTGAGTGGGAGTCACAAGCAGGCCGGCATTCCGGCCTTCGAGATCACGCCAGATTGGTCTGGATGTATTGCGCCATCTGGAGGCTGCGGGCATCACCGCGTCTTTGCAGCTCGGCAATCACCTCCTGCAGGGTGCCGCGATACACCAAAGAGCCCCGCACCAGGGTTCTATGGCTGTGGCCAATGTCGGTGAAGGTGGCGCCCCCTCTGTGCAGGTGAATGTGCGGTTCATTGGTATCGGGATAGAACGACTCTCTTGGCATGATGCCTCCTTGTCTGATTCAGAAAGGGGAGCACCCGAACGAGTGCTCCCTCATGGCATCAAGCCTCGATGGGGGCACGCCAGTCGTCGGCACCCGAGGTACCGGCCACTGTGTGTTCCCAGTCGATCTTGCGGTAGGCCAGGGAGACCTGGATCAGCTGGGTGAAGTCGGCGTTGGCCGGATCCTGGCAGTGAGGCATCTGGCAGTCGATGTCGACTATGGTGGCATCGGTCAGCACGGTAGAGAAGAAGTGCTCCTGCTTGCCCTCAACAGAGGTGCGGTACCACTTCAGGGTCACTTTCGGCAGCATCTCACCGGAAGCCAGGGAGTTGTACATCAGCGGCACGGCCTTGTTCAGGGCCACGGTGAACTTGAACGGCTTGTGGACACGCTGGCCCGCAGGCTGACCGGATTGCGGATCGGTCGGGACTGTGACGACGTGCTGGAACTCTTGCACCAGCATCTCGTCTTCGTGGCCCTGCACGAAGATGTTGCCGACGGAGTCGGAGGTGAAGGCACCGGCGGTGATGTTGCCCTGGGTTTTACCTTCGATGCTGATATAACATGGAGTTGGCATGAGTTTGCTCCTGATTGGTTGAACGGTAATGACACTCAACCGAAACCGTTAGCAGTGACCATGCCAATCTATTTTTTTGTTATAAAACAAATGGTTGAAATAATTTTTCATCCAAGCTTCCATCGACGCGCCGCAATGCCTTGCGCATCCAGTGTCTATCGCTGGCATTTATTGCAATAACAGCACTTAATCCCACCATTACGGCAAGATATTGCCCGTAACAGCATGTAATACTGCCACCAGCGGTGAACACACGGTTCTTTATACCGTTATCGCAGCACATCCCTTTCTCTGACACGGCACGGCCCTGAGGCAAGGGCCATCACGGGAAAGCGGGCGCACTCCAAGGGTTAAATTGTCGTGGGCCGATCACATCACCCGTCCTTGGCAAAGGCTATACCTATAGCCATGGGGCTTGGCTCAAGGGCATTGCGATGGAACCCACCGCCACGGCAGTCATTTTCCTCTGCAAATCCTGTTACATATGGGGTTTTCAGCCAATACAGAGGCTGAGTTCAGAGGATCCGTCATGGTGCACTCATGACACCAAGCCCGGATCCCGGCCCGCAGATCCCTCCCCCTCCACCCTGGTGGCAAGGGGAGTCAGTGGCGGCCGGATGGCACATTTGTCGCACAGCAAGGTGGTCCCATCATGTCGCATCACAGGCCTGTCACCCCGCCCGATCCCCTCAGCCCTCCCCTGTCCGATCCGGGCAACTTCTCCCTGATCCTGGGGGGTCCCCTCTATCAGCTCTGGAGTCGGGCGCATCTTGGTGACATAGAGGCGCACATCAGGCGACGGATCCTCATCCTGAGCGGGATCTGCTGGCTGCCCCTGTTGCTGCTGTGCGGGTGGGAAGGCAGCCTGCTGCAAGGGGTGGCGGTGCCTTTTCTGCTGGACATAGAGACCCATGTCCGCTTTCTCATCTGCGTCTCCTTGCTGGTGTTCGCCGAACTCGTCGTTCACCAGCGCATCCGGGGGATCGTCAGCCAGTTCATCGAACGTGGGCTGATCTCGCCGCTCTCCCTGCCACGCTTTCATGACGCCATTCGTAGCGCCATGATCTGGCGAAATTCGATCCCCGCGGAGGTCGGGCTCATCCTGCTGGTCTTCTCGATGGGCTACTTCATCCGGATCCACACCTTCATCCTGGAGTCCTCGACCTGGTACGCCACCATGGAAGGGGGTAACCCAACCCTGACCCTGCCCGGTTTCTGGTTCTTCTGGGTGAGCAACCCCATCATCCAGTTCCTGCTCCTGCGCTGGCTCTACCGGCTACTGATCTGGACCCGCTTCCTCTGGCAAGTCTCCCGGATCCCCCTCTCCCTCATGCCGACCCATCCCGATCGCAACTGCGGCCTCGGCTTTCTCGGGGGTTCGGCCTACGCCTACTCGCCGTTGCTGACTGCTCTGGGGGCCCAGCTGGCCGGCTTTATCGCCAACCGGATCTTCTTTGACGCCGCCGTGCTCACCGCCTACAAGCCGGAGATCATCCTGCTCGCCGGCTTCGGCCTGCTGCTGGTGCTGGCGCCTCTGACGGTCTTTGCCCCCCATATTCTGGCGGCCAAGCGTCTGGGGTTGCGGGAATACGGCGCCCTCGCCGCCGAATACAGCCGCAGCTTCGAACACCGCTGGCTGCGCACGGCGGACAGAGACGGGGAATCCCTGCTCGGCGCCTCGGATATCCAGTCCCTCGCAGATTTCGGCAATGCCTATGCCGTCATCAAGGAGATAAGGCCCATGCCATTTAGCCGGGACATGTTCCTGCAGCTGGTGCTCGCGACTGTGGTGCCCTTCCTGCCCCTGCTCCTCACCCTCTTCTCCTTCGAGACTCTGCTCGACAGGCTGGTGGGGGTGATCTTCTGATGCGGGTGGGGAAGAAAAAAGCGGCATGAGCTGGACGAATTACCGCCTCCGGCAAGGAGACACCGCCATCCTGCGCTGAAGCCGAGGAGATGACGGCCCCAACAACAAAAAAGCCCGACCATAAGGTCGGGCTTTCAATTTGGCGGTGGGTCGGGATTGACTCGCGCCATCTCTGGCGCTAACCCTGCGGCTGTCCAGGCGAGCGGTCCTGCCCCCTTGTCGAACCAGGGCTCGAACCGAGCCGCCCCTCGCTGGGCATCAGGGAATGTGATAACCCGAAATGCAAAAAGCCCGACCATAAGGTCGGGCGTTCAATTTGGCGGTGAGGGAGGGATTCGAACCCTCGATACGTTGCCGTATACACACTTTCCAGGCGTGCTCCTTCAGCCACTCGGACACCTCACCAAATTTTTACTTCTTGAAGTGGCTTTCGGAGCACGCCGCGCGTGCATCTTGCCGACTTCGTCGGTGGGCAGCCTCTCGGACACCGCACCAAAGTTCTGTCTGTGGTTTAACGTGTTCAGCCAACACGGGTTCGTTGCGCTGCTGCGCTGGAACGGGGCGTAATGTAAGGGATAGGAGCAAGCCGGTCAATCTCATTTTTCATCTTTTGCCATCGTTTGCTCAATTTGCGAACCAACTGACCAAAAAGATGCCGTTTCCTATCCCTTTACATCAATTTTCAACCGCTTCGTGCAAGTGTTCCCCTCTGATGGCTTCCTCCAGCGAGCCGTAGAACTCCAGCTCACCCGGGACAGGACGCACCTTGGCGCGCGCCAGGGTCTTGAGGGGCTGGAACTGCAGCTCGGCCACCTTCAGCTGGACGCCCGACTTGGCCATGCGCCTGGCAAATTGCTGGAAGGCTGAGAGCCCACCGGCATCCAGGATGGAGACGGCCTCCATCTGCAGGATCAGCGCCTTGTGCTCCCCCACCTGGGCCAGCAACTCGTCAAAGACCCGCTCCGCCGCCGCAAAGAACAGGGGACCGTTGATCTTGTAGAGCAGGGTCTGCGCCGGCACCTCGCTGGCATAGCGCCCATGCTCCGCCAGATTGTGCAGCTTGGTCATCTTGGCAATCTCGCGCATGAACAGCAGAGACGCCAGGATCACCCCGAAGGTGATGGCGATGACCATGTCGAAGATGACGGTCAGCGACAGGCAGACCAGCAGCACCAGCACGTCGGAGCGGGGCGCCCGGCGCACCAGATCCACCACCTTGTGGGCCTCGCTCATGTTCCAGGCCACCAGCAGCAGCAGGGCGGCCATGGCGGAAAGCGGCAGCCAGGAGAGCCAGGGGGCCAGCACCAGAATGGCCGCCAGCACCACCAGCGCATGGACTATGCCTGAGATGGGCGAGGTGGCCCCCGCCCGCACGTTGGCGGCGGAGCGGGCGATGGCGGCCGTCGCCGTGATGCCGCCGAAGAAGGGGGCGAGTATGTTGCCAAGCCCCTGCCCCACCAGCTCGCCGTTGGAGCTGTGCTTGCGCCCCGTCATGCCATCCAGCACCACGGCGCAGAGCAGGGATTCGATGGCTCCCAGCATGGCCATGGAGAAGGCGGCGGGCAGCAAGCGCTCAATGGCGGCGAGATTCCACTCCACCGGCGCCCCGTCCGGCCCGGGCAGGGCCCAGGGCATCACCAGGGTCGGGGCTATGGGGGGTATCCCCATGCCCTGGGTGCCATCGGCCAGGGTATAGCTGAACTTGCTGCCTATGGTGGCCACGTCCACCCCGAACTGGTGCAGACCGAAAGCCAGACCGACACCCACCAGCACGGCCGGCAGATGACCCGGCACCGGCAGCCGCAATCTGGGCCAGAGCAACAGCACAGCCAGGGTGGCCACCCCCACCAGGGTATCACCCCACTGCCAGCTGGGCAGGGCATGGGCCAGCGCCTGCACCTTGCCGACATAGGTTTCCGGCATCTCGGGGACGTGCAGGCCGAAGAAGTCCTTGATCTGCAAGGTAGCGATCACGATGGCGATACCGCCCGTAAAGCCAAGCGTCACCGAGGGCGGAATGTATTCGATGAGGCGGCCGAGGCGCGCCATCCCCATGGCCACCAGGAAGAAGCCGGAGATGAGGGTCGCCATCAAGAGGCCCCCCACCCCGAATTGCTGGGCCACCGGATAGAGGATCACCACGAAGGCGGCAGTGGGGCCAGAAATCGAGAAGCGCGAGCCCCCCGTCACGGCGATGACGATGCCGGCGATGATGGCGGTGTAGAGGCCGTGCTGGGGCGGCACCCCGCTGGCGATGGCCAGCGCCATGGCGAGCGGAATGGCGATGATGCCGACCGTGATGCCGGCGATGAGGTCGCGGCCGAAGCGCGCCACGCTATAGGGTTCATCGATGCAGGATTGGCGCAATGCGATAGCCAGCTTCACGCCTTGTAAGGAAGCTTGATTGTGCATGTCTAGGGTAATACCAGAAGAGGGAGACAAAGGCCGGAGTGAACCGGCACCCGATCATCATCAAGGGCCGGCAGAGCTGTCGACGCGGCGATGGTATCCAGAGCAACCATACCCGAGCCGGCCCGATAATTCGATGGGCAGGATCAAGAAATGGCCATTACCCCGCATTATTGTCATCGATAGCTCGCATATCGCCGATTTTCCCAGCTATCCCTTCAGCTCTCTGCTCATCGCGAACCAGCCTCTTTCCCGCCTCCCCCATCACCTCAGAGGCAAGCCCATCGACAATCGGTATATCGCCAATTATCCCAGCCATCCCTTCAGTGACCCGTCCATCGCGAACCTGCATCTTCCCCGCATCCCTCAACCATCAGCTCAGAGACAAGCCCATCGACAAGGGGCTTATCGCCGATAGGCATCACCCCCTCCATGATCGGCTCATCCATTGCCGCGCCCCATCCAGACCGGGGTGCGCCTTCACGGCCAGCTCCACCATGGCCGCAGGCAGGGCATCTCAAGCTGCTGATTGTGCTGAAAATAGTCCACAGCGCCCAAGTTTTGGGCAAACGGGCCGAAAAGCCCTTTTTCCGTGGCATGGCGGGTTGACACCCGTCCGGGGGATCATTAATATCCGCTCCGTCTCGACGAGACAGGCAATTCCTCCTTAGTTCAGTCGGTAGAACGGCGGACTGTTAATCCGTATGTCACTGGTTCAAGTCCAGTAGGAGGAGCCAATTCCCTCGTAGTTCAGTCGGTAGAACGGCGGACTGTTAATCCGTATGTCACAGGTTCAAGTCCTGTCGAGGGAGCCATCTTCTAAAGCCCAGCCTTTTGGCTGGGCTTTTTCGTATCTATCTCTTCATAGTTTCAAGCCGAGCCAGCTATCCCTCACCGCTTGCTCTGCCACATTCCCCTCGCAGTGAACGATCCACTCTCCCTGTTTTCTCTCAACTCAAATTCGACTAACGATTACTCCGGTCCCTATCCGGTCAGCTCAGCAGGTGAATGGGTCACGATCTAGCCCAAACCAGAAATCATCCCCTCCCCTGACGTAAATCCTCCCAGAAACCCCCTCCGGTCACAGCTTCCGGTCTTTCTGCTGGGAGACCATGGGTATGATCAGACCGTAGCAGGTAGTTCTGGCGTGGAGATAGCACAGATTGAAAGATGGAAACGCTCACGAAGGGCAAGGGAAGAGGAATGGTTAACGGGCAAGACCGGAACAGCTCTGGGGCATATCCGGTCTTTGGGGTTGGAGCTGAGCTTGCCACAGTTGAGGAAAGTCGCGTCGATACCGACGAGGCGTCGGACTGTCACGTCGACGCGACCGTCAGCAAATTTCACGCAAAATCGCCAGTAAATCCTCCCCCCCCTCTCCCGGCAGCTCACCCTGCCATCTCTGTCAGAAATGTCTCCTTTGGATATCCCATGTTTTGAATGAAACCCAAAGTATGGCGGACTGCCTACTCATAAAAACCTTTGCATTTAAAAGGAGTTGTTTGCATGGCGACCAAGAGTATTGGCGAGCTGACCCAGGATGAATTCTTGAGAATAGTAGGCCTAAATCAAGGTATTTCTAGGGATGGCAGCCGTGTAGCCCTGGGCCTATGAAGCTAAGAAGACTCCCTCAAGTGGCTTTGGTCCTGACCCTTACCACCACCCCAACACGAGAATTAATGTAAACGGGTATATTAAAATCAAGGATTTCAACTAAAAGAATGGAGGGTGATTCTTATACTTAGCTCGTTCAACAATTTTATTCAGTGGTTCAAAATTATAGTCTTTGAATTTAATAGTTACATACCGTTGGCGTGCATACTCTAAGTGTTTTGTTAATGTTCTTCCACTTTTGGCTAATATTGTGTTGACCGTCAGTACATGTTTGTATTCTGCTGGCTTATCCATACCCGCATCAATAGCGCCCTGCAGTGCTAATGCTAACGGTGTCATCCCTTTGCTAGCACTATCCCAAAGCATCATTAATAGCCTTGCCGCATCGACAAGAAGCTGCTTACTTTCATTAATTTTTATCGCACTAACAGATGTACCTGTACCTGTACCTGTACCTGTACCTGTACCTGTGCCTGTACCTGTACCTGTACCTGTACCTGTACCTGTACCTGTACCTGTACCTGTACCTGTACCTGTACCTGTACCTGTACCAAAATTTTCAGCCCTAAGAGGATTAAATAATGAAACTTGCCCAATTCCAAGCAATGATAGAAAATCCTCTGCCGCTTTATACCCGCATAAAAAAGAACCTACAGCACCACTTTCCTTATGTGTAAATTGAAAACAATAATAATGGTCTTTAAGCACATAACCAGAATAACTATATTTTTCCTGCCCAGGGAGGAGTTTAAAATGTGCAATAGGTACAATGTCATACTCAGTGAGTAATTCACGTCTGATCTCGGAACCTCTCCGATGAAAACGTTCCGGCAAGCCATCCTTGTCAATATTAACTATGCGACACATTGTAACCTCCAGCCCCCAGAAATAATAATAGCTACCTAACGAAAGCATTCATGATGCTTATCCAAATCAAAATAAACTACCTTGTATTATTTCAGGATTTAATAGATCAATGGATACACCCTCTGTACCACCAATCAAAAATGGACTTTTAGGGTCATGATTTGCCTTATTCTTCAAAACAGATGATTGACTATATGTTGCATAACAATATGAACAGCCATGCAAGCAAGTGTTATAAACACCTATATCAACACTTTTAATACAACCACACTCGGCTCGCTGACCGCTATCTTTTCTTTCACTTAATGAAATTCCAAATAATTTCATTAGAAGAGCATCATCAATACATTTTCCATGAGAGACCCCAACCTGTGAAAGATCTAGACCCTCAGCACATGATTCGATCTCCATGCCATGCGCAGATGCTACCTCAGACATATAAGATGACAGGTCTAATACTGATTGTTGCTCATGCAAAATATCTCTATATTTCAGCTCAGATATAACATCCAAATTTCTTTCTGTTTTTTTATAAAGATCTGCGAAGCTAATGACAACCCGATTAGTTTTCCCCTCAAGCATAGATGCTATTTTCTTAAATAGTCGTTTATGTTCACCTAAATCTACAATATTTGACAACAGTATTGGATCATAACGCCAAATTACGCGTTCCCTACCAATTCGGTCACTTAACTCAGAGAATGTTGCTATTGCCCTGTGTGGTCTTGGTACAGAATGCTCTAATAGCTTCGGATAACCAGTAATTGTGTATTGGAAATAATATCTATACCCTAACGAATCCAGCTCATCCAAATGTTTCATAAGCATTTGTGGATTCCGTGTCCAAAAAACTATAGCATCGACCTCAGATGGTAGAAGAGATATTCTAGAAATCTGATGTGCATTAAATGGATTTCTTACAAGTAGAAAACCCTCCCTGACTCTATTCATAAACCATGGAGTGTAGAATGCTGGAATATCTGTTCTTCTGCTTGCGCTAATTATCATTGGCAGCCTACAGCATAAGAAACCATAGATGAACGCTTCAACTTAACTTCACACGAATCTCTAATTTCATCTCGATAAGGAAAACCAGCCCAACTGTTATCGTTAAACTCCTCCCTAACTTGAGCATTCAGCACTTCAAACATCGAATCTACTCTATTTGTAACCTCTTCTTGATTTCGATCATTGACAATAATAATTGTGTTTTCATTAGACCATTCTTTTAAATTTTGCGCTAACATAATGGCCTCGTCATCTGTTAATTCAGAAACTATATATGATAGTAAAATAACATCCTGAGTGTCAATGTCTAGATCTATAGATGTTGCATCCCCATAAATACAATCGTAATTTTCGTTAACATGTGCAACCTGATCATCAACATCAGTATTAATCACCCGTTCAAATAGTGCATTCCAATCATCATTTATCTCCACTTTTAAATAATTTACTTCCGCGGTATAAGGTTCTTCCTCTAAACGCGCTCGACGATTATGAATTGAACGATGGGCTTCACGAAACCCTATAATGTCAGAGCCAGGACCACCACCAATCGATAAAACATTCAAATTATCTTGGCTTAGTATTCCATTCATCATCGCATCAATCTTTAAAATTCCGACACTATTTCGTACCTCAGATGCATGTACAGGCAGATACCGTATAATATATAATTTCATTTTCTGCCCACATGAATAATCAATTTCAGCATCGTTAAAATATTGTCTAGAGCAACACCTAGGGCATGAAGTTACACCATGAACAGCATGCTCACAGTCAGAGAACATTTCGAAATCAATCTCAGTATATAACTCTTCAATTAAATTATTCATACATATATCCATAGGTGAACGATTTCACAAAAGATACCCGAATGAGAATTTAAATCAAATATATATTACATCCATATTAATCTCGGACATCAGGCCCTGAGCTAACCGCTCAGGGCCTTTCCATTTCCACAATTCAAAGGAAAAAACATGGTTGTCCGTCACATTTTGAGCAAGCAAGTAGCCGCAGTCTGTATCAAGCCTATGAGGGACGGCAGTATCGATTTCACCGTCAAGGACTGCACCAAGGAGCAATCAAGGGCGCTATCACCGGAAGCGGGTATCGGTGCCAAAGGCGGTATCCCAGGATACCGTCGCAGGCACCATTATCGGCGACACTATTGGCTATATCACCGAGCCAGCTAACTGAGGGAGGTTAGCCATGGATGAGTTTATCCAAGAAGTGACATACACCTTCCACGAGACACTCAAGGGGTATGCACATGGAAGTTGAATATTGGTCATGGGATGAGGATTAATTAATCGATCGATACCAGATGATAACGCCGCGGCACATCGCTGTGGCGTTATCGTTTCTGATCTCTATTCCGTATGACTGCCCACTAGGGCGCGATAAGAATATGAAGTAGTCACATATCAGCAACGATTCGAGTGATGCGTTGAGTCAACTCGAAAACTTCGACCGATAGAAGGCGATACTCGTCAGTTATCTGTTCTTGGCTTTTGTTAGCCAAGAAGTAAAGTTTGTCGGCAGATTCGCAAACAGCACGAGGGAGATCGGCAGATGGATCAATCCCGTTTACACGAACCCAGCGGTTTATAGCCTCTCTAGAAAGGCCATAAAGTTCCTCTTTCCAAAGTTTACAATTAACGAGCTTAAGAATTTCGCGTTGTGCGTCAATCCGATTGTTGAATTCAATCATGGCTAGAACTGACTCCTAAGCGTATCCATCCAACGTGGAACGATAGCGACTGCTTTGGTAGCAATGGCAATTTCTTCATGCGTGATGTTTTCTCCAAAACCTCTTGTCGAGAGTAACCGTGCCCGAGTCAATATGGAAAATGCCTGAGGGTCGATGTTGAGACTTGGTTGTACCAACAGAGGCGATTTTCTAGAGAAAATAGGATGCCCGATCGACAGCGAATGACAAGTGGCAAAATTACGGATGGCTAGGAACATACAGGAAAGATGGAAAGTTGCACTGTTCGATGATTTCCTGAGTTCTTGGTACGAGCGGTCGAAGAGCTTTCTGAACTTAGCACAATCATTAACATCAGCCTTGTAGGATGATGGTTTCCCCAAGTTACTCAGAAAATCTGAACCATCTGGCGAGAAAAGTAACTTTGACTCAAGATGAAGGTGCCAAGCGAATGGGTTGCCTTCATTCCATAAGGCTTTTATCCGTTCATATCTATATACGGAATATTTTTCGGGATCAACATGACCTGTCGAATCATCAATACAGGCCAGAAGATCGACATCAGACCCTAAATCTATTTCTCCACGGCAAATGGAGCCAAAAGCATAAATGTGCATATTCAACGCCGTCCGAATCGTTTTACGAGAATAGCGGTTAGAAAGGCGAATCCGACCAAACGTGTTGCGGCAATTACTGACGAAAACCAGATTGGATACTGGTGTGGCTCAGCTATACCGAAGAAAACTCCTGGGGACGCGGAGAGACTCGCAAGATAGGTTTTTATATCCCAAGGGTTACCGAATTGGTATGTATCATAAAAGGCAATTAGTAAGTGAACCACAATAATGGCCCGCAGCAGCTTAAGAGTATTCTCGCCATTGCCCCAGATTGCATCAAGCACCCTGAACTCAATCCATTTAATGAACTGTGGTACCTTCTTCCAACCAGGGTACTTATCCCGATAATATGTTTCGCTCGATGACCAAGATTTTTTCAGGTAAATCGATGTAGCCTCCAGTTCGTGAGAAATCGCCCTATTGACGGCTTTGGCATCACCGATTTGTTGAAAATTCATTCGAAGCGATCTGGCAAACCGCATCTTCAGATTTTCCTCACGCGGAGCTTCTCGCTCGAGGATATCATCGTCGATTTGGCAACGCTCAAAGACTGCATATTCAAATTTGCAACCAGAGAAGGCTGACTGATGAAGATTACAGCCAATGAACCGGCAGCCCGTGAAGTCGCAGGAATCAAACACACAGTTATTGAAGTAGCATGCGTCGAAAACACAGTGTTGGAAAGAAACATTCCGAAGTGTCTTTTTTTTAGCGTTTAGCCTGACGTAAATCTTGAATGCGTACTCTTTAGGCTCGTTCTCAATAATCGAGTGAATGTAAAAATCTGTGATAACCTCCCGGTTGCCTGGCTTTAGCGCTGGGCGAGGATTTTGCTCCAAGACATCGGAGTCTCCACCAGCCGCCGTGGCTCCGACAGCAGGATTATTTGTGGAAAGGTTCTTGTCCATACTGGGCTCATGTGTCTCACGATACTCAATGTCAGACAGCATAATGGCCTACTATGGCGGTCTTTTAAAGAGGACTGTCAAAGAGCCTTGCAAACAACATGTGCAGCCGACCAAATTCCAGCTAATGCCTGATGCTGCTTGATATACATGTGTAGTTTCCAATAGCTGAGCTCATGTCATGATAAGTTCAGCCAATCTTGATTAAGGTTTTTTTAGTGGTCGGCCTTTTTGACAAAGATGAGCTGAGTCGGTCGATCGGCGGTTATCCCAATCCGTTGATAAATGAGTGAAGTCCAGTAGGAGGAGCCAATTCCCTCGTAGTTCAGTCGAGGGAGCCATCTTCCAAAGCCCAGCCTTATGGCTGGGCTTTTTCGTTCCCCCTGCCCCACCTCGGGGCAAGGGCGCTCACCTTCCCCCCCGCATCCCGATGCGCCCGTCCCTTGCCCTCATGGCCTGTTGCCACAAGATGGCGCAGGCATACCCTCTCTGGGGTACCAGTCTGGTGCAGCGTCCTTTCTCCCTTGATGACAATGCACTCATCCATTTGATTTATCAGTATAAAATTACTGACATCGGCCTTCGTAGCGACTCAGTTGACTGGCACAGCCCTTGCAATTCCTGACCTCAGGGACGTCACAAGGAGTTGCCTATGCTACCCATCAAGCCGCCCGGACCCGGTTGCTACGACGAGATGCTGCTCGCCGACAACCAGTTTCGCGATCACTACCACGCCTACCTGGCGTGGCTGCACCAGACCGACGAGAAGAGCATAGAACGCAAGCGTGAGGAGGCCGATCTGCTGTTTCACCGGGTCGGCATCACCTTCAACGTCTATGGGGATGGGGACGGCGCCGAACGTCTCATCCCGTTCGACAGCATTCCCCGCATCATCCCCGCCCGGGAGTGGCAGCATCTGGACAAGGGGATCCGCCAGCGCGTCACCGCCCTCAACGCCTTCCTGCACGACATCTATCACGATCAGCGCATCCTGAAGGCGGGGGTGATCCCGGCCGCCCAGATCCTCACCAACGCCCAGTACCAGCCCTGTATGCAGGGGGTCGACCTGCACCGCAATACCTATGTCCATATCACAGGGGTCGACATCATCCGCAACAGCGACGGCGACTACTACGTGCTGGAGGACAACCTGCGCACCCCCTCCGGGGTCTCCTACATGCTGGAGAACCGCAAGATGATGATGCGCCTCTTCCCTGAGCTGTTTCACAACCAGCCCATCGCCCCGGTGGAGCGCTACCCGGCTCTCTTGCTCCAGACCCTGCGCGAGAGCAGCCCGGTGGACAACCCCTGCGTGGTGGTGATGACCCCGGGCCGCTTCAACAGCGCCTACTTCGAGCACAGCTTCCTCGCCCAGCAGATGGGGGTGGAGCTGGTGGAGAGCGCGGATCTGGTGGTCAAGGATGGTCAGGTGCTGATGCGCACCACTACTGGGCTGAAAAGGGTGGATGTCATCTATCGCCGCATCGACGACGACTACCTGGATCCCCTCGCCTTCAACCCGGACTCCCTCATCGGCGTACCCGGCCTGCTCTCTGTCTATCGCGCCGGCGGCGTGGTGCTGGCCAATGCCATCGGCACCGGGGTGGCGGATGACAAGTCCATCTACCCCTATGTGCCGGAGATGATCCGCTTCTATCTGGGAGAGGAGCCCATCCTCAACAACGTCCCCACCTGGCAGTGCCGGGAACCCGATGCCCTGGCCTATGTGCTGGCGCACCTGGAGGAGCTGGTGGTCAAGGAGGTCCATGGCGCCGGCGGCTACGGCATGCTGATCGGCCCCTGCGCCAGTCGCGAGGAGCTGGCCCGTTTTCGCGAGCTGCTCAAGGCCAGGCCCGACAACTACATCGCCCAGCCGACGCTCTCCCTCTCCACCTGCCCCACCTTCGTCGAGGCGGGCATCGCCCCCCGCCACATCGATCTGCGTCCCTTCGTCCTCACCGGACAGGAGCTTCGCCTGGTGCCGGGCGGCCTGACCCGGGTCGCCCTCACCGAAGGCTCCCTGGTGGTCAACTCCTCCCAGGGCGGCGGCACCAAGGACACCTGGGTCATGGAGGGCAACCCATGCTGAGCCGCACCGCAAGCGAACTCTACTGGATGTCCCGCCACCTGGAGCGGGCGGAGAACACGGCCCGCATGCTGGACGTCACCCAGACCATGTCGCTGATGCCCTCCATCGACGCCGATCACAGCGAGTTGGTGGCCCCCCTCACCATCAGCGGCACCCACGAGCCCTTCCTGGCCCGCTATGGCCAGGTGAACATGGAGAACCTGCTGCAATTTTTCTGCTTCGACGAGGAGAACCCGAGCAGCATCTTCAGCTGCCTGCGCATGGCCAGGGACAACGCCCACGGGGTGCGCGGCAAGATCCCGGGAGAGGTGTGGGAGAGCATCAACGCCGCCTGGATAGAGATCCGCAGGCGCCGCAAGGCGGGGCTCTCCAGCGGCCAGGCCCAGGAGTTCTTCGACTGGATCAAGGAGCGCTCCCATCAGTTTCGCGGCGCCACCTATGGCACCATGATGCGCGGGGACGTGCTCTGGTTCCTGCGCCTTGGCACCTTCATCGAGCGGGCCGACAACACGGCGCGCATCCTGACCGTGAAGTATCAGGTGATCCGGGAGGATGAGGACAGCGTGCGCGAGTTCTACCGCTGGAATGCCCTGCTGCGCTCGGTGGGGGCCTACGAGGCGCACCAGACCCTCTACAAGACCCTCTCCCACGCCTCCATCGCCGAGCTGCTGATCCTGCGCAACGAAGTGCCGCGCTCCCTGCGCGCCTGCCTCGACGAGATGGAGCACATCCTGGCCCAGATCGAGGGGAACGCCGGCCAGGCGCCCCGGCGCCTCACCACCATACTCAACGCCCATCTGACCTATGGCGCCATCGAGGATGTGTTCGCCCTCGGCATGCAGGCGTACCTGAGGGACTTTCTCAGCGACATCGGCGCCATCGGCCAGAGCATCCACGCCGCCTACCTGGAGGTATTATGAGACTCATCATCGATCACCAGACCCGCTACCACTATGCCGACGTGGTGCGCCGCAGCACCCAGTACCTGCGTCTGACTCCCCACAGCACGGCCCGCCAGCAGATCCTCTCCTGGCAGCTGGAGCTGCCAGGGGAGGCCACCTGCACCACGGACGGTTACGGCAACATACTGCACGTGCTGAGCCTGGAGTCCCCCCATGAGGGGATCCTCATCCGCGCCCGTGGCGAGGTGGAGATCTGCGACGACGCTCAGGACGATGAGGAGCACTCCCTCATCTCCCCCCTGAGCTACCTGAGGCCCACCGCCCTCACCAGTCCGACCCCGGCCCTGCGGGATCTCGCGAAGGCCTGTCTGCCAGAGGAGCCCACCCTGGCCGACTTGCAGGGGCTGATGGCACGCATCCTGGTGCTGATGCCCTATCAGCCCGGCAGCACGGACGCCACCTTCAGCGCCGACGAGGCCCTCGCCTCGGGCAGCGGCGTCTGTCAGGACCACACCCATGTGTTCCTGGCCTGCTGCCGCCATGCCGGCCTGCCGGCCAGGTACGTGAGCGGTTACCTCTACAGCCAGGACAGCAGCCACGTGGCGATGCACGCCTGGGCCGAGGTGTGGATCGAGGAACGCTGGCACACCTTCGACGTGACCAACCTCACCTGCTCCGCCAGCGAGCACCTCAAGCTGGCGGTCGGCATGGATTATCTGGATGCCTGCCCGGTGCGCGGGGTGCGCTACGGTGGCGGCTGCGAGCAGTTGCAGAGCCAGGCGCGGGTCACCCGTCTGGATGGGCAGCAGCAATGAGGGCCCGAAAAGCGCTGGCGGGAGGGCGGCCATGACCTATTGCGTCGCCATGTGCCTGCAAGATGGCATCGTCTTCGCCTCAGACTCGCGCACCAATGCGGGGGTGGATCACATCGCCACCTTCCGCAAGCTGCACCTCTTCACCCAGGGGGACAGGGTGATAGTGCTGCAAAGCGCCGGCAATCTGGCCACCACCCAGAGTGTCATCAGCCTGCTGACGGAGGGGACGGGTCTGCTCAGCCTCCCAAGCCTCTACGAGGTCGCGGCCCTCATCGGCCAGACCATACGCACCGTCATCAGCCGGGATGGGGGCCAGCAGCAGGGGCATGTCAACTTCGGCTGCAACATACTGCTGGGGGGGCAGATCCGGGGGGAGCGCCACCGCCTCTTCCACATCTATCCGGAGGGCAACTTCATCGAGGCGAGCGCCGACACCCCCTACTTCCAGATAGGGGAGAGCAAGTACGGCAAGCCCATCATAGATCGCATCATCCAGTACGAGACGCCGCTTCAGACCGCCTTGCAGTGCGCCCTCATCTCCATCGACTCGACCCTGCGCAGCAATCTGTCGGTGGGTTTGCCCCTGGACGCCCTGGTCTATCCCGAGGGGAGCTTCTCGGCGGCACACCTGCACCGCATCACAGAGCAGAACCCCCACTTCCTGGCCCTGCGCAAGGCCTGGGGCGAGGGGTTGCAGCGGCTGTTTCGAGATCTCCCACCCTTCCCCCTCTGAACGGGCGGGGAAGCGCCATGGCGCTTTCCCGCCCCCCTCTTTCCAGATATTCTGGCTGCCATTCGCTTCCCTCTCGATGGAGTCCCCATGCGCCGCTTCAACGTCATGCTCAACGGCAGCCGGTTGATGATGTTCCCCTTCTATGTCTGCATCCTTATCTGCGTCGCCCTCCTGATGGTGAAGTTCGCCATGCAGCTCTATGTGCTGTGCCGCGACATCATAGAGATCGACTATCTGGATCTCATCACAGGGGTGCTCACCCTGGTGGACTTCGTGCTGGTGGCCCAGATGCTGATCCTGGTGGCCATCTGCGGCTATGTGCAGTTCATCAAGACCCCGGAGCAGCGGGCGGCCCTGGGGGACAACTGGCTCAGCAAGATCAACTTCGCCTCCCTCAAACTCATCGTCATCAACTCCCTGGTGACCATAGCCGGGATCGAGGTGCTCAAGGCCTTCCTGGAAGACGGCACCGGCAACGAGACAGAGATGAAGTGGTCTGTCATCGTCTTCCTGGCCTTCTCCACCGCCGCCCTCATCTACGCCATCACGGAGCGGCTGGCGGATCACAAGTGACCCGGCCCTGATTTCATTCAGGATCTATTCATCAGCGGCCGAATTGATAACTCTTTTCATTACCCTTACCCCATTGTAAACTTGCTCGCCCCGGGCCGAACCGCCCGGGTGCTGGAGCACCTATGACAAGCCTTTCCCTCTCACCGCGACACCTCTGGCAATGGCTGGCCTATCACCATCAGGCCGCCGAGGGCTCCCTCTACCTGATGTTCTTCTCCGGCCTGCTGTTGTGGGAGCCCCTGACCCCGGTCTGGTCCCTGGCGCGCTGGAACCTGTTTCTCCATCTGATGCTCTCGCTCTCCCTGTTTCCCCTGCTGTTTGGCGCCTTCTGGCTCTCCCATCGCAGCCTGCTGAACAAGAGCCGCAGACCTTTCTTGCGCACCACGGGGCGCATCATCGAAACCCTGCTGCTGGTCTGTCTCGCCAGCGGATTGCTGCTGGTGCTGCACGGCACCCCGGGGGATAGCCTGGGCAACCTTGCCAGCTGGGCCCACTGGCTGAGCGCGCTCGCGTTGACGCCCCTGGTGCTGCGTCACGCCTGGCGCTGGACCATCTTGACATGGCGCACCTGATCTTATGTTGAAGTGGTTGTTCTCCCTGATGTTCGCCGCCCTGCTGCTGGGGACCGCCTCGGCCCAGGAGATGGGCGCGGCCATGATCCCCTATGACGAGGGCGACACTCCTCGCCTGCTGGTGGCCAACCAGGGCGCCGGCTCCGTCACCCTGCTTGAACGCCAGAGCGGCAAGCGGCTGAAAGAGGTGCAGCTGGGGGGGGATCTGCGCCAGCTGGCCCGCGCCGATGACGGCACCCTGCTGGTGACCGACTACAGCGGCGATCGCCTGCTGCTGCTGGATGATGAACTCACGCTGGAAAAGGCGATCCCCACCGGCCATAGACCCTACGGCGTCATCTTCGATCCCAAGCGGCGCTGGTTCTGGATCAGCCTGTTCGAATCCGCTCGCCTGCAGGCCTACGACACCGCGGGCAAGCTCCAGCTGGATGCAGAGACTGCCGAGACGCCCCGCGGGCTCGCCCTGACGAACGACGATCGCCTGCTGCTCACCCACGCCATGACAGGCCAGCTCGCCGTCTATGATCTCGCCAAGCTTGGCAACGGCGCCAAGGGCACCGCCTTACCCAAGCCCAAGCTCATCACACTGGCGGAGACCCACAGCGACACGCCGAGCGACTCCCAAGGGTTGCCGCGCCTGCTGGACGGCATCGCCCTCTCCCCCGATGGCAGCGAAGCCTGGCTGCCTCACGTGCTCTGGAGTTTCGACCACCCCTTCCAGTTTCAGAGCACCGTCTTCCCGGCGGTTTCCATCATAAATCTCGATGAAGAGAAGGAGCGGGTCGATGAAAGAAAACAGCTCTTCTTGCAGATCAACCTGCCAAGCGTCGGCAACCGCAGCCAGATCGTCTCCAACCCCTTCGCGGCGCGCTTCGCCGCCGACGGCAAGCGGGTCTACCTGACCCTGGCGGGCTCGGAAGACTTGCTGGTGTTCGACCTGTCGCGCAGCGGCAAATCCAACAGCAACCGCCACCGCCGCAAGAAGTTTCAGGGGGGCGCCAAGGCGACCCAACTGCTGCGCCACCTGCCGGGCCAGAATCCGAGGGACTTGCTGATAGACGGCGACCATATCCTGGTGCACAACGTCATGGGGCAGGATCTTACCCGCCTCAATAGCGGCGGCAGCGGCCCCTTCGCCCGGGTGACCGTGGATGTGCCCCACTTCGCCAAACTGGTGGAGACGGATCCCCGCCCCGAAGCGCTCAAGCGCGGCGAGCGGTTGTTCAACCTGGGTAATACCGCCGCCAACAGCCGCTTCCCCATGGCAGGGGACAACTGGATGAGCTGCAACTCCTGCCATCTGGACGGGTTCAACTTCACCAACCGCCATCTGATGGCGGCCCATCGCCAGAAGAGCGGCGACAACGCCATCAACGGCCACGCCAACCTCGCCAACATGGTGGCGGGGGACTTCGTCGGCGAGTACCTGCGCATGACCCAGCAGACCCAGGGCGGCATGGGCCACGACACCCGGGATGGGGCCGAGCCGGTGGATCCCGAGAGGCCCCAGCCGGAAGTGAAGGCGATGATGGAAGACCTGCACGCCTTCGTCACCGCCGATGGCAACCTCCCCTATCTCGCCAACTGGCTCAGGCTCGATGCCCCGCGCAGGGATCACGCCAAGGCGCCGACCACCCACCCGAAAGAGTGGCTCAACTCCGCCTCCTGCCAGAACTGCCACCAGGAGGCATTCAAGGACTGGAGCGAAAGCAACCACCGGCTGATGGGCAACTCCCACCCCTACTACAAGGTGGTGCAGGCCCTGGCCCGGGAAACCGAAGGGGAAGCCTTCGGCCAGTGGTGCCAGGGCTGCCACATGCCCCAGCAGGTGCTGAACGGCCAGCAGGATCTGCCCAAGGGCTCCCACATGTTCGAGCAGGGCGGCGCCTCGCTGATTGCGGCCCACCAGGCTGGCGAGCCCGTGGTGGAAGAAGGGACCGGCTGCGTGCTCTGCCATCGCATCACCAAAGTGGAAGACGCGGGCGGCAACAGCGCCTTTACCGTGAATTTGAAAGACCGCGAGAGCTATGTGTTCGAGGATGCCCCGGGTGGCAGCCTCCAGCACTGGCTGGCCGAGCGGCAGATCAACGCCCGTCCCGCCATGCACAAGGCCTCCTACCAGAAGGATTTCTACCAGGATGCGGCCCTGTGCAAGTCCTGCCACAACGAGTTCGCCCCGGGCAGCGGCGCCAACATCGTCAACACCTGGGACGAGTGGGAAAACTCCAGCTTCGCAAACGCCGAGGATCCCGCCAGGCGGCGTACCTGCATCGACTGCCATATGAACCCGGAGCCCGGCAATGGCGGCGCACCGGTAGCGGGCCAGTCCACCGAGAACGGCACCATGAAGGCGCGGCTCTATCGCCACAACTTCACCGGCGCCCAGCATCAGCTGGTGGGGCTGCGCAATCCCGCGCTTGAGCAGGAGAGCCTGGCGCTGCTGCGCTCCAGCGCCACCCTCTCGGCCCGTATCGAACAGGGGGCAGACAGCCCGCAACTGGTGGTGCGGGTCGCCAACGTCGGCGCAGGCCACGCCCTGCCCACCGGGGTCGCCGATTTCCGTGAACTCTGGCTGGAGCTGACCGTCACCGACGCCAGCGGCAAGGTGGTGCTTGCAAGCGGCCAGCCGGTGGACGGCGCCGTGCCTGAGGATGCGCGGCTGTTCAGAAAGGTGTTCGGCGATGCCGAGGGCAAGCCGGTGGGGCTCAAGTTCTGGCGCTACGCCAAGCTCTTGGAAGATACCCGCATTCCGGCCGATGGCTGGCGCGATGAAGCCTGGCCGCTGCCAGCGGATGCCAAGGGCCCCTTCAAGGCCGATATCAGACTCAATTTTCGCACCTACCCCAAGTGGGTCAGTGATGCGGTGCGCGCCGCCGAGCCGAGCTTGCCGGCACCACCCATAGTGCTGCTCACGCGTCTACAACTCAATCGGCTGCAACTCACCCTGCCGCCTCTTCCCGTCACGCCCGACACGGAGCCTCAATCCTGATGTTTGCAAGTTTTCTCATTACCCTGCGCGAGGGGCTGGAAGCCTTCCTGCTGGTGGGCATCTGCCTCTCCTACCTCGCCAAGCTGGGGGCGAGCCGCTACAACAAGCTCATCTATCTGGGGGTGGGGCTGGGCCTCGTCGCCTCCCTCGTGGTCGCCTTCCTGTTCCAGGTGGTGGTGAGCCAGTTCGAGAGCGAGCGCTACAACCACCTGCTGATGGCGGGGATCCTCATCTTCGCCACCCTGGTGCTCACCTACATGGCTGTCTGGATGCAGAAGCAGGCCAAATCCCAGGTGGGGGCCATGACGGCGCGCATCGATGCCGCCATCGACGGGGGCAACCTGTTTGGCCTGGTACTGCTCGCCTTCCTGGCGGTGATGCGCGAAGGCTTTGAAACCGTGCTCTTCTTCTCCGCCCTGGTCTACTCAGGGCAAGGGGTGGATCTGCACGAGGGGCTGATGGGGGCGCTGGCAGGGCTGCTGGTCTCTGTGGTGCTGGTGTGGGGGCTGCTGCGCTCCACCCGCAAGGTGGCGCTGGCCCCCTTCTTCCGCTGGACCGGCCTGCTCATCATCATAATCGCCGCGGGGCTGCTGTCGTCCGCCGTCAACATGTTGCAGGCGGCAGACGTCATCACCTTCTGGACGACACCCGTGTTCAACATCAGCCACATCCTCGACGATCAGGGGGTCTTCGGCACCTTCCTGCGCGCCCTGTTTGGCTACAATGCCTCGCCGGCCGGCTTGCAGTTGCTGACCTGGGCCGCCTATCTGGCCATCTTCGTCACCCTCTGGCATCGCAGCTATCGCCCTCGGGCGCAGGGATAAACCCGCGGTTGCAACCCCATTCGGGAGCCGCGCCCTGGCGCGGCGCCCTTATCTATCAAGCAGTGTCGGAACACTCATGAGCGACAACAACAAGAAGAAGATTGCGGTACTGGGTGCCGGTCCCGCCGGTCTGATGGCCGCCTGGCGCCTGTGCCAGGCCGGTTTTGCGGTCACCCTGTTCGAGCAGGAGCCGGTCGTCGGCGGCATGTGCGCCACCCAGACCTTCAAGGGACGCGATGGAGAGTATCGCTTCGACTACGGCGGTCACCGCTTCATCACCAAGAACCCCGAGCTGCTCGCCTTTATCGACGAGCTGATGGGGGACGATCTGCTCCACGCCGAGCGAAAGAGCGTGATCCGCTTCGGCGGGCGCACCTATGACTACCCCTTGAATCTGCCGAACCTGTTGAAAACCGCCCCCCTGCCGCTGATGGCCGGGGCGGTGAAGGATCTGCTGCTGTTGCCCTTTGCCAAGAAGCCCACCGACTTTGCCAAGGCGAGCTTTGCCGAGTGGATCCAGAGCCACTTCGGTCGCACCCTCTACCGCCAGTTCTTCGAGGGCTACACCGGCAAACTGTGGGGCATCAACCCTGATCAGCTCTCCGCCGACTGGGCCGGCCAGCGCATCAGCCTCATCGATTTGAAAGACGTGGCGCGCCGCCTGCTGCCAAGGCGCAAGGGCAACCTCTCGGTGCGCACCTATGCCCGCAAGTATCGCTACCCCAAATACGGTTTTGGCCAGATCTTCACCACCCTGGGGGAGCGGCTGGTGGCCGAGGGAGTCGAACTCAAGACCGGCGCCACCATCACCCGCCTCGAGCAGGCTGATGGCCGCATCGAGCGGGTCTATTGGTCACAAGATAACGTTGAGCAGAGCGAGCACTTCGATCAGGTGATCTCCACCCTGCCGCTGCCGCTCACCTGCCAGCATCTGGGCTTGCCGTGCGATCTGCACTATCGATCCCTGCGCTTCGTCAATATGCCCCTCAAACAGGAGAATCTGTCGGACAACACCTGGCAGTACCTCTCCGACCCCCATATTCTGGCCACCCGTCTGCAGGAGCCGCGCCGGCGCAGCCCCTTTATGGCGCCAGAAGGCCAGAGCTCGGTGATGCTGGAGATACCCTGCAACCCGGGGGATGCCACCTGGCAGGCGCCGCTCGCCGATCTGCGCGGTCGGGTGACAGAGGATCTCGCGAGCCTCGGGGTCGATACCGCCAAACTTGGCGACGAGACCTTCGAGGCGCGCAGCGAGTACGCCTATCCGCTAATGGATCTCGGCTATCAGGCCCGCCGCAACGACGCCATCCAGGCGCTGATGCCGATAGGCAACCTCATCATGACCGGCCGTCAGGGGACATTCCGCTATATCTTCACCGACACCGCCATGGAGATGGGGATGATGGCCGCGGACATGGTGATCGACGGGGTGGACAGACGGCACGCCATCTATAACCATCGCAACGAAAATACCGTCATCGAGACCCAGAGCGTGGCGTAGCAACAGGAACAACCTCTCCCGGCCTCCCCCTTCGAAAGGGGGAGGGTCGGGGTGGGGTCCAACTCATCAGGACTGGCGCCATGCCGTCAGGACAAATCAACAAGGAGAACAGGATGACCATACGCCCGGGTTTGCTTGCCCTCACCCTGCTGCTGGCCCTGAGCGGTCAGGCACAGGCTTACTCCTACGCCGCCGCCGGCAAGGAACCGCTGATCGACGCCCGCGAGGCGCTGCTGGGCGCCGCCACTGATGGCAAGGATGCCAGCGCCACCTTGAGCGAGATTGCCGACGAGCTGACCTATCTGGAAGAGCACCACAAGGTGACACTGCAAGCGCCCCTGGCCGCCGCCATCAAGGGGAAAGACGCGGCCGCCACCGCCGCCCTGCTCAACCGCGCCTACAAGGCGGAGATCGAGCGCCGCCTCGAAGGGGCGGCTCAGAACCTTGGCGACTACCAGACTGCCAAGGTGCTGGTGGTCAAGAGCAAGCGCTTCCTCGATTTGATCCTCCCCTCCCTCAATGAAGGGGATCGCAAGGCGGCCGAACAGGCGCTGGCCAAGGTGCTGGACGCCATCGGCAACCCGGGCGTGTTCGGGGTGGGCGCCAAGCCCGCCGATGCCGCCGCCTTTAGCGATGCCGAAAAAACGCTGATGGCCGTGCTGGCGCCGCTCTGATTAGCTCCCATCGATGACGACGGCCCCCCTCATCCCCGGCCCTTCTCCCGCAAGGGGAGAAGGGGGGCGTCACCACGGCCGATTAAGCTTCGCCAATCGACCCTGCTTGCTTGCCCTGCTGCAACTGGCTTGGCTTTGCTGGCTGCTGGCCTTCCCGGTGGCGCTCGACTCCGACGATGCCCTGAACTTTGCCCACGGGGTAGTACGCTTCAGCGTGCTGGA
The DNA here is from genome assembly GCF_058791175.1 of Aeromonas sp. EU05-FHT14A05. Taxonomy (NCBI): domain Bacteria; kingdom Pseudomonadati; phylum Pseudomonadota; class Gammaproteobacteria; order Aeromonadales; family Aeromonadaceae; genus Aeromonas; species Aeromonas sp. EU05-FHT14A05. The sequence goes on along the minus strand of NZ_JBYTDH010000001.1, from coordinate 323,648 downwards.
GTTCTCCCCCCACTTTCCGGGCTACCCCGCCTTTATCTGGCTGGCGCGGCTCATCAACCTCGCGGTAGACGACCCGGCCCGCGCGGTGCAGTGGGCCAGCCTGCTCGGCACAGCGCTGATAGCGCCGCTCGCCGCCTGGCTGGCGGTGAGAATAGGGCAGCGCCCAAGCCTCCTGGCGCCAGTCTGGCTACTGGTGCTGGCCCTGCCGCTCACCCCGACCCTGGCGCTCTCAGGCCTGTCCGACGGGCCGGCGCTGGCCGCCTGGCTCGGGGCGCTGCTGGCCTTGCAGCATCGCAAACCTGCGCTGGCGGGTCTGCTGCTTGGATTACTGCTGGCGCTGCGCCCCTCCTACTTCGTGCTGGCCCTGCTGCCCCTTTGGCTCGGGATAGAGCAGAAGGGAACGCGCTTAAGGTTTGTGCTCCCCATCACCCTGGTGGGGCTTATCAGCCTGCTCTTTGTCTGGCAGGCCGATGGCTGGGCCTATTTTGCCGAGGGGCGGCGCTTTACCGACGGCCACTTCACCCTCTGGGGCAACACGGCGGCAGCCCACGGGGATCGGCTACTGAGCTGGGCGCGCACCTTCAATGATCAACTGACCCCGCTCTGGCCCCTATTGATGGGAGCCTTGCTCCTGCTGCCAGTCTGGCAGCGGTCAAAGGGCCAGACTGCCGCTATCTCCCCGCTCTGGTCGCTCTACTGGCTCGCCCTGCTGCTCTGGACCCTGTTTGGCCAGAACCCTGACAATCCCCGCCATCTGGCACCCATTACCCTGCTCGGCATAGTGCTGCTGGCGGGCAGGCTGCCCCGATGGGGCGAGCGCCCAGCCATGCTGGGAGCCCTGTTGCTGCTCTGCACCACACTCACAGCGCCAGCGCCGCCCGCCATGGTGCAGGCTGCCCGGCTGGCCGAGCAGGCGTGTCCGGCCCTGGTGACTCAGTGGGGAGTGAGGCTGCTTAGGGAAACCACGACCCTGCCGGTGACGGACGGCTGGTATCAGGGGGATGCCGCCCTTGCGCTCACCCAGGGGGCCTGCCGCCTCAGCCGCCGCCCCATAGCCCAGAGCGAGATGCCGCTCCCCCACCAGGGGCACTGGTTTGCCCCCCGCTTTGGCGCCGAACCCGGCCTCTGGCTCGCCATCCCGCGCTGACATCTGGCCCAAACGCGTCGCTGCGTCAGCTGACTCGTCTACACTCACTGCGCATGGGCGTGGCAGGGAGAGGATGCATGAAGGGAGGCAAGGAGTGGGCACTGGTGCCCCTGGTTCTGGCGCTGGCCAGTGCGCTCCTGGTGTTGCCTGTCTGGCTGCAGGGGGGCACTCAGGGGCACGATCTGTTCCACCACCTGCTCTCCGGCCACTACTTTGCCCGCCAGCTGTGGCAGGGGGAGCTCTATCCCCGCTGGCTGATGGCCATGAATGGCGGCTTTGGCAGCCCCACCTTCTTCTTCTATCCCCCGCTCCCCTACTATGTCAGCGCCCTCTTTGCCGGCCCGGCGGCCCCCGCCCAGCAGGCCATCTACCCCCTGCTCGGGAGCGCCACCCTGGCGCTGCTGCTCTCGGGCACGTTCGCCTATCTGTGGCTGCGCGCCACCACGCCCTCGGGCCGGGCCCTGGCAGTCAGCCTGCTCTACCTGATCCTGCCCTATCACCTGGCCATGGATCTCTATGCCCGCTTCGCCCTGGCGGAGTTCTGGGCCTTCGCCTGGGCGCCGCTGATCCTGCTTGGCCAGGATCTCGCCCATCGCGGCCTGCGCCAGGGCCTGCCCCTGCTGATCCTGGGGCTGGCGCTGCTGGCCTTCTCCCACCTGCCAAGCCTGCTGCTGATGATGGGGCTGGTCAGCGTGCGTGCCCTCTGGTTCGCCTGGCGATCCCGCACCCTGGCGCCCTGCTGGATAGCCCTGGGGGCCCAGGGGCTGGGGCTCTGCATGGCGGCGGCGCTGCTGCTGCCCGCCCTGGCGGATCAGGGGGCCATCTCCATGGAGCTGATGCGCGGCGGCATGTTCGACTTTAGGCGCAACTTCCTCGACCGTTTGCCCTCGGGCTGGGGGGACTGGCGCTTTCGCGGCAACCTGGCGTGGCAGAGCCTGCTGACCCTGGCCCTGCTGCTCATCGCCTGGGCCGCCGCCCGCGAGCCGCGCCACCCCGAGCTGCTGTGCTGGGGGGCGATCGGCGTCGCCGCCTTCCTGATGATGCTGCCCGTGAGCCAGCCCCTCTGGAGCCTGCTGCCCCCCTTGCAACGGGTACAGTTTCCCTGGCGGCTCAATCTCATCCTCACCCTGGCCACCATCGCCGTGGTGGCGCTCGGCCCCCCCACTCACCGTCCCTGGCAGTGGCTCTGGTGGGGCATGCTGCTGCTGACCCTCCTCTCCACCCTGGCCTATGTGCGCCACGCCCCCCTCACCCAGGCCCCCACCCGGGAGGCCATGGCCCTCGAGTTCGACAGCAAGCGCAGCGCCAGGGAGTACAGGCCAAGACAGGTGCCAGGGGGCATGTTCGCCCCCACCCTGCTCGCCTGGAAGGACGAGTTCCAGCCCCCGGTGAGCGCCGAGCCCCCGGGCGCCAGCTGGACAGTGCACCGCTGGCAGCCCAGGGCCCTGACCCTGGCGGTGACGGCGGCCGTGCCGACCCGGCTGGTCCTGCACCAGTATGATTACCCCGGCTGGCAGGCCTGGATCGACGAGCACCTGATGCTGACGGTGGGTGCCAATCCCCAGGGCTTGATGCAGCTCTGGGTGCCGGCGGGCAGCCACAACCTCACCCTCAGGCTGACGGCGCGCTGGCCCGAGCGGGCAGGCAATGCCCTCTCCCTGCTCGGGTGGCTCGGCTGGCTGCTGCTTCTGTGCCACCACAGGGCAAGGCGTCCGGTGCGCTGAGTCCGTCGCAGATCTGACCTCTGGGCCCGGGGCAGGATAGACCTGCCCAAGCCTGCCAAAGCTGATAGACTCAGCACTTGCCCCTTTTTCCCGGCCCTGCCACGACTCGGATACCCTATGCCTCAAGCCACGACCCTCTCTCCCCGCTTCCTGTTCATCCTGCTCGGCGCCCTGGCGGGCCTGACCCCGCTCGCGGTGGACATGTACCTGCCCGCCATTCCGGCCATCGCCCGGGATCTGGCCACCAGCATAGACGGGGCCCAGCTCACCATCAGCGCCTTCCTCGGCGGCTTCGCCATCGGCCAGCTGTTCTACGGGCCGCTCGCCGACAGCTTCGGCCGCAAGCCGGTGATCCTGGCGGGCCTCTCCATGTTCGCCGTGGCCTCGGTGGGCTGCGCCCTGGCGGACTCCCTGCCGGAGCTGCTGGCCTGGCGCATGCTGCAGGCCGCTGGCGGGGCGGCGGGATCCGTGGTGGTCAATGCCCTGCTGCGGGATCTGTTCGAGAAGGATGCGTTTTCGCGAGCCATGTCCTTCGTCATCCTGGTGATGACGCTGGCCCCCCTGGTAGCCCCCGTGGTGGGCGGCTACATCAGCGCTCATGCCGACTGGCGGGTGATCTTCTGGCTGCTGGTGGGGATCAGCCTGCTCATCTGCGTGGTGATGCAGTGGAAGATAGAGGAGACCCTCAAACCCGAACACAAACAGCCCCTCAAGCTCGGCCAGGTGCTGCGCAACTACTGGGGCGTGCTCTCCCACCGCGGCGCCATGGGCTATGTGCTGTGCGGCGCCCTGTCGAGCTCGGGCATGTTCGCCTTCCTGAGTGCCTCCCCTTATGTCTATATCGAGTATTTCAAGGTACCGACCGAGCACTACGGCTGGCTCTTTGGCCTCAACATCCTGCTGATGATGGTGGTCACCTTCGTCAACAGCCGTCTGGTGAAGGGGGTGGGCGCCGAGCGCATGCTGCAGTACGGCCTGACGGTGCTGCCGCTGGCCGGGGCCCTGCTCATCTACAACGCCTGGAGCCAGACCGGGGGCCTGTGGGGCATCGTCATCCCAGTGGTGCTCTTCGTCGGCCACATCAGCCTGGTGGGGGCCAACGCCATGACGGGCCTGATGGGCCACTTCCCCCAGTCGGCGGGCACCGCCTCGGCGCTCGCGGGCACACTGCGCTTTGGCATAGGCGCCGTGGTGGGCATACTGGTCAACCTCAATCCCCCCGAGTCGCCGCTGCCCATGGCCATCGCCATCGCCGCCTGTGGCCTGAGCTCGGCGCTCAGCTACTGGCTGCTCACCGGCAAGCGTGCCAGTGCGGCCTGACGATCCCTTCGGCTCACCGCGATACCGACACGAAAAAGCCCTGTCCACCGGACAGGGCTTTTTGCATCAGGGGCGCGGCCATCAGGCATCGGCCTCCAAGCCGCTGCGAGCCAGGATCTCGCTCTCCACGCCATCCAGGCTCAGCTGGTTCTTCTTGCGCCAGTAGGCCTCTATGCCCTCCTTGCCCTGGCGCGCCGACCAGTTGGCGAGATCCTCCCTGTCCCCCTGATAGCCAAACAGGGGCACCGACATGCCGCAGGAGGTCTGGACCCGTTCAATGTCGAGCAGGAAGATCTGGCGGGCCGCCACTCTGGTCGGGAAACATGCCAGCGCAGTCTCCCAGTCCGGGTCGCCCCGGTGCAGCACCCGCGCCTGGCCATAGGCCCGTACTATCATGGGCGCCCCCTCGAAGGCGCAGAACATCACCGTCATGCGCGGGTTCTGCAACACATGGGCCGCCGACTCGTTGCCGCTGCCGGTCAGGTTGAGCCAGGCCAGGGTATGGGCATCGAGAATGCGCAACGAATCCCCGCCCTTGGGAGAGAGGTTGACCGTGCCCTCCTCCGCCGCCGTGCCGACAAAATAGATCTTCTGCGCCTCGATAAAGGCCACATGGCGCGGCGAGAGCGCCTCGAACAGTTGTCCCATAGTCCCTTCCTTGCTCTGTGTCCATTGTGCTCAGAACAGGGCGCGGTTGAGCCACAGATGCGCCCCTATGCTGACCATATAGCCAAGCAAAATGGCAGGCAACCACTTGAGGTGACCGAGGAAGGTGTACATGCCCCTGGCCTGCCCCATCAGGGCCACCCCGGCGGCGGAGCCGATGGAGAGCAGGCTGCCCCCCACCCCAGTGGTCAGGGTCACCAGCAGCCACTGCCCGGTCGACATCTGCGGCTCCATCGACAACACGGCGAACATCACGGGAATGTTGTCGATGACGGAGGAGAGCAGGCCGATGAGCACATTGGCCTGGGTCGGATCCCCCTGATAGAGGAGCTGGGACGCCAGCGCCAGATACCCCATGAAGCCGAGCCCGCCGACGCACATCACCACCCCGTAGAAGAAGAGCAGGGTGTCCCACTCGGCCTTGGCAATCTTGTTGAACACGTCGAACGGCACTATGGAGCCGAGGCGCAGCAGCCGCGCCTCGTCCCCGGTGCGCTCATAGAGGGCGCGCTCCCGCGCCAGGGCACCTGGCTGGGTCTTGCGCAGGTAGAAGCCGAAAAATTGCAGATAGCCCAGCCCCGTCATCATGCCGAGCACCGGGGGCAGGTGCAGGAAGTGATGGCAGGCGACGGCGGTGCCTATGGTGAGGAGGAATAGCAGCACTATGGTGGCGGCCCCGCGCCTGAGGGTCACCTCCTCGTCCAGCACCCTGGGGGCATGGCGCGGCACCATCAGGCTCATCAGGAGGGCCGGGATCAGGAAGTTGAGCAGGGCGGGGATAAAGAGCGCGAAGAACTGGCCGAAGGGCACCTTGCCCGCCTGCCACACCATCAGGGTGGTGATGTCGCCAAAGGGGCTGAAGGCGCCGCCGGCATTGGCCGCCACGACGATGTTGATGCAGGCCAGGTTGATGAAGCGGCGATCCTCGTTGGCCACATTGAGCACCACTGTGCACATCAGGAGCGCCGTGGTGAGGTTGTCCACCACGGGGGAGATGAAGAAGGCCAGCAACCCGGTGAGCCAGAACAGGGTGCGCAGGCTGAGCCCGGCCCGCACCAGGCGGGCGCGCAGGGCGGCAAACAGCAGCCTGTCCTCCATGGCGTTGATGTAGGTCATGGCCACCAGCAGGAACAGCATCAGCTCCCCGTATTCCAGCAGGTTCTGCCGAAACCCCTCGTGGGCCAGGGGGCTCTGCCCCGCGTCCGCATAGACGACGCCAATGGCTATCCAGATGATGCCGGCGGCGATCAGCACCGGCTTGGATTTTCGCAGCTTCAGGTACTCTTCGGCCATCACCAGGAGGTAGGCGAGCACGAAGACGACGAGGGCGAATACGCCGACGCCACTCTGGGTCAGGGCAAGGGGGCCCTCGGCCAGGGCGGGGCCGCAGAACAGGCAGAGCCCGGACAAGGGGGCAAGGCGTGAGGATCCAGACATGAGTGCGCGTCTCTTGAGAACCGTCTGGCATTGAGGCTAGCAGCGGACAGGGAAGTCACCCTCATCCCTGTCCGCAGGTCGAGCCGCCCGCCTCGACCGGGCGGCGTGGCTCAGGGGATATCAGGGGGATTTTTTGCCAAAGCCGGACTGCTTGAGGGTGTAGCCGGCGCTGTTTTGCCAGGCATCCAGCCCGCTTCTGTTGTTGCCAGCCACCAGGCTGGCGGCCAGGCTCGGGCTGTTGAACAGCTGATCGGCGCCGAACACGAAGCCCCCCTCGGCCCGGGGGATGAGCACCCCCTTGGCCAGCAGCTCCTGGCGCAGCTCGATCACCGCCTCGCGCAGGGAGGCGGCATCCTCCCCGTTGGCGGTGGAGCCCGCCTGCACCATGAAGCCGGGGTTCTGCCGCTTGCCCACCGGATAACCATGGGCCTCGGCCCCCTTGCCGTTGAAGTGATAGAGCTCACGCTCGCCGGGCTTGTTGTCGGAGAGCGCCTTTTGCAGGGTCATCAGCTCGTTGTAGATATCGATGGGGACTACGGCAGCCTGCTTGGCCCCCTTGCTGTCGACGATAAAACTGACTTGCTTGTGTAACATCCTTGCTCATCCTGTGACCCATGGAAGCCCCTATTCTAACCACCTCTGGCGAGCGGGATCCAGCAAGGATCCTCATCCCTTTTGCAGGCGCGATCACTAACTGGCATAGTGACTGACATTGTGAAAGCCATTGGCCATCAACCGGTTATCCCATGCTGAACCTGCGCAACCTCAGTAAACGCTTCGCCAGCGGCGGCGAGACGCTCCCCCTGTTTGAGGGGCTGGATCTCAAGCTCGCCCCGGGGGAAACCTGTCTGCTGCTGGGGCAGAGCGGCTGTGGCAAGTCCACCCTGCTGAACCTCATCGCCGGTCTCATCGCCCCGGACGAGGGGGAGATCTGGCTGGGAGAGACCCGGCTTGACACCCAGTCCCCGGACGAGCGGGCCCGTTTGCGGGGCCGGCATTTTGGCATCGTCTATCAGGACTTCAACCTGCTGCCGACCCTCACAGTGCTGGAAAATCTCTGCCTGCCCCTGGAGATAAACCACCTGCCCCGGGACATGCCGCGCCTCGATGCCCTGCTGGAGCGCCTTGGGATTAGCCACAAGCGCCACGCCTGGCCGGAGCAGCTCTCCGGCGGCCAGCGCCAGCGGGTGGCCCTGGCCCGGGCCCTGGTTCACCAGCCAACCTGGCTGCTGGCAGACGAGCCCACCGGGAGCCTCGACGAGCACAACGCCGAGCAGGTGATGGGGCTGATGATGGCGGCGGTGCGCGATACCGGCGCCGGCCTCTTGCTGGTGAGCCACAACCCGGGCTATGGCGCCCTGGCGGATCGGGTGCTGCGCCTGGAAGGGGGGCAACTGCTCGAGGGCAGACCCCATGGGTGACGCAAGCCGCCAGGATGATCCATGCTGCCGCTGAAGGCGCTGCTGCGCCTCTATCGCGCCCACCCCTGGCTGCTGCTGATGAGCCTGGCGGGGCTCATGCTGGGGGTCACCCTGGTGGTGGCCATCGAGCTCTTGAACCACAGCGCCCGCACCAACTTCGTCGCCGCCCGCAGCCAGCTTGCGGGGGAAGCGAACTACCGCCTGGCTCCGAGCGGCGGGCTGGATGAGCAGCTCTATGTGACGCTGGTGCGAAGCCAGCCGGAGCTTGACGCCATGCCAGAGCTGCACGCCTGGCTCAAGGACGAGCAGGGGCGCAGCTTCCAGCTGCTGGGGATGGATCTCTTCAACCCGGGCCCCTTGCGCCGACTCTTTGGGGAGCAACCGGGGCGCGAGCCCGACTTCACCCTGAGCCGCGCCGACAGCGTCTGGCTCTCGGCTCCCGAGGCAAGGCGCCTTGACTGGCAACCGGGGCAGTCGCGGGCCTTTATGCTGGGCGATGAGGGGCAGCGCCCCCTGACCCTCACCCTCGCAGGCACCTTCGAGCCGGGCGCCGTTCCCATGGAGCGGCTGCTGGTGACCGACATCGGTCTCGCTCAGTCGCTGCTTGGCAAGGCCGGAAGGCTGGATCGCATCGTCTTCAAGCTGAGCGATGCACAGGCCAATACCTTGCAAAGAGCCTTGCAGGCCGCGCAGGGAGCCGAGTTCCCCGCTCAGCCCTTATGGCTCGAGCCCATCAGCCCGGCCCTCGATGCCAGCCAGCTCGGGGATGCCCTGGCCCTCAACCTCAGCGCCCTCTCCCTGCTCGCCATGGCGGTGGGATTGTTTCTGGTGTTCAACGCCCAGCGCTTCGTGCAGAGCGTGCGCCGCCCCCAGCTCGCCCAGCTCATCATCCTCGGGATGCCGCCAAGCCGGGTACTCCGCTGGCTGGCCCTGGAGCTCTCCATCCTCGCCACCCTAGGCACCCTGCTCGGGCTGCTGCTCGGCAGCCTCTTGGCGCTGGCCCTCATGGGCCAGCTCACCCAGGCGCTGGCCGACCTTTATGGCCCCAATCCCATCGACCTGCTGCGCCTCTCCCCCGCAAGCCTCATCAAGGCGCTGCTGATAGGCCTGGCTGGCACCCTTGCCGCCAACCTCCCCGGCTGGTGGCAGTTGCTGCGCCAATCCCCTCTTGAGCTTCGGGAAGGCAACAGCCGCCCGCCAGTTTATCCCTGGCGCAGACGCCTGCTCGCCATCGCCATACTGCTGCTCTGCGCCCTCTGCCTCCTGTTGCCGCAGACCGGTCTGGGGGGCGCCCTCTTCGTGGCCGGGGGCTGGCTGCTCGCCATGGCCCTCGCCCTGCCCGATGCCCTGCGCGCGCTGCTGGGGCGGCTGCGCGGGCACGGCCCCCTCAGCGTCCGGCTCGGGGTGGCCGAGACCCAATACCATCTGGATCGCACCGCCATCGCCGTGATGGCGCTGCAGCTTGCCATCGCCGCGGCCATCGGCATCGGGGTCATGGTGTCGAGCTTTCGCTCGAGCGTGGAGATCTGGCTCGGCCAGCGGCTCGCCGCCGACCTCTATGTCAGCGCCCCCAAGGGGGTGGCAGGCAGCAGAGGCCAGCTGAGCGAGCAGACCCTGACCGCCATACTCGCCGAGCCGCAGCTGAGCGCCGCCTCGCGCCGCGCCGTGCATCCCGCCCGCTGGCAGGGCCATCCCATCGAGTGGGCGCAGATGGACTTTATCCCCGAGCTCAAGGCCGCCTACCCGCTGCTGGCCGGGCGCTGGCCCGCCAACGCTGGCGAAGTGCTGGCGAGCGAACCGCTCACGGTGCGCCTCGGGGTCAGGGTGGGCCAGACACTGGATGTAACGAACGAAGGGGGGCCAAGGCGGCTCACCGTCACCGGGGTCTATCAGGATTACGGCAGCGACAAGGGGCAGATACTGCACGCCTTCGAAGGGGGGGCGGTGCAATCCCTCGCCCTCTTCAGCCCGGATCCCGAGCGCCTCGGCGATCGGCTGCGGGCGCGCCTTGGCGAGCGGGTGAACCTGTTGCCAGCCCCCGCCATCCACGCCGCGGCGCTCAAGGTGTTCGATCAGACCTTCGTGGTGACCGAGCTATTGAAACTGCTGATCCTCGGCATCGCCTTCGTCGGCATAGGCTCCGCCTTTATGGTGCTGGGGCTGGCCAGGCGCGGGGAGTTGCTGACCTTGCAGAGCCTAGGGATAGGCCCCCACCACTGCCGCCGCCTGCTGGTGTGGCAGGGGGCGGGATTGGGGCTGATCACGGCGCTGCTGGCCCTGCCGGTGGGCTATGGCCTCGCCTGGGTGTTGATTGAGGTGGTCAACCCCCGCGCCTTCGGCTGGCGCCTCGCCTTCGAGGCCGCCCCCCTGCACGCCGTCACGGCGCTCTTGCTGGCGCCGGTGTGCGGGGCGCTCGCCTCCTGGTATGCCGCAAGGAGAGTGGTATGAAATATCGGTTACCGCACTGGCTCGGCCATGGCTTGACGCTCCCATTGACCACATCCCTGTCACCGCTCTTGATTCAGCGCAGAGAAGCGCATAGAGCTGCCGCTAACCATCCCCTCTCCCTTCGGGAGAGGGCCAGGGTGAGGGGAATCTTGTCCTCTTCACGGATCCTGTGGCTCGCAGCCCTCTTGATCCCGCTTATTGCCATGAGCGGCAACGCGCAGGCCAGCGATCTGGGGAGCATCCTTGGCGGCGGCAGCGATCAATTCAAGAAGGCCCTGCCGGGCCAGCCCATCAGACTGCCCGCCGATCACGGCGCCCACCCCGACTACAGATCCGAGTGGTGGTATCTCACCGGCAACCTGCAAGATGAGCAGGGGCGCGACTACGGCCTGCAGTGGACCCTGTTTCGCCAGGGTATCGAGCAGCAGATACAATCGGACAACCCCTGGCTCAGCCCCCAGCTCTGGCTGGCCCAGTTCGCCATCACGGATTTAGCCACCGGCAAGCATCTGCAAGACGAGCGCACCAGCCGCCAGGGACCTGGGCTCGCCGGCGCCAGTGGCGGCCAGTATTGGCTCAAGGAGTGGGTGCTCGCCTCTGAAGGGGAGTCGCTCTTTCCCGCCACCCTCAAGGTGCAGAGCAAGGTGGGTGAGCTGAACCTCAAGGTGAGCGCCGCCAAGCCAGTGGTGCTGCAAGGCAGGGAGGGTTACAGCGAGAAGAGCCCGGGCAACGCTTCCTTCTACTACTCCTACCCACGCCTGACGCTTAGCGGCACCTTGACCCTGGAGGGGGAGACCCGCAATGTCACGGGCCAGGGCTGGTTTGATCACGAGTGGAGCAGCTCGGTATTGGCCGAGTGGCAATCGGGCTGGGACTGGTTTTCGCTCCAACTTGAAGATGGCCGCGAGCTGATGCTGTTTCGCCTTCGCACCAAATCAGGACGAGCCGAGCCGGAAAACCGCTACGGCATACTGATCGAGCGGGACGGCAGCAGCCGGGTGCTGAATCCTGAGCAGATCCGCCTCACCCCCGGCAAGACCTGGCGCGGCCCTAAGGGACAAGCCTACCCCGTCGAGTGGCAGCTTAAGGCCGCTGATTTGAATCTCGTTATTAAGGCGCGTCAACCCAATCAGGCCATGACGGGCCGCTTTGACTACTGGGAGGGGGCTGTGACTGTGGAGGGCGATGCGCAAGGACTCGGCTATCTGGAGATGACGGGATATTGAGCCCGGGCCCGCTCCGTTTCTTCGCTGCGTCTATTTTTTTGTATTGCGAGGCGAAGTCTACGCCCCATTACCATCTCTACGGTTTGGTTCTGAGGCAGCCTATCCATAACAGCCAGCACCAAATTGCCTGCCCTCTCCAATTTCTGATCCCCATCAAAAATACTCTCCAAACCACACCTAAAGTAAAACGTTTCGCTCAACAAGTGCTGCTACACTTGGTACCCTACTCATGCGACCCTCATAGCCCCAAAGGCAGCAAGGGAGCGACTATGGTTCGTACCTCTTCAATTCGGTTAACCTCAGCACAACGGAGGCTATATTCCGTGCGGTAGCCGTGTGATTTAGTGAGTAATGGAATAAGACTGGATACCAGTGAACACCATTGTTTCATAGTTAGGTAGGGTTTCATATATCCACAGCATCAATATTGAGTGTGGTATACGATATAATAATCTCAGTGAGAGCTTCCACTATATAGAAAGCATCTAGAGATACACGATTCAAGAAATTACTTTCTTTGTAAATCCTTCGACCATTAACACAGTCAATTCAACATTCGATACCCATAGGAAGAAAATGAAAGGTAAAATTACTCAATGGAATGATGACAAGGGCTTTGGGTTTATCACACCAGAAGATGGGTCAGACAATATCTTCGTCCATATCTCTGCTGTAAACCCCAAAGAAAGAAGGCCACAGATTAATGACGAGGTATTGTTTGAGACTGCAATCGATAGTCAGCGACGAGTGAGAGCTACAGCAGTTTACTATGAAGGTTGGACTCTTCGCCCTATCAAACAGCCTTCCAAACAAAGCTCTCATTCTAAGGGAGGGTCAAGTGATAAAAAAATCGCCCTTGAACCAGTCAGAAAAACACCTCTGGATTATATTTTTTTAATCATGGCTATAGTTTTGATAACTTTAGCTGGCTTTAACTATTTTAAAGAAAAAGATCTTACGATATCACTTCCAATTGCATTGCTTGCAATAATATTACTTGCTCTCTTTAGTCGCCCCAAAAAACCTTCAAAAAAATTATTTACCTGTTCTCGCTGTCGCTGCAATGTTCCGTTTGACAATCGCACCATTCGCGCTTGGAATACGGGCACGCTAAAACTCTATTGCTCAAATTGCCATGCTGAATGGTTAAACAATCAAAATGCTACAAATAATAATTCCTACTCATCAAGCAGAGGTCGTGGTTGCCTTGGTGTTCTAGCAATGATGATCATCATTCCAGTAGGGTTAGTGTCTATTGCATCTTGGCTGAGTTGAACATTACTTAATGAGAACTTGGCGTGAAGCAGCTAACGGCCATAGGCGTTAAAAATAAATACCCGACTCTTGCACCTATTTTCCAACAAAGAAACCCCCGACAAAATCTATTCTGTCGGGGGTTTTATTTATCTCGCCGCCTGATCCACCAGATAGAGGATGCTGTGATAGGGAATGCCGGCGTGCTGGCTGAGCCCCATCTCGCAGGTACGGCTGTTGCTGAATCCCTGACGGCAATCCCTGGGAACCTGGGCGGGCAGGCTGGCAAGCGCCGCGGCGTTGAGCTCCGGGGTCATCAGCCCCTTGTCTCCGGCAAAGCCGCAGCACTGGATATGCTCAGGCACGATCACCTCGCGGGCACAGGCGCGGGCCACCGCCAGCATCGTCTCCCCCAGCCCCATACGCCGGCTGCTGCAGGTGATATGGAGCATGACGGTCTCATCGATGGGGGTCAGCTCAAGGTGGGGCAGCAGGTGTTCCAGCACAAAGGTAGCGGGCTCAAACACCCGAAGGCCCTTGCCGAGCGCCCCCGAGAGCAACCGCTGCACACAGGGGCTGGTGTCGAGCAGCACGGGCCAGCGCCCCTGCTCACTTGCCTGCCACAATACCTCGGCCAGCTCAGTACGCTTGGCGGCAGCCACCTCGACCATCCCCTTGCTGCCATAGGGCATGCCGCAGCAGAGCCCCTCAATACCTTGTGGCACTATGACCCGGCAGCCCGCCTTCTTGAGCAGGGATAACACCACGTCCGGCAGTGACGGGGCATTCTCCTGCTGGCCAAACACCCGGCTGGCGCACGACGGCAGATAGACCACAGCACGCTCGCTGGATCCGTCATGGCTACCCTCCCCTTGCGGCCACTGGTAGCGGCTCGGGCCAGGCAGGGTGGGCAGCCAGGCAGGCGTGCGCTGGCCGCTCAGATGGCGAACCCCGTTCACCAATCCTGCCAGCGCTTTTTCTCCCAGCAGCTTGCCGGCAATCCCTTTGAGGCCCAGCGCACCGCGGGCCGTGCGGGTGACGCCAGCGAAGTGATCGGCGCTCCAGCGGGCGATAGGCACGAAGCGCTGGTATTTGTCAGTGCGCAACTTCTTGATGAGCGCTCCGGTGTTGATGCCCACCGGGCAGCGGTCGGCGCAGAGCCCGGTCGCGGCGCAGGTGTCGATGCCCTGATAGTCAAACAGTCGGGCCAACTGGTTGGAGGGCTCATCGGCACGATTGCGGCGGGCCAGTTCGCGGTAGAGCACGATGCGCTGGCGCGGCGACAGCGACAGGGTGCGCGAGGGGCAGACCGCCTCGCAAAAGCCGCACTCGATGCAAGGATCGACTATGGCATCGCTCGCCGGCATGGGCTTGAGGTGGGCCAGGTGGGCCTTGGGGTCGTCGTTGATGATGACGCCGGGATTGAGCAGGCCATCCGGGTCCAGCAGCGCCTTGATGCGGCGCATCAGCGCCATCCCCTCCGGCCCCCATTCGAGCTCCACATAGGGAGCCATGTTGCGGCCGGTGCCGTGCTCGGCCTTGAGGGACCCGCCAAAGCGCACGGCGACTAGTTCGGCCACCGCATCCATAAAGGCGCCGTAGCGGGCCACCTGGGCCGGATCATCGAACCCCTGGGTAAAGACGAAGTGCAGGTTCCCCTCCAGCGCGTGGCCGAAGATGATGGCTTCAGCGTATTCGAAGCGATCGAACAGTTGCTGCAACCCAGCTACCCCTTCGGCCAGACGCTCGATGGGAAAGGCGACATCCTCGATGATGACGGTGGTGCCCGTGGTGCGCACCGCCCCCACCGCCGGAAAGAGCCCCTTGCGAATGGCCCAGAGCCCGGTGCTGTCGCTGGTAAAGGGCACAGAAGCGACCTGAACGAACTCGGACGCCATGCCCGTCACCTGCTCGCAGCGATCGACCAGCTCTTCCTTCGACTCCCCATGCACCTCGATCAGCAAGGCGCAGGCGGTTAAGTCCAGCGTCTTGATAAAGTCCGGCAGGCCGGGCTTACCCGCGACCGAGCGAAGGGAACGCCCATCCATCAGCTCCACCGCCGCCACCGGCGCACTTTTCAGGCGCGAGGTGGCCAGACACGCCTGCTCCGCATCCCGGAACACCAGCAGGGCCGAGGCCTTGTGGGGGTATTCGGGCACGGTGTCGAGCACCACCTCGGCGATAAAGCCGAGGGTGCCCTCCGAGCCGATCATCAGGTGGGTGAGAATATCGATGGGGTCTTCATGGTCGAGCAGGGCATTGATGGCGTAGCCGGTGGTGTTCTTGAGCCGGTACTTGTGGCGAATTTTGACGGCAAGCTCGGCGTTCGCCAGCACCTCGGCGCGCAGGGTAGCGAGCCCCGAGAGCAGCTCCGGGCGCCTGGCAGCAAAGGCGGCGCGGCTGTGGAGATCGCCGCTGTCCAGCAAGGTGCCATCGGCCAGCAGCAGGGTCATGGCGTGCAGGGTGTGATAGCTGTTGTGAGCGGTGCCGCAGCACATGCCGCTCGCGTTGTTGGCGGCGATGCCGCCGAGCTTGCAGGCGTTGATGGAGGCGGGATCCGGCCCAATCTTGCGCCCCAGAGGCGCCAGATAGCGATTGGCATCGGCGCCGATCACCCCGGGTTGCAGGGCGATGCGCGCCCCCTCGTCCAGAATGCGGTGGCCGCGCCAGCTATCGGTCAGGGTGATGAGCACCGAATCGCTCAGGGCCTGGCCCGAGAGACTGGTGCCGGCGGCGCGAAAGGTGCACGGCAGGTTCAACTCGCGGCACACCGCCAGCACAAAGCGCACTTCATTGAGGGAGTCGAGGCGCACGATGCGCTCGGGCACCAGGCGGTAGAAGCTGGCGTCCGTGCCGTGGGCCAATCGCAAATCAGGGTCGCTCACCAGGCGATCCGGCGGAATGCGCGAGAGCACGGCGGCGTCAAACTGGTTCCAGCCCATCAGCAATCCTCCACCAGCACCACCAGCAGGCGGCTCGGGCCGTGGGCACCGTAGGCCAGGGTCTGCTGGATATCGGCGGTCTTGGAGGGGCCGGAGACCAGCAACAGATTGGTGGGCATGGCCTGCTGCCAGCGCCCGGCCGCCACCAGCCCCGCCAGGTTGTCGGCGATGGTGGAGGCCGCCAGCAGCGCGATATGGCAGGGGGGCACCAGGGAGAGAGTGCGCGGCTCACCGCCATCCGGCAGCAACACCAGGGTGCCGGTATCGGCGATGGCCCCCGCGCAGTGGGTGATGCCGGCCTGACAGGCATCGAACAGATCGTCTTTCCAGTCAGCGAACTCCCCCGCCAGGGTCAACACCGAGCGCCCAGCGCAGGCGGCCGCAACCGCCGCCTGCCAGCGGCCGCCCTGGCCACAGGCCAGATGCGTTATTGCTTCCCCATCCAGCCAGGCGGTCAGATCCCGGGCAAGGTTTGCCTCCTTGACGGTGAGGATCTCGGCGTGGCTCGCGGTGATCCCGGCAAGGAAGCGCTCGCGCCGCGCACTGTCATCTTCCCCGCGCCAGGGCTGCCAGCCATGGGGGACGTGGGCAATGGGGGTGGCGGCGCCGCGCAGGCGGCTTAATATGGCCTCTTTGCTCGACATCTCAGGACTCCTTCTTCTTCTGGCGCAGCAGGGCATGCAGGCTCTGGGGGGCGGGTTTGGGGGCCTCGCGGCACTGGGTCCATGGCCCAAGGTGTTTAGACATCAAGCCTCGCAGGCGGCTGGCCACACCGGTCGCGGCGTGATAGAGGCGCGGGTGGGTGGCGGCAAAGGCAAAGCCCTGCATGGCAAGCGTCTCGAGCCGGCTCTTGGCCGCCCCCTGCCCCGCCAGCGGTTCGTGGCCAGGCATAGCGTCGTGCTTGGCCTCCCGGCGCAGGCGCTGCAACATGTCGGGAATGGGGATACGCACCGGGCACACCTCGCCGCAGGCGCCGCACAGGCTGGACGCCGTCACCAGATCCTGGGTGCTTTCCAGCCCCAGCAGGTGGGGGGAGATGATCTTGCCGATGGGGCCCGGGTAGATGGTGCCGTAGGCGTGGCCGCCGATGCGGGTGTAGACCGGGCAGTGGTTCATGCAGGCGCCGCAGCGGATGCACTGCAGAGTCTTGCGCAGCTCCTCGTCCCGATAGGCCTGGCTGCGGCCGTTGTCGAGCAGCACCAGGTGCACCTCGTCCGGGCCGTCCAGCTCCCCTGCCCGGCGCGGGCCGCTGATGACGCTGAAATAGGTGGTGATGGCCTGGCCTGTGGCCGAGCGGGTCAGGGCGCTGTAGAGGGGCGGCACGTCGGATAAGAACTCCACCACCTTCTCGATGCCGGTGATGGCCACGTGCACTTTCGGCACAGTGGTGCACATGCGCCCGTTGCCCTCGTTCTCCACCAGACAGAGGCTGCCGGTCTCCGCCACCGCGAAGTTGACACCGGAAAGCCCCATGCCGGCGCGGCGAAACTCTTCGCGAAGGGCCCGCCGTCCGGTCTGGATCAGGGCGTCCACGTCCGTGGTGGGGGTGAAGCCTTCCAGGTTATGGGCGAAGGTGTCGCTCACCTCCTGCTTGTTCTTGTGGATGGCGGGCATGATGATGTGGGACGGGGTATCGCCGTCGAGCTGGACGATAAACTCCCCCATGTCGCTCTCGAGGCAGCGGATGCCGTGGCGCGCCATCTCGTGGTTGAAGCCCACCTCCTCGCTCACCATGGACTTGCCCTTGACGATGCTGTTCACCCCATGTTTTTGGGCGATCCCGAGAATGATGGCGTTGGCCTCGGCCGGCGTCTGGGCCCAGTGCACCCGGATGCCGTTGCGCTCGCAGTTCGCCTCGAGTTGTTCCAAAAGCTCAGGCAGGCGCGATAGGCAGCGCTGGCGGATTTGCTCGGCGGCATCGCGCACCGATTCTTCTTCGGCCGGGTCTGCGAAGGCATCCCGGCGCTTGCCGCGCAGGTAATCCATGGCGCCGCGAAAATTCTGGCGCAGTACGGGGTCGGCCAGGGCCGCCTCGGCCTGGGGATGGAAGCGGCGCGGCGAATACTTGGCGTGATCAGACATGGGGCTGGGCCTCCTTGGTATGAGCCAAATCGCTAACAGTGGCGCCGTTATGAGCTATTTCGTCACTGTCGGGGCAGCTGTGGGCGAGCAGGAAGCTCGCCAGATGGGTGGCAGGCAAGATCCTGCCCTGATAGGCCAGGGATCCCTTGATGTTCAGGAGGCACCCCCAGTCGGCGCTCACCAGGGTGTCGGCGCCGGTGGCCAGCAGGTGGCGGGTCTTGTCTTCGACCATGGCCTGGCTGATGTGGGGATGGCGCACCGAGAAGGTGCCGCCAAAGCCGCAGCACTCGCTCTCGTAAGCCTGCTCATGCAAGGTGACGCCATCGAGCTGCCCCAACAGGCTGCGGGCCGTGGTGTGCACCTGCATCTCGCGCCGGGCCGAGCAGGAGGTGTGCATGACGATGCTCGCCCTCCCCACCGCGCGCCAGCGCACCCGGCAGACCCGGGCCAGAAACTCGGTGAGCTCGAACACCCGATCGCAAAAATCGGCCACCTCGGGGCTCTCGGGGAAGAGGCGGCGGTAGTGGTGGTGCATCATGCCGCCGCAGGAGCCCGACAGCACCACCACCGGCCAGGGCTCGGGGAAGAGCGCCATCTGGCTTTGCGCCACCTTGCGCGCCTCCTCCTCGTGACCCGAGGTGTAGGCCGGCTGCCCGCAGCAGGTCTGTTTCTCGACAAAGTGCACCCTTATCCCCTCCCGCTCGATCAGGGCGATGGCATCGAGCCCCGCCACCGGGTCAAACAGGTCCACCAGACAGGTGGCGTAGAGATAGACATCGGCCGGCTTGGCCGGATAGACCCGCATTACCTTCATCACTTGCTCTCCTTACTTCAACTGCAGCAGTGCGTCCGAGACGTGGAAGCTGTACATGAGCGCCAACCCGATAAGGCCGGTGGCCAGCAGGTAGTAGAGAGTAGGCAGCGCCGTCTTGCGCAGTGTCGCCCCCTCACGGCCGAGCAGCCCCACGGTGGCTGACGCCGCCACCACGTTGTGGATGGCAATCATGTTGCCGGCCGCAGCGCCCACGGCCTGCAGGGCCAGCATGGCGGCGGTGGAGACCCCCAGGGTCTGGGCCACTTCAAACTGGAACTGGCTGAACATCATGTTCGACACCGTGTTGGAGCCGGCGATAAAGGCCCCCAGCGCGCCTATGGTCGCACTCAGGGCCGGGAAGAACTCCCCGACGAGCCCCGCGGCAAAATTGGCCGTGGTCACCGGCATACTGGCGAGATCCGCTCCGTTGACGCCGGAGTTGATGAAGATGCGCACCATGGGCACGGTGAAGATGAGCACGAAGCCGGCGCCGATCAGGGTGCGGCTGGACTCTCCCAGTGCCCGCCCGAAGGGGGCGAGGGAGCGCGATTGCAGCCAGGTGGCGATCAGGGCGCAGAACACCAGCAGGCCCCCCGGCAGGTAGAGCGGCTCAATGGAGGCGCTGACCCCCTTCTCTCCCAGGAGGTCGGTGAAGGCGAGGCTCACCGACAAGAGGCTTGCCTTGAATTCCGGGCTCACCCGGCTGGCCACCAGCAAGAGGGCCAGCGCCACATAGGGGAGCCAGGCCAGCAGCAGGGACATGGGGCGGCCGGCGGCCTCTTTGAGATCGAGCTTCAAGGAACCCAGCCACTCGGCGGGCCACTCTTTTTCGGGGGCGAAATCCCAGGTGTTTTTTGGCACCAGGAAGCCGTGGCGCGCCGCCGTCACCACCAGGGCCAGCCCCACCAGACCGCCGATGAGGGACGGGAACTCGGGACCGAGCAACATGCCGGTCAGGGCATAGGGGACGGTGAAGGCGAGCCCGGCGAAAATCGCGAACGGCAGGATGGAGAGCCCCTCGGTCCAGCTGCGGTTGCGGCCGAAGAAGCGGGTCAGCATCATCACCATCAACACCGGCATCAGGGTGCCGACGGTGGCGTGAATGAGGGCCACGTTGGTGGTCACCTGCTGCAGGTAGACCTCCCAGCTGCTGCCACCGGCGCTCAGGGTGTGGCCGATGGCCTGGTTATCCAGTCCCTTGTTGATGCCAACGAGGATGGGGGTGCCTACCGCACCAAACGACACCGGGGTGGACTGGATCATCATGCCGAGCAGCACGGCGGCCAGCGCCGGGAAGCCGATGGCCACCAGCAGGGGGGCGGCGATGGCCGCCGGGGTGCCAAAGCCCGAGGCCCCTTCGATGAAGGCACCGAAGCACCAGGCGATGATGATGGCCTGGATGCGCCGGTCCGGCGAAATGTTGGTAAAACCGCCCCGAATGGCCGTGATGGCGCCGGTGTGTTTCAGGGTGTTGAGCATCAGGATGGCGCCGAACACTATCCAGAGCACGGTCACCGTGATCACCAACCCCTGCAGGGTGGAGGCGAAGACCCGGGTCGGGCTCATCTGCCAGCCCCAGAGGGCGATGAACACGGTCAACAGGAAGGCGATGGGCATGGCGCGCTTGGCGGGCCAGTTGAGGCCGACCAGCAGCACGGCGGCCACCAGGATCGGCGAGAAGGCCACCAGGGCCAGCAGAGTGTCTGTCATCATTGCGTCCTTGTCCGAGCGGTGCAGAGGCGCACCTTGTTGTTGTTTTGTTAAGCGGACGTGACCTTACCCTGTTCCTTTTTCGCGATATATGGAAATAATGAACAACATTCGTTCCAAAAGTTGATCAATATGGCCAGTACCGACGACCTCATCCTCTTCGCCCAGGTGGTGGAGGCCGGCTCCTTCAGCAAGGTAGCTGAACAAAATTCCCTGACAAATTCGGTAGTTAGTAAACGGATCGGGCGCCTGGAGGAAGAACTCGGGGTGCAGCTGCTCTATCGCACCACCCGCCGGCTCACCCTGAGCGAGGCGGGCAAAGAGCTCTATCAGGGTGCCAAAAATGTGAAGGCCGCCGCACTGGACGCCTTCGATGCGGTGGCGGGTTTTGGTGAAAAGGTGAGTGGCCATGTGCGGATGTCGGTGCCCACCATCTCCGGCGAGCTGCTGCTGGCCGATGCGGTGGCCGATTTTTGCCAGCAGCACCCGGGGCTCACGGTGGAGATGTCGCTGGACAACCGCTTCGTCAACCTGGTGGAAGAGGGGTTCGATCTGGTCATTCGCACCGGTTATCTGGATGACTCCAGCCTCATCGCCCGCCACATCCTCGACTCCCAGTGGGTGATCTGCGCTGCCCCCGCCTATGTGCGCCGCTTCGGAGCGCCGCGCGAGCCCGCAGACCTGCAGGCTCACAACTGCCTGCGCTACGCCTATCAGAGCACGGGGGCGTCGGAGTGGGCCTTCAAGGGGGAGGACGGCAACTATCTGGTGTCGGTGTCGGGGAGCTTTTCAACCGATAACGCCGGTGCCCTGCGCAAGGCGGCGCTGGGGGGGCGCGGCATCGTCTATGTGCCGCGCTGCCTGGTCTATCACGATTTGATGAGCGGGGACCTGGTGGATTTGTTTCCGGAGCGGGTGGGCAAGAAGCTTGGCATCTACGCCGTCTACCCCTTTACCCGCCAGCCACCGCGCAAGATCCGGCTGCTGATCGAGCACATCCGCCAGCGCTATCTGGATATTGCCCACTACTTCATCTGAGGCACCAGGCGGGCCTCAGAGGGCGGGCTACGCCGCCTGGGTGGAAATAAACGCCAACGACTGCCGATTGAAGTGATCCGGCTGCTCCACGTTGCAGACATGGCCGCAGTTTTCGATGATCTCGAGCCGGCTGTAGGGATCCCGGGCTACCTGCTCGCGTACCGGGGCGAGGAACATATGATCCTCCTCCCCCATCACATAGAGGGTGGGAATGGGCAGGGCGCGCTCCTTGAAGTAGCGCATCAGGGGGTTCACCTCGGTGGCGAGGCGGAACCAGCGTTTGAACTCCTTCTGGCAGAGCTTTCTGGCCTCGCGCACGAAGAGGTTGCGGGACTCCTGATGGTGCTGGCGCGGCATGATGATAAAGGCGAACAGCCGGTAGAGCCACATGTAGGGCAGTATGTGCTGGCCGACCCGGCCAAGCTGCACCAGCACCCGGGAGCGGATGTCGAGACGCAGGATGGCGCCGCCGAGCACCATGCTCTTGACCCGTTCCGGGCAGAGCTCGGCCAGGTGGCGAATGAGGATGGTGCCAAGGGAGATGCCGACAAAATGGGCGCGGGGAATGCGCAGGTGATCGAGCAGCCGCAGGATATCCTCGGTCACGGCCCGAAAGCTGTAGTGCCCCTTCACCACCTGTTGCAACTGGTTGGACTGGCCGTGGCCGCGAAGATCCAGCAGCAGCACGTTGAAGTGCTCCCGGTAGGCCCGCAGTTGCTTGAACCAGATGGAGGAGCTGCCGCCCGCACCGTGCACGAACACCACCCAATCCCGATCGGGGCCAAGCTCAAAGGTCTTGTGGTACAACATCTTATGGGCTCCCGGGGGGTTGGGGGATATACTCGGCGGGCATATTAACAGAAGGGGCGCCCCGCTGAATATGCTTGCTCTCATGATCGGACCAGCCTGGAGGCCTGTATGACGCTCACCCTTTTGCGCGAATTTCTGCTCAGCCAGCCCGGCGCCACCGAGGATACCCCCTTCGGCCCCGAGATCCTGGTCTATCGCATCGCCGGCAAGATGTTCGCCCTGGTGGACTGGCAGGCAGAGCCGCTGACCATCAACCTCAAATGCGAGCCCGAGCTCGCCCTGCTGCTGCGAGAGATCCACCCCGAGGTGAAACCCGGCTGGCACATGAACAAGCAGCACTGGAATACGGTAACCCTGAGCGAGGATCTGGACGCCGAGCTCTGGCAGGGCTGGATTGAACACTCCTACCAGCGGGTGGTGGCGGGCTTGCCCAAGGCCAAGCGGCCACAGGCGCCGACCCCCCATTCCAAACCATGAGCCCTCCCATGTCTGATTCCCCTGCTCCGCACTCCCTCGACCCTGACCTCTATCGCGTCGTTCCCCTGGATGAGCGCCATATCCCCGCCCTGCTCGCCCTGTTCGAGCAGTCGGTGCGCCGCATGGGCCCGGAGCACTACAGCCCGGCGCAGGTGGAGCAATGGGCGCTGGGCGCCCGTCATCCGGGTCTCGCCAGCCAGTTGCGCGAGCACCACGGCTGGATCATCGAGCAGGAGGGTATTCCCCTTGGCTTTGTCACCCTGAGCGATGACGGCCACCTCAGCCTGCTCTATGTGAGTGCGGATCATCCGCGCCAGGGGCTCGGCGGCCTGCTGCTGGTGCAGGCGCTGCAGGCGGCGAGCCAGCTGGGTCTGCACAGCCTGACCACAGAGGCCAGCGCCTTCAGCCTCGCGCTCTTTCTGCGCCACGGCTTCGAGCAGGCCGGATTGGAAACCGTGGAGCGCGGCGGGGTCAGTTTTGTCCGCCATCGCCTCTACTGCCGCTTGCCAAGCCAGGGCCAGCCACTAAAATACCCCCCATTTCCCCAAAGCGATGAATGAAGGCAGCCATCATGGTGGTAGAGAGCGACGGTTATATTGCGCTTATCGAGTATCTGGTAGAGAGTCTGGGCCTGTTCGAGAGCCAGCAGCAGGGCACGGGCACCCAGACCATAGAGGATCTGGTGAGCAACCGGGTGGCAGGCAACCTCATGGCCATCTGCGAGCAGAACCCCCAGCTCGACCCCAAGGTGCGTTTCATGATCATGCAGGAGGCCGACGCCGTGGTGGCCGATCTGGAGGAGGTGCTCTCCGCCGTCTGGCTGCGGGCGCCCACCCCGGCCCAGCACGCCTTCCTCGATGAGTTCATCGATCTCATCAAGAACCTGTTCGACAGCACCATCGGCTAGTCCCCTCCCCCACGGCCGCAGGGCCCGCAAAGCTCCGCAATGAAAAGGGCCGCCTCAAAGGGCAGCCCTGCTTGCTATCACTTCCGATTCATCGCGCTTGTCAGTTGAATGAATATCGAGGCAAGAAATGTGTCTGGTCTTGGCTGCCGTCCATGGTAGCTACCCTGTTAGTCTGCCGAGGTTCGGTTAAGTTCCCGGCCAGGATGCTTTTTTTAATATTTCTTTCAAAAAAACGAAACAGGGGCCTAATGGCCCCTGTTTTATCCAGACTGCGCCTCAGCGGTTCAGGCTGGGGGGCAGGCAGACGCCAATGCCCCCCAGTCCGCAATAGCCTTCCGGGTTCTTCTCCAGATATTGCTGATGGTAATCCTCGGCGTAGTAGAAGGGGGCCAGCGGCAGGATCCGGGTGGTGATGGCGCGGGCATCGCCGCTCGCCATCATGGCCTGCTGGTAGGCCGCCAGGCTCTGCTGGGCGATGGCCTCCTGGGCTTCATCCCCATAGAAGATCACCGAGCGGTACTGGGTGCCGATGTCACCACCCTGGCGCATGCCCTGGGCCGGATCGTGCTGCTCCCAGAACAGCTTGAGCAGCTCGCCATAGCTGATGACCTTGGGGTCAAACACCACCTGCACCGTCTCCGCATGACCGGTCAGACCGCTGCACACCTCCTTGTAGGTGGGGTTGGGCGTCAGGCCCCCCTGATAACCGGCGGCGGTGGAATAGACGCCGGGCTGCTGCCAGAACAGGCGCTCCACGCCCCAGAAACAACCCATGCCAAACCAGGCCAGCTCCATCCCCTCGGGCCAGGGGCCCTGGGTCGGGTGGCCGTTGACGGCATGCTGCTGGCCGATCGCCAGCGCTTCCCGTCGTCCCGGCAGGGCCTCTGCCGGTGAAATAATCTGCTCCATATGCCCTGTCCTTGAATAAAATCCCGCGCGACGCGGCTGACGAAAAGGAACCCCGAAGATAACAGGTTATGAGCCCGGATCAACCAGGGCGGTCCCTTCAGCGGGCTGACCGCCTTCCGGCTCGCCCGGGCGCAGGGCGTCTGCGGCTGGTCAAAATGGCGGCACAAAACACCAAAACCAATATTTAGTCTTGATTTGTGAATTTATTTTCATATATTGAGCAAATTGCTGCTTTTTTATGGAATGAAACACGTGCGTGAACGCGAACCCAGCCTGGTCCATGCCTTTCGGCAATCCACCCCCTATGTCAACGTGC
Organism: Aeromonas sp. EU05-FHT14A05; assembly: GCF_058791175.1. NCBI lineage: Bacteria > Pseudomonadati > Pseudomonadota > Gammaproteobacteria > Aeromonadales > Aeromonadaceae > Aeromonas > Aeromonas sp. EU05-FHT14A05. The sequence goes on along the minus strand of NZ_JBYTDH010000001.1, from coordinate 299,000 downwards.
ACCGGGGTGCCACCTTCGTGCTGATGATGGGCGGGGAAGCCATCTGCCACCCCAACTTTGCCAACATCGTCAGCGACATCGCCCTGCTGCAGACGCTGGGGATCCGCCTGGTCCTGGTGTTCGGCTCGCGTCCGCAAAACGACGAGGCGCTGGCCCGCGCCGGCATCCAGGCCCAGTATCACAGACGGATCCGGGTCACCGATGACGAGAGCTTCGCCATCATCAAGCAGGTGTGCGGCGGTCTGCAATACGACATCACGGCCCAGCTCTCCATGGGGCTGGCCAACACCCCCATGCAGGGGGCGCGCATCAGCGTGGTGAGCGGCAACTTCGTCACTGCCCAGCCCCTTGGGGTGGAAGATGGCATCGACTACTGCCACAGCGGCCGGGTGCGGCGTATCGACGTGGAGGGGATCACCCGCCAGCTGGATCAGCATGGGCTGGTGCTCATCTCCCCCATCGGCTGCTCGGTCACCGGCGAGAGCTTCAATCTGAGCTCGGAAGAGGTGGCGCGCCGGGTGGCGGTGGATCTCAAGGCCGACAAGCTCATCTGCTTCAGCAGCACCCAGGGGGTGATGAACAGGCAGGGCGTGGCCATCTCCGAACTCTTCCCCGAGCAGGCCGAGGAGCTGTTGGTTGAGCTGGAGCAGGCGGGCGAGGAGATGTCCGGCACCGCCCGCTACCTGCGCGCGGCCATCGCCTCCTGCCGGGGCGGCGTGCCGCGCTCCCACCTGGTGAGCTATCAGGATGACGGCGCCATGCTGCAGGAGCTGTTCAGCCGCGAGGGGCTCGGCACCCAGATAGTGCGCGAAAGCGCCGAACGGGCGCGGGCCGCCACCATAGAGGACATCGGCGGCATCCTGGATCTCATCCGGCCGCTGGAGGAGGAAGGCATACTGGTGCGCCGCTCCCGGGAGCAGCTGGAGATGGAGATAGACAAGTTCACCATCATAGAGCGCGACGGCCTCATCATCGGCTGCGCGGCGCTCTACTGCTTCATGGAGGAGGCCATGGCCGAGATGGCCTGCGTCGCCATCCATCCCGAGTACCGCAACTCCAACCGGGGGGATCAGCTGGTAGCCAAGGTGGCCGAGCGGGCCAAGCGGCTCGGCATCCGCCGCCTGTTCGTGCTCACTACCCGCTCCATCCACTGGTTCCGGGAGCGGGGCTTCGATCCCCTGGAGGTGGAAGATCTGCCGGTGGCACGCCAGCGCCTCTACAACTGGCAGCGCCGCTCCAAGGTTTTGTCCAAGACCATTTCGTAACTGATTGATCTTGTGCCTGGTTGTTGCCAATTGTGTACTTTTTTACAAACTCGATTGACAGTGCAATCCAGTGCAGGGTATTTCTACATGCACGCCACCTTCCAAGGTGGCACCAGAAGAGGAGCGCTGCCCAGGCAGCCCAAGGGAGGACACCAGAGTCCGGTGAACTTGGGTCAGGGGGAGCAGCGCCGAGACGAGGCAGGTGACTGGACACCGCCACGTCGGCTGCGGGGGCTGAATCCCCCGGGTTGTCATCGGTCGTGTGCATCCCACAGGCATCCAGCAGGATCCTTGTGGGATGGGCACCGCGGATGGAGTGCTTCTGGCCGGGATCCTTCGCTATTCCTGCCATTTTCTGCCTCCTCCTCTCTTTTGCCCGATGAAACCGGATTTTCACCTTGAGACAGGAGTATGCAATGAACCCGATCAACGTCGCCAAGTTTGGCGGAACCAGTGTCGCCGATGCCGCGGCCATGAACCATTGCGCCGACGTGGTGCTGGCCAACCCGGCGACCCGGGTGGTGGTACTGAGCGCCAGCGCCGGGGTCACCAACCTGCTGGTGAGCCTGGCCCAGGGTGAACTGGACGAAGCCGGGCAGGATGCCCAGCTCGACAAGCTGACCGGGATCCAGCAGGCCATACTGACGGCGCTCGGCAACCCGATCGAGGTGAGCGCGCTCATCCACGCCCAGCTTGGCGACATTCGCACCATGGCCCGCCAGGCCTGCCAGCACACCGATGCGGAGCTGGCCGACCGCCTCATCGCCTGCGGCGAGCTGATGTCCACCCGCCTCTTCACCGAACTGCTGCACCAGCGTGGCATCAAGGCCCAGTGGCAGGACGCCCGCCAGCTGCTACGCACCGACAGCCGCTTTGGCAAGGCGACCGTGGATCTGGCCGTCACCCGCACCCTCTGCCAAGCCACCCTGGGCCCCCTGCTCGGTGACAGCCTCATCATCACCCAGGGCTTCATCGGCGCCGACGCCGATGGCCGCACCACCACCCTGGGCCGGGGCGGCTCCGACTACAGCGCGGCCCTGCTCGCCGAGGCGCTGGACGCCGGCAGCATCGAGATCTGGACCGACGTGCCCGGCATCTACACCACGGATCCGCGCCTGGTCACCCGGGCCCGCCCCATCCCGGAAATCAGCTTCGTGGAGGCGGCCGAGATGGCTACCTTCGGCGCCAAGGTGCTGCACCCAGCCACCCTGCAACCCGCCCTGCGCCAGGACATTCCGGTGTTCGTCGGCTCAGCCCGGGATCCCGCGGCCGGTGGCACCTGGATCCGCGCCAGCACCGGCAGCAACCCGCTGTTTCGCGCCGTGGCCCTGCGCCGCCAGCAGGTGCTGGTCACCCTGCACAGCCTCAACATGTTCCACGCCTACGGTTTTTTGGCCGAGGTGTTCGGCATCCTGGCCCGTCACCGCATCTCGGTGGATCTCATCACCACCTCCGAGGTGAGCGTCTCCCTGACCCTGGATCACACCGGCAGCCAGAGCAACGGCGAGCCCATCCTGGGCGACAAGGTGCTGGCGGAGCTCGGCCAGCTGTGCAAGGTGGAAGTGGAGACCGACTTCGCGCTGGTGGCCCTCATCGGCAACCGCATGAGCGAGGCCGCCGGGGTGGGCAGCCGGGTGTTCGACGCCATTCGCGAGCACAACATCCGGATGATCTGCTACGGCGCCAGCGCCCACAACCTCTGCTTCCTGGTCAAGGAGAGCGAGGCGGGCCACATCGTCAACCGCCTCCATCAGGAGCTGCTCGACTGAGCCTGACAAAACCTTGCCAGCCCCTTCTCCCCGCGAGGGAGAAGGGGCTGGCATCAGGGGAAGCCCATGGCGACCCTATACCAACGAAGAGGGGCGCCGATGCGCCCCTCTCGTCATGCTGTCCTCCCCATGTCAGCGCGCAGGCTGGCGGGACCGGGTCGGCAACAGGTTGGCCCGGATCTGCTCGCGCAGCCCCCCCAGCCGCTGCAACAGCGCCGCCTGGCTGAGCCCGGCCTCGTCAAACCCCAGGTTATCGGCCAGCGCCGGGAAGTGATCCCGCACCGCCAGCTCCAGCCAGTCGAGGCGACGCAGGGTCATGGGGCCGCAGCTCTTGCCGCTGAGATCATCCTGGATGTCGAGCCGATGGCTGCGATACATGTCGCGCCACCAGTTGGCGGCGAGCGCCTGCTCGCTTGCCAGCGCCGCGCTCCACTCCCCCACCAGCCCCTGCATCCGGGCCAGCACGGGGGCGCTGGCCCCCTCCCGGCTCAGGTACTGCAACTCCCCCTTCGCCCAGGCGAGGCAGAGCGTGCGCCAGTGGCGAAACAGCGGCAGGGGATCGATCTGCTCCAGCCAGAGCCCGGACAGGGTGCGGGTCTCCAGCCGCTCAGGCACATGAAACGCCGGATCGGTGAGGCCGTTGGAGTTGAACTCGTGGAGGGGATCGAAGGGCCACATGTAGCCAAAGTCGAACACCGAGATCTGCTGGCCGTCGTCGAGCAGGTTGCCCGGGCTCGGATCCCAGTCAAACCAGCCCCAGCGGGCCAGCTCCGCCTCCACCGCCAGCATCTGCGCCAGGTTGCGCTCATTGAGCCTGCGCACCGGCTCGCCCCTCAGCCAGGGGGAGACCAGCACCCCGGCGCGGGCGGAGCCGAAGCTGGTGCAGACCACGTTGGAGAGGATGGTGGGGTGCAGCTCCCGCAGGCTCTCTATCTCCCGGCGCCGCTCCAGCTCGGTGAGAAAGGCGGTCTTGCCGTCGACGTTGGCCACCAGGGAGTCTGGCCGGCACCGCTTCAGGCACCAGTGGTGCCCCTCCACCTTGAGGTGGAACACCTCGGCGGTGAGCCCGTGACCATAGACCTTGACGACGTCCGGGTGATCCTCGGTCAGCCTGGTCAACTGGGCCAGGGGCAGGGGGCAGTCCCGCTCACGCCCGATCCGGATCTCGTCCCCGTTCTCCAGCATCTGGAGCAATCTTGCCTGACGTGCCGCAACCTTGGGATTCATGCATGTACCTCCAACCGTTACTGAGAGACTAAACAGCGCCCCCCTCCCAGACCAGCGGCAAAGCCCCATGATGACGCTTTCATCACAGAATGAGTGCCCCTCCCGGATCGGGATCACAATTTGCACGCCCAGGCTGTCACCCAGGATTCATCCCGTCGTCATTAAATTGACATCAAGGAACAAGCCCCTCACCATCGGGTCAAAATAGATGCAGCGCTGCTGCCCTGCCCGCTCCAAGGATGAGCCCCTATGAATGCCCCCGTCTGTGGTCACAGCCCCTCCCTATCCCGGTCTCTGGCCGGGTGGTTGTTCGGCCTGCTGATCGCCCTGCTGTTGCTGACCCTGGCCCTGCCGCTGCTCAATCCCGCCGGCTGGCTCGGGAAGGCACAACCGCTGATCCTGGGGCCTGCCGATCAGCCCATCGCCACCCTCACCCGCCACAGCCTGCTCTACAAGAGCGACAGTCGCGGCCTCTATCTGGTGGTGCGCAGCCAGTGGCAACTGCTCAAGCCGCTGCAGGCGGGGGACAAGGTGCGGGTGGAGCTGCTCAACGACAAGGGCATTCGCATCGATCAGCTGAGCCAGGCGGTGGAGAAGCGCCAGAAGTGTCGCCAGAACCGCTGCACCCTGGATCTCAACAGCGCCCTGCGCGCCCCCGACGACGCCCTGGACAGCCGCTACCAGTTGCGGATCGGCCTGCTGCTGGCGGACAGACCCGAGAGCGCCGAGTACAGCCAGATCCTGCAGACCCTGCCGGAGCGCGGCTTCAACCTGACCTATCTGATGACCAGCCTGCTGCTGGTGCTGCTGGTGAGCGCCGCCGTGCTCAGGGCCCTGCTGCCGCGGCTGCGTCGCAGCTACCGCTCCCGGGTGCTGGGCAGCCTGCTGCTCGGCAACCTCACCTTCGTGCTGCTGCACGGCTTCGTGGTGTTCAAGCTGGGGGAGTTTCTGCTCTGGTCGGGCTTTCGGCCCGAGCACTACTACCTCGCCTGGGGCAGCATGGTGCTGGGCTGGAGCCTCTGCGCCCTGGCGGGCTTCAACCTCTATATGGGGCTGGTCTTTACGGCCCTTTCGGGGATAGGCCTGCTGGCGAACTTCATGAAGATAGCCATCTATGGGGTGCCGCTGGGGGGGGACGATCTCGGCAACCTGATGGCCCTGCTGCACATACTGCTCGATCAGCACCCCGTACTGCCGGTGCTGGCCCTGCTGGGGCTCTTGTTCCTGTGCTGGCGCTTCGCGCTGTCGCGCTGGATCCTGCGCACCACCGCTGCCACCGCCGCCTTCTTCGCGCTCTGCGTGTTCGCCACCCAGACCGGCAACAAGCTGCTGGGGGCCAACATCCGCTACGTGGACAGGGCGGTCAACTATCACAGGGACATCATCCGCGCCGGCCCCGGCCTCTACCTGTTCAACCTGGTGGACGAGATGCTGCAAAGCGGCAACATCTTCCGCTACCCCCTGCAGATCAACGAGCGCACCCCAGAGCTCAGCCAGCCGGCCCCGGGCCAGCCGCCCCGCTTCGATCTGGTGATAGTCCTGCAATATGAGTCCCTCTGGCTCGACTGGCAGGGCAGGATCTGCGCCCCCGCCCCCACCCTCTCTCTGCCCGCCGGCGTGGCCCAGTGGCACAAGACCATCCACTCCCCCACCACGGGGGGCATGACGGTGCTGGCGGAGTTCGAGATGAACACCGGCCTGCCGGTGGGCCTGCTCAAGCAGGGGGTGGTGCCCTACTACTACCTCTCGGACAAGGTGCCAGGCCTTGCCAGCAGCGCCAGGCAGAACGGCTACCAGACCCTGTTCGCCCACCCCTATGTGGAGAAGTTCTGGGGCCGCGCCAAGGCTATTCCGGCGCTCGGCTACCAGGAGCGCTGGTTCGATACCCGCTTCACCACCCTGGAGCACAAGGGGCTCTACATCTCGGACGATGCCCTCATCGATCACCTGATCAAGCGCAGCGAGCAGGATGACAAGCCGCTGTTCGCCTACGCGGTCACCATGCAGGGGCACGGCCCCTTCGACGGGGATCGCTACCGGGCCCAGCAGATCGACAGGGCCTGCCCGGATCAGAGCCCGGCGGAGCGGCAGTTGCTCAACACCTACTACACCGGGGTGGTGGACGCCATGGCCTCCCTGGAGCGGCTGCTCAAGACCCTGGACGGCTCAGGCAAGCGCTACCTGGTGGTGGCCTTCGGGGATCACCAGCCCTTCCTGATGTCGGCGGGCAAGGGCATCCATGGCGCCAAGCCCCCCCGGGATGCCCCCTACCAGATCCCCATGATGGCCTTCACCCGAAACGATGGCGCCATCGCACTCGATCGCCAGTTTGCCCCGGTGCGCCAGCTCTACCAGATGGGACAGGCCACCCGAGCGCTGCTGGCGGGGGATCTCACCCCCATAGAGGACAGACCCCTGCTCCACCCGGTGCTCGGGGAGGAGAAGGGCTTCGACCCCTCCCCCCTGGTGCCGCAGATCCGCGCCAGCTTCCGGGCCGACGCATTACCCTGAGATCAATAAACATTTAAGAGACGGGGGCCGCAGATCCTTGCAACACCTTCCGGGCAGATGCGCTGCCCTGACAGGGATCTGAAACGCAAAGAGGCCGCAATAGCGGCCTCTCTTATGGGTGAGCACCCGAGCTAGCGCAACCAGGACTCCAGCAGGGTCAGGCACTGGCCATCGAGATCCAGCTCGGCCTGGATGCCGAGCGGCACCGTCAGCATGGGATGGGTGTGGGCACAGTCAAACTCAGCCAGTATGGGGAAGCCGGGCTCCCCCACCACCTCCAGCAGGATATCCAGCGGCCGCCTGCCGCTGCCCTGGCCGTCAAACAGCTCGTGCTTGCCGAGCACCAGTCCGCCGATGCGATCGAACACCCCGCATAGCTTCAGGTGGGCAAAAGAGCGCTCCACCGTCTCCGCCGTATGGAGGCTGTCTTCGAGCAGCAGAATGTCCCCCCGCGCTATGGGCGGCATATAGGGCGAACCCCAGATCCCCGCCATTGTGTTGAGGTTGCCGCCGATCAGCCGGCCCCGCACCCGGCCCGATCCCACAGAGATCAGCAGGTTGGGCTGGCACTGCTTGGCCCGGGTCTGGTTCTCCCAATCCAGCCGCTCGTCGGTCCATTGCGTCGGGGTCGGCAGGGTATGGGGCGCGGCGGCGCCACCGGTCAGACAGATCTGGCGAAAGCCCGTCAGGGTCTCGTTCACCAGCGGCGAGAGCTCGCCAAAGGAGGCCACCAGCGCCGGGCCATAGAAGGTGACGAGGTCGGTCTGGGCGTGGATGCCGAGCAGCAGGGCCGTCACGTCGGAGTAACCGACGATGATCTTGGGATCCTCTCTCAGCCCCTCGTAGTCCACATAGGGCAACAGGGAGTTTGAGTTGCTGCCACCAATCACCGACATGATTGCCCGCACCTCTGGATCCCGGATGAGGGCATTGAGCTCTTCGGCCCGCGCCGCGATGGAGCCGGAGCGCCAGTGATCCCGCTCACCGGTCAGGCTGCCCGCCTTGAGCCTGAAACCCTGCCCTTCTAGAAACGCCCTGGCACGCTCGAACCGCCGGGGAGCCCAGGCGGTGGCCGCGCAGGAGGGAGAGAAGAAGCCTATGGTGTCGCCGGGCTTGAGCCCGGCGGGTTTGCGCAGTGCCATGGATGACGGTCGCTCCTGAGAGTCTGGGGCCGGGATCCCCATGATCCGGCATCAGGTTCCATCCTAATCCAGGTATTTTCTCCCCGACAAGGGCTAACAGGCTCCGGACAGGCCCTTTTTTGTTTGGATAAACCAAACGACACAAGCCAGTCGGATAGAAAAAATAAACAATGTTCCCGGCCCAGGCCTCCCCCTCATTCTCCACCCTTCTCCCGCAAGGAAGAAGGGTGAATCGCCCCCCATGCCATGGCGGTGCCGCGCCCAATAAAAAGCCGACCCTGGGGCCGGCTTGCTGCGGGCCGCCTTAGGCAGCCAGGGGCAAAGGCGGGCTAGATCACCACAGCGGTGCCGCTGATGCTGACCATCAGCATGCTGCCGTTCTGCCCCACCACCTCGTAGTCGATGTCGATGCCGACCACCGCGTTGGCCCCCAGCGCCTGGGCGCGCTCCTTGAGCTCCTCGAAGGCGATCTCCCGGGCCCGGGCCAGCTCTTTTTCGTAGGCGCCGGAGCGGCCACCTATGATGTCGCGGATGCCGGCGAACAGATCCTTGAAGATGTTGGCGCCGAGGATGGCTTCACCCACGACGATGCCGCGGTATTCACGAATGGTCTTGCCTTCCAGGGTGGGGGTGGTTGAGAGGATCATGAGGTCTCCTGTGGGTTGGGCTGGGTGCGCGGGGCACCGTTGCGTCATGGTAGCAAGGCGCTGGCCAAAGCATAACCCCGCCTTGCCGGAGGCCGCGGGAGACGCTGCGCCCCCGGCACTGACAAGTGATTGATTCAGCATTCAAAGTGCCATCTATACTGCCTGTGTCGCGGATCTTCTCCCTCTTTGCCAGATGCATCTGGCACTCGCCTGAGGGGGCCGATCCTCAGGATTGATGGGAGGGGGACCTTGATGAAACGAACGCTGCTGCTGTTGCCACTGGCCACCTTGCTGAGCGCCCCCACCGAGGGCGCCGGCCTCTATCTGTACGAAACCGGCACCAACGATCTCGGGCTCGCCTCCGCCGGCATGGCCGCCAGGGCCCAGGATGCCACAGTGCAACTGGTGAATCCCGCCGGCCTGAGCCACCTGGAGGGGCATCACCTCACCCTGGGCGGGCAACTGCTCTACGGGGACGTCCCCTACGATCTGGACGATCCCGCGCAGGGGGATGTCGATACCGTCATCGGCTGGTTCCCCGCGGCCTCCGCCTACTACAGCCAGCAGATCGATGAGCGCTGGTCGGCGGGCCTGGCGCTCTATGGCAACTTCGGGCTGGGGCTGGATTTTGGCGACTGGGCTGGCAAGCAGCTCATCAAGGAGGCCACCCTGCTCGCCCTCACCCTGCAGCCATCCATCGCCTACCGCCTCGACGAACATTGGTCCCTCGGGGCCGGGGTCGGCATCAACTACGGCCTGTTCGCCCTCACCCGGGAGGGCAGTGGCGGGGAGCAGAAGCAGGACGACAGTGACTGGGCCCTCAATGCCAGGCTGGGGCTGCTCTATGAGTGGAACCCGGGCACCCGACTCGGACTCGGCTATGCCAGCGAGGTGACCTATCACTTCGCCATCGACCGCGACATCACCTTCTCGCGCCCCAATCTGCCCGGGATCGGCGCCACCCTCCCCCTCTCCGGCATGGTCAACAGCCCCCAACAGTTGATGGTGAGCGCCTTTCACGCCTTCGCCCACGACTGGGCCATCATGGGCAATCTGGGCTGGCAGGATTGGAGCCGCTACAACGACAACGAGGTCGCCATCTTCGACCGCACCTCCTCGCAGAAGGGGCTCTATCAGGACAGCTACCACCTGGCGGTGGGGCTCCAGCACGCGCTGACGCCGCAGTTGACCCTCAATGGCGGCCTGGCCTACGACAGCAGCGCCTATCGGGATCAGGACCACACCTCCCTGACGGTGCCGAGCGGCGCCGCGCTGCGCCTCGGCACCGGGGTGACCTATGCCTTCAACGCCCAGGAGACCCTGGGGGCCGGGTTTGAGTACATTCACATGGAGAGCGCCAGCGTCGATGAAAGCTCCCTCTCGGGTCACTACCCCACCCCGGCCCTCTACTTCTTCGCCCTGAACTACGGCAGACGCTTCTAGGCAGGCCCCGCTTCGGCCATAAAAAAAAGGAGAGGCCCAGGCCTCTCCTTTTGGTTTCCCTTGCCGACGCCGCTCAGTGCAGCTTCATGCTCGGGCGCAGCACCCGGTTGATGCGGCCCACCAGCATGATGAGGCCGGTCTTGATGTAGCCGTGCAGGGCCACCTGGTGCATCCGGTAGAGGGAGATGTAGACGATGCGGGCGATGTAGCCTTCCACCATCATGGAGCCGCGCATCAGGTTGCCCATCAGGCTGCCCACGGTGGAGAAGCGGCTGAGGGACACCAGCGAGCCGTGGTCGTGGTAGAGGTAGGGCTTCATCTCGCCGCCGTTCATCCTGGCCAGGATGTTCTTGAACGCCTGGGTCGCCATCTGGTGGGCGGACTGGGCGCGGGGCGGCACGAACTTGCCGTCCGGCTGCGGGCAGGCGGCGCAGTCGCCGATGACAAAGATGTTCTCGTCGCGGGTGGTCTGCAGCGTCTCCTTGACCACCAGCTGGTTGATGCGGTTGGTCTCGAGCCCCGCTATCTCCTTCATGAAGTCCGGCGCCTTGATGCCCGCAGCCCACACCATGAGGTCTGCTTCAATCAGCTCCCCATCCTTGGTGTGCAGCCCATCGCTAGTGGCTTCGGTGATCATGGTGGCGGTGCGCACGTCCACACCCAGCTTCACCAGCTCCTGGTGGGCGGAGCCGCTGATGCGCTCAGGCAGGGCCGGCAGGATGCGGGGGCCCGCTTCCACCAGTGTCACCTTGAGGCTGTCGGTGGTGAGGTTCTTGAAGCCGTAGGCGTAGAGCTGCTCCACCGCGTTGTAGAGCTCGGCGGAGAGTTCGACGCCGGTGGCGCCGCCGCCGACGATGGCGATCTTCACCTTGTCACCGGGCTGGTATTCGGTGGCGAACTGCAGGAAGCGGTTCATCATGCTGTTGTAGAAGCGGTGCGCCTGGGAGGGACTGTCCAGGAAGATGCAGTGATCCTTGATGCCCTTGGTGTTGAAGTCGTTGGACACAGAACCGATCGCCATCACCAGCACGTCATAAGCCACTTCCCGCTCGTTGACCACCAGGGCGCCGCTCTCGTCGTGGATGGGGGCCAGCACGATGCGTTTCTCGTCGCGCTTGATGTCGGTCAGGCTGCCGAGCTGGAATTCGAAGCCGTGGTTCTTGGCGTGGGACTGGTAGCTCAGGGCGTCGATGCCCGCATCCATGGAGCCGGTGGCCACTTCGTGCAGCAGGGGCTTCCACAGGTGGGTGCGGTTGCGATCCACCAGGGTGATCCTGGCCTTGTTCTTCTTGCCCAGCTTGCGGCCCAGGCTGGTCGCGAGCTCGAGACCGCCGGCGCCACCGCCTACAACGACAATATTCATCATGATGATTTTCCTTGGTTCCTCAAAACGAAAGGGAGCCATTGGCTCCCTAAAACGAAATCGGTTGACGTGATGGCTCAGGCTTCTTTGAAGGCCTTCATCCGTTGCAGATGGTGCGAGATGTTCTTGAACTTATGGGTCTCGCGCTCATCCCATACGATGTCGTAATAGTTCTTCAATTCACGTTCAGTGTCCCGATTATCGCGGATTTCATCCTGAACGGAAAGGATACACAGGCAGTTTCCTGAATTTTTATTACGAAATTCGGTTACACACTTGGTGCCGATGTCCTCGTACTCTTCCGGCCTGTCGATCTTGCCCTGCATGTTCTCTTCCGGGTGCAGGTTGGGGTTGAAGACCACCTGCTTGATGCCGCACAGAAACCCGATCCGCTCGCTCCAGTAGCCGCCGAGCCCGACCCCGCAGATGAGGGGCTTGGGGTCTGTGCTCATGTCGAGCTGCTTCTTCACCTCCTTGAGCAGGTGGCTCATGTCGTGGCGGGGGTGAACCGTGCTGTAGTGAACGAAGCGCACATCATCATCGATAAACTGCAACTGCAGCACTTTCTCATGATTGCCGGGGCTGGTGGCATCGAAGCCATGCAGATAGATGATCATGGATAAGACCTCAAGAACTGTGTCGGTTCTATCGAAACTACCCCAGCGAACCGCAGAGGCGCCACCAAAACATCGCACTTTCTTGCTTTGGATCACGCCCCCTGCCGCCGGAAAATCCTTTTCCCACCCCCTTTGGGCGCATTCGGCAGGGGAAAAGGGGCGCCAGGCCCCTGACGAGGGCAGGCGCGCTGCCCCTGCCTGCTCCCGGCCTCAGCCCAGGGTCTGCTCGAAGCGATCCACCGCCGCCGCCACCAGGGCCAGGCTCCCCTGCCAGAAGGCCGCCTCGCGGATGTCCTGCCCCAGGTGTTTCGCCACCAGCGCCTCGGCGCTCATGCGGCCCGTGTCTCGCAGCAGGGCGCGATAGGCCTGTGCCACATCCTGCTCGCCTGCGGCCTGACGACTCATCAGCTGCTGATAGACCCCGAGGCTGAACAGGTAGCCAAAGAGGTAGGGATAGTTGTAAAAGCCGAAGCCCGCGATGGAGAAGTGCGCCTTGGCGGCCCAGAACATGGGGTGATAGCGGCCAAGGCTCTGCTCATACCAGCGTCCCCAGGCCTCGTCGGTGAGCACCTTGAGCCGGGCTGAGGAGACATAGCCCTGCTCGCGCTCGGCCACCAGGGCCTGCTCGAACGCGAAGCGGGCCGGGATGTTGACCAGGAAGGTGGCGGCGCCGTCGGCCTCCGCCCAGGCGATGGCCTGGCGCTCCTCGGCGCTTCGGGCCTGCGCGAACAGGGCGCTGCGCACTAGCGTCTCGGCGAAGATGGAGGCGGTCTCGGCGAGCGTCATGGGGTAGCTGCGCTGGCTCATGGGCAAGTCCCGGATGAGCCAGTTGTGCCAGGCGTGTCCCAGCTCGTGGGCGAGCGTGATGACGTTGTCCATGGTGCCGGCATAGGTGATGAAGACCCGCGGCTCCACCGGATCGGCAAACTTGGTGCAGTAGGCCCCGGTGCGCCGGTTCGGGGTGGGAGCCGCATCAATCCAGCCGCGCTCGGCCATCATGCGGGCAAACTCCCCCATCTCGGGATCGAACCCGGTGAAGGCCAGGGCAATGATCTCGATCGCCTCCTCGAACGGGATGCTGCGGTGGCTGCTCGCCGGGGGCGGCGCGAACAGATCCTCAGGCCCCAGCTCCTCGATGCCGAGCCGCCGGGCCATCAGCCCCAGGGCCCGCTGACCCAGATGGCGCGCCTGCCAGGTCTCCTGCATCAGGGTATCCAGGGTCGCCCGCTCGATGTGGCTCTGGTGGCAGGAGAGATCCAGCGCATCCAGGGTCCGCACCCTGCCGCGCTGGCGCGAGAGCTCCAGGCGCCAGCCGTTGAGGGCGTTGAGGATGGCGGCCACCGTCTCCTGCTCCCCCTCCCAGCCGGCGCTGATGGCGTCGAAGGCCTCTTTGCGCAGGGCCCGATCCGGGCTGGAGAGCAGGTTGCTCGCCTCCGCCAGCCCCCGCTCCTGGCCGGCGACCTGCACCCGGATCTTGCCCACCAGATCGTTGTAGAGGTTGCCCCAGGCGTGCAGCCCGTCGGTGCCAAGGCCGATGACCAGCTGCTCCGCCTCCACCGGCAGCCGCTGATCCTGCAGGCGGCGCTCGTGGCGCAGCCGGTATTCCTCCTCCCCGAGCAGGGAGTCCTGCATCAGCTGCTCGAACTCGGCCTCCGGCAGCCCCAGCATCAGATCTTCGATGGGGGCCAGCGTCTTGAACAGGTCCGCGTTGAGGGCCCGGGCCCGGGAGGCCAGCTGCTTGGCCAGGGGATCCCGGGCGTCCTGGCTCCCCGTGCAGGCCGCCAGCACGGCGATGTTCCAGCCTATTTCGCGGATGCGGCGGGCCCGCAGCCGCACCTCTCGCAAGCCATCCCGTAGGCCATCCTGCAGGGCGGCGTCCAGATCACGCAACGGCAGGCCGTCGATGAAGAGCGCCAGCTCGGCGAGGCTGGCGCGGGCCAGGCTCATGTCCGCCTCCAGCACGCTGCTGTCGAGGGAGGGGTAGATGTGCTGATTTTGCCACTGCTGTGGGTAGACTCGTTGTTGCATCGAACGCTCATTGTCAGAGACGGGTCCGGCCCGTCGTGAAACAGGGGTGGCCCAGGGCCACGCACAGGAATACCAAGGCTGGCGGCGACACCAGCCGGATCAAACGCGGCGACTACACCAGCCGCTCGAGGCGCGCTACCGCCTCCTCGACAGAACGCAGGCTCTCTTGCCAGAAGCTCAGGAGGAGTCGCGACTACACCAGCCGCTCGAGGCGCTCCACCGCCTCCTCGACAGAGCGCAGGCTCTCCTGCCAGAAGGCGGGCTCGCGAATGTCGACCCCCAGGTGCTTCTCCACCAGGCTCTCGGCGCTCATGCGCCCGGTGTCGGCGAGCAGCGCCCGGTAGGCCGGCACGAAGTCATCGCCCACCCGCTCCTTCTGGGCATAGAGCCCCAGGCTGAACAGGTAACCAAACAGATAGGGGTAGTTGTAGAACCCGAACTCGGCGATGGAGAAGTGACCCTTGCTGGCCCAGAACAGCTCGTCATATTGGCTGAGGCTGTCACCATACCACTGCTGCTTCGCGGATTTCATCATGGCCCTCAGCTGGCTCGCCCCCAGATACCCCTGGGCCCGGCCTGCCACCAGCGCCCGCTCGAAGTGGAAGCGGGAGGGGATGTCGAGCAGCAGGCTCGCGACCCGCTCCCCGTCCATCCAGGCGATGGCCAGGCGCTGCTCCCGGGTCTGAGCACGGGCGAGCAGAGCGTCTCGTACCAGGGTCTCGGCAAACAGGGAGGCGGTCTCGGCCAGCGTCATGGGGTAGTCACGCTGCTCCAGCGGGAGGTCTCGCAGCAGCCAGCTGTGCCAGGCGTGGCCGAGCTCGTGGGCGAGCGTGATGACGTTGTCCATGGTGCCCTCGAAGGTGAGGAAGACCCTGGGCTCGGCGGGGTCGGCATACTCGGTGCAATAGGCGCCGCTGCGCCTGTTGTCGCTCGGCGCGGCATCGATCCAGCCCCGATCCGCCATCATGCGGACGAAGGCCCCCATCTCGGGATCGAAGGCGGCGAAGGCATCGGCCACCAGGGTCAGCGCCTGTCCGAAGCCAAACCTGGCCTGCGCCCCGTCGGGGGCCGGGGCATAGAGATCCCAGGGGGCGAAATCCGTTATCCCCTGGGCACTGGCCATGGCCCGCAGGGCCCGCCTGCCCAGCGCCTTGTGGGCCTCGGCCTGCGCCATCAGGGTCTCCAGGGTGATGCGCTCCAGGTGCCCCTGGTGGCAGGAGACGTCCAGCGCATCGAGCAGCCGCCCCTTGCCGCGCTGGGTGGCGAGCTCGTTGCGCCAGCCGTTGATGGCATTGAGGATGGCAGCCACCGTCTCCTGCTCTGCGGCCCAGGCGGCCTGAATGCCGTGCCAGGCGCTGGCGCGCCGCGCCCTGTCCGGGTGGGAGAGCAGGTTGTCCGCCTGGGCCAGCCCCATGGGCTCCCCCGCCACCTCTAGCCTGAGTCTGGCCACCAGGCTGTCGTAGAGATCCCCCCAGGCTTGCAGGCCGTCCACCGCCAGCCCCTCGATCAGCTGCTCGCTCTCGAGGGAGAGGGCCTGATCCTGCAACCGGCGATCGTGGCGAATGAGGTAGGCCAGCTCGAACAGCTCGGGATCCTGCAGCAGGGCCCGTACCTGATCCTCGGGGGCGTTCAGCCAGAACAGGGCCACCGGCTTGACGAGCTGGGCCAGCCTCGCCTGCAACTGCTGGCCACGGGAGAGCAGCACCCGGGCGGCCTCGTCGCGGCCGTTGCGGCTGAGCCTGTTGTAGGCGAAGGTCTGGCTGTTCCAGGCTTGTCTGCGCACGGCGTTGGCCTGGCGGCGAATGGCCCGAAGCAGGTGGCGCAAGGCATTGATGTCCCGCGTCTCTGGCAGGCTGGCCAGCAGGCTGGCGATCTCGGTCAGGGCCAGGGCGGCGCGCTGGAAGTCGGCGTCGATGGCCGGGCAATCGGGGGCGGCATAGATGTGATCATCCTGCCAGAGGGTGGTGGTCATAACTGTCCTTGTCTGTTTGCGTCCATGTGGGCGTCCCGCCTCTGTGGGCAGTGACCGCCAAATAGTACGAAGGGGGCCGGCCCTTGCCTAGCCCCCATTCTGGTCAACAGACAGCAGATCCGACCTGCGACGCCCCCTGTCGGCAGGGGACGATTCCTGAGCGACCGCCGCTGTTATTTCGCGGGAGTCAGCTTGCCCACCAGGGTCATGGCCAGCACCAGCAGCAGGCCGGCCACCACCCCCACCAGGGCGCTCAGCAGGGTCGGCGTCACCGCGGCCAGCACGGCGCCCCCGGTCAGGGGGGCCAGGCTGGCGGCCACCCCCTCGATGAGGTGATGGGCAAAGGGCCAGCCGTGGACCAGAATGCCGCCCCCCACCATGAACATGGCGATGGTGCCGACCAGGGCCAGCAGGTGCATCAGCCGGGGCGCCGTTACCAGCAGCCCCCGCCCCACTGCCCGGCGCAGGGCGCCGGCATCCGGTTTTTGCAGCAGGTGCAGACCGATGTCGTCGAGCTTGACGATGAGCCCCACCAGGCCGTAGACCCCCACCGTCATCAGCAGGGCTATGCCCGCCACCACGGCAATCTGCAGGCCCAGGCTCGAGCCCTGCACTGTGCCGAGGGCGATGACGATGATCTCGGCGGAGAGGATGAAGTCGGTGCGAATGGCCCCCTTTATCTTCTGCTGCTCGAAGGCCTCCAGATCGTCCGGGATCGCCTGCGCCGACGAGGCCGTCTCGCCGCTGTCGTGGGGCAGGAACTTGTGGGCCAGCTTCTCGGCCCCCTCGAAGCAGAGGTAGGCGCCCCCCAGCATCAGCAAGGGGGTGATGAGCCAAGGGATCAGGGCGCTGATGGCGATGGCGGCGGGCACCAGGATCAGCTTGTTGCGAAACGAGCCCTTGGCCACCTTCCACACCACGGGCAGCTCCCGCTCGGCCCGCACCCCGGAGACCTGCTCCGCATTGAGAGCAAGATCGTCCCCCAGCACACCGGCGGTCTTCTTGGCCGCCATCTTGGTCATCAGGGCCACGTCATCGAGCACGCTGGCAATATCGTCGAGCAGGGCCAACAGACTGGTTCCGGCCATATCAGGTATTCCTTATATCAGTGGGAAACATCTCCCCAGGCAGCACGGCGTTCTTCCCAGGTGGTCTGGCGACGACCTTGCTCATCTGGGGTTCCGCATTTCAGGCAAAAGATGGCACAGTGTAGCGAGAAGCCGCCCTTTCGGCAGCCCCCCATGACAGGGTCAACCGGCCTTGTTTCACCTGAAGGCCCCAGGCCCAAGGAGTACCCATGCAACCCTGGCAACCCCTGCTCGATTTCTGGTTTGGCGACGACTCAGGCGACGCTCCCCGCGCCGCCCGGCAAGCCCCCCTCTGGTGGGGCAAGAGCAGCGAGACGGACGCGCTGCTGGCACACCGCTTTGGCGAGCTGGCACAGGCCGCCGCCGAGGGGGAGCTCGCCCACTGGGCCGAGGTGCCGGTGGGCAGGCTGGCGCTGATCCTGCTGCTGGACCAGCTGCCGCGCAACCTTCATCGTGGCACGCCCGCGGCCTTTGCCCAGGATGCCAAGGCCCGGGATCTCTGCCTCAGGGGCCTCTCCCTTGGCGCGGACAAGGCCCTCTCCCCGCTGGCGCGGGTCTTCTTCTACCTGCCGCTGGAGCATGCGGAGTCCCGGGAGCAGCAGGCCAGAAGCGTGGCCCTGTTCGAGGCGCTGGCGGCCGAGCAGGGGGACGGCCAGGCGCGCGAGACCTTCGAGGGATTCGCCGACTTCGCCCGCCGCCATCAGGTGATCGTTCAGCGCTTTGGCCGCTTCCCCCACCGCAACGCCATTCTGGGGCGCACCAGCACCCCGAAGGAGGCCGAGTTCTTGCGCCAACCGGGCTCCGGCTTCTGAGCCGCTTCGCCAAACGCGCATAAAAAAAACGGGCCCTCGGGCCCGTTTTGCATGCAGGGTGGCGGGGTCATGCCGCCTCCGCCAGCGCCTCCTCTTTCTTCTGGTAGGCCTGGGGGGAGAGTCCCAGCAGCTCCTGCACGGTCGAGGCGACCGTGATGGAGGAGATGGTGCCCACCAGGATGCCGGCGAACAGGGTGAAGGAGAAGCCGAACAGGGCGTCGCCACCGAACAGCAGCAGGGCCCCCACGGTGAACAATGTGGTGCCCGAGGTGATCATGGTGCGGCTGAAGGTAGCCTTGATGGCCACATCGGAGCAGTCGTGGATCCCCATCTGGGTGCGCGAGCCGAGCAGGTCACGCAACCGGTCCGAGATGACGATGCTGTCGTTGAGGGAGTAGCCGATCACCGCCATCAGACCGGCGATGACGTTGAGGTCGAACTCGATGTTGAACAGCGCCAGCAGCCCCAGGGCTACCAGACCGTCGTGCAGCACAGAGACCAGGATGCCGATGGCCTGGCGCCACTCGAAGCGCACCGCCAGGTAGGCGGAGATGGCCAGCGACGCCACCAGCACCGCCAGCATCCCCTGCTGGAACAGCTCGGCGCCCACCTGGGGGCCCACTATGGTGGTGCGCAGCAGCTCCACCGGCAGGGCGAGTTGCTGCCCCAGCATGGTCGCGAGATCCTCCGCCGCCCAGGGCAACTCGTGGGGAGGCAGCTTGATGAGCCACTCGCCGGGCACGCCGGCGCCGTGCAGCTCCACCGCCCCCGCCAGGGGGGCGCTCAGCAGGGCGTTGAGCTCGTGGGCCTCCTTCAGGGTCTGGATGCGAAACTCCAGCAGTATGCCGCCGGTGAAGTCGAGCCCGAGGGAGAGCCCGTTGATGGCGAGCACGGCGATGCTCGCCACCGTCAGCAGCACCGAGGCCCACATCCCGATGTAACGCCAGCGGGTCAGGCCCATGGCAATGATCATTCTCAGCATTCTTCTTCCCTCGACAGTTGGTGCTGGCTTCCCGCAAGGAAGCGAGTGGCGCGGAGCAGGCTCGAACGCGCGGTGTCATGACACAGGTGGTCAGTCATGGTCATACCCTCAGCAGCTTGGCGCGGCTGTTGCCCCACAGGGGGTTGATGATGGCGCGGGTGCCCCAGATGCCGGTCACCATGCTGGAGATGAGCCCCAGGATCAGGGTGATGGAGAAGCCCTGCAGCGGCCCGGAGCCGATGGCGTAGAGCACCACGGCGCAGATGAGGGTGGTGATGTTGGCATCGAAGATGGTGCGAAACGCCGAGCGATAGCCAAAGTCGATGGCGTTGGCCAAGGAGCCCCCCTCCCGCAGCCTGTCCTTGATCCGCTCAAAAATCAGCACATGGGTATCCACCGCCATGCCCACTGTCAGCACCAGGCCGGCGATCCCGGGCAGGGTCAGCACGGCCCCCGGCAGCACCGCCAGCATCCCCACCTGCATCAGCAGGTTGCCGATGAGCGCCGTGATGGCGACCCAGCCGAACTTGCGATACCAGGCCATCATGAACAGCATCATGCCCGCCATGCCGAACGCCAGGGCGGTGAAGCCCGCCTCTATGTTCTGCAAGCCCAGGGTCGGGCCTATGCTGCGCTCCTCCAGGATCTTGAGCGGCGCGGTGAGGGCGCCGGCCCGCAGCAGCATGGCCAGCTCCTGGGCCTCCGGCAGGCTGCCAATCCCGGTGATGCGGAACTGGTTGCCAAGGGCGGTCTGGATGGTGGCGACGTTGATCACCTCGCTTCGGGCCCGAAGCTTGCCCTCGGCGTTGGTCTTGTACTCGGTGAAGACGGTGGCCATGGGCTTGCCCACGTGCTGGCGGCTGAACTGGTTCATCTTGCTGCCACCCAGGGTGTCGAGCACTATGTTGACCTGGGGCTGACCCATCTCCCCCATGTTGGCGCGGGCATCGACGATGTGCTCGCCGCTCAGCACCGGCTTGCGGGCCAGACCGACCGCCTGGCCGCTGCGATCCGCCATGAAGAAGCGGCTGTCGGCCTTGGCTTCGTAGAAGGCCAGGGATGCGGTGGCGCCTATCACCTCTTTCGCCTGCTTGGGGTTGTGCACCCCGGGCAGCTCGATGCGGATGCCGTCCTGACCCTGACGCTGGACCGAGGCCTCGACGATGCCGAGCTCGTTGATCCGCTTCTTGAGGATCGACAGGTTCTGGGTCACGGCGTTGTTCACCAGCAGGGTGCGCTCTGCGTCGCTCAGCACCAGCTTGAGCTCATTGCCGGAGCGGGAGAGCTTCCACTGATCCTGACGGGTGCCGGCGCTCTCCTTGATGATATTGAGCCAGCCCTCCTGCCCGTCGACGTCCGGCAGGGTGACGGCCAGGGCCCCCTGGGCGGTGCGCATCACGCTGGCGCCGCGCAGGTTGGCCTCGCGGAAGCGGGTGCGCAGGGTATCCACCAGGTTCTTGGTCTGGTTGTCGATGACAAAGTCCACGTCGACCCCGATCAGCAGCTGGGAGCCGCCGCGCAAGTCCAGCCCGAGCTTGATGGGATCGGCGCCGAGCCGGCTTATCCAGGTCGGGGCATTGGAGTGAAACTCCAGGGTGAGGGCGGCGCTGTCCACCCCCTGCTGCTCCAGCAACTGCTTGGCCCGCTGCTGCTCGGCCTGGGTAGCGAACACCAGCTCTACCCGCTCCTTCTGCTCGATCTGCAGCTGGGGCGCTATCTGGTGCTCCTGCAGCAGGCGCTGCTGCGCCCCGCTCAGGTGGCTCTGGCCATGGAGGCCCAGGGAGGGTTGCTCACCGAAGAAGGTGGGCAGGGAGTAGAAGGTGAAGGTGAGCAGCATCAGCAGCAGCAGGGCGTACTGCCACAGGCTCATGCGGTTCAATATGGTATGACTCTTTTTTCTCATGAAATCGGCCTCTGTCAGGCGATGGCAAGGGCGACACCGGGTCGCACCGTGCAAAAAAATGAAACAAGACAGCCTAGCCGTTCACTAAAAGTGAACAGCAACAGAGAGGAGATGAGGCAACAGCAGGCAGACTGACCCCATCGGGGTCAGGCGAGGAAGCTCTGGGAGAAGCGGTATTGCAGGTGCCGGCGCTGCAGGCGGCGCCGGTGGATGCTGGCGAAGTGATCGCGAAAGCTCGTCCTCGGGTAGAAGAGGGCGGCGTAGAGCAGCAGGCCGCACAGCAGCAACAGTATGGCCTGCTGGGCCCAGCTCATGACCAGCTCGTAGACCACGCTGCCGGGCTGATGATCCCGGCTCAGGGAGTGCTCGAGGCGCAGCAGGTGACTCTGGTGGGAGCCGATAAACTTGACGACACCGTCGTCGCTGTCGCTGGCGCCGTGCTGGATCCGGGCGCCGTCGGCGGAGTCCGCGGCCTCCCCCATCAGCTGGGCGGCGTGCTGGGAAGCGGGAACCTTGAGCCCCTCCACCGAAACGGTAGAGAGCAGCAGAGTGAGCGCGATGAGCAGGGTCATCGCCGCCAGTTTCACTTTGTCCAGCAGACTCAAAAAGTTAATTCCCGAATAATAGAAAGGGCAAACTACCATAGCCCCCCCACAAGGACAAGGGCGGGTCCTGTCAATCAGCGGCTGCGGGTCATGGCCTCGAAGTCCTCGGCATAGTCCTTGAGCAGGGTATAGAGGTGGGCGCGCTGGGAGAGATCCATCGACTGGCTGAGGGCGCTGAGCCACTGTATGGTGCGCTGCCGTGACTGGTCGGTGTAACCGGTGAAGCGGCCATCCATCAGGCCGTCCCCCTGTTGCAGCAGGCGGGTCAGCTCCCTGCCGAAGTCCGGGCTCTGGCGCTGCTTCATCAGCCGCTCCAGCTCCTTGGTCCAGGCCTCCTGGAACTCCAGCCAGGGGGGCATCATCTCGTATTGCCACTCGGCCCACTGGGCGATGAGCGGCTCCTGGGCCGGCTTCACCTTGCCAATCCAGAACACCAGCCGCTCGTTCATCTTCTCCCGAAACTCCTTGAGCATCTGCGCCTTGGGTTCGGTGGCGAAATCATGCTTGCGCTCCTGCTGGCGCTTCACCCGGTCGGTCATGAAGCGCGCCACCTGGGCATCGGTCAGGGTGCTGGCGAGGCGCACGGTGCGGGGAATGGCGTTCTCCAGGGTGCGGGTCAGGCTGGCCTGGGTGCGATCCAGGTGCAGGGTGACCTGGGCCGGGGTCATGGGGCTGGCCACCGCCCTCGCCAGGGCATCGAGATCCCGGGCATAGATGGGCAGCTCGTGCTGGCGATGCCAGGCCATGAGCCCCTTCACCTCCCTGTCCAGCAGGGTCTTCTGGCTGCGGTCCAGGGAGAAGTAGTCGTCCAGTTGCCAGACGATGGCCGAGTCGAGCCAGTAGTAGATCACCCGGGTCGCGCAGCCGGTCAGCAGCAGGCAGAGCAGCAGCAGGCTCCAGCTGCGGGGTTGACGCCATGAGAATCTGGTCACCATGCATGCCTCCAAGTCGTAGAAAATAAGCGTCGCGCTGGCCCTTGCCCGGACTCACTCCAGGCGCTGGCGGTTGGTGTCGATGAGGGCCTGATAGTCGGGCCCGGGTTGCTGCTCCGCCATCAGCAGCGCCCACAACAGGCCGATGTAATCGACCCAGGGCAGGAAGGCATCGGCCTGGAATCCCTTGCCATTGAGCAGCTTATGAGCGCCTCCCCTGCCTTCAAGATAGCAGCTCTCCAACTGGCACCGCAGCTCTTCGCTCCAGCCATGGGTGCGCTGTATGCTGGCCAGCTCGAAGCCGGGATGGCCGGCGGCGCCGTACTCCCAGTCGATGACCCAGGGTCTGTGGCCCAACAAGTTAGCCGGATTGAGATCGTGATGGCAAGGGAGCCAGCAGTCGTCCGGCTCCCGGCTCGCGAGCAGGGCCCGCTCCAGCGCCGGCAGCCAGTCCGGGATCCGGGCCAGGCGGCCGCGATAGCCGGCGCTGTGGGCCCGCACCGCCATCACCACCCGGGGCAGCGGCAGGCGATGCAGCCGCGCCAGCACCTCCGCCATCAAGGGCGGTTGCTCGGCGAGGGGCGGCGCCTGCTCGGCCCAGTTCGGCTCGTCGCACCACGCCAGCAGCATCAGGCCGGTGGCGGGATCGCCGTGATGACAGGGCAAGGCCAGCCCCTGCCCCACGGCCCCCTGATAGAGCTGCCACTCGGTGGCCCTGTCGATGCCGAGCCGGACCGGATCCGGGTGGCCGCGCCGCAGGAAGCCGCTCTGCCCCGAGGGGAGGTGCAGCCGGTAGTTGCCGTTGGTCAGGCCGCTCGCCAGTGGCTCAAGGCGCCCCTGGTTCCAGGGGGCCGGCAGGCTGGCCAGCAGGCTCAGCTCCGCCAGATCCCCCTGCTGCCGGGTCGCCTCACCAGCCAAAGGTGGAGGTCTTCGCCTGCTTGCGGATCTCTTTCTGATCGGCCCACAGCAGCTCGCCATTCTCCAGATCCATCAGGTTCATGGTCATCTGGTAGTAGACGTCCTTCACCTTGCCGTTGTCCTTGACGATGCTGGCCAGGTTGCCATAGACCATATAGCGGGCGCCGGTCTGCTTGCCAAGGCGCACCATGGAGGCGGGATCCACCATGCCGCTGCTCTGCTGGTACTCGAGCTGCTGCTTGACCGCGCTCACCTTGCTCATGTCCACGAAGCGGAACTTGCCGGCGCGCAGCAGCTTGGTGCGGATGGTGTCTGTGATGGCCTCGGTGTCGATGTGCTCCGAGGTCTTGTTGCGGATGGAGTCCATGAACATCACGGGACGGCCCCCTGCGGTGATCTCGCCCGTGACCGGCGAGGCCAGCATGGAGTCCGCCATCTTGTCGGCGATGGCCTGCAAGTCGGAGGAGCCGTAATCCACTGTCACCGTCTCTGTCTCGGTCGCGTCGCCATAGCTGACTGTGGTGCTGGAGCAGCCCCCCAGCAGCAGGGCAGAAGTCAGGATCAGCAGGGCATGGTTCATTCTCATCAGTTCGATTCCTCAATCACTTCGCGTACGTAAATCCGGTAGCCCCGGGCGGCCGGGCTCGGCGCCAGGGCGGACAGGGTGCGGGTCTGGTAGCCATGCAGCTTGATGGGGGTCCAGCCGCGGCCATCGCTGGCCACCTCCTGCCCGGCGTCATCATACCAATAGAACAGGTATTGCAGCTTGTTGTCGCCGCGCTGGGTGCTGGTGGCGGCCACGTTGACCTGCAGCAGGCCGTTTTGCTGACGGCGGCTGAGCTCGGTCAGGGTGACATTGACGTTCTGATGCTGCTCGGCCACCGCCGCCGCCCCGGGCGCGCCATAGAGCGCCACCCCAGAGGTGTTGGTGGCGCAGCCCGCCAGCAGCAGTACCAGCCCGAGGGCCAAGCCATGTGCTTTCATCTTGCTCTCCTTGCCGGCGGCCAGGGGCCTGACCGGTCATTCATCTGTGTTGCCATATCCGGTTCCCCTTAGAGGGGCATCACCCGGGTGCTCAATCCGGCGCCGAGACGCTGCACCCAGACGAGCGTGGTGCGGCCGGCGTGCACTGTGAGGGGCAGGGTGCGCATGGCGCTGCCCGCCCCCAGCCGGAGTTGCACCTCCCCGGCCGGGACCATTCCCTGCCAGCTCGATGCCTCGGCGGGCAGGGTCAGCCAGCTGCGGGTATCGGCCCGCTCCGAGAGGGTGTTGAAGATCCCCACCAGTATGTTGCCCACATCCCCCCCCTCCTTGGCGGCGGAGCGTCTGAGCTGCTCCTTGGCCACCAGCCGCAGCGCCTGACGGGTCAGCATGCCGGGCAGCCGCTCCTGCAGATCCTTGGCCGCCAGCGCCTCCAGTCTGACCAGCTCGCTGGTCTGTTCGACTCGCTTACCCACCGACACCGTCAGCGGGCCGGTGTCGCTGGCCCTGTTGTCGTAATAGGGTACCGCCACGGTGAAGGTACGAAAATCGCCGCTGGAGGTGGAAATCGGCAGGGGCAGGAAGATCTCCCGCCGCGCCGGGATCAGGCCATCTTCAAACAGCACCACCAGCTGGCCCTGATCCCTGGCCAGCGGCGGCGCCTTGCGGCCCACCCTTTTCTCTGTCTCCTTGAGCTCGTCCACGGAGCCGCGAAGCCGGGCCAGGCGCAGCAAGGCATCCTGCAGGCTCTGGTTGTCCGGCGCTATCTGGTAGCCGCGCTGATAGTCCACCCAGGCGTCGTTGAGCTCCCCGGCCGCCTCGTAGAGCACGCCGGAGAAATAGAAGGTGTAGGCGTTCTGGAAACCGTTTTTCACCTGACCTATCAGGCGATCGAGCTCGGGCGCCCCGCGCGACATCAGCTGGCGCATCTCCCCTTCTGCTGCGGTATCAGCCTCGGCCTCTTCGCTCTCTTCCTTGGCCTTGCGCACCTCGTCGGCCCGCGCCTTGAGCGCCCGCTCCTGTACCTGGTTGGCGCGGCGCACCTCCACCAGGGCCCCCTCGGCATCCCCCCGTTGCAGGTAGTTCAGCGCCAGATAGTGGTGCAGCATGGTGCGCTCGTAGTCCGGCGCCCGGTAGGCCATGGTCTGATCGTTGGTGAGCAGGCTGCCCGCCTGGGCCAGCCCCTGACTCAGCCGGTACTGGGCCTGATTGTCTTCCCAGGCGAGCCGGCTGTCGGCGGCGGCAAAGCCCTGCTTGCTGACCCCGTCCTGACCCGCCAGCCAGGCGATGCGCCCTCTCTCCAGCTGATCCAGCACATAGGTGTCGTCCCCCGGGGTCGATTCCCGCACCTTCGGCAGGGCCTCGTCGGCATGACCCAGCAGCAGCTGGTTGCGCAGGGGCACCATCTGATCGGAATAGGAGACGAAGAGATCTTGCCAGCGGGAGGCGCAGCCGCCCAGCAGCAGACCGGCCAACAGCAGGCCGGTCAATGAGGCGGGACGCATCACAGGCTGAGCAGGGGTCCCAGCGGCTGGCCACCCACCAGGTGCAGGTGGATGTGGTAGACCTCCTGCCCGCCGTGGCGGTTGCAGTTCATGATGAGGCGATAGCCGTCCTCGGCGATCCCGGCATCCGCCGCCAGCTTGCGGGCCACGGTGAACATGCGGCCGAGCGCCAGCTCGTGATCCGCTTCCACGTCGTTGACGGTGGGGATCAGCACATTGGGCACGATCAGAATGTGGGTCTTGGCCTTGGGTTGGATGTCCCGGAACGCGGTCACCAGATCGTCTTGATAAAGGATGTCGGCGGGGATCTCCTTGCGGATGATTTTGCTGAAAATGGTTTCTTGCGCCATGGGTAACTCCTTTATATGAAAAAGAAAATTCAATGCAAAACTCAAGCGACTCCCAAAAATGTCGCCACAGCCCGCCAAGTGTGACACAAGCCGACATTTGACACAGCCGTTGTCCCAATCACTTCAGTTATTGTGAAGAATACCGATAGTGAGGATGACGTCCCGAGTACCCCAGCGGCATTCCCCGTGAGGGCATGCAGGGTACCAAAGGGACGGGGTACTCAGGCAAGGGACTTTTGCATAGACAGCGGGACAATAATGAAACAAACAATGTCAGACCTCTCGATCTTACAGAGAGTCTATCTGGGCTTTGCCATCCTGGTCGCCGTCATGGTCGCCAGCGCGGTACTGACCTTTCGCGGCCAGAGCGAACTCAGCGATGCCCTGGACCAGGTAACACAAGAGTCCATGCCGCTGGTGATCGCCAGCAGCCAGACCCAGATCAGCCTGCTCAGCGCCAACAAGTGGCTCACCGACGTGCTGACCGAGCAGGATCCCAAGCAACTGCCGGCGGAAGTGGCCGAGCTGCAGCAGGCCAAGGGCCAGGTCGACAAGATGCTGACGACCCTCAGGCAACAGGTGGCGGCGCACCCCGAATTGCAGGGGGAGATGACAGCCCTCGACAAGCTGGTGGCTGACTACCTGCAGCTGACCCAGACCCTGCCCACCGAGCACGAGGCCCTGCTCACCCGGCTGCACAAGGTCAACCAGGCCAAGGGCCAGTTCCAGGTCAGCCTGCCCCAGTTCAAGAAGAACCTCGGCGACATGATGGTCACCGTCGACGACAGCTTCATCAAGATGCTCTCCGAGACCCTGACCACCAAGCTCTCCGCCATCGAGCTCTCCACCATGGATGCCCTCAACCAGAGCATCCCCGCCCCCATCGAAGCGGCGCTCAAGCGCAACAAGATGCAGATCGAGGGCTTCAACAGCACCATCAAGGATCTCCAGGGGGAGCTCAAGGAGTTCGACAACAACATGGGCCACTACGTCCATGGCTTCGTGCGCGACACCACCGCCAATGAGGGGGTGCTCGCCCAGTACCTGGCGCTGATGAAGCAGCAGCAGAGCATGCGCGAGCAGAGCAAGCAGGCGAGCCAGCTCATCGTCAGCATCCAGAACAAGCTGGAGGGGATCACCGCCCAGAGCCAGCAGCTGATGAACGCCAGCATCAGGGCCTCCGATCGGGTGCAGACCCAGAGCACCCTGACCCAGGGGATCAGCATAGTCATCGCCATCTTCGTCGCCATCCTGGTGGCCTTCACCCTCGGCAAGGCCATCCGCCGCCCCCTGAAAGAGCTGCTGCGGGTACTGACCGAGGTGACCCAGGGTGACATGACCCAGCGGGTCGGCTTCAAGAGCCAGAACGAGTTCGGCCAGCTCGCCAGCCAGATCAACCTGCTGATCCAGCAGATGGGAGACGTGCTCAGGCAGCTCTCCCAGGCTTCGACCCAGCTCAACAGCGCCGCCCACGACAACCGCCACACCACCGAATCGGTGCGGGCGGATCTGGAGAAACAGCGTCAGGAGACCGCCTCGGTCGCCGCCGCCATGACCCAGATGGAGGCCTCGGTGCGGGAGGTGGCCCAGGCCGCCAACCAGACCCTGGAGCGGGTGCAGGACGTGGAGAAGGCCTCCGAGATGGGGCGCAAGGTGATGGCTGGCAACATCACCACCACCCACCAGCTGGCGGGCAAGCTGCAGCAGACCGGCAAGGTGATTGGCGACGTGAGCGCCATGAGCGGCCAGATTGGCAACATCCTCGACGTCATCCGCGGCATCGCCGAGCAGACCAACCTGCTGGCGCTGAACGCCGCCATCGAGGCGGCCCGGGCCGGCGAGCAGGGCCGCGGCTTTGCGGTGGTGGCGGACGAGGTGCGCAACCTGGCCGGTCGCACCGCCCAGTCCACCAGCGAGATCCAGACCATGATAGAGAACCTGCAGCAGGGGGTCGCCCGGGCGGTCAACGTGATGCAGGAGTGCTCCCGCGAGATGGACAGCTGCGTGGATCAGAGCTCCCAGGCCAACAACGCCATGGAGGAGGTGCAGGGCATCGTCGTGCTCATCAGCGACATGTCGAGCCAGATAGCCTCCGCCGCCGAGCAGCAGCAGGCCACCAGCGCCGACATCGCCACCAACCTCAACCGCATCTCGGACATCTCGGATCTCAACTATCAGGGCATAGAGCGGGTCGCCGAGACCAGCCAGCAGCTCGACTCCCTGGCCGAGCAGCAGGAGGGGCTGGTGCAGCGCTTCCGGCTCAGCGCCTGACACCCCGAGCCATGTGAAACGACGAGGCCCCGCAGATGCGGGGCCTCGTTTTTATGGCGGCTTGCAGGGAGATCAGGCGTAGGCGATGGCGCCCTTGCCGACCCCTTCATAGGCGACAATCTTGACGAACTTCTCCCCCACCAGCTTCTTCACTTCGCGGGCGATATAGTGGGCCAGCAGCTCTATGGTGGTGTCCGTGTCTATCATCTCCACCTCGGCGGCCGGCATGGCGAGCTGGAACAGCCCTTGCGGCGCCACGTACTTGAAGCCCAGGTGGTGTTCCCCCAGGTGGGCCTTGGCCAGCTCGCTCAAGTCCAGCTCGGAGAGGGCCACCTTGTCCTCCTGGGTGCCGAGGTAGATGTCGGCCCAGCGCTCGGCCCAGTTCAGCTCCAGCTCCTCGTCGCGCGCCCCGTCCACCTCGATCTCGACCGGAGAGCGATGGCCGTGGGCGATCCGCTGGCAGTTGCCGTCGTGCTTCTTCAGGCCGTGGCTGTAGTGGTAGAAGGCGCCCTCTATCTTCTCCTGGCGCAGGGTCAGGGAGAGATCCTTGATGTTGCCGGGCAGGCGCTTGGCCAGCACCGCCAGCAGATAGAGGGTCACCGACTCCTTGTCCACCTGGGGCGCGGGTATGAAGGCAAAGCCCTGGGCCGGGCAGCGCAGGTGGATGGAGCGCCCCGGGCGCAGCAGATCCACCGTGCACTCGTCGCCATCCAGAGCGTGGACATGGACCAGGGGGCTCTCGGTCGGCACCAGCAGCTTGTGATCCACCTCTTCATCGATGATCGACTTGACGAGCTTCTTCACCCGCCCAAAATCCAGCAGCATGCTCATCTCGTTGAGCTCGCCGCTCATCTCGATGTCTACCAGCCAGCTCTCCCCTACCATGCCGCGACGCTCGCACAGATAGCTGGAATCGATCACAGTCAAATCTCTAACAAATAACTTCATTACTCAGGCCTTGCTACAGAGAAAGTGCAGTTTGCGATATTATGACCCCGGATTATCGGCAAAGGAACTGGAACCCCCCATGAACAAATTGCTTATCAAGAATGCCACCCTGGTCAACGAAGGCCGCATCTATGCTTCCGACGTCTTGATCGAGGGTGAGCGGATCGCCCGCATCGCCCCGGACATCAGTGCCCCCGATGCCGTGGTGATCGATGCCGCAGGCCGTCACCTCATCCCCGGGATGATCGATGATCAGGTCCATTTCCGGGAGCCTGGCCTGACCCACAAGGGGACCATCGCCAGTGAATCCCGGGCCGCCGTCGCCGGTGGCACCACCAGTTTCATGGAAATGCCCAACGTCAATCCCCAGACCACCACCATCGACGCCCTCGAAGCCAAATACCAGATAGCCGCCAACTCCGCCGCCGCCAACTACAGCTTCTACCTGGGTGCCACCAACGACAACCTGGAAGAGATCAAGAAGCTCGATCCCAAGCAGTCCTGCGGCATCAAGATCTTCATGGGGGCCTCCACCGGCAACATGCTGGTGGACAACCAGGAGACACTGGCGGCCATCTTCCGCGAGAGCCCGGTGATGATAGTCACCCACTGCGAGGACACCCCCAGCATCAAGGTGCTGGAAGACGAGGCCCGCGCCAAGTGGGGCGAAGATGTGCCGATGCGCGAGCACGGCCGCATCCGCAGCGCCGACGCCTGCTACAAATCCTCCAGCATGGCGGTCTCCCTGGCCAAGCAGTACGGCGCCAAGCTGCACGTGCTGCACCTGACCACGGCCAAGGAGCTGTCGCTCTTCACCGCCACCCCGGATCTGAAGGATCTCAAGGACAAGAACATCACCGCCGAGGTGTGCGTCCATCACCTCTTCTTCAACGAGGCGGACTACGACACCCTGGGCAGCCAAATCAAGTGCAACCCGGCGGTGAAGAGCGCCGCCGACCAGCACGCCCTGCTGGATGCGGTGCGCAACGACGTGCTCGACATCATCGCCACCGACCACGCCCCCCACACCTGGGAAGAGAAGCAGAACAGCTACTTCAAGGCGCCGTCCGGCGTGCCCCTGGTGCAGCACTCCCTGCAGGCGCTGCTGGAGCTCTACCACAACGGCGTCTTCTCGCTGGAAACCATCGTCAAGAAGACCTCCCACGCGGTGGCCGAGCGCTTCCAGGTGCAGGATCGCGGCTACATCCGCGAGGGCTACTTCGCGGATCTGGTGCTGCTGGATCTCGGCAAGCCCTATGTGGTCAACGACAGCAACCTGCTCTACCTGTGCGGCTGGTCCCCTTTCAACGGCTACCGCTTCCAGAGCACCATCGAAATGACCCTGGTGAACGGCCAAATCGCCTGGCAGAACGGTCAGGTCACCGATCAGGTCTTGGGCAAGCGACTGACCTTCAACCGCTGATCCCGTCATCGCTGATACCAGACGGCCGCCCATCGGGCGGCCGTTTTTCATGCAAGACGGAGGTGAGGTGCCGACAAAATGCACCACTGGTCGCACTTTGATCCGAAGTTGCTCGCAAAGCAGGCAAACGATCTCGAACCGGGATTTCCCCTGTTGACAGGGTCGGGGCATCTCCATAAACTCCCTCCCCGTCAGCCGAGCTGACTCCGTCGGTGTGTAGCGCAGCCAGGTAGCGCATCTGCATGGGGTGTAGAGGGTCGGAGGTTCGAATCCTCTCACACCGACCAAATTCCCCGAGAAAGGCCTTGTCAGACGACAAGGCCTTTTCTTTTTGCCTCTCCGCGGCGGCGCCCAGGCCGGCGATTGTCTCGTGGGCTGTGCTGTGCTGTAGTGACACCCTCTTTGCCAAGGGCCGGCACCATGTCACCAAGCTCCCCCCTCTTGTTCGTCCTCGTCCTGTGCGGCTCGCTGCTGCTCGGCGGCTGCGCCACCCCCTATGACAGCGAGAAGTCCTTCTGGAACGGCCAGACAGGCTTCTCCCAGACCCGGCTCGGGGCGACCCGCTGGCAGCTGGAGTTTGTGGGCAACGATCTGGTGGACAGGGAGACGGCCCGCAAGTACGTGCTCAAGCGAGCGGGGGAGATGGCGCTGGCGCAGGGGTATGCCTGGGTGCAGGTGCAGTCGCTGACCCTGTCGCGGGATGCGGTCAGGGTCACCCCGACCCGTCCCCGGTTCGGTTTCGATGAGTACGAACCCGACACCTTCATGGACGAGATGCAGGTAGAGCACCGCACCTCGGCACTGCTGATCTTCTCCCTGGGGAGAGCCCCATTGGACGACCAGAGCCTGGAAGCTATTTATCTGGCAAAGATGAAAATAAACAGTGATTAATATAATTAATTTACAAGATCTACATCACATACAACTAATTGCAACATAAAGTTCTGATATAAGTCGCTGGATTTCCCCTTCGTGATTAGGCATGCTGCCAGCATACCGGCTGTCAGGATTCCATGGCCCGGATCACAAAAACGGACTTAGGTGGTACCCTCCCCACCTGCACAGGCACTGCACATATCGAGACTGTCCCCCCATGAAAATGAACAAATTGACCGTTGCCATCCTCATTGCGATGTTGCTTGGCATTTTTACCGGGCAAGGCTATCGCCTGTTTGCCCCGGCCCAGGCCGCCACCTTTGCCAGTGACATCACCCTGCTGACCGACATTTTCCTGCGCCTCATCAAGATGATCATCGCTCCCCTGGTGTTCACTACCCTGGTGGTCGGCATCGCCAAGATGGGCGACACCCGCACCGTGGGCCGCATCGGCGCCAAGACCCTGGGCTGGTTCATGCTGGCCTCCCTGATGTCACTGACCCTGGGGCTGGTGATGGTCCACCTGATGCAGCCCGGGGTCGGCCTCTCCCTCTCCCTGCCCGATGACGGCGCCAGCTCAGGGGTGGCCGCCACCGCCATCTCCCTCAAGGACTTCGTGACCCACGCCATCCCGAAAAGCGTGATCGAGGCCATGGCCACCAACGAGATCCTGCAGATCGTGGTCTTCTCCCTCTTCTTCGGGCTGGCTGCCGCCGCCCTGGGGGATGCCGCCAAACCCGTGGTCAAGCTGATGGCAAGCAGCGCCGAGATCATGCTGAAGGTGACCGGCTACGTGATGAACTTCGCCCCGTTCGCGGTATTCGGCGCCATCGCCGCCATGGTCGCCAAGGAGGGGCTCGGCATCCTCGCCACCTATGGCACCTTCATGGCCCAGTTCTACCTGGCCCTGGCCTGCCTCTGGCTGCTGCTCATCGCCATGGGCAGCCTCTTCATCCGCCGCCGCATCCTGACCCTGCTGGCCATGATCCGCGAGCCCATCCTGCTCGCCTTCTCCACCGCCAGCTCCGAGGCCGCCTATCCCAAGACCCTGGACAGGCTGGAGAAGTTCGGCTGCGACAAGCGCATCGCCAGCTTCGTGCTGCCCATGGGCTACTCCTTCAACCTGGACGGCTCCATGATGTACTGCACCTTCGCGGTGATGTTCATCGCCCAGGCCTATGGCATCGAGCTCAGCATGGCCCAGCAGATCACCATGCTGCTGCTGCTGATGGTCACCTCCAAGGGGATGGCCGGGGTGCCGCGCGCCTCCCTGGTGGTGATCGCTGCCACCCTGAACCAGTTCCAGATCCCGGAGGCCGGCATACTGCTGCTGCTCGGCATAGACCACTTCCTGGACATGGGGCGCTCCGCCACCAACGTGCTGGGCAATGCCATCGCCGCCAGCGTGGTGGCCAAGACGGAAGACAGCCTGGGAGAGACCCAGACCGAGGGCGAACTCGCCAAGGCTTGAGTCAAGAAGACCCGGCAAAAGGCCCGCAACTGCGGGCCTTTTTTCGTTTGGTGCTCAGCACCAGCGCCTCACTCGCCGGCAGTACTGCACATAGGGGATGCCGAAGCGGGCACGCAGGGCACGCTCCTCCGGCAGGATCTGGAAGCGGGTGAGCCAGCCCAGCAACAGCAGCGGCCCGAGCCAGACCCAGGGGCCCCCGAGATAGCAGGCCAGCGCCAGCAACCAACACAGCAGCCCCAGGTACATGGGGTTGCGGCTGATGCGATAGACCCCCCGGGTCACCAGCACCCGGCTCTGCTGCAAGCGCACGGGATTGACCGTGGTGCGCTGACGGGCAAAGTGCAGCAAGGCCCCGCCGCCGAACACGGCGCCCACCAGCAGCAGGGCTCCTGCCAGGATCAGCAAGACGCCCCTCCCCCTGTCATCTCCGGCTCCCAGCCACATGGCGAGCGCGATGACGACAAACAGTAGCAAAGGTGGGATACGCAGCTCGAAACGCATATTTTCTTCCTGCAAAAAGTGCCACGAATGGCGCCAATAAGATACACTCTCGCCGTCGTCAAATTATAAAAAATGGATAAATATCATCCACATACGAATAAATTCCCAGGCGACTAACGCTCGCGTCCACACCCGGACGCCCCCAACCTCAACAATAAGAAGGTATCATCCCATGCACAAGAAAACCCTGCTCGCGACCCTGGTCTTCGGGTTGCTCGCCGGCCAGGCCGTCGCCGCCCCCTATCTGCCCCTGGCCAGCGACACCCGCAACGGTCAGGAGCAGACCGCCGCCAACGCCTGGCTGGAGGTGGATTTGACCGCCTTCGAGCACAACATCCAGACCCTCAAGGATCGTCTCGGCGACAAGGGCCCGCAGATCTGCGCCATCATGAAGGCCGACGCCTACGGTCACGGCATCGATCTGCTGGTCCCCTCCGTGGTCAAGGCGGGCATTCCCTGCATCGGCATCGCCAGCAATGAAGAGGCCCGGGTGGCCCGCGAGAAGGGCTTCGAGGGCCGTCTGATGCGGGTCCGTGCCGCTACCCCGGCCGAAGTTGAGCAGGCACTGCCCTACAAGCTGGAAGAGCTGGTGGGCAGCCTGGAGAGCGCCAAGGGGATCGCCGACATCGCCCAGCGCCACCATACCAACATTCCGGTGCACATAGGTCTGAACTCCGCCGGCATGAGCCGCAACGGCATCGACCTGCGCCAGGCGGACGCTAAGGAAGATGCCCTGGCCATGGTCAAGCTCAAGGGGATCACCCCGGTCGGCATCATGACCCACTTCCCGGTGGAAGAGAAAGAAGACGTCAAGCTGGGGCTGGCCCAGTTCAAGCTGGACTACCAGTGGCTGATCGAGGCGGGCAAGCTGGATCGCAGCAAGCTCACCATACATGCCGCCAACTCCTTCGCCACCCTGGAAGTGCCGGAAGCCTACTTTGACATGGTACGCCCGGGCGGCATCATCTACGGCGACACCATCCCCTCCTACACCGAATACAAGAAGGTGATGGCGTTCAAGACCCAGGTCGCCTCGGTGAACCACTACCCGGCGGGCAACACAGTCGGCTATGACCGCACCTTCACCCTCAAGCGCGACTCCCTGCTCGCCAACCTGCCGCTCGGTTACTCCGACGGCTACCGCCGGGCGCTCAGCAACAAGGCCTATGTGCTGATCCAGGGCCAGAAGGTGCCCGTGGTGGGCAAGACCTCCATGAACACCATCATGGTGGACGTGACCGATCTCAAAGGGGTGAAACCCGGTGACGAGGTGGTGCTGTTCGGCCGTCAGGGTGAGGCCGAGGTGAAACAGGCGGATCTGGAGGAGTACAACGGCGCCCTGCTGGCGGACATGTACACCATCTGGGGTTACACCAACCCCAAGAAGATCAAGCGCTAAGCACGGATCTGATATGAAAAGGGCTCCCGAGGGAGCCCTTTTTTGCGGGTGCTTACACCGCCTTCTGATCGGTCACCTTCTTGCGGGTCACCCAGAGGCTGAGCCCCATGGAGGCAAGTAGGATCAACGCAACCACGCCCAAGGCGATGCCGGTGGGGATCTTGAAGATGTCGAGCAGCAGCATCTTGACCCCGATGAACATCAGGATCAGCGCCAGACCGTATTTCAGCAGGGCGAAGCGCTCGGCGACGCCGGCCAGCAGGAAGTACATGGCGCGCAGGCCCATGATGGCGAAGATGTTGGAGGTCAGCACGATGAAGGGATCCGTGGTCACCGCGAAGATGGCCGGGATGCTGTCCACCGCGAAGATGAGATCGCTCACCTCCACCAGCACCAGGATGAGCAGCAGCGGGGTGGCATAGCGCACTCCGTCACGCCAGACGAAGAAGTTCTCCCCCTCCAGGGTCTCGGTCACCTTGAAGCGGCGACGCATCCAGCCCAGCAGCGGGTTGTTGGCGAGATCCGGCTCCTTGTCGGCGGCCCACAGCATCTTGACCCCGGTCAGCAGCAGGAAGGCGCCAAACAGGTAGAGGATCCAGTGGAACTGCTCGATGAGCCAGCTGCCCGCGAACACCATGCCGGCACGCATGACGATGGCACCCAGTACCCCGTAGAGCAGCACCCGGCGCTGCAGCTCGGCCGGAATGGCGAAGTAGCCAAACAGCATCAGCCAGACGAAGACGTTGTCCACCGCCAGCGCCTTCTCGATGAGGTAGCCGGTGAGGAACTCCAGCCCCTTCTCGTTGGCGATCTCACGCCCGGCACTGTGATCCAGCCAGAGCCAGATGGCCAGGTTGAACAGCAGGGCCACGCTGACCCAGACGAGGGACCAGATCCCCGCCTCTTTCAGGGACACCTTGTGCGCCTTGCCGCCGCCGACAAAGCGGATGTCAATCCACAACAGGACCAGCACTATGCTGAAGAAACCGGTCCACATCCACCATTCACCCATTTTCACTTCTCCCAAAACGACAAAACCCACGACCGAGAGGCGTGGGTTTGCGTTTGGAGCAGATACACCTTGCCTCTCGGCAAGGTCTCACTTACAGCCAATGTTCATCGACTGCCCGGCTGCCGGGTGCACTGCAGGATATGGGTGCACCGTAATGACGACAAACCGGCGAGAAGTTACTCCCCTTGTGCGGCGGATAGTAACAGCCTCCAAAGGTGGCGCCAAGGGGCATCTTCATCGCGAATGGAAATAAAACGGGGCACCACCTGGGTGCCCCGCATGCTCATTCACGCCCTCGCCTTCAGAGCGGATCCACCTTGAGGCAGGAGACGGCGTGATCGAAGTTCCCCTCCAGCATGGGGCGGGTCTTGGCGCACTCGGGGCCCGCCACCGGGCAGCGGGTACGGAACACGCAGCCGGACGGCGGGTTCATGGGGGACGGCAGATCCCCCTCCAGGATCTGGATCACCTTGTTGCGTTCCAGATCCGGATCCGGAATGGGCACGGCCGACATCAGCGCCTTGGTGTAGGGATGCAGGGGATTGGCGAAGATCTCCTGACGGGTGCCAAGCTCCACCGCGTTGCCCAGATACATCACCAGCACCCGATCCGAGATGTGTTTGACCACGGACAGGTCGTGGGCGATGAAGATGAGGGAGAGCCCCATCTCCTTTTGCAGGGACTTGAGCAGGTTCACCACCTGGGCCTGGATGGAGACATCCAGCGCCGAGACAGGCTCGTCGCAGATGATCATCTTGGGCTCCAGGATCAGCGCCCTGGCGATGCCGATGCGCTGGCACTGGCCGCCGGAGAACTCGTGGGGGTAGCGGTTCACCAGGTTGGGCAACAGCCCCACCTTGGTCATCATGGCCCGCACCTTCTCCTTCACCTGCTCCCTGGAGAGATTGGGATAGAAGGTGACCAGGGGCTCGGCGATGATGTCGCCTATGGTCATGCGCGGGTTCAAGGAGGCCAGCGGGTCCTGGAAGATCATCTGGATCTCCTTGCGCTTCTCCCGCAGCGCCCCCTGCTCCAGCTTGGTCAGATCCTGGCCCAGCCACACCACCTTGCCGTCGGTGGCCGGTACCAGACCGATCAGGGCCCGGGCGAAGGTGGACTTGCCGCAACCGGACTCCCCCACCACCCCCAGGGTCTCCCCTTCGTAGAGGCGCAGGGTGACGCCATCCACCGCCTTCAGGGCGGAGGGCTTGGCCCAGGGCCAGGCCTTGTCACTCTTGATGCTGAAGTGAACCTTGAGGTCAGACACTTCCAGCAGCAGTTTCTTGTCAGTACCCATCAGTTCACCCCCTTGATCATGGCATCCGAAACCCAGTGGCAGGCCCTTGTCCGTCCGTCGCCGAAGGGGGTCAGGACGGGTGACTGCTGGCCGCAAATCTCGTGCGCCCGGTGGCAACGCTCCTGGAAGGGGCAGCCGGTGGGCAGACGCAGCAGGTTGGGCGGATTGCCCGGTATGGTGGGCAGCACTTCCCCTTCGGTATCGAGACGGGGAATGGCGCGCAGCAAGCCTTCGGTATAGGGGTGGCTCGGGCGATAGAAGATGTCGTTGACCCGGCCGTACTCCATGGTGCGACCGGCGTACATCACCAGCACCTTGTCACAGATGCCCGCCACCACGCCAAGATCGTGGGTGATCATGACGATGGCGGTGTTGAACTCCCGCTTGAGCTCGTTCATCAGGGTCATGATCTGGGCCTGCACCGTCACGTCCAGCGCCGTGGTCGGCTCGTCGGCGATGAGCAGTTGCGGCCGGCACAGCAGCGCCATGGCGATCATCACCCGCTGGCGCATGCCGCCGGAGAACTCGTGCGGGTACATGTTCATCCGCTTGCGTGACTCGGGGATCTTCACCGCGTCCAGCATGCGCACCGACTCCTCGAACGCTGCCGCCTTGCTCACCCCCTTGTGCAGCATCAGCACTTCCATCAGCTGATCCTTCACCTTCATATAGGGGTTCAGGGAGGTCATGGGGTCCTGGAAGATCATGGCGATCTTCTCGGAGCGGATCTTGTTGAGCTTGTGCTCCGGCAGATTCAGGATCTCGTCCCCCTGAAACTTGGCCGAGCCGGTAATGATGCCGTTCTTGGCGAGCAGCCCCATGATGGCAAAGGCCGTCTGGGACTTGCCCGAGCCTGACTCACCGACGATTCCCAGGGTCTCGCCGGCAGAGAGGGAGAAGTTGAGGTCGTTGACCGCCACCACATTGCCGTCCGGGGTCTTGAACTCGACCCGCAGATCTTTCACATCCAGTAATTTCATATCAGCACTCCTTATCGCGCTGTCGTGATGCCAGCCTGCCCATCCCGAACGCAGTGCGTTCTCTGGACGGGTCTTATGGCCCCTTGGCGTCTTGCCTGTCCCTTGGTGTCAGCGATCCTTTGGATCCAGGGCATCACGCAGACCATCCCCGAGGAAGTTGAAGCAGAACAGGGTCACCACCATGAAACCGGCGGGGAACAGGAGTTGCCAGATGGCCACTTCCATCGACTTGGAGCCTTCATCCAGCAGGGCACCCCAGCTGGTCATGGGCTCTTGCACCCCCAGCCCCAGGAAGCTCAGGAAGGATTCGAACATGATCATGCCCGGCACCAGCAGGGTGGCGTAGACCGCCACTATGCCGAGCACGTTCGGCACGATGTGACGGGTGATGATCTTCCACTTGGAGACGCCGCAGACGTGGGCCGCCTCGATGAACTCCTTGCTCTTGAGGCTCAGGGTCTGGCCGCGCACGATCCGCGCCATGTCGAGCCAGCTCACCGCGCCTATGGCGAGGAAGATGAGGGCCAGATTGCGACCGAAGAAGGTCACCAGCATGATCACGAAGAACATGAAGGGGAAGGCGTTGAGGATCTCCAGCACCCGCATCATCAGGCTGTCGACCCGGCCGCCGATGAAGCCGGAGGCGGCGCCATACAGGGTGCCTATGATGACGGCCACCAGGGCCCCCATGATGCCGACCATGAGGGAGATGCGGCCACCCAGCAGGGTGCGCACGAACAAGTCGCGCCCCAGGCTGTCGGTGCCGAACCAGTGCCCCGTCTCCATGTCAGGGGCGGCCTGCATGGCGCCCCAGTCCGGATCGTCGAAGGTGTATTGGGACAGGTGCGGCCCGACGATCACCGCCAGACCAATGATGGTCAGGATGATGAGGCTGGTCAGGGCCGCCTTGTTGCGCAGGAAACGGCGACGGGCATCCTTCCACAGGGAGCGTCCTTCCACCACTTCCACTTTCTGGGCGAACGCCTCGACGGCTTCGCGCTTTTCAGTTGTGACTACCATGATGTACTCCCGGCTTAGTAACGGATCTTGGGATCGATGACGGCATAGAGAATATCGACCACGGCGTTAAAGGTGATGGTGAGGGCGCCGACCAGAATGGTCAGACCGAGCACCATGGAGTAATCACGGTTGAGGGCACCGTTGACGAACAGCTGGCCAATCCCCGGCAGGCCGAAGATGGTCTCGATGACCACGGAGCCGGTGATGATGCCCACGAACGCCGGGCCCAGGTAGGAGACCACCGGCAGCATGGCCGGACGCAGCGCGTGTCTCAGGATGATATGGCGCAGCGGCAGCCCCTTGGCGCGGGCGGTACGGATGAAGTTGGAGTTCATGGTCTCAATCATGCTGCCACGCATGATGCGGGAGATGGCGGAGATGTAGTACATCATCATGCCGAACACCGGCAGCACCATGAACTGCACACCGCCCCCCTGCCAGCCTCCCGCCGGGAACCAGCCCAGGTAGATGCTGAAGAAGAGCACCAGCAAGGGTGCCAGCACGAAGCCGGGGATCACCACCCCGGCCATGGCCGACGACATCAGCAGATAGTCGATGAGGGTGTTCTGTTTCAAGGCCGCTATGGTGCCGAACGTGACTCCCAGCGTCACCGCCAGCAGGAAGGCGACCGAACCAATCTTGGCGGAGACCGGCAGCGCCTGGCTCACCAGATCGTTGACGGTGAAATCCTTGTATTTGAAGGAGGGCCCCAGATCCCCCTGGACCAGATTGCCCAGATAGGTGAGGTATTGCACGCCGATGGGCTTGTCCAGGCCATATTTGGCCTCGATGTTGGCAAGCACTTCCGGCGGCAGGGCGCGTTCGCTGGTAAAGGGGTTACCCGGCGCGAAACGCATCATGAAGAAGGAGACGGTGATCAAGACCAGCAGAGTCGGGATCGCTTCCAGTAGACGTTTAAGGATGAATTTCAACATAGACATTTCCTGTCCTGTACTGCTTCCAAAGGGTCGCGGTTGTAATAAAGGCCCGCCGTCCGGCGGGCCTGCTTGTTATGCGACTTGTTTCTTTACTCAGTGAGCAATGATGTACATATCTTTGCTGTAGAGGTTGTCCAGCGGGTTGGCCGGGTAGCCGCCCACGTAGGGCTTGACCATGCGGGAGGTCACGTACTGATAGATGGGGGCGATCGGCATGTCCTTGGCCAGGATATCTTCGGCCTGGACATAGAGCTTGTTGCGCGCATCCGCATCCACCTGATTGCGGGACTCGCTCATCAGCTTGTCAAAGGCGGTGTTGGAGTACTTGCCGTCGTTGTTGCCGTGGGTGGTCTGCATCAGATCCAGCATGGAAGAGGCTTCGTTGTAGTCCGCAATCCAGCCGGCGCGACCCACGTCGAAGTTACCCTGCTTCTTGGTTTCCAGGTAGGTCTTCCACTCCTGGTTCACCAGGCTCACCTGCACGCCCAGCTTCTTCCACATGGAGGCGACGGCCACGGCCACCTTCTTGTGGTTGTCGTCCGTGTTGTAGAGCAGCTCGAACTTGAGCGGCTTGCCCGGGCCGTAACCGGCCTCGGTCAACAGCTCTTTCGCCTTGGCGTCACGCTCGGCCTGGGTCAGCTTGGACCAGGCCGGGGCCACCGGCTTGAAGCCATCCACGAAGTCAGGCACCAGGGTGTAACCCGGAGTCTCGCCCTTGCCCATCACCTTGTCGGCGATCACGTTGCGATCGATGGCGTAGGAGAGCGCGGTACGCACCCGCACGTCGTCAAACGGCTTGTGCTTGAAGTTGTACTGGTAGTAGTAGGTGCCCACATAGCCGCTCACCTGCACCTCGTTCGGGTGCTCCTTCTTCATCTGCTTGAAGCGCTCGATGGGCATGTTGTAGGTGAGATCGACTTCACCGGCCAGGTAGCGGTTCAGCTCGGCGTTGGTGGACTGGATGGGCAGGTAGGTGACCTTCTCGATCACCGTCTTGGCGTTGTTCCAGTAGCTGGGGTTGCGCTCGACGTCGACGCGCTCGTTGACCACCCAATCCTTCAGCACATAGGCGCCGTTGGAAACCATATTGCCGGGCTGGGTCCACTTGTCACCAAACTTCTCGACCACTTTCTTCGGCACCGGGTAGGTGGTGGTGTGGGAGAGCATGCTGACGAAGTAAGGCACCGCCTTTTCCAGCTGGACTTCGAAGGTGTAGTCGTCGCTGGCTTTCACCCCCAGGGTGTCGGCCGGTTTCTTGCCACCAATGATGTCGGTAGCGTTGACTATGGTCGGGATCTCCATGTACCAGGAGTAAGGAGAAGCCGTCTTGGGATCCACCGCGCGCTGGAAGGCGAAGACGAAATCATGGGCGGTGACCGGATCCCCGTTGGACCACTTGGCATCTTTGCGCAGGTGGAACACGAAGTGTTTGTTGTCCTTGGTTTCCCAGGACTCGGCGACGCCGGGCAGGGTTTCACCCTTGGGGCCTGAGGTGACGAGACCCTCGAACAGATCGCGCAGAATATTGGATTCAACCGTTCCTTCGGTCTTGTGCGGATCCAGGGTGGCTGGCTCGGAGCCATTGCCTTTCACCAGAGTCTGCTCGGGGGCGAGCTTGGTGCCGGCGGGGACGTCGGCGGCCTGGGCCAGGGTGGCGCCACCAAAGAGTGCAGTCAATAAAAGGGTATTAATAATTGTTTTTCTATGAGTCATTTCCATACTCCAACAAGAACATTCCATGCATTTGTCCATTCACGAGATAAAAATCCCGCTGCCCGCATAATTCCCTGACAATTCTGATAATGCAACAGATATCATCAGGTGGGGGCGGCTTTGGCGGTCAAAAAAACAGCTTTAAACCATTTATTCAGCATTTAAATATCGTGTGATGGGCGTTTTTTATACAAAGCCGCTCGATTCTAGGAAATGACTAACAAAAAAGAAACAATAAAAAGCCGGTCACGAGGACCGGCTCCGACAAAACAGACCTGAATCACATCAATCCGGGAAAGACTCCCTTGATCCCTGCCACCATGATCTCAATGCCAAGAGACATCATGATGAGACCCATGATCCGGGTCACCACGTTGATGC
The DNA here is from genome assembly GCF_058791175.1 of Aeromonas sp. EU05-FHT14A05. NCBI lineage: Bacteria > Pseudomonadati > Pseudomonadota > Gammaproteobacteria > Aeromonadales > Aeromonadaceae > Aeromonas > Aeromonas sp. EU05-FHT14A05. Next base: position 256,710 of record NZ_JBYTDH010000001.1, on the reverse strand, counting down.
CGGTGTTGCCCATCAGCTTGAACAGCAGAGGGGCGGCACGGAAGATGAGCCAGGAGCAGTAGGCAAAGGCCATCACCACCACGAACATGCCCATCAGCTCGGGCAGGGTCTTCTGGCTGGCATAGACGATGGAGGATGAGATGGCCCCTGGGCCGGCCATCAGCGGCAGCGCCAGGGGCACCACGGCGATGGATTCGCGTGCGGCCAGTTCACCCTTCTCCTGCTTGTTGTGCTTCACCTCCCCCAGCTTGCCCTGCAACATGGACCAGGCGATCAGGGTGATGAGCGAACCGCCGGCAATGCGGAACGAGGCGAGCGAGATGCCGAAACCGTCGAGGATCAGCTGCCCCATGCACATGGAGACCATGAGGATGATCATCACGGCAATATGGGCCGTGGTGTTGGTCTTCCTGCGCTCATCCGGTTGCATGTGACCCGTCAGGCTCACAAAGACCGGCAACAGACCCAGCGGGTTGATGATCGCAAACAGGCCAACGAAAAATTTCAGGTATAAAGAGAAGTCAATTGCTGCCATAAGCGCCATCCAGAACCAATTCGGGCCACTGAGGGCCATCCCCGTCAAACTGCGCGTAAATTTACACCATGATATTTCCCTTCTCCAATCAAATAATCTCACCCTTTCCGGGGCTTTTCAGTTAGTTCCTCTAATGAATCGATAAAAATCAACATATCGAGTTGTTAACTGTCATGGATGCCATTTAACACGCTTGCAAAGTGTGGCGGCGTTTTATGTCGAAACTCCCGGTCATCACCATATTTCCCTTCAGGAAAGCGTCATTTTCATGGATTGATCTGGATGACCCCAGGGGATAACCCCTATTCACCCCCACAGCGCGCCCCAGACTGGCGCCCTATCTTCACCCCGATCTGCCCGGGGCGGCCATGCAGCAAGCCGTGCCCCCACACAGGCGTCGCCATGGGATTTGCCGAACAGCCCCCAGAGCCCGGCACAAAGGCCCGCGCTGGATGAAAACAACCACCACTTTTTCCAACAGAAATGAAACGCCGGCGTCTCTATCAGGGCGAGAGGCTTGCAAGGGCCGCCACCAGGACTGGCCTCACCGCCCTCCTTGCCAGCGGCGAAACTGCGGGAGGATGTGAGGCAACGGTTTGATACCTGGCGCAAAAATGGCTGTTCACCTCGTGTTCATCCCCCGGGCGCTCTACTCTACAAATGCGTAACATCTGGCCGACCGGGATGGTGAAACAAAATTTCTTTTGTTCTTTTGTTACATATGATCCAGATCAATCTTTTCTGACACATCCCGGCTCTATAATCGAGCCAGAAAACAATTTAGTAAGGCATGTAAATACCCCGTTATGGTGATTCTCTCCTTGACAGGGCGGCTATAATTGCCGGGCATTGCCAAGGTCTTACTAAACAGTTTTCAAATCATCAGGAGATAAACATGGCAGTAACCAATTTGGCTGAACTGGATGCACTGGTTGCCCGCGTCAAAGAAGCCCAGCGTGAATTCGCCAGCTTCTCGCAAGAGCAGGTAGACAAGGTCTTCCGCGCCGCCGCCCTGGCCGCCAGCAACGCCCGTATTCCCCTGGCCCAGATGGCAGTGGCTGAGTCCGGCATGGGCATCATCGAAGACAAGGTCATCAAAAACCACTTCGCCTCCGAATACATCTATAACGCTTACAAAGACGAGAAGACCTGCGGCATCCTGAGCCAGGACGACGAGATGGGCACCATCACCATCGCCGAGCCGGTAGGCATCATCTGCGGTATAGTGCCGACCACCAACCCGACTTCCACTGCTATCTTCAAGGCCCTCATCTCCCTGAAGACCCGCAACGCCATCATCTTCTCCCCGCACCCCCGCGCCAAGAACTCCACCAATACCGCTGCCAAGCTGGTACTGGATGCAGCCATCGCCGCCGGTGCCCCGAAGAACATCATCGGCTGGATCGACCAACCGTCCGTCGAACTCTCCAACGCCCTGATGAAGCACAACGACATCAACCTGATCCTGGCCACCGGTGGCCCGGGCATGGTGAAGGCCGCCTACTCCTCAGGCAAGCCCGCCATCGGTGTGGGCGCCGGTAACGTACCCATCGTTATCGACGAAACCGCCGACATCAAGCGTGCCGTCGCCTCCATCCTGATGTCCAAGACCTTCGACAACGGCGTGGTCTGTGCGTCCGAGCAGGCCGTCATCGTGGTCGACGCCATCTACAACCAGGTCAAGGAGCGTTTCGCGACTCACGCTGGCTACATCCTCTCCAAGGACGAAGCCGACAAGGTGCGTAAGGTGCTGCTGATCAACGGCGCCCTGAACGCCGACATCGTGGGCCAGCCCGCCACCAAGATCGCTGCCATGGCCGGCGTGACTGTGCCTGCCACCACCAAGATCCTCATCGGTGAAGGTCTGGAGCTCTGCGCAGAGGACGAGTTCGCTCACGAGAAGCTCTCCCCGACCTTGGGTATGTTCCGCGCCAAGAACTTCGAAGAAGCCGTCGAAATGGCCTGCGACATGGTCAACATCGGTGGTATCGGCCACACCTCCGGCCTCTACACCGACCAGGATCGCAACGCCGACCGCATCAAGTACTTCGGCGACAAGATGAAGACTGCCCGTATCCTGATCAACACCCCCTCCACCCAGGGCGGTATCGGTGACCTGTACAACTTCGCTCTCGCCCCGTCCCTGACCCTGGGTTGCGGCTCCTGGAGTGGTAACTCCATCTCCGAGAACGTCGGTCCCAAGCACCTGATCAACAAGAAGACAGTCGCAAAACGGGCAGAAAATATGCTGTGGCACAAACTTCCGAAATCCATCTACTTCCGTCGTGGTTCCCTGCCGATCGCCCTGGGCGACCTGGAAGGCAAGAAGCGCGCCATGGTGGTCACCGACCGTTTCCTGTTCAACAACGGTTATGCCGATGAAGTGGTTCGTCTGCTCAAGAAGCTGAACATGGAAGTGGAAATCTTCTACGAAGTGGAAGCCGACCCCACCCTGTCCGTGGTTCGCAAGGGCGCCGAGATGGCGAACTCCTTCAAGCCGGACGTGATCGTCGCCCTGGGCGGTGGTTCACCGATGGATGCCGCCAAGATCATGTGGGTCATGTACGAGCACCCGGACACCGCGTTCGAAGACCTGGCCATGCGCTTCATGGACATCCGCAAGCGTATCTACAAGTTCCCGAAAATGGGCGTGAAGGCCGAACTGGTCTGCATCACCACCACTTCCGGTACCGGTTCTGAAGTGACCCCGTTTGCGGTCGTGACCGACGACGCCACCGGCATGAAGTACCCGCTGGCCGACTACGAGCTGACCCCGAACATGGCCATCGTCGATGCCAACCTGGTCATGGGCATGCCCAAATCCCTGTGTGCCTTCGGCGGTATCGATGCCGTGACCCACGCCATGGAAGCCTATGTCTCCGTGCTGGCCAACGAATACTCCGACGGTCAGGCGCTGCAAGCCCTGAAACTGCTGAAAGAGTATCTGCCCTCCAGCTACCAGAACGGTGCCAACGACCCGGTTGCCCGCGAGAAGGTGCACAACGCCGCGACCATCGCCGGTATCGCGTTCGCCAACGCCTTCCTGGGTGTGTGCCACTCCATGGCCCACAAGCTGGGTGCCGAGTTCCACATCCCCCACGGCCTGGCCAACGCCCTGCTGATCAGCAACGTCATCCGCTACAACGCGAACGACAACCCGACCAAGCAGACCGCGTTCTCCCAGTACGACCGTCCGCAGGCTCGTCGTCGCTACGCCGAAGTGGCCGACCATCTGGGTCTGACTGCCGCCAGTGACCGCACCGCGGCCAAGATCGAGAAGCTGCTGACCTGGCTGGACGAGCTGAAAGCGACCCTGGGGATCCCGGCCTCCATCCGTGAAGCCGGCGTGAACGAGACCGACTTCCTGGCCAAGGTTGACCAGCTGGCCCTGGAAGCCTTCGATGACCAGTGCACCGGCGCCAACCCGCGCTACCCGCTGATCACCGAGCTCAAAGCCATACTGATGGACACCTACTACGGCCGTCCCTTCACCGAGGAAGCTCAGGTAGCGACCAAGGTTGAGGCCAAAGTCGACACCAAGGTAGACAGCAAGAAAAAATCCAAGGCCTGATAACCGGCCAGGATGACAAGAGCCCGCGCACATGCGCGGGCTTTTTTGTTTGTCTATCTGTTTAATTTTGCTAGCTTGTTGATAGGCAAATTCGACAGAAGAGTGAGTCTATGGCGCTGATCCAGGCCTCCATCGAGCAGTTGAGAGTCGGCCACTACATCCATCTCCCCACGGGATGGACCAGCCACCCTTTCATGTTCAACGCCTTCAAGATCAAGGACCAGCAGCAGCTCGAGATCATCCGCCACCTCGACCTCACCCTGCTGATGGTGGATCCCGACAAGAGCGATCTCCCCGTCGAGCCCCTGCTGCGTGCCGAGCCGACCCCTTCGCCCGATCCTGGGGCAGCGCAAGATGCCTCCGCCCCACCGACTGAACCCGCATTCGACGAAAAGGCCTTTCGCCGTTCCCTGCGCACCGCCGACAAGGCATTCGGCCAATCCCTGTCAGACCTTCGCGATGCCCTCGGTGCCCTCAATCTCAAGCCTGACGAGGGACTGGCCAATACCGCCCAGATGGTGCGCACCGTCGCCGCCCGCCTCGCCGACCACCAGGGGCCCCTGGGCCTGCACCTCATCCGCAGCCAGCACACGGACATCCTGCTGCAACACAGCCTGAGCGTGGCCTTCATCGCCATGCTGATGGCAAGGGAGCTGGGCATGAGCCATATCGAGATCGAGGAGGCGGGGCTGGCCGGCCTGCTGCACGACATCGGCGAGCTCAGGATCCCGAGCCAGATCACCCAGAAGCGGGGAGAGCTCAGCCGCGCCGAGCAGAATTTTCTCAACATGCATCCCCAGTACGGGCTGGAGATGCTCAACCAGTGGCAGGCCTTCGAACCCAGGATCCGCGAGGTTGCCCACCTCCATCACGAGCGGCTGGACGGCAGCGGCTTTCCCCTCGGCATTCAGGGGGACAGGATACCTCCCCTCGCCCGCCTCATCGGCCTGGTGGACTATTACGACGAGCTGCTGCACCCGCGCAGCGGCCTCCACCCGGCGGGGCCGAGTCAGGCCATCGGCCAGCTCTACAAGTTGTCCCAGAAGAGATTCGATCAAGATCTGGTCAGATTGTTGATAAAGGTGCTGGGGGTCTATCCGCCCGGATCCCTGGTACGTCTGGAGGATGATACGGTGGCGCTGGTGCTCTCGACCGAACCCAGCATGCCCCTCAAACCCAAGGTGCAACCCTATATCAGGGGACAGCGCCCGGAAGCCGTGGCCATGATGGATCTGCGGGAAGATGGGAGAAGCATCACAGCCACCCTCAGGCAGGAGGAGCTGGATGAGGGGCAGCGGCCATTTTTCAACCTGGGCCGACGCGTCTGCTACTATTTCGCCTTCTGAGTTATCCCCAGAAGCTGGGGATAACTCATTGGACAAACCTGAATAATTGCTCGAGCCCCCTCAAAATCGTCCGCCATTGGAGCTGGATAAAAAACGCCCAGCCGAAGGCCGGGCGGAGCATGCCACCTCCGTGTGGCGCACCCAGTGGGCACATTCATGCTCACTCCAGCAATATCAAGCTCCGCCCGGTTACACAAATATCAATTTAACGTACTGATTTTATATGGTTTTATTTTTTCATTCTGGCAAACTGCCCCCGCCATGGGGCCGCGTCCTGCATCAGGACGGGATCTTGCTCACAATACGCCCTGGTGGCGCTCTGACCCGGGATCACTCTTGAGGAAGGTTTTTTATGCAATTAGTCCTCTCCCTGCTCCAGCAGATGAGCGTCAGCCTGGTCATTGCCTACCTCTTCTCCAAGAGTCCCTTGCTGCGCCCCCTGGCCAACTACTCGGTCAGACTTCCGCACAAGATACTGATATACGTCATCTTCTCCTGCTTCTGCATACTGGGCACCTATGTGGGGCTGGACATAGACGATGCCATCGCCAATACCCGCGCCGTCGGCGCCGTGCTGGGAGGGCTGCTGGGGGGCCCCATGGTGGGCTTTCTGGTAGGGCTGACCGGGGGACTGCATCGCTATACCCTGGGGGGCTTTACCGATCTCGCCTGCGCCATCTCCACCACCTGCGAGGGGCTGCTGGGGGGCCTGGTGCACTGGCGGCTGATGCGAACGAACCGGGTGGATGCCCTGTTCACCCCCCGGATTGCCTTCTTCACCACCCTCTACGCCGAGATCCTGCAGATGGTGATCATACTGCTGGTCGCCACCCCGTTCGATCAGGCCCTGCAGCTGGTGCGCACCATAGCCACCCCGATGATCCTCGCCAACTCCTGCGGGGCGGCGCTCTTCATCAGCATGATCCGCGACCAGCAGCGGATGTACGAGAAGTTCTCCCGGGTCTTCTCCGCCAAGGCGCTCACCATCGCCAACCGCACCCTGGGGATCATGGCCCAGGGTTTCACTCCGGAGGCGAGCCGCAAGATAGCCCACATAGTGCAGGAGGAGACCGGGGTAGGCGCCGTCGCCATCACGGACACCGACAAGATCCTCGCCTTCATCGGCACCGGGGAGGATCACCACAAGCCGGGCACCCCCATCACCTCCGCCATCACCCTGCAGGCCATAGCCCAGAACAAGGTGCTGTTTGCCGACGGCAATAGTCAGCCCTATCGCTGCAGCCTCTCCCCCCAGTGCCAGCTCGGCTCCGTGCTGGTGATCCCGCTGCAGGGAGACAGAGGAGTAATAGGCACCATCAAGCTCTACGAGCCCAAAAAGCGGCTCTTCCTCAAGATCAATCACACCCTGGGGGAAGGGATAGCCAACCTGTTGTCGCAACAGCTGCTGGCCGGCCGGCTGGAGCAGCAGCAGCGCCTGCTGGTGCAGTCCGAGCTCAAGCTGGTGCAGGCGCAGATCAATCCCCATTTTCTGTTCAACACCCTCAATACCATCAGTGCCATCACCCGCCGCGATCCGGGCCGGGCGCGGGAGCTGCTGCTGCACCTCTCCCGCTTCTTTCGCAACAACCTCAAGCGCCAGAGTGGCTTGACCACGCTGCGGGAGGAGCAGGAGCACTGCCAGTCCTATCTGGAGATAGAGCAGGCCCGCTTTGGCGAGCGCCTGACCGTCATCAACGAGATACCGCCACACCTGGCCGACATGCAACTGCCAAGCTTCACCCTGCAGCCCCTCATCGAGAATGCCATCAAGCACGGGATCTGCTCCCTGCTGGAGCAGGGGCGGATCCGGCTCTTCGCCGAGGAGGGGCAAGAGAGTGTCACCCTCTGCGTGGAGGACAATGCCGGAGCCTGGCAGCCGGGTCCCCAAGGGGACGGCCTTGGCATGAGCATTGTGGACAGGCGGCTCAAGAGTGCCTTCGGCGAGCGCTTTGGCATCCAGGTGCAGTGTGAGCCGGAGCAGTGGACCCGGGTCTCTTTCACCCTGCCCAGACAGCCGGATTCCCCTTCCAAGGAGATGACATGATCCGCACCCTGATCGTCGACGACGAACCCTATGCCCGCGAGGAGCTAGCCGAGCTGCTCGGCAGCGACCCCGACATCGAGATCCTCGGCTCGGCCGCCAATGCCATAGAGGCGCTCTCCCTCATTGCGCGACTCAAGCCGGAGGTGGTGTTTCTCGACATCCAGATGCCCAAGCTCAGCGGCATGGAGCTGGTGGCCATGCTGGACCCCCTGCCCCGCATCGTCTTTGTCACGGCGTTTGATGACTATGCCATCCAGGCCTTCGAGGAGAACGCCTTCGACTACCTGCTCAAACCGGTTGAACCTGCCCGCCTCGCCAAGACGCTGGCGCGCCTCAAGCAGGATCTCAGCCCCCAGCCGGTGGCGGCGCTGACACCGGCCATTCGCCACATTCCCGGCTATCTGCACAACCGGGTGCGGCTGCTGCCCATAGCGCAGGTGGAGTACGCCTTCTCGGATCTCGGCGGGGTGCACGTCGCCTGCCAGGGGGAGCTGTTTCACACCCAGCTCACCTTGAAATCCCTGGAGGAGAAGACCCCGCTGCTGCGCTGCCACCGCCAGTACCTGGTGGCCCCGACCGCGATCTTCGAGATCCAGTTGCTGGAAAACCAGCTGGCCCAGATAGTCACCCCGAGCGGTGCCCGGGTGCCGGTCAGCCGACGCTATCTCAAGGAGCTGAAAGACGAGCTGGGGCTGGAATAAGGTCGCCCGCTGTGCGCCGGATCGCCATGTCGCCGCTCACCCTCATTTACCTGCCGTTAACAGAAGCCCCCACCTAGACTGGCTGCGCACACCAAACAATAACAAAGCAGGAGCGTAGCAATGATCTGGTTCTTCCTCTGTGTCGGCTTACTTGTCGCCGGCTACTTCATCTACGGCAAATTCGTCGAGCGCATATTCGGGCCCAAACCCGAACTGAAGACCCCCGCCATCACCATGGCGGACGGGGTGGACTATGTCCCCATGTCGGACAAGAAGGTCTACCTGGTGCAACTGCTCAACATCGCCGGCGTCGGCCCCATCTTCGGCCCCATACTCGGTGCCCTCTATGGTCCGGTCGCCATGCTCTGGATAGTGTTCGGCTGCATCTTCGCCGGCGCGGTCCACGACTACTTCTCCGGCATGCTGTCGGTACGCGCCAGAGGCGCCTCGGTACCGACCGTGGTCGGCGAGCACCTCGGCACCGCCGCCAAGCACTTCATGAACCTCTTTGCCGTGGTGCTGCTGATGCTGGTGGGTGTGGTCTTCGTGCTGAGCCCGGCGGGTCTCCTGGCCAACCTCACCTCCACCGATCTGGTCTACTGGATAGTGGCGATCTTCGCCTACTACATCCTCGCCACCATAGTCCCCATCGACAAGATCATCGGCCGCTTCTACCCCATCTTCGGCGCCCTGCTGGTGTTCATGTCGGTCGGCCTCATCATAGGCCTCATCGTCTCAGGCAAGGGCTTCTACAACACCGGGATGGATTTTTCCAACCTGCACCCGACCGAGCTGCCGCTCTGGCCGCTGCTGTTCATCACCATAGCCTGCGGCGCGGTATCGGGCTTCCACGCCACCCAGTCACCGCTGATGGCGCGCTGCATGCAGAACGAAAAGTCCGGCCGTTTCATCTTCTACGGCGCCATGATAGGTGAAGGGATCATCGCCCTCATCTGGTGCACCCTGGGTCTCTCCTTCTACGACAGCACGGAGGCGCTCAACGCCACCATGGCCAACGGCGGCCCGGCGGCCGTGGTACACGAGGTCTCCACCAGCCTGCTCGGCACCGTGGGCGGCATCCTGGCCATCCTCGGCGTGGTGATCCTGCCCATCACCTCAGGTGACACCGCGTTTCGCAGTGCTCGCCTCATAGTGGCGGACTTCCTGAAGATGACCCAGAAGCCGCTGGCCAAGCGACTGCTGATCGCCATCCCCATGTTCATCCTCGGTTTCATCATCTCCAAGGCCGAGTTCGGGGTGATCTGGCGCTACTTCGGCTGGGCCAACCAGACCACAGCCGTCATCATGCTGTGGGCCGCAGCCGCCTACCTCATCAAGGAGGGCAAGCTGCACTGGATCTGCACCATACCCGCCATCTTCATGACCGCCGTGGTGATCACCTACCTGGCCAACGCCCCCATCGGCTTCGGGCTGGCGATGAACGTCTCCACCATCATAGGTCTGGTGAGCACCGCCTTCATCACCCTGGCCTTCCTGGTGAAGTTCAGACCCTCCCAACTGAGGGAAGCCAAGGAGAGCTGAGTCCCGAGACTGCATTTTCCCCATGACAAGAGGCCCGGCATTGCTGCCGGGCCTCTTCATTTTCCGGGGAGCTACCCTTTGCTGGTCGTCCCTGGCGCCTCGGCGGGCGCCTGGTACCAATGTTCCCTCGCCACCAGTACCGCCTGCTCCGGCTGGGCGATGAAGTTGGGGGACATGATCTGCACCCCGAACTCGTTGAACACGTCCTGGATATGGCCGTGAAGCTCGGTCTTGACCACGGCGGGGAGCAGGTCCGCCTTCATCCGTACCTGCAGCTCGTATTCCACATACCAGTCCTGCAGATTCAGCTGGCGCACCAGGGGCGGCTCGGACTGGTTGAGCAGGGTGCAGCGGTGGGCCGCCAGCTCCAGCATGGCGTGCACCTGGCGCCAGGGCGCATCGTAGCCGATAGTCACCTTGGTCAGCAGTGCGACCCCCTTATCCCCCGCCAGCCGCGTCAAGTTCACCACCTTGCCCCCCACCACCACGGCATTGGGCAGGGTCACCTCGTGATCCTGACGGGTCACCAGCTTGGTGGAGAGAGCATTGAGCTCGCTCACCATCCCCTCAACTTCGCCAATCTGCACCAGATCGCCGGGCCGCAGGGCGCGGGAGTAGATGAGCACCAGGCCGCTCATGGCATGGTTCATGATGCCCGCCGACCCCAGGGTCACCATGAGGCCGAAGAAGACGCTGATCCCCTTGAAGGCGTCGGAGTTGGCACCGGGCAGATAGGGGTAGGCCACGGTCAGGGCAAACAGCCAGATCACCACCGAGAGCAGCCGCCGGGTGGCCCCTATGGTCTCGGCATGCAGCCCCTGCACGCGAAACTGCCCCCGCTCGATGCGATCGAAGAGGATGGCCAGCATCCGGATGAAGAAGCGGGTGATGATGGCTATAAGCAGCACTGTCACCAGGCCCGGCATGGCCGCAATCATGCCCTCCAGCATGTCGCCGCACAGGGCAAACAGGGAGTCTCCCAGCCGCTCGCTCCAGGCACGGGTCTGGGGGAAGAGGCCAAGCACATAGGTAAGCCAGCCATAGGTGAGCATGAAGACCAGCAACAGGGTCAGCAGGCCGAGCAAGCGGACTTCCACGTTGCCCGCCACCTGACGCCACTGGTGGGGGATCAATCCCTTCTGCAGCAGGAGGCGATTGGCGAGCCACTTCCTGAGCCGTCTATGTCCCCATTGCAGCGCCCAGATGAGGCCGAAGAAGATCAGGCTGGCCAGGATCGCCATGCCGCTGGCCTTGACCAGATAGGGGGTCGAGTGCAGCTCAAGGTACTTGAGCCGTACCTTGTCGAGCCGCTGGCGGACCCGCTCGCTCGCCTGATCCAGGCTCAGCTCGTCGAGGGCTTCCAGATCCCCCTCCACCAGCACCAGTATCCGCTTGCCATTGACCAGAAACTCCCGGCTGTCCTGCCCGAAGCGCCTGGCGCTCACCAGGGTCACCGGCTGTTCAAGGTCGGAGGCCTGCATCTGCTTGATCCGCTCCTGCACCAGCCGGACCCTGCCCGCCCCGTCCAGACTGCCAAACTTGGCCTGGAGCATGACGATGGGTTCATGGAGCAGCACCAGGGTCTGTGCCTGCTCCTGCACGGTCGGCTCCAGCCTGGGTTCGGCGGCCCATGCCATCGTGGCCTGGGCAAGCATGAGCAGCAGCCCCAGCCAGAGGTTCATTCTGTATCGCCTTTCCATCGCGCATCCTTTCTGTTACGAGACATACGAATCTCTTTCCTGCTTGATTTTATAGAAATAATTAGACGGTGCATGTTAAATAACCAACCGGTTAACCTAGCCTGTACTGACAAGCTAACTCCCCGATTGCACTCTTGCGATCTGCTAATATGCTGTCATCATGAGTCGATTATTGTGAATGCCAGGCTCCGGGTATGGCCTCGCGACTTAGATGGGAGAAATCGATGGTACTTGACTACATTGCCCTGGGAATATTGGTGTTCGTCGTCTTGATCATGTTCTATGGAGTCATCGTCATCCACGACATTCCGTATGAAATCGCCAAGCATCGCAATCACCCCCACCAGGATGCCATTCATGTGGCCGGCTGGGTCAGCCTGTTCACCCTGCACGTACTCTGGCCTTTCCTCTGGATCTGGGCCACGCTCTATCGCCCCGATCGCGGCTGGGGGTTCAGTCAGCGTCTTGAAAAAGACGAAGACGAAATCACCGCACTCAAGCAGGAACTTGCCGCCCTGCAGGCCCGTATGACCACGCTCGAACAGACTGAAAAATAGGTAACCCTCCATGGATTTGCTACTTATTCTCACCTATACGGCCATCTGTGTAGGGATTTTCAAGATCTTCAAGATCCCGCTCAACAAGTGGACCGTGCCGACCGCCGTGCTGGGTGGCGTCATCATCATAGGGGCCCTGATCACCCTGATGAACTACAACCACCCCTATGCCCAGACGGCCCGGAATTACTACGTCTCCACCCCCGTCGTGCCCCTGGTGAAGGGACGAGTGACCGAGGTCCCCGTCCAGCCCAACCAGGCAGTGAAGCAAGGCGACGTGCTGTTCAAGATAGATCCGGTGCGCTTCGAGCAGAAGGTCAACAGTCTGGCCGCCCGTCTCACCGCCAGCAAGGAGAGCCTCAACTCCATCAACGCCAGGCTGCGCTCTGCGGTGCTTGACCGGGATCGGGCGAAAGAGCTGATGCGCCGTGGTATCGGCAAGCAGCGCGATCTGGATGTGACACAGGCCAACGTCGATGACATCACGGCGCAGATAGATCAGCAGAAGGCGACCATCGACGATCTGCAGGCCCAACTGGGCGAAGCGCAGTACAACCTGGAGCAGACTGTGGTCTATGCCCCCTCGGATGGCTATGTGCTGCAAATGGCCCTGCGCCCCGGCATGGTGGCCACCCCCTACCTGTATCGCCCCGTGATGACCTTCGTTCACAAGGACGAGAACTTCTATGTGGGCTGGTTCTGGCAGAACAGCATGCAACGTCTCAAGGCGGGTGACGAAGCTGAAGTGGTCATCGATGGTGCCCCGGGCCGCATCTTCAAGGGCAAGGTCGAGGCCATCATCCCGGCCATGGCACCCGGCAATATACAGGCCAACGCCCCCTTGCTGGACCAGAACTCGGCGCAGCAACCGGGTCGCCTGCCGGTGCTCATCCGCATCACGGATCCGGACTGGGCCCAGTATCAGGTGATCGCCGGCTCCAGCGGCCAGGCCGCCATCTATACCGAACACATGCACCACGTGGCCATCATGCGCAAGATCCTGCTGCGCATGGGCAGCTGGCTCAACTACCTGTTCCCCTTCCATTAAGCACCTTGGTGGTACCTGCGGGCCGGCATCATGCCGGCCCGCTGTTTTTGTGGCCCCAAGATCCCTATAATGGCGCCATCCTGCGCCGCACCATGTCCACACGCCACACCCTCATGTTCGTTCTCAGACCCTATCAAACCGACGCCGTCAACGCCGTGATCAGCCACTTTCGCAAACACCCGGATCCCGCCGTGGTGGTGCTGCCCACAGGGGCGGGCAAGAGTCTGGTGATCGCCGAGCTGGCCCGCAAGGCCCGTGGCCGGGTGCTGGTGCTGGCCCATGTCAAGGAGCTGGTGGAGCAGAACCACGCCAAGTACGAGGCCTGGGGGCTCAAGGCCGACATCTTTGCCGCCGGGCTCGCACGCAAGGAGGCGAGCGCCCAGGTGGTGTTCGGCTCGGTGCAGTCGGTGGCGCGCAATCTGGATGCCTTCGACGGCGCCTTCTCGCTGCTCATCATCGACGAGTGTCACCGGGTCTCGCTCGATGACGACAGCCAGTACCATCAGGTGATCGAGCACCTCAAGGCCGCCAATCCCGCCCTCAAGATCCTCGGCCTCACCGCCACGCCTTATCGGCTGGGGCTGGGCTGGATCTACCGACGCCACTACCACGGCATGGTGAAGAGCCACGGGGAGCGGCTGTTCGGTGACTGCGTGTTCGAGCTGCCCCTGCGCTTCATGGTGAAAAACGGCTACCTGACGCCGCCGCGCATGATCGATGCCCCCATAGTCCATTACGACTTCAGCAAGCTGGTAGCGCGGGAGAACGGCCTTTTCAGCGAGGCGGATCTCAACGGCGAGCTCAAGCGCCAGCAGCGGGTCACCCCCCATATCCTGAACCAGGTGCTGGAATATGCGGCCGAGCGCCAGGGGGTGATGATCTTCGCCGCCACCGTCGAGCACGCCCGGGAAATTCAAGGACTGCTGCTCGCCAAATCCCAGAGCGCGGCCCTCGTCACCGGCGAGACGCCGGGGCCGGAGCGCGATGCCCTCATCAACGCCTTCAAGGGGCGGGAGATCAAGTTTCTGGTCAACGTGGCGGTGCTCACCACGGGCTTCGATGCCCCCCACGTGGATCTCATCGTGATGCTGCGGCCGACAGAGTCGGTGTCCCTCTATCAACAGATCGTCGGCCGGGGCCTGCGGCTCTCGCCGGGCAAGGAGGATTGCCTGGTGCTCGACTATGCCGGCAACAATTTCAACCTGTTTGCCCCCGAGGTGGGAGAGCCTCGCCCCCACGCCGGCACGGAGCCGGTGCAGGTGCCCTGCCCCGCCTGCGGTTTTGCCAACACCTTCTGGGGCAAGACGGACGAGGATGGCAAGGTGATAGAGCACTACGGCCGCCGCTGTCAGGGGTTGTTTGAAGATGACGAGGGCCACCGCGAGGAGTGCGACTATCGCTTTCGCGCCAAGATCTGTCCCGGTTGCGGCGCCGAAAACGACATCGCCGCCCGCCGCTGCCAGAGCTGCGATCAGCTGCTGGTAGATCCTGACGACAAGCTCAAGGAGGCGCTCAATCTCAAGGACTGCATGGTGATCCGCTGCGCGGGGCTGACCCTGAGTGCCGGGCGCGGCAAACAGGGGGAGCGGCTGGAGGTGACCTATCACGATGAGGACGGTCTCACCCTGACGGAGTACTTCGCCTTTCACACCAGCGGTGCGCGGCGCTTGTTTCAACAACGCTTTGTGCGTCATCATTGGCCCGCCCCGGGCCTGGAGCCCGAATTCACCACCATGGCGAGCGTGCTGGCGGCAGAAAGCCAGTTCCGTCACCCGGATTTCGTCATCGCCCGCAAGTCGGGGCGTTTCTGGCAGGTGAAGGAGAAAATTTTTGATTATGAAGGGCGGTACCGGACTGCCAACGCCTTTGCCTAGCCACGCCGTCTGGCGGGCAAATGACAGACACCAGGTTTGATTATCAGGGGCGCATCGCACTGCCGGCGCCCTTCGTTCAGTTAGAGGATCTTATGCAGCGGTTGTTGATTGGTTTTTGTGCTCTCTTTTCCCTGGTGACCCAGGCCACCCCGCTGACCCCGCCCAAGGGGGGCCAGTACGCCATCATAGTCCAGGGCAACAACGGGGTGGAGTTTGCCCGTCACGCCGACGACATGATAGCCCCCGCCTCCACCATGAAGGTGCTGACCGCCCTGGCCGCCCGCCTCGAGCTCGGCGCCGACTTCCGTTTCGCCACCGACATCCAGGCCCAGGCTGGCGCCAGGCAGGGAAACACCATCAACGGCGACATCTGGATCAACTTCGTCGGCGACCCCACATTGTCGCGGATGGATCTGGTGGCCCTGTTCAAGCAGCTCGGGGTCACCCGCATTCAGGGCAATGTCTATGTCAACACCGGCGCCTACAACGGCTATGAGCGCGGCAACGGCTGGTCCTGGGGGGATCAGACCCTCTGCTTCGCGGCCCCCGTCTCCTCCGTCATCATCGACAAGAACTGCGCCTACGGCACCATCACCGCCACCCAGATTGGCAGGCCTGCGGTGGGCAACGTCGCCACCGGCGTCCCCATCGGCATAGGTGCCGACAATGTGGAGGTGATGAGCTATGGCGACATGGCGCGTCAGTTCTGCGCCCTGGAAGTGGACATGGCCAAGGGCAACTTCTACGAGCTCAAGGGCTGCATCACCCCGAACAAGGAGCCGCAGGGCCTGCGCTTCGCCATCCACGACGTGGAAGCCTGGGGCTGGGACAACATCCGCTGGGCCATGAACCGCGCCGGCATCAGCCACGACGGCCTGCTGCGGGTCACCCACAAGACACCGGTTGGCGCCGAGACCCTGGCCACCCACTACTCGGTCTCCCTGCCGGTGATGCTCTCCAAGATGCTGAAGAAATCCGACAACCTCTACGCCGACACCTTCCTCAAAACCGTGGGCCGTCACTACTACAACAAGCCGGGCAGCTATCGCAGCGGCACCATGGCGGTGCGCGCCATCCTGACCAAGAACGGCATCGATCTCGGCAACGCCACCCTGGCCGACGGCTCCGGTCTCTCCGCCCACAATCTCATCAGCGCTCGCCAGATGCTGTCGGTGCTGAACTTCATCCAGAAGAACGACGCCCAGCTCGACTTCATCAAGCTGCTGCCGAGCTCCCAGGTGGACGGCACCCTGGCCTGGCGACGCAGTGTCACTGCCCCCATGATGAAGAACAAGGTGCACGCCAAGACGGGCACCATCACCGGCACCTCGAACCTGGCTGGCTTCATCGACACCGCCGGTGGTCAGCGCAAGGCCTTCGTGATGTTCCAGCGCGGCCTCTCCCAGGATCCGGCCACCCACGAGCGCTACCGCGCCAGCAAGGCCGCCTGGCCATGGACAGTGTTCGAGAAGGGGGTGCTGGAGAGCATCTATCAACAGCAACCCATCCAGATCGCCGAGCAGTGATAAACAATATGGGCGGCCTTGCCAGCAAGGCTGCCCCATCACCCTGGACCGTCTTCGAAAAAGGTGTGCTGGAGAGCATCTATCAACAGCAGCCCATCCAGATCGCCGAGCAGTGATAAACAATATGGGTGGCCTTGCCAGCAAGGCTGCCCCATCACCCTGGACCGTCTTCGAAAAGGGTGTGCTGGAGAGCATCTATCAGCAGCAGCCCATCCAGATCGCCGAACAGTAAAGGGATGTCCGGGAAACCTCTATCTGAGGCAGCTCGAACAGATGGCCGGGTAGATCTCCCGGGCAATCGAGCACGGCGAATGGGCGTATCGGTATTTTCAGCTTTGACTGGGCAGGAGCCGAGGCTATGCTGTCGCCAGCCTCGTCTCAACGGCCTTATCTAACGGAGAGAAAAGATGTTTGTAGAAATTTTTGGTCGCCCGGGTTGCCCCTATTGCGTTCGTGCCAAGCAGATTGCCGAGCAGCTGACCGAGGAGCGCGATGACTTCGAGTTCCGCTATGTGGACATCAACGTCGCCGGGCTCACCAAGGACGATCTAGCCGCCAAGGCTGGCAAGCCCGTCACCACGGTGCCGCAGATCTTCCTGGACGAGCAGCACATCGGTGGCTGCACCGATTTCGAAGCCTATGCCAGAGCCAATCTGGGTCTGTAAGACAGATTCATCAATGCAAAAGGCGCCTCAGGCGCCTTTTTTCATGTCGCTTTACCAGGCTCATGCCACTGGCGTGAAGCGGCTCACCACCTGCCCCTGATGCTCAATCCACTCCATGAACATGGCGACCGGACGGGCATAGACCTGTCCATCCTGCTCGGATTGGTAGATAACCAGCTGTTCCTGGGTTTCGGTGTGCAGGGCCAGGGCGAGCACTTGATAGTAACCCCCCTTGAAGTGGCGGTAGCGACCGGTGGCGGGTGCGTGCATGAAGATCCTCGACGACAGGATGAAAGGACGCCCTGGGCTGCGCGCGCCCTTGGCCGGCAGCAGGGGTTGGAGCAGATTTTTACCCCAGCCAATCGTGCCAGATGGGGTGGATAATTCAATACACTCTTGCTGCTTTATGAACCTCCCCCTCATCTTTCACTAGTCTCTCGCGAGAGAGGCAAACGATCCTGCTGAATTTAACAGACTGGCAACCCTGTTTCAGGGGTAAATATCAGGGATTTATTCCATAAATTAGATTGTTCTAGCATTCAATTCTGTGAAGAATAGGGGTAGAGAAATTTGATACTAAAAACAGCTTTTCTGCCAACGCGCCCCCAGGGGAAGGAATCACGCTCACCATGTTCACTATCGACAAGTCGCACAAGCTCGACGATGTCTGCTATGACATTCGCGGCCCGGTGCATAAAGAGGCCCGCCGTCTCGAGGACGAAGGCCACCGCATCATCAAGCTCAACATCGGCAACCCGGCCCCGTTCGGCTTCGATGCGCCGGAGGAGATCATCAAGGATGTGATCCTCAACATGCCCCAGAGCCAGGGCTACTGCGACTCCAAGGGGCTCTTCTCGGCCCGCAAGGCGGTGATGCAGTACTACCAGCAAAAGGGGATGCGCAAGGTCGACATCGATGACATCTACATCGGCAACGGCGCGAGCGAGCTCATCGTGATGGCGATGCAGGCGCTGCTCAACAACGGCGACGAGATGCTGGTGCCCTCCCCCGACTACCCGCTCTGGACCGCCGCCGTCACCCTCTCCGGTGGCCATGCGGTGCACTACCGCTGCGATGAAGGGGCCGACTGGTATCCGGATCTGGACGACATCCGCGCCCGCATCACCCCGCGCACCCGCGGCCTGGTGCTGATCAACCCGAACAACCCGACCGGCGCCGTCTATGGCAGCGAGTTCCTGCTGGAGGTGATCGAGATCGCCCGCCAGCACAACCTCATCATCTTCGCCGACGAGATCTACGACAAGATCCTCTACGACGACATCTCCCACACCAGCGTCTGCACCCTGTGCGACGACGTCATGGTGGTGACCTTCAACGGCCTCTCCAAGGCCTACCGCGCCTGCGGCTTCCGCCAGGGCTGGATGGTCATAACCGGGCCCAAGGGCCGTGCCAAGGGCTACATCGAGGGGCTGGAGATGCTGGCCTCCATGCGCCTGTGTGCCAACGTGCCCATGCAGCACGCCATCCAGACTGCGCTTGGTGGCTATCAGAGCATCAACGAGCTGATCCTGCCGGGCGGCCGCCTGCGCCGCCAGCGGGACAAGGCCTGGGAGCTTTTGAACGAGATCCCCGGGGTCTCCTGCGTCAAGCCCAAGGGGGCGCTCTACATGTTCCCGCGCCTGGATCCCAAGGTGTACGACATCCGCGACGACCAGAAGATGGTGTTCGATCTGCTGCAGCAGGAGAAGCTGCTGCTGGTGCAGGGCACCGGCTTCAACTGGCCCGCACCGGATCACTTCCGCCTGGTGTTCCTGCCCCGGGAAGAGGAGCTGGAAGAGGCCATCGGCCGCCTCGCCCGCTTCCTCAAGGGCTACAAGCAGTAAGCTCCGCCCATGAAAAAGGCTCCCTCGGGAGCCTTTTGTTATCTGTCGTTTTTATCCGTGCCATCAGCCGTGGAGCAGGGCCCCGGCCACCAGCACCCCCATGGTGATGAGAGCGACGCCCAGGATGAAGGGCAGCACCCAGCGCACGAAGCGATCGTAGGGGATCCTGGCGAGCGCCAGCCCCGCCACCAGGTGGGCGGCGGTGGGGGCGAACAGGTTGATCCAGCCGGAGGCGGACTGATAGGCGGTGATCACCAGATCCCGCGAGATACCGGAGAAGTCCGCCAGCGGTCCCATCAGCGGCATGGAGACGGTCGCCAGCCCCGAGGTGGAGGGAATGAAGAAGCTCAGGATGATGTGCACCAGATAGGCCATCAGGATGAAGACCGACGAGGAGAGTCCGGTCACCAGCCCTTCGGCCCAGTGCAGAATGGTGTCGATGATGACCCCCTGCTCCATCACCACATAGATGCCCCGCGCCACCGCCACCACCAGGGCCACCCCGATGAGATCCCGCGCGCCATTGAGGAAGGTCGCCACATAGTTGGATTCGGGCATCCGGTTGATCAGCGCAATCAGGATGGAGGCGCTGAAGAACAGGGTGGAGAGCTCGTCAAACCACCAGCCAAGGGTGGGCAGCAGATCGATGCCCAGATCGGACCAGGGCACCACCGCATAGATCATCAGCAGGAAGGTGCCGAAGAAGACCAGCATGGTGAGCTTCTGCTTGCCGCTGAAGGCGAGGTTGCCGCTCTTCATCTGGGAGAACTCGTCGTCATAGACGATGTCGGCCAGCACGGAGCGGGACTTGTCCTGCTGCACCTGTTTGGCGTAGCGCATCACGAACCAGGAGGCGAAGATCACCAGCAGCAGCCACTGCACAACCCTAAGACCAATCCCCTCACCGATGGGAATGCCGGCAAAACCGGAGGCGATGCCAGTGGCAAAGGGGTTGACGGTGGAGGCCAGCACCCCGACCCCGGAGCCGAGCAAGATTATCCCCGCCGCCACCATGCGATCGAAGCCTGCGGCCATCATCACCGGCACGATGAGCGCCCAGAAGGCCACCGTCTCCTCCGCCATGCCGAAGGTGGAGCCGCCAAGGGCAAAGAGCGCGATCAGCACGGGGATCAGCAGCCGCTCGCGCCCGGCGAAGGCGCGCACTATGGCCCCGACCCCTGCATCGAGCGCCCCGCTCTGCATGGTCACCGCCAGAAAGCCACCGATGATGAGCACGAAGAGCGCCACGTCGGCCGCCTTGTGAAAGCCCTGGATCGGCGCCTTGAGCACCTCGAACACCCCCTGCGGGTGGGCGGGCAGCTCTGTGTAGCTGCCGGGCACCGGCAACAACCGCTCGTCGCCGCTGTAGTCGGCCACGGCGGCCGCCGCAATCGGCTGCTGGGTCTTGGCCGTCAGGTAGTTGTACTTGCCCGCCGGCAACACCCAGGTGAGGGCCGCCATCAGGGCGATGATGATGAAAAGCAGGGTATAAACGGTGGGGAGTTGGCGCTTCTTGGGCGCCTCGGTTGATGTGGTCATGGCTTCCGTTCCTCGGCAATGCCGTCATGTGATCCAAACAGCGCAAGACTAGCGGGTTTGGTCGGGGAAAAAGGTGATCGCGGATAATAAACCTGCGGCAACAGCTTGAATGAGCGGCAAAAAAACAGGGCCCCGCAGGGCCCTGTCGTCACATGGTCAGGCTCAGAGCTCGACCACATCGAATGTCACGTCCGGATTCACATCCGCATCGTAATCCACCTCGTCCAGACCGAAACCGAACAGGCGCAGGAACTCCTGCTTGTAGCCGGCGTAGTCGGTGAGCTCACAGAGGTTCTCGGTGGTGATGGAGGGCCAGAGATCGCGGCAGGTCTGCTGCACGTCTTCACGCAGCTCCCAGTCATCCATGCGGATGCGGGCCTGCTCGTCCAGTGCCAGCTCCTCGCCATAGAGACGGGTGCGCAGCATGCGATCCACCTGCTCCATGCAGCCCTCGTGAATGCCCTTCTCCTTCATGATCTTGAACGCCATGGAGATATAGAGCGGCATCACCGGAATGGCTGAAGAGGCCTGGGTCACCACGGATTTGAGCACGGCCACGTGGGCGGTGCCGCCCTTGGCGGCCAGATCGCCACGGATGGCGGCGGCGGCGCGGTCCAGATCTTCCTTGGCGCGGCCCAGGGTACCGTGCCAGTAGATGGGCCAGGTCAGATCGGTGCCGATGTAGGAGTAGGCCACGGACTTGGCGCCGTCGGCCAGCACGCCCGCATCACGCAGGGCAGCCATCCACAGCTCCCAGTCCTGACCGCCCATGACGGTGATGGTGCTCTGGATCTCTTCCTCGTTCGCCGGCTCGACGGTGGCGGTGATGATCTGATCCTTGTTGGTGTCGATGGCGGTGGAGGTGTAGACCTCGCCGATGGGCTTGAGGGCGGAGCGCACCACTTCGCCGGTGTCCGGCATCTTGCGCACCGGGGAGGCCAGGGAGTAGACAACCAGATCGATTTGACCCAGATCCTGCTTGATGAGCTCGATCACCTTGGCACGGCACTCGTGGGAGAAGGCATCGCCGTTGACGCTCTTGGCGTAGAGGCCCGCCTCTTTGGCGGCCTTGTCGAACGCGGCGGAGTTGTACCAGCCGGCGGAGCCCGTCTTGGTCTCGGAGCTCGGCTTTTCGAAGAAGACGCCAATGGTGGCGGCGCCGCTACCGAAGGCAGTGGCAATCCGGGAGGCCAGACCATAACCGGTGGAGGCGCCGATCACCAGTACCTTCTTGGGACCATTCTCGATGGTGCCCTTGGCCTGGGTGTAAGCGATCTGGCGACGAACATTGGCTTCACAACCGACCGGGTGAGTGGTGGTGCAGATAAAACCGCGAACCTTGGGTTTGATAATCATAGGGGTCTCGGATCCGTTAAATGGATGAAATCGGGGCATAAGATACCTCATTGTGGCCCGCTATGGTGCTCTGATGTGTTGAACTGCCGGGAAAACCGGCCAACATCCCGCCGTTTGGCACGGCAACCGGGCACCCTGCGTGCAGGAAATGAGGACAGGGCGGCACGGCCCCCCCCTCGCTTTCATTGCGGGTGTCCGGGGCGATTGTCTGACCCGGCACCATGTACTAGTGTGCAAGGGGAGGATTCAAGGAGGAGTCTATGTCACGCACCCTGGTCATCTGCCTCGCCCTGCTGGTGGCGGCCACCCCGCTCTCTGCCGAGGTCTACAAATGCACCGTCAACGGCAACATCACCTTCAGCGACATTCCCTGCACCGGTGACAGCGAGCCGGTGCGGATGAACATCTTCACCCCCTCGCCCGAGGAGGTCGAGCGGGCGAACAAGCGAACCCGGGATATAGAGGAGAACCTGGCCAGCGGTCGGAAGCAACGCCAGCTCGAGGCCCTGCGCACCGGGATGGGCGCCAGGGATCAGAAGATAACCCCTGAGATAGCCGGTGAGCGCAATGACCAGAGGGCGACGACCGAGACAAGCGATCTTGAGGACAGAGTACGCTCTCCCGGGATGCAGGGCGTGGCGCGCCAATACCAGAACGAGATGGAGGCGCTGAACAAGAAGATAAACACCCTCCAGCAGTCAAAATAACCCCCCCTGCCCGGTGCACGGGCCCGTTTTCCACGGGATGACCACTGCCCGCACACCGACACCAAAGGGTCACACCACCCTCAGTGCCAATGGCGCCGCCTTCATGCCACTATCAACTCGCCCGGCAGTGCCCCGTGGCCGGCATGTGGACGATGCCATCCGACACCCTGTGCCGAGGGAATATAAATCGGGATTGAAAATAAATATTCAAAAAGTCGATGCGGAGTCGATTAAGGTTCATCAAGCAGCAATGTTATTGTTAATTCACTCAGATTACTGTCGGTCTGTCATTCAAGGGTCTCATGGAGGAGCTCCGTATGTTCTGGAATCACAAAGCAAGCAAGGAAGCGAGTGAACAGGTGGTGAAGATGGCGGAGCTGGGGGCTTTCGAGCAGGCCATCCAGTCACAGGTGCCTTTCATCCAGTTCACTCCGGCCGGCACGGTCACCTTCGTCAACGATCTCTTTCTGAAAATCGTGGGCTTTCAACGGGAGGAGGTGATGGGCAAGCACCACAGTGCGCTCTGCTTCCCGGAGGACGTCAAGACCCGTGATTACGAGAGCCTGTGGCAGGATCTGCGCGGCGGCATCTCCCGCAACGGCCGTTTCATCCGCCAGTCGAAATCGGGCAAGGCTGTCTGGCTGGAGGCCACCTATTTCCCCATCATGATCGATGGCAAGGTGGCACGCGTCGCCAAGGTCGCCTCGGACGTGACCCAGCAGCAGTCTTCCCTCGAGCGTACCCAGGCCCTGCTGGCGGCGCTCGACAAGTCGCTGGCGGTGATCGACTTCCAGCCGGATGGCACTGTCATCACCGCCAACCAGAACTTCCTCCACTGCTTCGGCTACCGGCTGGAGGAGGTGGTCGGCAAACACCACCGCCAGTTCTGCGACCCCGAGTTCTACCAGAAAAACCCCAACTTCTGGCGCGATCTCGGCTCGGGGGACATCAAGTCCGGGCTCTTCATGCGCCTCGGTCACCGCGGGGAGAAGATCTGGCTGGAGGCGACCTACAATCCCATCTTCAACCACGAGGGCAAGGTGGTCAAAATCATCAAGCTGGCGAGCGACATCACGGAGCGGGTCGAAAAATCCATCTCCACCCGGGAGGCGGCCCAAAAAGCCTGCGCCATCGCCAGCGAAACCGTCGCCAGTGCCGCCAAGGGGCGCGAGGTGATCGACAAGGTGCTGGAGACCTCCTCCCACATCAACACCTCGGTCAACGAGGTGAGCAAGCAGATAGATCTGCTCAATCAGCAATCCAAGAGCATAGAGTCCATCATCTCCACCATCAGCGGCATCGCGGATCAGACCAACCTGCTGGCCCTCAATGCCGCCATAGAGGCAGCCAGGGCCGGCGAGCAGGGCCGGGGGTTTGCGGTGGTCGCCGACGAGGTGAGGCAGCTGGCGGCCAGAACCTCGACCTCCACCAACGAGATCGTCTCCGTCATCAAGCACAACTCCGACATCACCTCCAAGATCACCCAGACCGTCTCCGTCGTCTCAGGCAAGGCGATGGCGGGGCAGGATCAGGCCAACATCATCGCCGACGTCATCAAGGAGATCATCGAGGACGCGAACTCGGTCTCGGACACCGTCAAGAGCCTCTCCATCTGAGCCCGGGGTGCACCATCCAAAAACAACGCGGGGCCAGGCCCCGCGTTGTTTTTTGCTCATCCAAGACACGCTAAGAGGCGTCAATCCCCTCCCTGCAGATAGTGCCTCGCCTCCTCGTCGGCCTGACCCAGGGCCAGCTCCCACAACTCGGCGATGCAGAGCCCCTCCTCCCCCACCGCCGCTTCCTCCAGGGCCTCCAGGGCTCTGGCATCGGCCAGGGTAAAAGGGTGGTGGCTCAACAAGGTCTTGGCCTCGGCCAGCAACTTCATGTCGCTCATGGTGTGGCTCCTTCATGGCCAGCATAGGTCCCTGTCCAGACTGTAGCCGATCGGGGGAAAGTCAACTCTGGGCGGCGGCGCTGCGCACCCGGTTTTTGCCCGCGGGCAACTGACCGACCCCGATGCCGGCCAGCACGGCGGCGCAGGCAACCCATTGCAGGACACCCAGCGTCTCCCCCAGCAGCAGATAGGCGAGCAGCAGGGTAAAGACCGGGATGAGGTTCACATAGGCGGCCGCCAGGGTCACCTTTACCTGAGTGACCGACCAGTTGTAGAGCAGGTAGGCCCCAAGGGTCACGAAGGCGCCGAGGAAGAGGATGACCCCCATGTCCTGCCAGTCCCATTCCGCGGGCCAGGGGGCACTGAAGGCGAAGGGGGCAAAGAAGAGGGTGCCGACGAAGGCCTGCAGGGCGGTCAGGGTCAGCACGCCGTAGCGGCTGGAGAGCTTCTTGAACACCACCGAGTAGGTGGCGGCGCAGAGCATGGCCCCCATCTCCAGACTGTTGCCGAGCAGGGCGTTGGGGGCGAATTCATCCGCCCCCTCGGCCAGCCCCAGCAGGGCGATGCCGCAGATGGCGATGGCAAAACCCAGCAGCTGGCGGCGGCTCACCCGCTCCCTCAGCAGCACGAAGGCCACCATCAGGGGCAGCAGCGCACAGACCATGCCCGCCTGCCCGGCACTGGTGTAGCGCAGGGCGTTGACCTCCAGCAGAAAATAGAGGCAGGGTTCCAGGGCGCCCATCAGGGCCAGCCAGCGCCAATCTCCCTTCTGGTAGCTGAACCGGCCAAGCTGGCGGTAGCAGAGCAGCCAGCAACAGGAGGCCACCGCCATGCGCATAAACAGCACCTGACCGAAGGACCAGACCTCCAGCACATGTTTGAGGGCGATAAAGGAGCTGGACCAGAGCAGCATGGCCAGGGTGAGGGTCAGTATGGGTAACGGGCGCACAATGCCTCCATGAATTGGGCCCCCGAATAATAACCATACGGCCTTGCGGTTGTCTAAAGGCACCTAACATCAGATAATACTGCCGCCTTCACACCGGAAAACCCATCGTCAATGACTGAGTACCTGCTTTTACTGGTCAGTACCGTGCTGATCAACAACTTCGTGCTGGTGAAGTTTCTCGGCCTCTGCCCCTTCATGGGCGTCTCCGGCAAGCTGGAAACCGCCATCGGCATGGGACTGGCCACCACCTTCGTGATGACGCTCGCCAGCGCCTGCTCCTATCTGATGGAGCACTATATCCTGATCCCGCTGGACATCGCCTATCTGCGCACCCTGGGCTTCATCCTGGTGATCGCCGTGGTGGTGCAGTTCACCGAGATGGTGATCCGCAAGAGCAGCCCGACCCTCTATCGCCTGCTCGGCATCTTCCTGCCCCTCATCACCACCAACTGCGCCGTGCTGGGCGTCGCGCTGCTGAGCATCAACGAGCGTCACAACTTCATCCAGAGCATCATCTACGGCTTCGGGGCTGCCTGCGGTTTCTCGCTGGTGCTGATCCTGTTTGCCGCCATGCGTGAGCGTCTGGTGGCCGCCGACGTGCCGGCCCCCTTTCGCGGCGTCTCCATCGCCATGGTCACCGCCGGCCTGATGTCCCTGGCCTTCATGGGCTTTACCGGCCTCATCAAGATATAGCGCTATGACTCACATACTCTTTGCCATCCTGGTGCTGGCCCTGCTGGCCCTGGCCTTCGGCATCATTCTGGGCTATGCCGCCGTCAAGTTTCATGTGCAGGCCGACCCCATCGTCGACCAGCTCGATGCCCTGCTGCCCCAGACCCAGTGCGGCCAGTGCGGCTATCCGGGCTGCAAGCCCTACGCCGAGGCCCTGGCCAACGGCGACAAGATCAACAAGTGCGTGCCCGGTGGCGATGCCACCATGCGCAAGATAGCGGATCTGATGGGGGTCGAGCCCCAGGCGCTGGACGGTGGCGACGAAGCGGCCGTCCCCGTCAAGAAGGTCGCCTTCATTCACGAGGACATGTGCATAGGTTGCACCAAGTGCATCCAGGCCTGCCCGGTCGATGCCATCCTCGGCGCCACCAAGGCGATGCACACCGTCATCGCGGCCGAGTGCACGGGGTGCGATCTCTGCGTCGACCCCTGCCCGACCGACTGTATCGAGATGATCCCGGTGCCGACCACGGTCGACAACTGGAAATGGGATCTGGCCAAGGTCGCCATTCCGGTCAAGATAGTGGAATAAACAGCGGAGTAACCATGCAGCATCTGCTAGAACGCATCAAAGCCGGCACCCTCTGGGATTTTCACGGTGGCATTCATCCTCCCGAGAACAAGCACCAGTCCAGCCTGACCCCCGTCGTGGACGCGGGTCTCCCCCCCCAGCTCATCATACCGGTGCGCCAGCACGCGGGCCCGGCCGGCGAACTGCTGGTACGGGTGGGTGACAGGGTCAAGAAAGGCCAACCGCTGACCCGTCATGACAAGGGTCGCATAGTGCCGGTGCACGCCTCCACCTCGGGCACCATCACCGCCATCGAGCAACACACGGTGGCGCACCCCTCGGGCCTGAACGATCTCTGCGTCATCCTGACTCCGGACGGGGAGGATGCCTGGGGTGAGCGCAACCCCCAACCCGATTACTGGAATCTGGAGCGGGGCGAACTGCTCGAGCGCATCCAGCAGGCGGGCGTCGCTGGGCTCGGTGGCGCCGTCTTCCCGACCCACAGCAAGCTCGATGGCCGCGGCCAGCTCACCGAGATCCTGATCGTCAACGGCCTGGAGTGTGAACCCTACATCACCACAGACGATCGCCTGATGCAGGAGTATGCCGACGAGATCATGGACGGCATCCGGGTGCTCAAGCACCTGCTCAAGCCCAAGCTGACCCTGATCGGGGTGGAAGACAACAAGCCGGCGGCCATCGACGCCCTGACCGCCCACGCCACAGACGAGGATGTGCTGGTCAAGTCGGTGCCGACCAAGTACCCCTCCGGCGGTGCCAAGCAGACCATAGAGCTGCTCACCGGGCGCCAGGTACCCAAGGGAGGCCGAGCGGTCGACATGGGCATCATGGTGCTCAACGTCGCCACCGTGTTCGCCATCAAGCGCGCCATCATCGACGGCGAGCCGCTCATCTCGCGCATCGTCACCCTCACCGGCGACGCCTTCAAAAAGCCCGGCAATGCCTGGGTGCGCCTCGGCACCCCGGTGCGCTGGCTGCTGCAGCGTTTCGAACTGCAACCGGAGGCGGATCAGCGGGTCATCATGGGGGGCCCCATGATGGGCTTCACCCTGCCCCATGCCATGGTGCCCGTGGTCAAGGCCACCAACTGCCTGCTCTCCCCCACCCGCGCCGAGCTGCCTCCCCCCGGCCCCGAACAGGCCTGCATCCGTTGCAGTGCCTGTGCCGACGCCTGCCCCGCCAACCTGCTGCCCCAGGAGCTTTACTGGTACAGCCGGGTCAAGGAGTATGACAAGGCCGAGAAGCTCAACCTGTTCGACTGCATAGAGTGCGGGGCCTGTGCCTGGGTCTGCCCGAGCGAGATCCCCCTGGTGCAGTACTACAAGATTGCCAAGGATGACATCCGCGAGGTCCGTGCCGAGCACGAGAAGGCAGAGCGCGCCAAGCAGCGCTTCGAGGCCAAGCAGGCCCGCTTCGAGCGGGACAAGGCCGCGCGGGAGGCTCGCCACGCCGAGGCCGCCGCCCAGCGTCGCCAGGCCATGGCCGCAGCCGGGGGGGATGATCCCGTCGCCGCCGCCCTGGCCCGCCTCAAGGCCAAGCAAGATGCCGCCAGCGCAGAGACTCCGCCGGACAACGCCGCCATGATGGCCGCCCGCGAGGCGCGCAAGCAGGAGGCGCTGGCGCGCCGCGCCGCCAAGGCGGTCGAGACCGCACAGCCGGATGATGCTGGCACGGCTGTCGTTGCCGAAGCCGATCCCAAGAAGGCCGCCATTGCCGCCGCCCTGGCTCGCGCCAAGGCCAAGAAGGCTGCCCAGGCTGCCGGTGATGAGACCAGCAACACGGCTGCCGCTCCGGGTGAGCCGGTGGCCGAGCCCGCTGCCGAGGTCGACCCCAAGAAGGCGGCCATTGCCGCCGCCCTGGCCCGCGCCAAGGCCAAGAAGGCAGCCCAGGCTGCCAGTGACGAAACCAGCAACACGGCTGCCGCCCCGGGCGAGCCGGTGGCCGAGCCCGCTGCCGAGGCCGATCCCAAGAAGGCGGCCATCGCCGCTGCCATCGCCCGCGCCAAGGCCAAGAAGGCTGCCCAGGCTGCCGGTGACGAGGCCAGCAACACGGCTGCCACTTCGGACGAGCCGGTGGCCGAGCCCACTGCCGAGGTCGATCCCAAGAAGGCGGCCATCGCCGCCATCGCCCGCGCCAAGGCCAAAAAAGTGGCCCAGACTGCCGGCGACGAGGCCAGCAACACGGCTGCCACTTCGGGCGAGCCGGTGGCCGAGCCCACTGCCGAGGTCGATCCCAAGAAGGCGGCCATTGCCGCTGCCATCGCCCGCGCCAAGGCCAAGAAACTGGCGGCCGCCGCCGAGGTCGCGCCCGACGCCCCCGTCCCCTCAAGGGACGCCGTGAGCGGCACGCAGGCCGCCCCGGGGGAGCCGGTGGCTGAGCCCGCTGCCGAGGTCGACCCCAAGAAGGCGGCCATCGCCGCTGCCATCGCCCGCGCCAAGGCCAAGAAGCTGGCGGCCGACGCCGCGGCGCATACCCCTTCCCCTTCGACCGACAAGAGCCACTGATCCATGTTCAATCTCGCGAGTGCGCCCTTCGCCCATAACCGCAGACAGACCCAGACCCTGATGCTGCTGGTGATCCTGGCCTGTCTGCCCGGCTTCCTGGCCCAGACCTGGTTCTTCGGCTGGGGGACCCTGATCCAGATCCTGCTGGCCCTGGTGACGGCCCTGGGCTGCGAGGCCCTGGTCCTGCGCCTGCGCGGCCGCCCTGTCAAACCGGCCCTGCTGGATGGCAGCGCGGCCCTCACCGCCGTGCTGATCGGCCTCTCCCTGCCCCCCCTGCTGCCCTGGTGGATGCTGGTGCTGGGCACCGCCTTTGCCATCATCATCGCCAAGCACCTCTATGGCGGGCTCGGTCAGAACCTGTTCAACCCGGCCATGGTGGCCTATGTGCTGCTGCTGGTCTCCTTCCCGGTCCAGATGACCAGCTGGCTGCCCCCCTCCAGCATCGCCGCCTATGGGGTCGACTTTGGGGACGCCGTCTCGGTGATCTTCACCGGCTTCAGCCTGGACGGCTACAGCCTGGCACAGCTCAAGCAGGGGGTGGATGGCCTGACCATGGCCACTCCCCTCGACACCCTGAAGACGGGCCTGACCCAGGGGCTCACCGCCAGCGAAGTGATGACTCACGCCGTGTTCGAGGGTTGGGGCGGGATTGGCTGGAGCTGGGTCAATCTCGGCTACCTGCTGGGTGGCCTCTTCCTGTTGCAGCAGAAGGTGATCAACTGGCGCATTCCCACCGCCGTGCTGGGGGCCCTGCTGCTCTCTGCCACCCTGGGTTATCTGGCCACGCCGGACGCTACCGCCACCCCCATGCTGCACCTGTTCAGCGGCGCCACCATGCTGGGGGCCTTCTTCATCGCCACCGATCCGGTGAGCGCCAGCACCACGGCCAGGGGGCGCCTCATCTACGGCGTGCTGATCGGCGTGCTGGTCTACCTCATCCGCCGCTTCGGCGGCTACCCGGACGCCTTCGCCTTCGCCGTGTTGCTCGCCAACCTCTGCGTGCCGCTCATCGACAGCCTGACTCGTCCCAAGGTCTATGGGGATCGCCGCAAATGAGCCAGCCTCTGCGTAACCACTCCCATCGACAGCCTGACCCGTCCCAAGGTCTATGGGGATCGCCGCAAATGAGCCAGCCTCTGCGTAGCCACTCCCATCGACAGCCTGACTCGTTCCAAGGTCTGTGGGGATCGCCGCAAATGATCATCGCGCACATCTCACTCTCAGGAGCCTTCCCATGTTAAAGAGCATGCGCAAAAACGGCGTCACCCTGGCCCTGTTCGCCCTCGGCTGCACCGCCATGGTGGTGCTGACCAACGAGCTGACCCGGGATCGCATCGCCCACCAGCAACAGCTGGAGAAGCTGCGCACCCTGGAGGCCCTGCTGCCGGCGGGGAGCTATGACAACGATCTGGTGGCCAGCTGCAGGCTGGTCACCAGCCGCGAGTACCTGGGCAGCGATCAGCCCATGCCGCTCTACACCGCGACCCTCAAGGGGGAGCACACCGGCTATGCGCTGGAAACCGTGGCCCCCGACGGCTACAGTGGGGCCATTCGCATGGTGGTCGGCACAGATGCCAGCGGCGCCATCAGCGCGGTGCGGGTGCTGGCCCACAAGGAGACCCCGGGTCTTGGCGACAAGATCGAGCTGAAAAAATCGAGCTGGATAGAGAGCTTCGTCGGCAAGTTCCTCACCAAGGAGAACGCGGCAAGCTGGGCGGTGAAGAAGGATGGCGGCGAATTTGACGCCTTCACCGGCGCCACCATCACCCCCCGCGCCGTGGTCAAGGCGGTGAAGAATCTGCTGCTGCTGCAACAGGAGCACCCTGAGCTGCTGCAACAGGCCCCCTCCTGTGACGCCACCCCCTGACAGTGGAGCCCCGTATGGCGCATACAACGGAACAAGCAATGGAACAAGTTGATGTGATTGACGGCCAGAGCCCGGCCGATGAGGGCAACAGCCGCCGCGAAGAGCTCAAGGAGCTGATGCTGCAGGGGCTGTGGAAGAACAACCCCTCCCTGGTGCAGGTGCTGGGGCTCTGCCCGACCCTGGCGGTCTCCTCCACCTTTACCAATGCCCTGGGGCTGGGTCTTGCGACCATGGTGGTACTGGTCTGCTCCAACCTGGCCGTCTCCCTGGTGCGCAACTGGGTGCCCAAGGACATCCGCATCCCGGTCTACGTGATGATCATCGCGGCCCTGGTGACCAGCGTGCAGCTGTTGATGAACGCCTACACCTATGGCCTCTATCAGGCGCTCGGCATCTTCATAGCCCTCATCGTCACCAACTGCGTCATCATAGGCCGGGCCGAGGCCTATGCCTCCAAGAACCCGCCCCTGCTGGCGGCCATCGACGGCTTCATGATGGGGCTGGGCTTCACCCTGGTGCTGCTGTTGCTGGGGGGCCTGCGTGAGATCATCGGCATGGGTACCCTGTTCGACGGTGCCGATCTGCTGCTGGGTGACTGGGCCAGGTCCCTGCGCATCGAGCTGTTCCACGCCGATGCCAGCCTGCTGCTGGCCATTTTGCCGCCGGGGGGCTTCATCGGCCTGGGGCTGCTCATCGCCGGCAAGAACGCCATCAACGACTGGATGGGCCGCAAACAGCGTGCCGACAAGGCCCACTGCAGCCTGCCCGCAGCCGGTGCCCGCACCACCCAGCTCTGAGGGCTGGCACCAAGACAGACATGAGACGCGATGAATAACCAAAAACGCAGAGAGATACTGGAGCGGCTGCGGGAGAACAACCCGCACCCCACCACCGAACTCAACTTCAGCTCGCCGTTCGAGCTGCTGATCGCCGTGCTGCTGTCGGCCCAGGCAACCGATGTCAGCGTCAACAAGGCCACCGACAAGCTCTATCCGGTGGCCAATACCCCGGCCGCCATGCTGGTGCTCGGGGTGGACGGCGTGAAGGAGTACATCAAGACCATAGGCCTGTTCAACACCAAGGCCGAGAACGTCATCAAGACCTGCGCCATCCTGCTGGAGCGCCACGGCGGCGAGGTACCGGAAAACCGCGAGGCACTGGAAGCCCTGCCGGGGGTGGGCCGCAAGACCGCCAACGTGGTGCTCAACACCGCCTTCGGCTGGCCCACCATAGCGGTCGATACCCATATCTTCCGGGTGTCGAATCGCACCGGCTTCGCGGTGGGCAAGAACGTGGATCAGGTGGAGGAGAAGCTGCTGAAGGTGGTGCCCGCCGAGTTCAAGCTGGATGTGCACCACTGGCTCATCCTGCACGGGCGCTACACCTGTCTGGCGCGCAAGCCACGCTGCGGCTCCTGTATCATCGAAGACCTGTGCGAGTACAAAGAAAAGGTCTACCCGGAGAGCTGAGCAATGGGGTGCCGCCACAGCCACCCGCCTTGCTCGCACACTTCTATGGCCGTGGCTCCTGTATCCTCGAAGAGTTGTGCGAATACAAAGAAAGGTCTACCCGCAGAGCTGAACGACCTCCTGTCCGTTCACTGCCCGACCTCAAGACCTAGATTGAAAGCAGTACCAATCACCAACCCGGAGAATTGAGCAATGAGAATTCTGCATACCATGCTGCGCGTCGGCGACCTGCAACGCTCCATCGACTTCTACACCCGCGTGCTGGGCATGACACTGCTGCGCAAGAGTGAGAACAGCGAATACAAGTACACCCTGGCCTTCGTCGGTTACGGTGACGAGAAGGACGAGGCCGTCATCGAACTCACCTACAACTGGGGCGTGAGCGAGTACGAGCTGGGCTCCGCCTACGGCCACATCGCCCTGGAAGCGGACGACATCTATGGCACCTGCGACGCCCTACGCGCCGCCGGCGCCAAGATCACCCGCGAGCCGGGCCCGGTCAAGGGTGGCACCACTGTCATCGCCTTCGTGGAAGACCCGGACGGTTACAAGATTGAGCTGATCGCCAAGAAAGACACGGGAACCGGCCTCGGCGTCTGAGCCAGACCGGCACCCTCGCGGTGACATAGCAAACGGGGCCCTGGGGCCCCGTTTTTGTTGCTACTCTGCCAGCCGCCCACCATCAGGCTAGACGGAAGCGGCCTATGGTCTGGCGCAGGCTCGCCGCCAGCTGGCTCAGCTCCAGGCAGGCGCGGGCGGTGTGATCGGCACCGGTCGCCACCTCGTTGGAAGACTCGTTGATCCGCGCCACGTTGCGGCCCAGCTCGTCGGAGACCGCATCCTGCTCGCCGCAGGCGCTGGCGATCTGGATTGCCATGTCGGCAATCTGGCCGACCGCCTCCTCGATCTGCTGGATCCCCGAGCTGGTCTGCTCGCTCTGGCTCACGCACTGGCGGATCATCTCGCAGCTCTGGCTGGTCACCGCCTTCGCCTGGTTGGCACGGGCCTGCAGGGTTTCGATGATGGCGACGATCTCGCCGGTCGAGGCCTGGGTACGGCCCGCCAGGGTGCGCACCTCATCGGCCACCACCGCGAAGCCGCGCCCCTGCTCGCCGGCCCGGGCCGCCTCTATGGCGGCATTGAGCGCCAGCAGGTTGGTCTGATCGGCGATGCCGCGAATGACGTCTACCACCAGGTTGATCTGGGCCGATTCACGCTCCAGCTCCGCCACCAGGGTGCCCGCCTGCTCCATCTCCTCGGCAACCCGGGTGATGGCCACCAGGGCGCCCTGCACATCCTGATTGCCGCGACGGGCCAGGGCATTGGCCGAGCTGGCGGACTCCGAGGCGACCTCGGTGTTGCCCGCCACATCGGCCACCGTCGCCTTCATCTGGGCCATGGCGGTCGCCACCAGGGAGATCTCCTGCTGCTGGCTCTGGATCCCCTGGGCCGACTGCTCGGAGACGGCGCTCACCTCCTCGATGGCGGCCCCCAGCTGGGTCACGGCGGCGACCACCTCCTCGATGAGACCGCGCAGGTTGTCCTGCATCTTGAGGGAGGCACTGGCCAGCATGCCCAGCTCATCCTGCCCTATGTGCTGGCGATCCAGCCTGTGGGTCAAGTTCCCCTGCGCGATGGCATTCGCCTGGGCGACCACGGCCTGCAACGGCAGGCAGATCTGGCGCGTGAGGAACCAGGTCATCACCCCCATGAACAGCAGCAGGGCGCCGATGCTCACAGTGGCGAAGGTCGTCACCATGTTGACGCTGCCAAGCAGGCTGCCGCGGTTCTCCTTGACGAAGCCGAGGTTCACGTCCACCAGGGCATTGACCCCCTGCTCCAGCTCGGTGTAGCTCCCGTTGGACTGGAACAGCGCGTCCCTGGCCTGCTCCTTGAGCCCCTGCACCAGCAGGCTGTCGACCCGGTTGACCGCGCTCAGGTAGTGCAGCCACTGCTGCTTGGCCCGGTTGAACACCTGGCGCTCATGCTCGGCCCCGACGGTGGCCTCATAGGCGCTAAGGGCGCGCTCCACCTTGGCCACGCTCTCCTGGATGCGGCCGCGACGGGCCTGCACATCGGCGGCGTCCTCGACCATCAGCAGGGCAAACTGGGCGCGGCGCACATAGGAGACGTCGTAGAGCAGGTTCTCTACCGAGATCACGCTCGGCAGGGTGGAGTCGGTGAAATTGAGTACCCGATCCCGTACTCCGCGCAGTTCGCTGGCGAGAAAAAGACCGAATATCACGTTGATGGCGGCGATAACCGCAAAGACCACGGCAATCTTCTTGCCGATGGAGAGGTTCTTGTAAGACATGTTGACTGGTGATCCTCGACTGCTGATAAGCAGGTGCACTGTGGCGATCACATCCGTGTAAACGGTGACCCGAGACTCCTGACGGGAAAATGAAACAACACGAACAAGCGGGGAAGAGCGTTCGCAGGCGCGCACCCTATCACAGCTGCCGCCCTCGCTCATCCCTCTCGTGTTGTACAGGGCCATGTCGTTTGGCATGTGCCCGGGATACAAGAGCGACCGGATGACCACAAACTTGAGCCGATTGCCCCAATCGTCCCGCCATCATGGACAAACGGGAGGCCAGGTTATGTAATGGCCCTCTCGTCTCTCCCAACCACAATCCCCCGAGGCCCCATGGATAATGCGTCGACCCTCAGCCCCTCCTGGTCAGTCCAACTGCGCGAGCAGATACAGGAGCGCCCCCTCATCGCCCTGGGACTGCTGCTCGCCCTGGCCGCCGTGCTGCTGCTCCTGTTGCAGAGCCTCATCCTGCTGGCGGCCGGTGACATCAGCCCCGGAGTGCGTTATGGCCTTATCGGCGGCGTCGCCGGGTTTGCCGCCACGGCGCTGGGCGCCCTGCCCGCCCTGTTCCTGCGATCTGTTCCCCAGCGGGTGGAAGACGCCATGCTAGGCTTTGCCGCCGGCATGATGCTGGCGGCCAGCGCCTTCTCCCTGCTGCTGCCGGGGCTGGAGGCGGCCGAGGGGATCACAGGTGACGGTTTTCTCGCCGCCGCCGTGGTGGTGGCCGGCATGACCCTCGGGGTCTTGCTGATGCTGGGGCTGGATCAGTTCACCCCCCACGAGCACGACAAGACAGGCCCCTGCGGCCCCGGCCACGAGAGCTGCTCCCGGGTCTGGCTGTTCGTGTTTGCCATCGCCCTGCACAACCTGCCGGAAGGCATGGCCATCGGGGTCAGCTTCTCCCAGGGGGACATGGCGGTGGGGCTGCCGCTCACTACCGCCATCGCCCTGCAAGACATCCCCGAGGGGCTGGCGGTGGCGCTCGCCATGTGCGCCGCCGGCTTTCGTCCCTCGGTCGCCGTCATAGTGGCCATCGGCAGCGGCCTGCTGGAACCGCTCGGCGCCCTGCTCGGGGTCGGGCTCGCCAGCGGCATGGCCATCGCCTACCCCATAGGTCTCGGGCTCGCGGCAGGCGCCATGTTGTTCGTGGTCTCCCACGAGGTGATCCCTGAAACCCACCGCAACGGCCACCAGACTCACGCCACCCTTGGCCTGATGGCCGGCTTTGCCCTGATGATGACGCTGGATACGGCCTTGGGTTGATATGGGCGCAAGAGGCCGGGGCAGGATGCAACCCTTCTGGTGATCCCCGAGACCCACCGCAACGGCCACCAGACCCACGCCACCCTTGGCCTGATGGCCGGCTTTGCCCTGATGATGACGCTGGATACGGCCTTGGGTTGATATGGGCTTGAGAGACGGGGGCAGGATGCAAGCCGTCTTTTCCCAGGCTGCGATCCCCGAACCAGTCGCTACGGCCATCAGACCCATCTCCACCTGGGGCTGATGGCCGGCTTGCCCTGATGATGACGCAGGACACGGCCTTGGGTTGATATGGGTGCAAGAGGCCGGGACAGGATGCAACCTCGGGGCTTCCACGCAGTGGACTCCAATCCCATCACCACGGTCACCAGACCCATCACCACCCGGGGCTGATAACCGGCTTGCACTGATGATGACGCAAGATACGGCCTTGGGTTGATAACACGCTGATAAATAGCCTAATGTCTAGTTCCTTGCGTTCCTGATCCGGCTGATGATGGGTTAGCGTCGCCCCTATCGAGACCCTGCATGAGATGATCTTTCGGATGGCTCTGCTGCTTTGCCTGCTTGCCCCAGCCCGTGGGGCCATCGGTGCCACCGAGGTTTACCACACGGCGGCACAAGCCGATTCGGCCCCCAAGTACCTGACCCTGGCGGGAGGGAAGATCGGCGGGATCTGCGTCGATCTGTTTCGGCGCATGGAGGCTCGGGAGCCGACCCTGCGCATCGCGGGAGATCAGGCCTCCCTGCCCCTCAAACGCCTGGAGAAGAAGGTGCGGCACGGCCAGCTGGATTTCATCTGCGGCGTGGGAGACAGCCCGGAGCGCCGCAGCCAGTTCGTCTACCTGCAACCCGCCATCTTCACGGTGCGCTACCACCTGGCGGTGCGCAGCGACGATCCGGTCGAGATCCGGGGCTGGGATGACGTCAGGGCACTCGGTCAGCAGGGGATCATCCTCATCAATCACGGCAGCGGCGCCATCGCGCGGCTCCAGGCCATCGGCGGCCTCCTCATCGACAGCGGCGGAATAGGCAGCAAGGCCAACTACGACAAGCTGTTGATGAAGCGGGCGCGCTTCGTCTACTACCGCTCCCCGGGGTTTGAATCCGATCTGCGCGAGCATGGGCTGGGGGAGCGGATCCGCATTCTCCCCACAGTGATGGAAGAGACCCCCTTCTACATACTGTTTCACCGCCACAGTGCCCCCGAGCGACTGACCCTGTTTGCCAACACCTTGCAGCAGTTGACCTCGAGCGGCGAACTGGCCGCCCTGGTCGAGCGCTACCGCTGACGCAGGAGATGCCCCGGCTGCCCCACAGGAATGCTCGGCGTCACCGCCAAGTTTTGTTATCATCCCCGCCAACTTTTCCGGCCCAGCGGCCACAGAGACGAGGTAGATGATGAAAGTAGGTATTATCGGCGCCATGGAGCAGGAAGTGGCCCTGCTGCGCAGCCAGCTCAGTGAACCCACCACCCTGCAACTGGGCGGCTGCGAGTTCTATCAGGGCCGTCTGGCCGGTAAAGAGGTTATCCTGACCCGCTCCGGCATCGGCAAGGTTGCCGCCAGCGTCGCCACCAGCCTGCTGCTGGAAAAATTCGCCCCCGACTGCGTCATCAACACCGGCTCCGCCGGCGGCTTCGCCCAGGACTTGCACATCGGGGACGTGGTCATCGCCAGCGAGATGCGTTTCCACGACGTGGACGTGACCGCCTTCGGTTACGAGATGGGTCAGATGGCCCAGCAGCCCGCCGCCTTCCCCTGCGATGACAAGCTCATCGCCCTGGCCCAGGCCTGCATCGCCGAGCAAGGCAAGCACCAGACCAAGGTCGGCCTCATCTGCACCGGTGATCAGTTCATGTGCAAGCCGGACGCCATCGCCAAGGCCCGCGCCGACTTCCCGCAGATGCTGGCAGTCGAGATGGAAGGGGCCGCCATCGGCCAGGTATGCCACATGTTCAAGGTGCCCTATCTGGTGGTGCGCGCCATGTCCGACATCGCTGGCAAGGAGCAGGTGGAATCCTTCGATGCCTTCATCGAGGTGGCGGGTCAACACTCCGCCGAGGTGATCATGGCGCTGCTCGGCAAGCTGTGATCGACACCCTCCCCTGGGACGCCCTGATGACCGCCCTCGCCTCGACGACGGCGGCCATCATGGTGGGTGCCGCCCTGCTGGAGGCCCTGCTGCCCTGGCCCGCGCGTTTCAGGCCCGGCGCCACTGTGCCGCTGCTGGCCCGCCTCGGCCACAAGGTGTATCGCCCGGACGGTTCGCCCGGTCAGCAAGGCCAGGCGGGGCTGCTGGCCCTGCTGGTGGTCTGGGTGCCCTGCGCCGCCGGCCTCTGGGCGGTGCGCAACCTCTCCCTCTCCGAGCCCCTGTTCGACCTGCTGTTCCTGCTGCTGATGCTGGAGTCGCGCCCCCTGCGGGAGCTCGCCCAGGGGAGTCGCGCCCTGGCGACCCAGGAGACGCTAGTCGTGGCGAGGTTGCAGGCAGCAAGCTGGCTCAAGCGGGAGACCGGCAAGCTCTCGGTGATGGGATTGAACAAGGCGGTGAGCGAGACCTGCGTGCTGCGCCTTGTGGGGCAGTGGGCCGGCCCCCTGCTGGGCTTTGCCCTGGCCGGGGTGCAGGGGGCCCTGCTCTGGCGCCTCGCCCAGCTGATGAATCAGGCCTGGAGCCCGAAACAGGCGGAGTTCGTCCACTTCGGCCGCGCCGCCAGTGCGCTCTATCAGGGGCTCTGTGCCCCCGCCATACTGCTGCTGGCGCTCCCCCTTGCGCTGACCCGGTTGCGCCAGCTTGGGGGCAAGCTGCGCCTTGCCCTGCGCTGGCCCTATCCGGCCATGGGCGCCCTGCTCGGCCTGCTGGCACAGAGCACGGGCAGCCGCCTCGGGGGCCCCCGCTACTATCAGGGCCAGCTGGTGCGCCTCCCGGTGCTGGGCGATGGGAGCGAGCCCGACGCCACCCTGCCCCGGCGCCTGCTCCATCGCCTGCTGCTGATCGGCTGGGGCTGGCTCGGGCTCTCGCTGATCCTGACCCTGATGGCACTGACTCATGGCTGACCGCTTCCCCCTTCGCACCCTCTGCCTGCTGCTGTGCCTGCTCGGCTGGCACCTGTCCGCCGCGGCGGCCACCCCGCAGCGCATCATCAGCCTCACCCCCCACCTGACCGAACTGCTGTACGACATTGGGGCCGGGGATCGCATAGTGGCCACCGACGATGCCTCCGATTTTCCCCCCGAGGTGGCGCCCCTGCCACGGGTCGCCAACTACCGCAGCATCAACCTGGAGGCACTGCTGGCCCAGAAGCCGGATCTGGTGGTGGCCTGGCGCTCGGCCCAGTCCCGCATGCTGGCCCCCGTCGAGAAGCTCGGCATCCCCGTCTTCTACTCGGAGCCCACCGACTTTGCCTCCCTGGCCGACGAGATGCGCAGCCTGGGGCGCCTGCTCGGCACCCGGCAGAAGGCCGACCAGCAGGCCG
Organism: Aeromonas sp. EU05-FHT14A05; assembly: GCF_058791175.1. Taxonomy (NCBI): domain Bacteria; kingdom Pseudomonadati; phylum Pseudomonadota; class Gammaproteobacteria; order Aeromonadales; family Aeromonadaceae; genus Aeromonas; species Aeromonas sp. EU05-FHT14A05. The sequence continues at coordinate 217,156 of NZ_JBYTDH010000001.1, read as the reverse complement.
ACGCCTATCTGGCCAGGCTCGATGCCCTGAAACGGCGCTACGGCAGACCCAAGCCGGTCTCGGTCTTCTATCAGCTCTGGTATCCGCCGCTCACCAGCGTCAACGACTCGACCTGGCCGGGCCACGCCATCAGGCTCTGCGGTGGCCGCAATATCATGGCGGATGCCAGCTCCCCCTACCCCCAGGTCGGGCTGGAGCAGGTGATCAAGGCCAACCCCGGGCTCATCCTGGCCGGCAGCCGGGATCCCGCCGTGCTGGCCCACTGGCGCCAGTGGCCCATGCTGGATGCCGTCAAGCAGCAGCGGCTCGTTCTCATCAACCCGGATGAACTGCACCGCTTCACCCCGCGGGCCCTCAACGCGGTGGAGCAGGTATGCGAGGCGATCGCCGGCAGCAGCCCGCCATCGGCCTGATCCCGGGCGTCGCAGCGGGTTGGCCCTCCGATGGCTCGCGACAAGATATGGCATAGAATATGCTTTCCACTCTGACAGATACTCACTCCATAACGGGACTATGACATGTTCAACGGCAAAACGATCCTGATCACCGGGGGTACCGGCTCCTTTGGCAAGAAATTCATCGAGACGGTCCTCTCCCTGTACACGCCGAGCCGCTTGATCGTCTATTCCCGTGATGAACTCAAGCAATTCGAGATGCAGCAGCGCTTCAACCACCCCTGCATGCGCTACTTCATCGGCGATGTGCGCGATGCCGAGCGGCTCAACATGGCCATGCACGGCGTGGACTTCGTGGTTCATGCCGCCGCCCTCAAGCAGGTGCCGGCCGCCGAGTACAACCCCATGGAGTGCATCAAGACCAATATCTATGGGGCGGAAAATGTCATCAAGGCGGCCCTCAACAACGGGGTCGAGAAGGTAATCGCCCTCTCCACCGACAAGGCCGCCAACCCGGTCAACCTCTATGGTGCCACCAAGCTCTGCTCCGACAAGCTGTTCGTGGCCGCCAATAATATGGCGGGCAGGCACCCGACCATCTTCTCCGTAGTGCGCTACGGCAACGTGGTGGGTTCCCGCGGCTCTGTGGTGCCCTTCTTCGATCGGCTGATCAAGGAAGGGGCCAGCCGCCTGCCCATCACCCATGCCGAGATGACCCGCTTCTGGCTCACCCTGCAGCAGGGTGTGGAGTTCGTGCTGACCAACTTTGTCCGCATGAAGGGGGGGGAAGTGTTCGTTCCCAAGATCCCGTCCGTGCGCATCACGGATCTCGCCAGCGCCATGGCCCCCGAGCTGCCCCAGGAGATCATCGGCATACGCCCGGGCGAGAAGTTGCACGAGGTGATGTGCCCGGCCGATGACTCCTACCATACCTATGAGTTCAAGGACTACTACGTCATCGCCCCCAGCATCACCTTCACGAGTCGCAACAATGACTTCGCGATCAATGCCCTGAAGGAGCAGGCGACCCTGGTCGAGCCCGGCTTCGAATACAATTCCCTCAATAATCGCCATTTCCTGTCGATAGAGGAATTGAAAACGATGAACCAGCAGGTGCTAGCCGAATGATCCCCTATGGACGCCAATCCATCACAGATGAAGATATCGAAGCCGTCGTTGCCGTCCTGAAGTCGGACTATCTGACACAGGGCGAGGCGGTCCCCGCCTTTGAACAGGGACTGGCCGACTACTGCCATGCCCCCCATGTGATCGCCTGCAGCAACGGCACCACGGCCCTGCATCTCGCCTGTGCCGCGCTGGAACTGGGAGCGGATGACTGGGTCTGGGTCTCGGCCATCAGTTTCGTCGCCTCCGCCAACTGTGCCCGCTATTGCGGCGCCCAGGTGGACTTCGTCGATGTGGAACCCGATACCGGCAACCTCTGCGTGGCGGCGCTGCGCGAGAAGCTGCAAGGTGTTCAGGGCAGCGCTCGTCAGCCCAGGGCCCTGGTCGCCGTGCACCTGGCAGGCCAGCCCTGCGATCTTGCCGAGATTGGCGCCCTGTGCCGGCAATATGGCGTTCACCTCATCGAGGATGCCTGCCATGCCCTGGGGGCCAGCTATCAGGGGGACCCCATCGGCAGCTGTGCCCACAGCGACATGACCGTCTTCAGCTTCCACCCCGTGAAACCCATCACCACGGGGGAAGGGGGCGCGGTGACCACCCGCAGTGCCGAGCTGGCCGCCAGGCTTCGCCTCTATCGCAGCCATGGCATCACCCGGGACCCAGAGCAACTGAGCGTCGCCACTCCGGGTGGCTGGTACTACGAGCAGCAGGTGCTCGGCTTCAACTACCGCCTGACCGACATCCAGGCGGCGCTGGGGTTAAGCCAGCTCGCTCGCCTGCCGCAGTTCATCGACAGGCGTCGGCAGTTGGCCGCCCGCTACGACGAGCTGCTGACCCGACTGCCGGTGCAGCCCCTGCGCCAGGTGGATGACTGCCGCAGTGGCTATCACCTCTATGTGGTCCGGGTTCACGACCGGGACCGGGTGTTTGCACAACTGAGGGAGGCCGGTATCGGCGTCAACGTCCACTACATGCCCATTCCGGCCCAGCCCTATTACCGCGATCTCGGCCATGATCCAGCCGATTACCCCGGCGCCCAGACCTATTACCGGCAAGCCATCAGCCTCCCCCTGTTCCCTGCCCTCTCATCGGCCGAGCAGGACAAGGTCGTCGAAGCCCTGGAGTCGGTGCTATGCGCCTAGCCCTCGGCACTGTCCAGTTCGGCCTCGATTACGGCATCAGCAACCACACTGGCGAGGTTGCTGATGCCGAGCTAGGCGCCATCCTGACTCTGGCCCGCAAGCTGGGGATGGATACCCTGGACACAGCCCAGGCCTACGGCAAGGCCGAGACAAGGCTAGGGCTTTGCAACACCGCCGACTTTCAAGTCATCACCAAGCTGTCACCGAACATAGATGCCGCGAACCTAGCCTCCTCTTTGGAGTCCAGTCTGCAACGACTGGCCCGAGCCAGCGTCGAGGGCTTGCTGCTGCACCGCAGCCAGGACGCCAGCCCTGCCCTGTTCGAGCAGTTGGCGGATTTTCAGCATCAGGGCAAGGTGGGTAAGGTGGGGGTCTCAGTCTACTCCCCCGAGGAGCTGGCACTCTGGCTGGATCAGGGTTATCCCCTGGAGCTGGTGCAGCTCCCCGCCAACCTGCTCGATCAACGCTTCCTGCGCTCGGGCTGGCTCGACCGGTTGCAGACCATGGGGTGTGAAATCCATGTGCGATCCCTCTTCCTGCAAGGCCTGCTGCTGATGCAGCCGGCCCTTCGTCCCGCCTATTTCGACGCCTTCAGTGAACCGCTCGCGCGGCTGGATGAGTGGCATCCCCACCTCTCCCCCCTCCACAAGGCGCTCGCCCTGATCCCGGCCCTGCCCCAGATCAGCCGCTTCGTGGTGGGGGTCTGTCATGCCCACGAGCTGGCTGCCATCGCCTCGGCTTATGCCCATCTGCATCCGTGCCATGACGACGACCTGGCCGCCCTCACCTGCGACGAGCCGACCCTCATCAACCCAGCCTTGTGGAGAACATCATGATCCTCGGGATCCTGCAGGCCAGAGCCAGCTCCAGCCGACTGCCTGGCAAGGTGCTCAAGCCCCTGCTCGGCGAGCCCATGCTCGCCCGCCAGATTGAACGGCTCAAGCGTTCGACCAGGCTGGATCAGCTGGTGGTCGCCACCAGCGACCAACGTGAGGATGAGGCCATAGCGGCCCTCTGCACCCAGCTGGGGGTACCCTGTTTCCGCGGTCCGCTTGACGATGTGTTGCAGCGTTTCCATCTGGCGGCGCAAGCCTTTGGGCCCAGCCAGATTGTCAGGCTCACCGGGGATTGCCCCCTAGCGGATCCTGCACTCATCGACGAGCTCATCGAACTGCATCTGACCGGCGGCTACGACTACAGCAGCAACGGCTGGGAGCCCAGCTACCCGGACGGCCTGGACGCCGAGATCTTAAGTGCCGCCACCCTGAATTTGCTCGCCGAACGCGCGGACACCCCGGCTCAGCGCGAGCACGTGACCTACTATATCCGCCAGCATGAGGATCAGTTCAAGATAGGCAAGCTGGAGCGCCAGCCGAGCCTGGCCCATCTGCGCTGGACGGTGGACGAGTCCACCGACTTCACCCTGGTCGAACAGATTTATCAGCAGCTTTATCCGTCAAACCCGGCATTTGCCACCGACGACATTCTCGCCCTGCTGACGCGGGAGCCGGCGCTTGCGACCTTGAACACCCAACATCAACGCAATGAGGGGCTGGCGCGTTCCCTCGCTAAGGAGAACCATTCATGACCTCACGGTATCAGCATTCACTGGCGCTCTCCGCCCGTGCCGAGCAGAGCATTCCTTTAGGCTCCCAGACCTTCTCCAAGAGCCGCCTCTGCTTCCCCTATGGCGCCGCACCGCTCTTTATCGAGCGTGGCCAGGGCGCCAAGGTATGGGACGTGGATGGCAACGAGTATCTCGACTTTGCCAGCGGCCTGCTGGCCATCAGCCTGGGTTACTGCGACCAGGATGTGAACCAGGCCGTGCTGGAGCAGCTCAATCTCGGCTCCATCTTCTCGCTGCCCCACCGCCTTGAGACCGAGGTTGCGGAGCAGCTGATCGAGCTTATCCCCTGCGCCGAGATGGTGCGCTTTGGCAAGAACGGCACCGATGCCACCTCCGCCTGCATCCGCCTCTCCCGCGCCGTCACCGGTCGGGAGCGGGTCGCCGTCTGCGGCTATCACGGATGGCAGGACTGGTACATCGGCTCCACCACCCGCCATCTGGGAGTGCCCGAGTGCGTACGCGAGCTGACCCATCGCTTCGACTACAACGATCTGGGCTCCCTCAAGGCCCAGCTGGAAGCCCATCCCGGCGAGTTTGCCGCCGTGATCCTAGAGCCTATGAACGTCGCCTGGCCCACACCCGAGTTCCTGCCCGGTCTACGCCAGCTCTGCGACGAGCATGGCGCCCTGCTGGTCTTCGATGAGACCATCACTGGTTTTAGAAATCATTTGGGAGGCGCCCAGACCCTTTTCGGGGTCACTCCGGATCTGGCCGCCTTTGGCAAGGGCATGGCCAACGGCTTCCCCATCTCCGCCGTGGTAGGCCGCCGCCAGTACATGCGCCGCATGGAGGATATCTTCTTCTCAGGCACCTTTGGCGGTGATGCCATCGCCCTGGCGGCGGCCAACGCCGTCATCAGGAAGATGCGCCGGCTCGATGTGCCTGCGCGACTTGCCGAGCGGGGCCAGCAACTGCTGGATGGGCTCAACGCACTGCTGCTGCAGTTGAACGCCCCGAGCTGGCTGCAAAGCGCTGGCCACCCCAGTTGGTGTTTCTTACTGATAGGTGATTCGGCCAACCACACCAGCTGGCAGTTAAAGAGCTATTTAATGCAGGAGTTGTGCAAGCGAGGCATCCTCAGTCTTGGCAGCCACAACCTCAATCTCGCCCACAGCGAACAGGACATTCGAACCCTGCTGGCCGTCTATGCCGAAGTCCTGCCGGAGCTTATCCGTCTAGATGCCGACAAGGCCATTCATCAAGCCCTGGATGGTGAACCCATCCAGCCGGTATTCAAGGTGCGCTGAGTGCAACCAGACATGCCGCAGACTCGACTCACAGCATCGGACAGCATGAGGCTGGACGGCCAATGGATTGTTTTTCGTACCGATGCATCGCTGGAGATCGGTTCAGGTCATGTAATGCGCTGTCTGACCTTGGCCGATGCATTGAGTGAGAAAGGGGCTGAGTGCAAGTTTGTCTGCCGCGCCCATTTTGGGCATCTGGCTGATCTTATTCGTGCCCGTGGCCACCACTGCCATTTACTTGAGGTTATGTCTGAGCAAGACAATGGCGATCGCTCCTCTCCGGCACACGCAAGCTGGCTTGGATGCCACTGGACATCGGATGCAGCACAAACCCGAAGAATTCTGGCAGAGCTGCGTCCAGCATGGTTGGTTGTCGACCACTATGCTCTCGACGCCAACTGGGAATGCATGCTCCGTAATGATGTCGGTCGAATCATGGTGATCGATGACCTTGCGGATCGCCCCCACGATTGCGATCTGCTACTCGATCAGAATCTGGGCCGACAGCCCGATGACTACCGAAAGCATACCCCACCCGGCTGCCAACTCCTGATCGGTCCACGCTATGCATTGCTTCGCCCAGAATTTGCTGCATTGCGAGAATACTCTCTAAAGCGGCGCCAGCTCCCGGTGCTAAAACAGGTTCTGATCACTATGGGGGGCGTGGACAAGCTTAATGTAACTGGCCGAGTGTTGAATGCATTACGCTGTGCTCCCTTACCAGACGATTGTCGGATCCTTGTAGTAATGGGACCAAAGGCCCCATGGCTAACACAGATTGAAGGTCTCGCTGCAACCCTACACTGGCCAACCGAAGTACTTGTGAGTGCTAACAATATGGCGCAACTGATGGCGAGTAGTGACTTGGCGATCGGTGCTGCGGGTAGTACATCTTGGGAGCGATGCTGTCTCGGTCTACCCACATTGATGATGATAATTGCAGACAATCAACGAAAGGTTGCAGACTATTTAATGTCGGCAGGAGCGGCCGAATGCATACAGACAGAAAATATGGAAGAGAATATTGTAAATTGGTTTCATAGTTATATTTCAGCGCCAGATATTATCACTACAATGACAAGATGCACCACCAATATTACAGATGGCTTAGGTGCATGGCGGGTTTCAGATGTAATAATATCCACTTCGATGGAGAGATACGTATGAGCACTCTTGGTATCTTGCGACATATAAAAGAAGATGAACTAAATATCATGCTCGCTTGGCGTAATGAACCAAGAGTAAGAAGCAATATGTATACTCAGCATGTGATATCGCAAGAGGAACATTATTCTTGGTGGGATCGAATTAAAATCTGTGAAGACCAAAAATATTATATGTATGAATACGAAGGGCAGCCATGTGGCATAACATCATTTAACAGTATAGACTTGAGTAATAAAAATTCAGCTTGGGCATTTTATACATCACCTTCAGCACCAAGAGGATCTGGAGCTAAGATGGAGTTTCTGATGCTCGACTTGGCATTCATTACGCTTGGCTTACACAAACTATACTGTGAAGTGTTAGAGTTTAATCGCCCTGTCATTACTTTACACCACAAATTTGGCTTTGAAACTGAGGGGGTTTTTAAGGATCAGTTCTTTACTAATGGAGAGTTTATCAACGTTCATAGACTGGCTATTTTAAAACCCCAATGGGAATGCAATAGAACTGCTCAACTAGAAAGAATAACAGCATTCAGGAGCAGATAGCATATGAAACCAAGAATATTTATTAATGATGTTGGCATTGGTGCTGATTTTCCTCCATATGTGATAGCAGAAATGTCTGCTAACCATAATGGCAAGCTAAATAATGCATTACGCTTAATTACAGAGGCTAAGCATGCTGGTGCTAGTGCTATAAAATTACAGACTTATACAGCAGATACCATTACTCTTAACAGCAATGCCCCAGAATTTCAAATCCATGAAGGGCTTTGGCGTGGTAAGAGCCTTTATCAACTTTACCAAGAAGCTCAAATGCCTTGGGAATGGCATTTCCCCTTATTTGAGCATGCCCGTAAAATCGGTATCACAATTTTCAGCTCTCCTTTTGACACCACCGCGGTAGATCTCCTAGAAGAGCTCAATGCGCCTGCTTACAAGATTGCGTCTTTTGAAGCAATTGACCTACCATTGATCCGCTATGTCGCAAGCACAGGCAAACCCATGATCATATCGACGGGCATGGCAAACGCGGAAGAAATTGAAGATGCGATTGAGGCGGCGAGAACTGGTGGCTGCAAAGAATTAGCCATTCTTCACTGTGTCAGTGGTTATCCTGCTCCGTCTGAAGATTACAACTTGCGCACCTTGCTAGATATGCAGCAGCGCTTCGGATTAGTGACTGGGTTATCCGATCATACGCTCGACAATACAACAGCTATTGCCAGTGTTGCCTTGGGTGCATCGATCATAGAGAAACATTTTACCCTGGATCGCAATGGCAGTGGTCCCGATGATAGTTTTTCGTTGGAACCGACAGAATTGCTGCAGTTATGCGTGGGAGCCAGAACAGCTTGGTCAGCCCTTGGTCAAGTGGATTACAATCGCAAATCAAGTGAAGCAGGAAATGTGCAATTCCGCCGATCTCTATATTTCGTCAAAGATTTACAGACAGGGGATACTATCACAGCTGATGCGGTGCGAAGCGTACGGCCTGGACTTGGGCTTGCACCCAAGTACTTGGAAATAGTGATTGGTAAAACTGTCACTAGACCCATAACAGCCAACACTCCGGTAAGCGCCGACCTGTTTAAATAATGGACACCTCTATGCATCAGAAGAACGTCTTTATGGCCCAGGAAGGGAATGAGTGGTACAAGCGCAACAAGGCCGCCATCCTCGAGAAATCCCTGGCAAATGATCCCATCTTCAAGGCGCTGGAATATCTGGGCAGCAGACCTGCCAGGATACTGGAGATAGGCTGTGCCAACGGCTGGCGGCTGGCGCAGCTGGCCGAGCACTACGGCGCCCGCTGCTATGGGGTGGATCCGTCCGCCAGCGCCATCCAGGATGGGCTCTCCCGCTATCCAGGGTTGCAGCTCACCGTGGGGACGGCCGACGGCCTGCCCGAGATAGAGCCGGTCGATCTCATCATCTTCGGCTTCTGCCTCTATCTGTGCGACCCCCAGGATCTGTTCAGGATTGCCGCCGGCAGTGATGCCCTGCTGGCTGATCGGGGGCTCATGACCATACTGGATTTCAATCCGCCGGCCGGACACTATCGTAACGACTATCAACATCACTCCAATCTCTTCAGCTACAAGATGAATTACGGAGAGTTGTTTGGCTGGCACCCGGGCTACCATCGCCTGTTTGAACACGTGCAGCATCACGACGGTGGCGCCGAACTGGAGCCAGATGCGCTGATCTCGGTGCAGATCCTGCGCAAAGATGCGAGGCTGCTAGCGGCGCAAAACCCTTACCCTGCAAGATAAAAAAATACCGACCTCAGGGTCGGTATTTTGCTGCTTCACTTCTGGCTCCGGGAACGGCATCAGCTCATCTCGCGGCACTCCCGCGCGTCCAGTCAGCTTTTCACGGTTTTCTTTCTAAACAGTGCCATCACTTCGTTATCGATCATGTCTACGCTGTCGAGCGCCCTGGGATACATCTCCCTCACCTTCCCCAGAAACTCCAGCCAGAGTTCGATGGCGGGCTTCATCAGGGCTAGCGTCTCCTCTTCCCCCTCAAAGGAGTAGAGAATGGAGCTCAACAGGGTGAAGACATAGTTCATCGATCCCACCATGGTCTGGGAGATATGCTGCTGGCGCGTGGCGGCTATCTGGGCGAGATAGCCAAAGTTGCGCAGCATCAGCTGATTTATCTCATTGCGAGACGTGAAATCCTGTTGCCATTCGGCCACCATCTTGTCGATGAAAATATTGAAGAACTCGATATCCAGCAACGACTCGACATCCGGTTTCGACAAGGAAATCGGCGCACACAAGGCGACTATTCCCCCGAGCAGAGCGGACTTGTCAACCGGCATAGAGAGACTTATCTCGGCACTTGGCAGGGCCCTCGCCCTCTCTATCTTGGCACCATCGCTGCAATTGAAGCAGCGAACATCTTCATTGGCAGCCAGCACCTGCTCGATCACCCGCCGCGAGGTGTCAAACATGGCGTTGCTGATGATGGTGCCGCCAAAATTCCCTTCCCGTTGCCACAAGCTATCGCCATACATCATCTCCCCCAAGGCCCCGGCACTCTCCTCGTTGTTATAGTAGGAGCTGAGCTTGGAATGATGGTGCCCCTTGTGTTTATAGCCGTTATCCAGACCAAACAGATACAGGTTTTTAAAACCAAGATGGATGGGGGCACTGACACCTATATTGCCCACCAGGGGGTTCACCCCACCGAGGGCGGCGCAGGCGTTCAAATGAGGGAAATAATTATGGTAGAGCGCAGCCCCAGGTTCACTGAGTTTGAATGCAAGCGCCGAACGGTTGAATAGCGAGGCGCAGTCGGGATGAATGACATCCGTACTCAGGAACAGGACATCGCGCAGGTAATCAGGATCGTTTAGATTGATCAGGAAGTCATAGACAATCTTGGTCCGCTCCGTCTCAACGTGAATATCCGGCTTGATGCCGACCTTGTGCAAGGCTGAAATGGCGCTGCCACAGGAGATGATGATGGCCTTGTCTTTGTTTTTCTCTATGACAGAAATGGCTTCATCCAGCGAAGGACCATTGGCAATAATAAAGACGGGAGTCCGAGAATAACCAGATGGGATCCTCCCGCCCTTTTTCAAGAAGGGTACTGCACGCTCGATATTATTGATGGTGTGAGACAGGGCGATCAGATTGTCATCGAAGAAGCCCCACCCCATGACCAACAGATAATATTCCTGCTGCACCTTCTCTATCAGCTTTCTTATCTTCTCGTTCTGATAGCCCCACATGATGAAAGCGTTGGCGATCAGGAAAGATCCACGGCTGTGAATGGCCGCAGCAAAATCCTTGACGATGGTTTCTTCATCCTGCCCCAGCAGAATGTGCAGCCCCAGATTCTCCTGATGCAGGTAAGTCAGCAATGGCGCCCAGTCGAAGCAGAACAGGGAGGCGTAGAAAAGATCCAGGTCCGGCTCGAACAGAAAGAGAGTACCGATCTTGCACCTTTCATAGAGATAACCGAGGTGATAGCCCAGACCCACCCCGAAGATAAAGGCGCTCGGTACCTCTTGGGGCACCTGTCCCAGTCTCTCTTCCCGCGCGGAAATGTCGTCAAGATAGGCATTGAGCTTGTTGAGGTACTCGACATGCATGAAGCCCAGGGGATTGGCCTCCTGGCTGAAGGAGAATCTGGACAATCCCCCCTTCTCCATGAACTCCTTCACCAGCGTCTCACAGATGAGATAAGGCTCGGCACCGTACACGGCGACATCATCATCCAGCCAAGCCAGATTGGGTTGACCGTTTTCGGTGCAGAAGAACTTGAACGGACGAGCGGGCTGATAGTCCTCATACATGTCGGCGATATGGGGAATATATTGGCGAAACGCGGCCATATTTTGTGCAAAGCGAAGGGGCAACGCCACCTCCATGGCAGCTTCCTGCTCTGTTTGCTGCTGAAGTCGCTGTGCATCTTGTTCCGCTTTTATCAAGGCTGCATCAATATTGCCTGGCATCAGAACTCCTTGCTGTTTGCACGATACGCTTGCCCAGCCCTGCTGGCTTTCCCAACGTGAGTCAGTTGTTCGAAAATGGCGTGATGATGACTGGCTACCAGGGCTTTCGTGCTCTCTTCTTGAAGTGACAGCTCGCCAGCCAGGGCCGCAACAGCCTGTTGTTGCTCAGGTTCATCCTGAGCAAGCTGCACCAGACGACCTATCAGCGCCAACCGCTCATCCATGCACGACAGGGCCTCATCATATTGCTGCTGTTGCAATAGGGCGCCCATCAAGCGGGTATTTTCCCGCAGTGCGTCATCGAGCTCGGTGAGAATGGCTCTCACAGCTCACCCAACTGCTGTCTCATCTGATAGCCCTGCTGTTTTTCAGCCTCGGGCAATTGATCCCAACCGGATTTGATGGTCAGCATCAGTCCCATGACCTCTTCGAGGGGAGCGATATCGCGCGCCAGACTGGCATCCCAGATACGTTCGTCCATATAGGCGTAAAGCCCATAAAGGTCTTCAGCCATGGTCCCCTGGCTCATATCCAGTGCATCCTGCAAACCATGCAGCAACCCTTGTGCCTTGGAAATGGCTACCGATTTTGCTTCCATGTCCTGGCGCTCGATGGCCCCCTTGGCTTGTGCCAGACGTTCCAGGCACCCCTGCATCATCAGTTGAATGACACGGTGAGGATCCGCCGTGGCCAGATCGGCTGCGAGGTTACCTGCGGTATAGGCTTTGATATTGCGCTTGTACATATTTCAATACTCTCGATCTATCAAGATTTCTGATAATTCGTCTGCAGGCTGGACAACGCAGAGGCCGAGTTGTTCATCTTGACCAGCAAGGCATCCAGGCTGCCATATTGGGCACGCAGTGAGGCTTCATATTTTGCCAATTGTGCACTGGCCGTGGAGGTTTTCTGGGTAAGAGCACGCAAGTCAGAGTTCAAGACATCTTCTCGTTGTGCCAGCATGCCGCCGCTCTTGGTATATTCTTTCAAGCCGGTATTCAAGGTGCCCGCCAGGCCCTTCTCGCCACCAAACAGTGCCACAACCTGATCGAAGTTCTTGTCGACGGCTTCGCCAAACTTCGTCTTGTCGAGAGAGAGCTTGCCCTTGTTGTCCATCTTGATACCGACCTCGAAGATGGTGGAGTAGGTACCGCTGTTCTGGGAAGGGCTGACCAGCAGATTGCTCATGAATGACTCGATGGCTCTTGTGGTTGAGTCACCGGCCAGGGCGCCGCCATCATCCTGCTTCACGCCACCCACGAAGGTGTTGCGTTTGCCCAGGGTATTCATCTTGTCTTGCAGGGTGTTGTAACCATCCACGAACTGCTGGACAAGCTCCTGGATAGAGGTCTTGTCGGTCGTGATATCGACCTTGTTTGCCTTGAGATCCCCCGCACTGTCTTTATCCGACACGCGCAACACAGTCACCTTGAGGTCCTGGATAGAGTCATCAAAGGTGTTGGTGTCGCTCTTGAGGACGTTGCCATCCACGGAGATCTCTGCACTGCTGGCAGCACGGGTCTGGTTCATGACACCGCCCCCCGACTCGAAGATGGCGAGCTCCGCCGTATCCCCGGTGATGGTCAGGTCCTTGCCATCGCCCGAAATGCCGGAATCGATCACCAACTTGGCCTTGCCATCCGCCGTGTTCACTATGTTGGCGCTGAGGCCGAAGTTGTCGCCATTGCTGTTGATGCTCTTGCGAATGTCTTGCAGGGTATCGCCCGCTTTCACATCCACCTTGAACGTCTTGTCGCCGGCCTTGAAGGTCAGTTGCCCATCCTGGGTGACCAGAGAGGTGGTAGAACTATCGAAAATGCCTTCCTGACGACTCGTTTGTGCCAACTTATTGACGATGATGTTGTATTGCCCATTGGAGGCGCCAGACTTGCTCTCCACCTTCAGTATGGGGTCATCTTTGCTTTGGGTAATGTTGATGGCGCGCTTGTTGAAAGCACCGGGGGCACTCAGCTTGTCGAGGATGTCGGTGAAGGCAGAGATGGAGGATTTCAGCTGACCTATGCCAGACAAGGTGATCTGGGTGCTGTTTTGTTTGGTGACGATCGGTTGTTGCAACTGGGCTTTTTTCGCTGCCACACTCGCCGAGATCACACTTTCAAGATCGAGCCCGGATCCCGCCCCCGCAGAGGTAATTGCCATACATCCTCCTGTCTATCGACTTAAAATTGGGTCACACCTGACCATCGAACAGCAGCCCAGAGAGACCGGCGCCATTGCCATTCGCCTGATCCATGGATTGCAACCTCTTGCTTATCAAGAGCATTTCCTCGCTCGGGATCTGACGGATAACCTGCTTGGTCTCCGCATCTATCACCTTGATCACCGGCTGGTCAAATTCGGGGACCAGACTGAAATTGATGGTCCATCCCTTCAACTTGCTCAAATTGTCCAATCTTTCTTGCAATTCTTGGGCCTGTTTTTCCATATACGCCTTGTCCATACGCGACTCTGACGCCTTGACCTGTGCCTGTGATGCCTTGGCTGTCGGCTCGACACTGGTCCGCTCGACCACATCCTCTCCATTGGATACCGATGGAGAAACAGCCATGGCGGCCTGGGGGCCGCCATGTTGAGTCAGCGTCGAAGTAACAGAAGGCATGGCTATCGATTCATTGGCCATCTGCTGCTCCTCATGTCAATTGACGGTTGAACCAACTTAGCCCAGCAGCGACAGAGCCGACTGCGGACGCTGGTTGGCCTGAGCCAGGATGCTGGACGCTGCCTGTTGCAGAATGTTCTGCTTGGTCATGTTGGCGGTTTCGGTCGCGAAGTCCGCATCACGAATACGGGAGCGTGCGGCGCTGACGTTCTCCGAGATATTGGACTGGTTGCGAATGGTCGAATCCAGGCGGTTTTGCACCGCACCCAGCTCGGCACGCTTGCTGTCAACTACCCCCAGCATGGCATCGGCAGCAGCCAACACTTGTTGAGCACCGTTCTGAGTACTGATGCTGATCGAACTACCTGCAGCAAAGATCGCAGTGACGTTGATGGCAGTACCGATAACGGTGCCTACGTTGACAGTTGTGTTTGCCGCTGCCGCAATACCGGAAATGCTGAAGCCATTCGCCTGACTCAGGCTGAAACCAATGGTCTGGTTGGCATCTGCCCCAACCTGGAAGCTGCCGCTGTAATTGCCATCCAGCAGCTTGGTACCCGCAAAGGTAGTGTCTTGGGAAATACGGTTGATCTCAGAGCCCAGCTGATCCACTTCCTTCTGCAGAGCTTCGCGATCCTTGTCTGAGTTGGAGCCGTTGGCAGATTGCTGGGCCAGGGTGCGCATGCGCTGCAGCATGCCGGTCACTTCATCCATGGCCCCTTCTGCGGTCTGCGCCAAAGAGATGCCGTCGTTGGCGTTGCGGTTGCCCTGATCCAGGCCGTTGACCTGAGAGGTCAGACGGTTGGAGATCTGAAGGCCCGCCGCATCGTCCTTGGCACTGTTGATACGCAGACCGGATGCCAGGCGGGTGTATGAGGTATCCAGCGACTTGGTGGTGTTCATCAAGTTACGCTGGGCGTTCAATGATGAAGTGTTGGTATTGATAAACATGGCCATAAAAGATTTCTCCTGATGAACAAGAAACTGCGGGCTCTGTTTGCATCTATGCAGCCAGGGTCCCACCGTTCAGATGGACAGATTGAACGGTCTGTGCCATCTGGCGGGTCCCTTGTTTGAACGGACACAGGACCCGCAGTTGCGCAAATGCTGGATTTCCGAACACCCCACAATTTGCTTCATCCTTTGTAGCGGCAGTCCCATCAGAAGCTTTAGGACATTTATTGCCGCCCTCATCAACAAAGAGGCAAATGCCTTCCGCTCAGAGACTGATGGCGGTTTACCAGACCGCTGGCCGATCCCGTTCAGAGCAGAAGGCTTTTGTTCATATTCAATGCAGGCCAGAAAGTTCAACTGGCATAGTTTATGCTGGATACTTCTCGTCGCCACTTTTCTGGCGCCAATAACAAGGCCGACAATAGTCGGCCATTGAAGAGTTTATGCTCAGGAGAACCACCTCGAGAGCGGCAGAGTGAACGACTGCACAACGCTCGAGGAGAGACACCAACAAGATAATCTCTCTTTCGATAGGACAAGGCGTAAATCCGAACACCCCATTGTTCCATCTTTTCTTACCAGGGCGGCCTGAACAACCGCCCTGTTCTTTTTGCTGATTAGCCCAGCAGTGACAGGGCTGACTGCGGACGCTGGTTGGCCTGGGCCAGGATGCTGGAAGCCGCCTGTTGCAGGATGTTCTGCTTGGTCATATTGGCGGTTTCGGTGGCGAAGTCCGCATCACGGATACGGGAGCGAGCGGCGCTGACGTTTTCCGAGATATTGGACTGGTTGCGAATGGTCGAATCCAGTCGGTTCTGCACCGCACCCAGCTCGGCACGTTTGCCATCGACGATTCCCAACATGGAATCAACTGCGGCCAGGACATTTTGCGCATTAGTCTGAGTACTGATACTGATGCCACCCGCACTACCGCTCAGGAAGATGGTGCTCACGGCAA
This sequence comes from Aeromonas sp. EU05-FHT14A05, assembly GCF_058791175.1. Lineage (NCBI taxonomy): Bacteria > Pseudomonadati > Pseudomonadota > Gammaproteobacteria > Aeromonadales > Aeromonadaceae > Aeromonas > Aeromonas sp. EU05-FHT14A05. The sequence goes on along the minus strand of NZ_JBYTDH010000001.1, from coordinate 201,448 downwards.
GGGTACCGCCACTCGCGGCCGTCACAGTTGTGTTCGCCGCAGCAGAAATACCGGAAATGCTAAATCCTCCCGCCTGGGAAAGGCTGAAGCTGATGGTCTGGTTGGCATCCGCCCCGACCTGGAAGCTGCCGTTGTAGTTACCATCCAGCAACTTGGTCCCGGCGAAGGTAGTATCGGTAGAGATACGGTTGATTTCAGACCCCAGCTGATCCACTTCCTTCTGCAGGGCTTCGCGATCCTTGGCGGAGTTGGAGCCGTTGGCAGATTGCTGGGCCAGGGTACGCATACGCTGCAGCATGCCGGTCACTTCATCCATGGCCCCTTCCGCGGTCTGCGCCAGGGAGATGCCGTCGTTGGCGTTGCGGTTGCCCTGATCCAGACCGTTGACCTGGGAGGTCAGACGGTTGGAGATCTGCAGACCGGCCGCATCGTCCTTGGCGCTGTTGATACGCAGACCGGATGCCAGGCGGGTGTATGAGGTATCCAACGACTTGGTGGTGTTCATCAAGTTACGCTGGGCGTTCAATGATGAAGTGTTGGTATTGATAAACATGGCCATAAAAGATTTCTCCTGATGAACAAGAAACTGCGGGCTCTGTTTGCATCTATGCAGCCAGGGTCCCACCGTTCAGATGGACAGATTGAACGGTCTGTGCCATCTGGCGGGTCCTCTGTTTGAACGGACACAGGACCCGCAGTTGCGCAAATGTTGGTTTTCCGAACACCCCTCGATTTGCTTCACTCTCTGTAACGGCAGTCCCATCAGAAGCTTTAAGCAATTTATTCAACCTCCCCACGCAAAAAACTGGCAACAGCCCTGTTCCTGATGACGTGGCCTCAAAGCCCTGTCGTCATGAGACACTTCGACGTCACTCATGAATGTCTACGCAATAGAAATTGGCATGTTTTATGCTGGAGTTTATGTGTCGTCAGTTTATCGGCGCCCATAAAAAAGGCCGACAATGTCGGCCAAAGAAGAGCTTACGCTCAGGAGAACAACCTCGAGGATGACAGAGTGAACGATCTGCGCAACACTCGAGGGGTAATACCAATAAGAGAAACTCTGTTTCGATAGGACAAGGCGTAAATCCGAACACCCCATTGTTCCATCTTGCTTACCAGGGCGGCCTGAACAACCGCCCTTTTCTTTTTCTTGCACTCAGTCAGCTTAGCCTTGCAGCAGGGAGAGCGCAGACTGCGGGCGCTGGTTGGCCTGGGCCAGAATGCTGGAGGCAGCCTGTTGCAGGATATTCTGCTTGGTCATATTGGCCGTTTCAGTGGCAAAGTCTGCATCACGGATACGGGAGCGGGCAGCCGAGACGTTTTCCGAGATATTGGACTGGTTGCGGATGGTTGAATCCAACCGGTTTTGCACCGCACCCAGTTCGGCACGCTTGCTGTCGACCACGGTCAGCATGGAGTCAACGGCGGCCAACACGTTTTGCGCATTGCTCTGGCTGCTGATACTGATTCCACCAGCACTGCCACCAGCAAAGATGGTCGATACACCGACAGGTGTGATTACGCTCCCTGCTGGTCCTGATACCACATTAATCGTGGTCGCAGCCGCTGTCGCGATTCCGGAGATGCTGAAACCATCTGCCTGACTCAAGCTGAAGCTGATGGTCTGGTTGGCATCCGCACCAACCTGGAAGGTACCGCTAAAAGAACCATCCAGCAGCTTGGTTCCTGCGAAGGTGGTCGCGCTGGAGATACGGTTGATCTCGGCGCCCAGTTGATCCACCTCTTTTTGCAGGGCTTCACGATCCTTGGCGGAGTTGGAGCCGTTGGCCGATTGCTGGGCCAGAGTACGCATGCGCTGCAGCATGCCGGTCACTTCGTCCATGGCCCCTTCTGCGGTCTGCGCCAGTGAGATACCGTCGTTGGCGTTGCGGTTGCCTTGATCCAGGCCGTTGACCTGGGAGGTCAGACGGTTGGAGATCTGCAGACCCGCCGCATCGTCCTTGGCGCTGTTGATGCGCAGGCCAGAGGCCAGACGAGTGTAGGAGGTATCCAGAGATTTGGTGCTGTTCATCATGTTACGCTGAGCGTTGAGCGATGAAACGTTGGTATTGATATACAGACTCATAATTTTTCTCCTAAGCTATTAAATTTTATCTTTAATTCACTCAGGCTTTATTTTGTTTTGTGCCTGATATGTTTAGTTAACGGCGCTGTTTGGTAAGACTTTAATTTCTTTTTTCTGCCTTTTTGGCAGTAATCGCCGCCTAACCTATATATCGGCCTCTATTTCCCAGCCTTGAGAAAAAAATCAGAATTTTTGTCACAGATCCCCAGCCGACCCGCAGATAGGTGGCCAGATCCCGCACCCGCTGGGTCTGTGCTGCTGCCTGTCACCCGTCCTCCCCTGCCCCCCAGAAACCCGCTCTGGCTCCCACTTTTGCATACCGGCATTGCTCACACGCGCCCCTTGCCCCTAAAATCGCCGCCCCATCACTTATTGGACGTGAGTTGTTCTCCATGCAGACACTGGTTGAGCAGATTGTTTACATCAGCGATATGTTTGGTACTGCGGTATTCGCGTTTTCGGGGGTATTGGTGGCAGGGCGCCTTCGAATGGACGGCTTCGGCGTCATGGTGCTGGCCGCGGTGACCGCCATCGGTGGTGGCACCATACGTGACATGATCCTGGGCGCCACTCCGGTATTCTGGGTACGCGACCCCCTCTATATCTGGGTGGTGATCGCCACGGCCCTCATCGGCATGTGGATGGTCAAGCTGCCCCGCCGCATGCCCTGGTATGTGCTGCCGGTGGCCGACGCCTTCGGGCTGGCGCTCTTTACCGTGATAGGCGCCCAGAAGGCGCTCAACTTCGGCACCTCAGGGCTGATTGCGGTGCTCATGGGCACCATGACTGGGGTTGCTGGCGGCATGATCCGGGACGTGCTGGCCCGGGAAGTGCCCATGGTGCTGCAAAAGGAGATCTATGCCACCGCCTGCATCCTGGGGGGCATCCTCTATACCCTGGCGCTGGAGGTCAACATGGACAGGGTCACCGCCATGCTTATCTGCATGACGGCCGTTTTTGGCCTGCGCGTGGCGGCCATCTACTGGCACCTCTCCCTGCCCACCTTCTCGTTGCAGCGCAACTGAACCTGGGCTGGGTGGGAGAGATCCCACCCTTGCAGGGGCAAGATTGAACCAAGCCCGCTTTTCTGTTGTCATAGAGTGGTCGTTTCAAGCCGGATTACCTCATGCAAAAACTTGGGCTCATTACCACGCTGATTCTGATGATGGTGGCAGCGGCTCATGCGGGGGCACAGGCCCTGTTCGGGCGCCTGGCATCCACCCCGGTACAGCAGTTCAACCAGCAGATCCGTCAGGCGAGCAGCAGTCAGCAGGGCTGGGTCAACGACTATCGCGAAGTGGCCCGCCGCTTCGTGGGTCATGAAGACGTGCCCACCCGCATCCATGCCCAGCAGCTGGACAACGATCTGGTGCTCTCGGTGGCCCTCGATGGCCAGAAGAGCGACATGATCTACATCCTGACCCTGTTTCGCAGCAACAACCTGTGGCAGATGCGTCAGGCAGAGATGGGCTGGCGCTGCCATGGTCAGGAGACTTTTACCCCCGTCCCCTGCCCCTGATCATCACCGAACATGTGAAATAAAAAAATCCGGCACCTTGGCCGGATTTTTTTATGGGCGCATGGGCACCGCTATCAGGGGCGGTACACCTTGACGTTGTCAAAGCCCTGCTCTTTCAGATAGAGCGCCTGCAGCTTGCTCATCACACCGCGATCGCAATAGAGCAGGTAGGTCTGCTCTTTCGGCAGATCGCCAAAGGCGGTTGCCAGCTTGAAGAAGGGGATGTGTAGCACTGCGCGCCCTTCCACCACCAGCGGCTTCTCGTCGCGCTCATCACTGGAGCGGATGTCCAGGATGACTTCGTTGGCGGCCAGCACCTGGGTGGTCTCCACCTCCTGCACCTGGGCGGCAGTCTCTTCGCCGATGCGACGGATGTCGAGATAGCGCGCCTCGCTCACCACCTTGTCCAGGATGGCGAAGTCGAAGTTGGCCTCTTCCGCCTCGATGCGGGAGAGCTCGGCCTTCACGGTCGGCTTCTTGGAGATGACGCCGCAATACTCCGGCATGGTCTCGGCGAACTCCAGGGTGCCGATGCGACGGGCCTCGCTGATGATGTCCGGCTTGTCCCAGGTGATGAGCGGGCGCAGGATCACCTTGTCGGTCACCCGATCGATGACGTTCAGGTTGGTCAGGGTCTGGCTGGAAACCTGGCCCACGCACTCGCCGGTCACCAGGGCCGGGATCTGGAAGGTATCCGCCACCTGGCCAGCGGCACGCATCATCATCCGCTTGAGCACCACCCCCATCTGACCGTTGTCGATCTTCTCGAGGATCTCGGCCACCACGGGCTCGAAGTCGATGGCAGTGAAACGCACCTTGTGGGAGGCTCCAAACTTGTTCCACAGGTAATAGGCGACCTGCTTGACCCCGATCTCGTGGGCGGCGCCCCCCAGATTGAAGAAGCAGTAGTGCACGCGGCAGCCGCGCTTGATGAACTGGTAGGAGGCCACGCCGGAGTCGAAGCCGCCGGAGAGCAGGCTCAGCACGTCCTCCTGGGTCGCCATGGGGAAGCCCCCCATGCCGTGGTGGACGGCGCTGATGATGTAGAGCTCGTCATTTTCCACTTCCAGGTTGACCTGGATATCGGGTTTTTTAAGGCGCACACCGGCAGTTTCACAGTGCTGGTTGAGGCCGCCACCCACATAGCGCTCCAGCTCCAGGGAGCTGAAGTCATGCTTGCCGACGCGACGGGCGCGCACGCAGAAGGTCTTGCCTTTCAGGCGATCGCCCCAGACGGCGCGGGTCTGCTCGAAGATGTCGTGCAGATCGGTAAAGTTGCTCAGCTTCACCTCGAGGAAGTACTGGATGCCTGGGATACAGGCCAGGGTCTCGAGATACTGGGCGTGGAACTGATCGTTGCGGGAGCTCACTACCAGCTTGTCCCAGTCCATCCGCACGCGGGCGTCTTCGTCAAAGCGGCGCAACACGTTACGGATGTTGCCCTGCAGCATCTTGGTGAAACGCTGACGCACTGACTTGCTCTTGATGGTGATTTCGGGGAACAGCTTGATAATGAACTTCATGGTGTTGACTCGGGTGGCCTTGATTTAAGGGCGCGAATTATATCAGAAGTTTGACGCCAGCGCCTACTGGCCAGGCAACGGCATATTTTCCCACGCAATGTTTGCCGCAAGGCGGCAATCTTGCGTATATTCCCGAGCCTGCGCCTTGGCCACCGGCTTGAACCCTGACGATCCGATGAAGACCTATATCTACTACCCCGGCATGGAAGTACGGGATGAACTCTGGCTCAAGTTTGCTCTTATCTATCTGGAGCGGCTCGCCTTCGTCTTCACCGTCAGCGAGAAGAGCGGCCTCACCGCCCTGCTCGATACCCTGCGCCAGCAGAGCGACCTGCTGACCGAACCGCCCGAGCCCACCTTCTTTGCCGCCATCACGCCCCAGGTCGAGAGCCAGATTGCCGGCCTTGTCGCCCCCGACTTCGTCCGCCACAAGGTGTTTGGCAACAAGGAGCTGATCACGCGCTGGCGCCAGCGTGCCAACCACGACTGCTTCTGCCCCGCCCAGCCAGGTCTGGAGCGGCTGCACGGTTTTTGCCTGAGCCAAGGCTTTGCGACCCAGGATGATGGGGGGATAAGAATGGCGCGGCGCTTTGCCAACCTGCTCTCCATGCGCCTCGCCCGTGAGTGGGCGCTCGCCAATGAGGGGGCCCTCATCACGGATCACGACTACCTAGACCGGCTGCTTCACCTGCTCGAATCCCGCTACCACAACCGGGGAGGCCAGGACTGCTTCCACCTCGAGATCCCGTTGCAAGTGCCCACTCACCTGGCCGACATTCCGTTTGCAGAGCTGATTGCCCTGCGCGGGCGCAGCGGTTTTCGCCAGCAGCTGGCGGCCTTCCACCAGGCTCTGGATGCCCTGCTCGCCATGCTTGGCAGCGGCTACGCCGACCCTGCGATACTGGCCCGCTTCGAGCAGGCGCAGCAGGGGCTCAACCAGCTGCTGGGCCCGCAGACCCGCAGCCTGCCACTCACCACCCTGGTCAGCTGCTCATTGCCCGCCATGGCGATGATCCACAGGCTCAAGGAGAGTCATCCCGACAGCACTCTGGTCTTCCATCCCATCAAGAAGAGCCACTTCCACCAGCGCAAGAGCCAGCACTTCTTCACCCGGCTGGGTCAGGTCAAACCCTGAGCCAGCTTAGGCACAGAGGCTGCCGTCAAAATATTGTCGCCCTGAACGGGTAGCCCCTGACTCGCCTCTCTCAGGAGGGGTTCTCCAACCGAAACTCGATGCGATCGCTGTTGCCCGCCTCGTCCACCACCACCAGCTGGTAGCGCCCCGCCTCGCTCAGCACCTGATCCCCGTCCCAGCGCAGCCGCTGGCCGTTGAGAAACCAGGCCGGCTTGCCCACGCCCCCCAGCACTTTGGGCTGCAACCGGTAGCGCTGGCTGCGGATAAGGTTCCCCTCCCCCAGCGCCAGGATGCGAATGGGTGCCTGCAGCTCGGCGCTTCGCCCCTCCCCTGCACAACCGCTTGCCAGCAGCGCCTGGCGCCGCTCGCCGGGTGTACGCCAGGGCTCCAGCGACAGCGGCCAGAGCGCCCGAACGCCGGATTGCGCCGCATCCTGGCAGCGGGCCAGGGTCGGCTTGCCCCCGGCGGTCAATGCGACCTGTCGCAGCGGCGAGGGCCAATCCATGGGATCCGGCAAGGTGGGCGGATCGCGCCCTTCCAGCAGCCAGGCGCTCTGACGCTGCAGACAAGCCTCTGGCAGGGTCGCGCTCGCCTTGCGTCCCAACGGCCAGCAGATCTCGGCTTCGCTCACCGTATTGGGCTGCAGCGGCAGAGGGCTGTTGTCCGAGAGCCGCGAGTAGACCGAGAGCAGCAGCGGCACCGCCGCGCTCTGGCCGTAAAAACCGGGCATGGGGGTGCCGTCGGGGCGCCCCAGCCAGACGCCTATGGTCCAGCGACCGGAGACCCCCATGGCCCAGCTGTCCCGATAGCCATAGCTGGTGCCGGTCTTCCAGGCCAGCCGGTTGACCCGGCCGGTCGCCTCGCTGGCAAAGGGCTGATCCGCGCGCCCCTGGGCGCTCAATATTTGCCAGATGATCCAGGCCGCCCCCGTGCTCAGCAAGGGGCGTGACACCGCCTGCTGCCCCGCCAGCCAGACCGGCATGGCCACCTGCCCCTCACGGGTCAGCGCGCTGTAGAGCGCCACCAGCTGCTCGAGCCGAATGCCTGCCGCCCCCAGCGCAATGGCCGGGTTGGGTTTGTCCGAAAGCGCGAGCCGTACCCCGGCATTGTCGAGGCGGCTGACCAATTTGTCGGCCCCAAGCGCCTCCAGCACCTGCACCGCCGGTACGTTGAGGGATTGCTGCAGCGCCTGGGTCAGGGTTACCGGCCCCTGAAAGGCGCCGGAGAAGTTGGCGGGTCTGTAATCCGAGCCCAGCCTCGGCGCATCGGAGAGCAGGGAGGCCGAGTGCACCAACCCCTCGTCCAGGGCCAGACCGTAGATAAAGGGCTTGAGGGTAGAGCCGGGGGAGCGGATCGCCTGCACCATGTCGAGGTAACCGTGGCGACGCAAATTGCCATACTCGGCGCTGCCCACATAGGCGCGCACCGCCATGGTGCTGTTGTCTACCAGCAGCAGGGCGGCGGAAGTCTGTTCGGGGAAGCGGCGGATATAGCTTGCCACCCGCCCCTCCAGCCAGCGCTGCAGATCCCCGTCTATGGTGGTGTGCACCAGGGCCCCCGGCTGATTGTCGGCGGCGAGGCGAGCGAAGAGCGGCGCCTCCATCGGCGTGAAGTGACCGCGGGCCAGCACCGGCTCGATGCGCCCCTCCAGCCACACCTGCTCGGGCCAGGCACCCTGTGCCACCAGCCGCTGCATCACCTTGTCCCGGGCGGCGCGGGCCCGCTCGGGATGCCGGTCCGGCCGGTTGCGGCTGGGAGCCTGCGGCAGCACTGCCAAGAGCGCCGCCTCGGCATGGGTCAGCTTGACGGCGCTCTTGCCAAGATAGGCAAAACTTGCCGCCTGCACCCCCTCCAGGTTGCCGCCAAAGGGCGCCCGGTTGAGATAGACGGTGAGCAGGGTGCGCTTGTCATAGTGCCACTCCAGCTGCAGCGCGCGGGCCATCTGGCGCAGCTTGCCGGGCACGCTCCTGTGGTAGGGCTCGATGAGGCGCGCCACTTGCATGGTGAGGGTCGAGCCCCCCGAGACGGCGCGCCCATAGCGCAGCCACTGCCAAACCCCGCGGACCATGGCCACCGGATTGACCCCGGGATGGCGCCAGAAATGGCGATCCTCGTAGCCCAACAGCGCCTCGATATACCGGGGGGAGACCTGCTCCAGGGTCACGGGGTAGCGCCACACGCCGCTGGTGTCGGCAAAGGCGCGCAGCGGCCGCCCCTTCATGTCGAGCACCACCCGCGCATAGGCTGGGTCGAGTGGCGGCGGCGGGAACATGCGATCCAGCCCCAGCAGCGCCAGAAACAGGGCTACAACGCCCAGCACCGAGCAGCGCAGCCAGCGTGGCAGATGGCCCAACCAGACGAGGCTGACGCGGCCACCGTGACAAAGTCGCAGCCAGCCACGCTGCCAGAAAGTGAGCGGGCGAACCCGCTCGAGGGAAGGAAGATTACTCAGAGATGCTCACCTCGTGGATATCCTCCCCCAGGGCCCTGAGCTCTGGCCGGTACATGTCCTCCACCTGGGTCGGTGGTACCTGATAACGGCCCGGCGTCACCGCCCGCATCAGGTAGACCAGCTGCTGGTTGCCCCCCGCACTCAGATCCAGCGCCGCCGTGTAGCGATCGTCACGAAACTCCTGATGCTTGAGGTAGTCGTTCCACTCGCTCTGCCACGCCGGTTTCCCCTCAATGGAGAGCTCTTCGAGCTTGATGCTGTTGCCAAGGGCCGGATTCTCCAGCTCGAAGCCTGCCGGCACCATCTCCACCAGCAGGGCATCGGGCACAGCCGATTCGCTGCTGACGTTGAGCCGCACCACCACCAGATCGCCGACCCGTACCTTGGCCGGATCAAGCTGCTTGCCGTCGCTGTCGAACCAGCTGCGGGTGACGCTTATCCCCTGACTCAACCGGGTAGGAGCCTGTTCGGGGTAGCCGATCACAGTGCGCTGCACATAGAGGGATCCCTTGCCCTCGTTGGTGATCCCGCTGACTGCCAGTGCCTCGGGGGCGCCCAGCAGCAAGGCGGCCGAACCGGTCAGGGATTCACTGCCAAGGGGTGAGTCGACCCTGGCCTGCCAGTCGGCGGCAGGATCAACTTGCGCCAACCGCAGCAATGCGAGCCGCTCCTGGGTGCTGAGCCACTGACGGTGGGCCAGGGTGTCGGCCACCTTGGCGCTGAGATCAGGCCAGCGCTCCTCGGCCAGCTTGTAATGACGCAGCAGGGAGAGCTCGAGGGCCTGATCGCGCAGGGGGGAACCGTAATCCCCGAGATAATCCTCACCGCGCTCGGTCGCCTGCGCCCGGGCAAGGGCCTTGGCGGCGTTCTGCTCATCCCCCATGGCCGAGAGCGCCAGGGAGAGGTGCAATAGCGGCAGGCCCGAGCGGGCGTGATCCGCCTGCTGCTCCCAGATGAGGCGCAAGGTAGCGAGCGGTGCCTTGCCCACCCGGGCCAGCACATAGGCGCTGTAGGCCTGATAGGCCAGCCGGCTGTGCTCGGGGGCACTGCTCCAGCGCTCCCCGTACTGACTGTCGGTGAGATAGCTCTGCAGCCGGTTCAGTGCCTGATTGAGCATGGCCTCCGGCACCGTATCACCCGCCTCCTTGCGCGCCAGCAGATAGTCGGCGGCATAGGCGGTGAGCCACTGCTCCTCGTCGGAGCGACCATCCCAGAGGCCAAAGCCGCCGCTTGGCAGTTGCAACCGCTGCAGCCGTTGCAGCAGGGCGCGCTGCAGGTCAGCCTCGCTCGCCGGTTTCTTGCCCTCTGCGGGTTTGCTCCAGGTGGCCCGCTCATCGGCTGTGGTCAGCAGATAAGGCCAGGCCCGCGACAGGGTCTGTTCCAGACAGGCGTAGGGGTAATCGGCCAGCGCCTGCCACTGGGCCGCCGGATCCCAGGGCGGGGTGCCGGAGAGGCTGAGCAGCCCCTGCAGATTGGTGTGATCCAGCCCGGCCAGCTCACTTGGCGCCAGGCTCATCTGCTGGCCGGGGGGCAACATCTGGTAGCGCTGGCGAGTCTCGGCCGGCCAGGGGGAGCGCAGCGGCAGCGACCAGTCGCGGCTGACCGCAAAGCCCTTGCCGCTGGCCGCCAACTGCAGGCTTGCCACGCCGCTCGCCCCAGTCACGGTGAGCGGCAGGGTCAGCCACTGCTCCTCACCGTTTTTCAGGGACAGCGTGCCGGGCAGCTCGCCGTTTGCTTTCAGCCCGCCATTGAGGGTCCAGGCAAGAGAAAGGGTCTGATCCTCGCCACTCATGTTGCGCAACTGCACCAGCGCCCGGGTCTCATCCCCTCTGGCGCCAAAGCGCGGCCAGCCGATCTCGGCCACCAAGGGCGCCACCACCTTGACGGCGCGCTCGGCCTGGCCCACCTGCTGTTCATTCCAGGCCAGCGCCATCAGCGCCAGCTCACCGTTGAAGTTGGGCAGATCTAGCGGGATCACCGCCTTGCCGCTCTCATCAAAACTCACCTCGCCGCTCCAGAGCGCAGCGATCTCGACCCGGCTCTCCAGCGCGCCGCCCTTTTTCAGTGGCGCCCGGTCCCCCCCGTAGTTGAGGCGGGCCAGCTTGCCATCTTGCGGCGGGATCACCTGGCCATAGTTGTCGAACAAATCTTGGGCGAAGCGCTTGCGACCGAAGAAGATCTCGAACGGGTCGAGGGGCTGGTAGTCGCTGATGTTGAGCACGCCCCGATCCACCGCGGCCAGCACCACGCGGCCCTGACTGTTGGGGGTGGAGGTGGCGGTCACCTCCAGTCGGGTGAGCGGCACCGCTTTAACAGGCGCGCTCAGGGTAAGCGGCAGACGGCGCGCTTCCCGATCCAGGGTGAGCGGTACCAGGCCGACCGAGCGCAGGCTCTGCCCCTGCTGCTTGCCGGATGGTTTGGACGCGCTGTCTGGCGCGGCGATCTGGGCCGAGATATGCAGGTCATGACGTTGCCACTCGGGGCTGACCGGGATCTCGAACTCGCCGCGAGCATCCTTGGCATCACCGCCGGCCCCCTTGAGCTCGATGCGCTGCCACCAGCGCAGGCCGTCGCCATCTTCCACCAGCAGCAACCCCTTGCCGGGGCGCGGGGCCACCAGGGTCACTTTGGCCTTCTCCCCGGCCTGATAGGCGCGCTTGTCGAGGGTGATGGCAATCTTGTCGGGCCGCGCCTGCTCGCCACCGCCGCCCCAGGCGTAACTGCCTATCTCCACCCTCAGGCTCGATTGATGGCCCTGACTGTTCTCCACTTCCAATCGATACCAGCCCGCCGCCAGTTGCAACGTGAGCGGGGTCGGCCCCTTGCCATCCAGCTGCAGGGTCTGCTCCTGCTCCAGATAGGGCTGGCTGTTGAATTCGTACTTCCACCCCTCGCCGTCGGCGTAGTGCCAGTAGTAGTCGCGGTACTCGTTGATGAGGCGCACCTTCACCTCGCCCGCCACCGGCTGACCCTTGTCGTCGAGGTTGAGGATCTGGAAGGGGAGCGGCTTGCCCCCTTCCACCCGATCCGCCACGAAATCGGCCTTGAGTGCCGGCCACTGGCTGCCCATGGGCCAGCCATACTGGGTGCGGCTGCGATTGACGGCGCGGCCACCGGGCTCGGAGAGCGACACCCGATAGGCCACCTCCAGCGGCCCGAGGGCACGCACCCCATCGAGTTCATCCGCCAGCGAAAAAGTCCCCTGCCCCTGTTCATTGAGGGTGATATTGAGGGGCTCCGGCTCTTTGGACTGCTCGGCGAGCAGCACGTCACCCAGGGTGAACTCCTGCCACTGGGTAAAGGGCATGGTGGCGCGGCTTAACTTCACCTCCGCCTTGGCCTTGGTGGCGCTCGCCGGGGCGCCATAGAGATAGTCCCCCTGCAGCGGCAGGGTCAGGGCTGCGTCCAGATCCGTCACTTCGCCATCCGGCCCCTTGCCAAGCTGCAGTTTCAAGCGTTCAGGCAGAAATTCCTCCACCAAAAAGGGCCACTCGAAGCGACTACCAGCGGCGGTCTTGAGGTTGATGGTCCAGCGCCCGAGCGGCGCATCGTCCGGCAGGCGCAGGCCGTAGTGGGCGGCGCCAAGGCTATCGGGCAGCAGCCGCTTTTGTTCGAGCAGCTGGCCATCCGGCTGCTTCACCTCCAGCTCCACCGCCATGCCCGGCAGCAACTGGCCATCCTGCCCCTTGAGCAGGATCTCGCTGTCGAGTCGCTCGCCGGGGCGATAGAGGTCGCGCCCGCTGAACAGATAGGGCTGCTGGGCCTGCCAGGGCTGGGTGCCGAGATCGAAGGTGGAGAGATCGAGCGCCGCGCCATCGAGGCGCAGCACCGCCAGATGGTTGCCCTGCTCGGCCAGCAGCAGGCGGGCCCCCTGCACCTGATCGAAGCGACGATGGCCTTGCGGATCGGTGGTTTGCACCTGCAGCCGGTTGCCCTTCTCGTCGAGCAGAGAGAGCTGCACATCCTTGAGCGGGTCGGCGCTGGCCAGGGAGCTGACAAACACCTCCAGCTGATCGCGGTAACGGCGGGCACTGAGCCCCATGTCGCTCACCGCAAAATAGGTGGTCTCCTTGCGCCAGTCGTAGTTGCCAAGGGGCGACATCACCGCAAAGTAGACACCGGCCTCGGCCAGCTGCGGCTCCTTCACATTGATGAGGCGGGTCTCGCGTCGGTTGGCATCGAGCTCCAGCCCATAGCGGCCGCTAAACACCCGCTTGGCCCGCTTGGTGATCTGTTCAAGCTCCCAGTTGCCCATGCCGGCACCGGGGCGATACTCGGCGAGGAAACGGGGCAGATATTCCGCATCGACCCGGAAGAAGTCGATATTGACCTCATCCACATTGACCGCACTGATGGGCAGGCGCAGCTCGTCGCGCAGCGGCAATACCATGCCGCTCGCGGTAAACGAAGCCCCCGCCTCCAGCGGCCGGGTCTTGAGGGTCCAGCTCTGGGGGGATGGGCCCAGCCCCGCCTTGAGGCTCACCTCATAGCTCTTGTCTGGCTGAACGTTCGGGAAATAGAGGGTGCGACCATCGTCGGCCAGGATCCACTCCCCCTGCACCTGCTTGCCCCCCTCACTGACCGAAAGCCAGCTCTGCCAGTTCGCCTTGGGCGCCAAGGGGCCGGAGAAGACCAGCGCCAGCGCCGGGGCATCGCGATATTGGCGAGCATTGGCCTGCACCACTGAGGTCGGTGCCCCGGCCTCCTGCTGCACCTCGGTTGGGGAGGATGCGGGGGCCGGGGTGTCCGGGCCGCAGCCTGTCAGCAGCAGAACCCCCACACCCGCCAGTAACGAGGCCAGCAGACGAGGGACGCGAGACACAGGAGAGGGCTTGAGGAGACGCATAGAGTTGATCCCGGGTTGAGTCGCCGCCAGCGCGGCGCAGGAGCCAATAGGATAAAACGTCCCCCCCATTAACACAAAACTCAGTGCGGTGGGCACATCATCCACGGCATGCCGTTGCTGGCAGCAGAAATAGCTATTTATAAGCAGGCAATAATATTCCCCATTCGGGGCTCTTTTTTGGGCGGCTATTTTAGATAGGAAAACTTTCCCCGTTTTCTGAACCCAAGCCAAACTGGGAACAACTGTTCGCTTGTGCGGCACGAGGGGACTCTTTACTCTCTGGCCCCGCTGAAGTTGTAGAAGCAATCAACCTAATATCAATCGGTTAAATATTTTTTAAACATTGAGTTCCTGTGCCATACATTAAATGCAGGCAAGGTCAGCGTGCCCCCACGCGCTGAACTCAGTGTTATTTATTACTGCACAACCCATGCCTGCTGGCCCGACATCTATGTTGGGCCAGCATGGTTGTGTGCTCATCCCCCGTCGGAGTCATACCAGAATGGAAAATAACGATCTGTCCATAGTCGAAAAAAGGTTGGTTGCCAGATTCCTGGATATGTTCATCAAGTTTGGCCTTATCCTGGCACTGGGCTCTTTCTGCTTCACCGTGTTCTCCCCCTTCATGAACATGATGCTGTGGGCGCTGATCCTGGCCGTCACCCTCTATCCCCTCCACCAGCGCTTTGCCGCGCGCCTGGGCGGGAAGCAGGGCAAGGCCTCCACCCTGCTGGTCTTGCTGGGGGTGCTGCTCATCGTGGCCCCTACCGTCGTCATGGTCAGCTCCCTGGGTGACAGCGTCAGCGCCCTGGTCGACAAGGTGAACAACAATACCCTAGTGATCCCGGCCCCCTCCGCCGACATCGCCGACATCCCGCTGGTGGGCGCCAAGCTCCATGCCGTCTGGCTGAAGGCCTCGGTGGACCTGCCCAGCCTCATCATCAGCTACCAGCCGCAGCTCGGGGATCTCGCCAAGAAGGTCGTCGGCATCCTGGCCAGCATGGGAGGCGGCCTGCTCGGCTTCGTCTTCTCCTTCATCGTGGCCGGCATCATCATGGCCTGGGGCGCACCGGGTGCGGTAAGCGCCGATCGCATCGCCATGCGCATCACGGATGAACGCAAGGGGCTGGCGCTGACCAAGCTGTGCACCAGCACCATACGTGCCGTCGCTCAAGGGGTCATCGGGGTCGCCTTCATCCAGGCGCTGCTGGCGGGGATCGTCATGATGCTGGCGGGGATCCCGGCGGTCGGCATCTTCTTCGTCCTGGCGCTCATCCTCGGCATCGCCCAGGTGCCCGTGATCCTGGTGACGGCTCCCGCCATTGCCTACATGTGGAGCACGGGTGATCACGGCACTGCGGTGAACATCATCTACAGTGTCCTGCTGATCGTCGCGGGCATGGCCGACAACGTGCTCAAGCCGCTGCTGCTGGGTCGCGGTGTCGATGCCCCCATGCCGGTGGTGCTGCTGGGCGCCCTTGGCGGCATGGCGACCAGTGGCATACTCGGCATGTTCATCGGCGCCACCCTGCTCTCTATCGGCTATCGCATCTTCATGGCCTGGGTCAACGAAGGTCTGGCTTCTGCGGATAAATAACCCCATGGCCGTCCAACGTCACACCATGCGCCCCCTGTTCACGGGGGGCGCATGCCTGTTATTGAGTGCCTGCACAGTGCTGGGTCCCGACTATCAGGCCCCCAGAGTCGAGGAGATGGCCGGCTGGCACAGCGCCAGCGAGGGTCAGCAGGCGAGTGCGACCGCCGACTATCGCCAATGGTGGAACCGCCTCAACGACCCCGTGCTGAGTGCCCTGGTCGAGGAGTCGCTGCGCAAGAACCCGGACGTCAGGATCGCTGGTTTGCGGATCCTCGAGGCCCAGGCCCAGCTCGGCATCGCCGAGAGCCTGCTCGGCCCCCAGGCCACCGTGGGCACGGGCGAGTTCCTGCAAGCCGGGCAGACCCGGGGCGGCCACAGCAGCGCCGGCAGCAGCTATGGCGCCGGGTTCAACCTCGGCTGGGAGCTCGACTTCTGGGGCAAGTTCGAACGCGGCATCGAAGCGGCGGATGCCAACTACTTCGCCACCCTGGCCCAGTATGATGACATCCAGGTGTTGATGGCCGCCCAGGTGGCCCAGCTCTATGTAAGCATCCGCACCGTGGAGGCTCGCCTGTACATAGCCCGGGAGAATGCCCGCCTCCAGCAGCGCAGCCTGGAGATCACCGAGCGGCTGTTCAAGAGCGGCAACAGCGCCGAGCTGGACGTGCAGCAGGCCAAGACCCAGTACCTCGGCACCCTGTCCGGCATTCCGCAACTCGAGACCAGCCTGCGCCAGAGCCAGAATGCCCTCTCGACCCTGATTGCCAGGCCCCCGGGCCCCCTGCCCGAGATGGCCACCAACACAGGCAAGATCCCCCAGGGGGAGCTGGCCCTGGTCACCGAGATGCCGGCCGATCTGCTGCGCCGGCGTCCCGACGTGCGGGTCGCGGAGCGGCAACTGGCCGCCCAGTCGGCCCTGATCGGCGTGGCCGAGAGCGAGCTCTACCCCTCCATCACCCTGCTTGGCACCCTGGGCGTCAACGCCACCAATGGGGAGAGCGGCACCTTCTCCTGGGCCGTCGGTCCCTCGCTCAGCTGGAACCTGCTCGATCAGGGACGGCTCGGCAACCAGATCCTGGTGCAGGACGCCCGCTTTCAGCAACTGCACGAGCGCTATCGTGACAGCGTGTTCAAGGCGGCCCGCGAGGTGGATGACGCGGCCGTGGCCTACGCCAACGGCCAGGACGAGATCGTCCTGCTGACCCAGACCGGCGAGGCCGCCCGTCGCTCCCTCGAGATAGCCAACACCCAGTATCGCGAGGGGATGGCAGACTTCCAGCGGGTGCTCGACTCCCAGCGCGCCCTGTTCAACCAGCAGGAGCGCCTGGTCAACAGCCGTGGCGCCCGGATGCGGGATCTCATCACGCTCTACAAGGCACTGGGTGGCGGTTGGGAACAGGGGCGCGAACGTCCCCTGGTGACCCCCGAGGTGGAGGCCCAGCTGCGCACGCGCGCCGACTGGGCGCCTCTGCTCGACGCAACCCACTCCCCCCTGACACAGAAGGCAAGCTCCCATGACTGACAGCACTGCATCTCCCGGCCAGGGCAGCCGCCGCGCCACCCTTGGGCTGCTGGCTGCAATCCTCCTCCTGCTCATCTGGTATCTGCTGGCGGACCGGCTGACGCCATACAGCTCCCAGGCCCGGGTGCAGGCCTTCGTGGTCCCCGTCGCCGCCGAGGTGTCCGGCCAGATCAAGCGGGTCTATGTTCACGACAACCAGGACGTGGAGGCAGGCTCCCCCCTGTTCGACATCGATCCCGAGCCCTATGACATCGCCCTGGCCAAGGCCAGATCCGACTACCAGACGGTCTTGAGCGGCGTCAAGGCGAACACCGAAGGGGTCAAGGCGGCCGAGGCCTCCCTGATGGCCATGCGCGCCGCCTATGACAACGCGGCAAAGGATGCGGAGCGCCAGGAGCGGCTCTATCGCGAGGATCCGGGCGCCATCTCGGTGCGTCGCCTCGAGGTGGCCCAGGCCAGCCGCGAGACGGCCAAAAGCCAGGTGGCGGCAGCGGAGGCCGACGTCCGCCGCGCCATCGAGGCCGCCGGAGCGAGCGGCGATGACAACTCCCAGCTGCTCAGCGCCCGCTCGGCGGTCCACAAGGCGCAGCTGGATCGCCAGAACACCCGCGTGGTGGCACCGGGTCGGGGGCTCATCACCGACTTGAGCACAGATGCAGGCCAGTTCATCGGGGCCGGCGCACCGGCCATGACACTGATCGCCATCCACGACGTCTGGGTGTCGGCGGATCTGACGGAGAACAACCTCGGCAACATTCGGCCAGGGGACAAGGTCGCCATCCTGCTCGACAGCCTGCCCGGACAGCTGTTCAAGGGGGAGATCCGCAGCGTCGGCTACGGGGTGGGCGATGGCAAGAGCCAGCCCGCCGGTGCCCTGCCCACGGTGGACAACAACCGCGACTGGCTGCGTCAGGCGCAGCGTTTCCCGGTCAAGGTCGCCTTCCAGAGTGACGACTTTCCGCCGGTCGAGGCGCTGCGGGTCGGCGGCCAGGCCGATGTGCTGGTCTACACCGGCGAGAGCGGGGTGATGCACTTCCTGGGGGCGCTCTATATCCGGCTGATGAGCCTCTTCTCCTTCCTCTATTGAGGCGCCATATGCATAACGCCGACAGGGCTGTACTGCGCATTGGCACGGGCATCGGGCTCGCGGCGGGGATCTGTTACGGCCTGGCCCTGCCCATGCCCCACCTCGGCGTCATCATGGCCTGGGTGGTGCTGTGCCGACCCGGGGAGGCCCTTGGCCTGAAGAAGGGGCTGGCAGGGGGACTACTGCTGCTGGGGATCATGGCCGCCGGGGTGCTGCTGGTCCCCCTGCTGACCCACTATGCCCTGGCGGCCGTGCTGCTCATCGCCCTGCTGCTCTACCTGCTGATGCAGCAGTCGATGGCCGGCAAGGGGGCCGCCGCCATGCTGCTCATCATGGCCATTACGGTGATCCCGGTGGCCGGGCTCATCGAGCAGTCCCTTGCCATTGCCATCGCCCAGATGATGGGACTGGGGATCCTGATAGGCACCCTGGTCAACCGCATGGCCCACGCGCTCTTCCCCCCCCTGCCGGTGGCAGGGGGGGCGGCAAGGCCGGTGCCATTGCCTCCCGAACATCCCGAGCGGCTGGCGCTGCGCGCCGTCGCCATCGTGCTGCCGGTGTGGCTGCTGGCCCTCGGCAACCCGGCGTTCTACATTCCGGCGGTGATGAAGACGGTGGCGCTGGCCCAGCAGAGCACCTCCCTCAACGCCAGACAGGCGGGCCAGGAGCTGGTGCTCTCGACCCTGGCGGGCGCCCTGCTGGCGTTCGCACTCTGGATGGGACTCAGCCTCTGGCCCTCGCTCCTGATGCTGGTGCTGATGCTCTCCCTGATGACCCTGTGGCTGGCGCGGCGTCTGATCCGGCTGGTGGCGGGGCGCTTCCCGCCCTCATTCTGGAGCAACGCCTGGATCACGGCGCTCATCCTGTTTGGCCCGGCCATCGAGGACAGCGCCACCGGCAAGGATGTGTGGTTGGCGGCCGCCATGCGTTGCGGCCTCTATCTGGTGGTGGCCGGCTATGGCTGGCTGTGTATCTTGCTGCTCGAGCAGTGGTGGCCGGTCGGCCGCCCGCTGGCAGAAGCCAAGTTAGGAGACTGACATGTTTCTCATTTTTATGGTCGGCATCCCGGTGATCCTGATCAACATGCTGTTGCAATCCCTGGTGTCCGTCTGGTGCATCCGCTTCTACATCAAGCGGGTCGGCAAGCGTGAAGGGGTGGTGGCCGGCATGCTGGCGCTGTTTGGCATCATCACCCTGGTGATGCTGGGCAACCTGGCCCAGATCGGCGTCTGGGGAGGGCTCTTCCTGTGGCTCGGGGAGTTCGATACCCTGCAGGAGGCCGTCTACCACTCCGGGGTCAACTTCGCCACCCTGGGCTATGGCGACATCGTCATGAGCCCGCAGTGGAAGCTGCTCGGCCCGCTGGAGGCGGTCAACGGCGCCCTGATGATAGGCCTCTCCGGTGCCTCCATGCTGGCGGTCTTGCAGCATCACATTCGCAAGCAGCTCAATGACGGCGCCCCCTGAGCGGGCTGTGCTCATGGTGTAGAAAAGGGCCACTCCATGGAGTGGCCCTTTTTCATGCACAGCAGGGGATTGGGCCATGTCGGCCGGGCAGCACTATTCGGCGAAGGCCAGCTGCCAGGTCTTGAAGCCGCCGGAGAGGTTCTTCACCCGAAAGCCGTGCTGGCTCAGCAGGCGGCAGGCCACGTGACCGCGCAAGCCCACCTGGCAGCTGATGAGCAGCTCTTTGTCTCTTGGCAACTCATCGAGGCGGCCGCGCAGCTCGTCGAGGGGAATGTGCATCGCCCCCGGGATGCGCCCCAGCTTGTCGAGCTCGGGGCCGTTTCGCACATCCACCACCTGCTGGTGAGGGTGGCGGGCCTGCACCTCGGCCGCGTAGCAGAGGATGGTGTCCCCCTTCAGGTGGTTGCTCGCCACGAAGCCCGCCATGTTGATCACATCCTTGGCCGAGCCGAAGGGCGGTGCATAGGTGAGCTCCAGATCCTGCAGGTCAAAGACGGTGAGACCGGCGCGCTGGGCCACCGCCAGCACGTCGATGCGCTTGTCGATGCCATCCTTGCCGATGGCCTGGGCGCCGTAAATCTTGCCATCCGGGGCAAACAGCAGCTTGAGGCTGACCGGATGGGCGCCGGGGTAGTAACCGGCGTGGCTGCCCGGGTGGACATAGACCTTCTCGAACGGCAATCCCAGCTGCACCAGTCGCTTCTCGTTGAGCCCAGTGCTGGCCACCGCCAAGTCGAACAGCTTGCAGATGGCGGTCCCTTGGGTCTTCTTGTAGGTTTCGCTTCGGCCCAGCATGTTGTCGGCGGCGATGCGCCCCTGCCGGTTGGCGGGGCCAGCCAGCGGGATCAGCACAGCTTCGCCGGTGACGAAGTCGGTCTCCTCCACCGCATCCCCCACCGCGTAGATGAAGGGATCCGAGGTGCGCATGCCAGCATCCACCTTGATGCCACCGCGGGGGCCCAGCGCCAGCCCAGCCTTGGCGGCGAGCAGGGTTTCCGGTTTGACGCCGATGGCGAGGATCAGCAGGCCGGTGTCGAGGTGAGTGCCGTCGCTCAGGGTCAGGCGCAGGCCGCCGCTGTTGGCGGTGGGCACGGCCGCCGTCATCTCGGCGGGCAGATCCAGACTCTCGATAGCCGATAGACCGGTGCGCAGACGCAGATCGATCCCCTCTTCCCGGATGCGGGCGTGGAGCATGTTGGCCATCTCCTTGTCCACCGGCGCCATCACCTGATCGGAGAGCTCCAGCAGGGTGACCGCCAGCTGGCGCTGGTGCAGCGCCTCCATCATCTCCAGCCCGATAAAGCCGCCGCCCACCACGGTGACGTGGCGCGGCTTGTCGTGGTGCAGGGCCGCCAGGATGCGATCCATGTCGGGGATATTGCGCAGGGTGTGCACGCCAGGGCTGTCGATGCCGGGGAAGGGAGGACGGATCGGCGCCGCCCCCGGGCTCAGCAGCAGCACGTCGTAAGGCTCGCGCCGCTCCTCGCCGGTTTGCAGGTTGCGCACCAGCAGGCTCTTGCCCGCCTTGTCTATCTCGATCACATCGTGGAAGACCCGCACATCGACGTTGAAACGGCGCTTGAAGCTCTGGGGCGTCTGCAGCAGCAGGGCATCCCGACTGGGGATATCCCCCCCGATATGATAGGGCAGACCGCAGTTGGCGAAGCTGACAAACTCCCCCCGCTCGAACATCACTATCTCTGCCGTTTCGCTCAACCGACGGGCGCGGGCCGCCGCCGAGGCGCCCCCGGCGACGCCACCCACAATCAGGATCCGTTTCATCTGCAAGACTCCACTCAACAGGAAATGACCAATAAATTAGACCTATCTAATTTAGGTTTCAATGAAATTTTGTTTGCCTCGGATTTGCAGTATTCTTGCCCTCCGACAATTGCTCAACAGGATAGTGTCAGTTCATGTCGTCTACCGCGCTCAGTCATCTCCCGACCGCCAGCCAGGCCCCTCTGTTCTTTCGCCTGGATACCCGTAGTCAACGGCTGGTCGCCCTGACCGATGTGATGCAGACCCCGCTCCACTGGCTCGATGAGCCCCGCAGCGCCTGGCCGGCCCAGTTGCCGGATGCCCTGCGCCAGCCCATAGAGCAGCGGCTCGCCAGCGGCAAGGGGGGCAAGCTGCTGCTGCGCTTTGCCGCCCAGCAGTGGCATATCTCCCTCTCCCATGAACAGGACGCCTTCTGGCTCATCTGCCTGCAGACCCAGCCCCAGGAGAGTGCGGCCAACTTGTCGCTGCAACTGCCGCGCCTGAGCCAGATGGCCAGTCAGCAGCAGTACGCTCCCATGCTGGAGAGCCTCAGGGAGTGCCTGGGGGCCGATCGCCTCATCCTCTGGCACTACCAGGCCAACGGCCCCCTCGGCAGCGAGCAGCTGACCCCTGTCTTCACCCTGAATGCGGATTCTGTCGGTGCCATTCGCGGTGACAGCCGCTATATCCGGGCCTTGCGCACCCGGGGCGCCCTGAGCTTCTCGGAGGCCGCCCATCAGCCCATGCTGAGCCAGCACTATTATCTGGCCAATGCCAATGTCAGCTCCCGCCTGGACGGCGCCCTGCTGGAGCAGGAGAAGCTCATCGGCGTGCTCAGCCTCGAGTACGCCGAGACGACCCTGATAGGCGAAGAGACGCTGCAGCTGGTGCGCCACTGCGCCCAGTTGCTGGGTCACTGGCAGCCCGAACCCGAGGTGGTCGAGGCCTCCCCCTTCACCCTGCCAGGCGGGCTCAGTTGCAAGACCGGCAATGAGTATTGCCGCGCCCTGGTGCGCTGGGCCATGACGGCGAGCGGCGCCCGCATCGGCTGGCTCGGGGAGTTTCAGCTGCGCGGCCAGGATCTCTGGCTCATTCCCCGCTGCGTGCTGGAAGGAGAGACCTTCTCCGCAGTCAAGCCCATGCGGATGGAGATAGGCCCGGGCCGGGAGATCTTCCAGCACGGCCAGAGCCTCTACGTGGAAGACCTGCCCCTGCGCTATCCCCAGGCCACCCAGTTGCTGGCCCTCGACGCCAAGGCCTACATCGGCATCCCCCTCCAGGGCCAGGGCGGCGTTCCCCTGGGTCAGATCACCCTGCTGCTCGACGGGCCGCTGGCCGACCCCATTCCCCTGCTCGATGCCCTCCATGAGCAGCGCGAGCGGGCCGCCATCGAGCTGCAGCGCCTCGCCAACGACGATGCCCTGCGCCTGGCGGAAGTGGCCTTCAATACCCACGACGGTCTGCTGGTGATGGATCACGGCGGCATCATCCTCAAGGTCAACGACTCCTTCAGCCGCATCACCGGCTTTACCAGCGAGGAGATGCTGGGTCAGCATATCGAGGCCCTGAGGCCCACCTACTATGGCGACAGCCTCAAGCAGGAGGTGATCGCCGCCGTCGACAAGCAGGGATACTGGCTCGGCGAGGAGCAGTGCCTGCACAGGGACGGCCATCTCTTCCCGGTGCGGCTGATGGTGAGCGGCGTCAAGGATGAGGAGGACGAGATCAGCCACTTCGTCTGCAGCTTCCACGACATCACCCAGGAGAAGGAGACGGCCCGCCACATAGAGCGGCTCGCCTATTACGACGATCTGTGCGACCTCTACAACAGGCGCAGCCTGAACGACATCATGCAGCGTACCCTGCAGAGCCCGAACGGGCAGTGGGGAGCATTGCTGCTGCTGGATCTCGACAACTTCAAGTCGATCAACGACTCCCTCGGCCACGCCTGCGGCGATCTGCTGCTCCAGGCTGTGGTGGTGCGACTCAAGTCCCTGCCCCAGGAGAACCTGGTGCTGGCCCGCACCTCGGGGGACGAGTTCGCCCTGCTGTTCACCGCGCTGGGCCAGGGCTATGTCACCGCCAAGATATTGGCGGAGCACTTCGCCCGGGAGCTGATGGGCATTTTCCGGCTCCCCTTCGACATCGGCGATCACAAGCTGCACTGCAGCGCCTCCGTGGGGATCAGCCTGTTCAGCGACGATGACAAGGATCACCTGATCCTGATGCAGCAGGCCGACACCGCCGTCCACATGGCCAAACGGGCCGGCCAGGGCAACCACATCTTCTTCAGCGAGGCCATGGCGGAGAAGGAGAAGAGCAAGCTCTCCCTAAGCAACCAGCTGCGCGATGCCCTGCGCAACAACGAGCTGGTGCTGCACTACCAGCCCCAGTATAGAGTCGACAACGGCAGCCTCTCGGGCGTGGAGGCCCTGCTGCGCTGGCAGAAGATGGACGGCACCATGATCCCCCCCGGGGACTTCATTCCCATCGCCGAAGAGACCACACTGATCCAGGAGATAGGCTACTGGGTGATGAAGACCGCCTGCGCCCAGTACAGTTTCTGGCTCAACAACGGCCTCGCCATCCCCCACCTGTCGGTCAACGTCAGCGCCCGCCAGTTCCACACCGCTGGCTTCGTGCAACAGGTGGAGTACGTGCTGCGCGATACCGGGGTACCGCCGTCGCGCCTGCTGCTGGAGGTCACCGAGTCCGTGGTGCTGGAGAACCGGCTGGACAGCATCGCCAAGATCCGCCAGCTCAAGGCCCTGGGCATCCTCATCTCCATCGATGACTTCGGCACCGGCTACTCTTCTCTCGCCTATTTGCGCGATCTGCCCGCCGATGAGGTCAAACTGGATAGGAGCTTCATCCAGACGCTGGTGCACAGCGAGCAGGACAAGGCCATCGTCAAGGCCATCCTGGATCTCGCCAAGGTATTTCGCTTCACGGTGACCGCCGAAGGGGTGGAGGACGAGGAGCAGCTGGCCGTGCTCAAGGCCCTGGGATGCCAGCACTACCAAGGCTTCCTGACCAGCCGCCCGCTCCCCGTCAAGGCACTGGAGAGTCTGCTGGGTGCCACCCCGGCGGGCTAAACTGGTAGGATTTATAGGGCTTTATGTCATAAAATAACGACCGCTCGAACCCTGTCCGAACAATTGGAGTCGTCTATGTCAGTCATTAACCGGATCCCTGCCGTTGAAACCAGCGGCCCTGCCGATCAGGGCACTCAGCGGATCCCTGCCGCCACCGTTAGCGACACCAGCAATCCCGACATCATTGGCCGGATCCATTCCGTCGAGACCTGCGGCACAGTCGACGGCCCCGGCATCCGCTTCATCGTGTTCATGCAGGGCTGCCTGATGCGCTGCAAGTATTGCCACAACCGGGACACCTGGGACACCCAGGGCGGCCGCGAAGTCACCGTGCCCGAGTTGATGCAGGATCTCACCAGCTACCGCCACTTCATGAATGCCTCGGGCGGCGGCGTCACCGCCTCCGGTGGGGAAGCCATGCTGCAGCAAGAGTTCATCGCCGAGCTGTTTGCCGCCTGCAAGGCGCAGGGGATCCACACCTGCCTGGATACCAACGGCTTCGTGCGTCACTACGACGAGCTGCTCGATCGGGTGCTCGACAACACCGACCTGGTGCTGCTCGACATCAAGCAGATCAACGACGAGAAGCACATCCCCCTCACCCATGTCAGCAACAAGTACACCCTGGAGTTCGCCCGCTACCTGGCGTCCCGCGGCCAGACCATGTGGATCCGCTACGTGGTGGTGCCCACCTGGTCCGACGATGACGAGAGCGCCGAAGGGCTCGGCCAGTTCATCGCCGAGCTGGGGGAGTGCGTCGAGAAGGTGGAGCTGCTGCCCTACCATGAACTCGGCAAGCACAAGTGGGACGTGCTGGGAGACACTTACGATCTGACCGGGATCAAGCCCCCCAGCAAGGAGACCATGGACAGGGTCCAGGGCATCCTCGGCAAGTACCACCCCAACGTGAAGTATTGAGACAGGAGGCCGCCCGGGACTGGGCGGCCTCTTTTTTTTGCGCCGCCAGCGCCCGGACTCATCACCGGGCAGTGAGATCCGGGGGAACAGGCCATGAGTGAAGGACAAGTCGCCGCCCTCCTGCTCTGGCTGGTGCTGCTCGCCTTCAGCCTGCGCGCCTCCCTTCTGCGCACCCTCCACGGCAACCCCCTCTATCAGCACCTCTGTCTGGGGAGCGCCATCGTCCTGGTACCGCTCTGGACCCTGCGGGCCGGCCTCCATGAGGGGCTGGAGATCCACTTTCTCGGCCTCACCACCCTGACCCTGCTGCTGGGCTGGCGCCTCGCCCTGCTGGCCCCCTGCCTCACCCTGCTGATCCTCGGTGCCTTTGGTGTCACCGATCTGGCGGAGTTCGGCTGGCAGGCGCTCATCGGCGTCGCGCTGCCGGTAGCCACCAGCTGGCTGCTGTTTCTCGCAAGCTGGGCCTGGCTGCCCCGCCACCTCTTCGTCTACCTGTTCGTGGCCGCCTTTCTTGGGGGGGCGCTCAGCATCTCGGTCAAGATCCTCGCCAGCGCCCTGCTGATGGGGATGAGCGGCGCCTACCCCTGGCACACCATCAGTGCCGATTACCTCTCCATCTGGCCGCTGCTGCTCTTCCCCGAGGCCCTGCTCAACGGTATGGCCATGACACTGCTCGCCGTCTACCGACCCCACTGGGTCAATACCTTCTTCGACAGGGAATATCTGGGGCGCTGAGCCTGCAGAGGCCGGCGCAATGAAAAAGCCCGCGACTGCGGGCTTTTTTGTCTCTGGCTTTTGTATCAGGTCATACGCTGCGGGGACGCAGGTGGGCGTGCCAGCGGGCCTCCCACTTCTTGAACAGCCAGACGATGGCGAAGGTGAGCAGCATGTAGAGCAGACCTGCGGTCAGGAAGGCCTCGAACGGGCTGTAGTAGCGGGAGTTGATGATCCGCGCCGCACCTGTCAGGTCGACTATGGTGATGATGCCCGCCACCGCCGAGCCCTGCAGCATGAAGATCACCTCGTTGCTGTAGGCGGGCAGCGCACGGCGAAACGAGTTGGGCAGTATGATGCGGGTGAGGGTCTGCCAGCGACTCATGCCGAAGGCACTGGCCGCCTCAATCTGCCCCTTTGGCATGTTCAGCACGGCGCCACGCACTATCTCGGCGGTGTAGGCACCGGTGTTGAGGGTGAACGCCAGCAGGGCGCAGAACCAGGCCTCGGAGAAGAGCGCCCAGGCGGGGCCGTTCTTGAGCCACTCCCACTGGGCGGCGCCGTAGTAGATGATGAACAGCTGCACCAGCAGCGGGGTGCCGCGGAAGAAGTAGATATAGGCCCAGATCGGCCCCTTGATCAGCCAGTTGCGGCTGTTGCGCAGAATGCCCATGGGCACCGCCAGCATGAGGCCGAGCATGAGGGAGGCCGCCACCAGCCAGATGGTGGTGTAGAAGCCCTCCCAGTAGGTGGGCCACTCCGTGAGAATGATGGAGAAATCCATGGCTTACCTCGTCTTGATCGTGATGGAGATACGCTCGGCACTGACACCGCGACGATCACAGTAAACGAATGACTGCATTGAATACGACATGGCTTACCTCGTCTTGATGGCGTAGTGACGCTCGGCCCACTTGAGCGCCGAGGTCGAGACCGCGGTGAAAATCAGGAAGATCAACGCCACCGCCATGTAGAAGGTAAAGGGCTGCTGGGTCGAGCCCGCCGCCAGGGACGCCTTTCGCACCATGTCATCGAGCCCGATGATGGAGACCAGGGCCGTGGTTTTGAGCAATACCAGCCAGTTGTTGCCAAAGCCAGGCAGGGCGTGGCGCATCATCTGGGGGAAGAGGATCCGCACAAACACCTGGGTCGCCCGCATGCCAAAGGCGCGCGCCGCCTCCAGCTCCCCCTTGTCCACCGCCAGGATGGCGCCACGGAAGGTCTCGGTCATGTAGGCACCGAAGATGAAGCCTATGGTGGCGACCCCGGCAGCAAAGGGGCTGATGTCGATGTAATCCGGCAGCAGGGAGACCCACTCCTGGTTCGGGTTGCTCTCCAGCAGGTAGTTGTTGTAGGCCTCGTTGACCCAGGTGCAGATCCCGTTGATCAGCACCTGGCCGCCGAAGAACAGCAGCATCATCAGCACCAGATCCGGGATGCCGCGAATGACGGTGGTGTAGGCGGTCGCGATGCCGCGCGCCCACTTGTAGGGGGAGAGCTTGGCCAGGGCGCCCAGCATGCCGAGCACCAGCGCCAGCAGCAGAGAGGCCAGCGCCACCTCCAGAGTGACCCAGGCTCCCTCCAGCAGGGAGGTTTCGTATCCTTTCAAATCAAACATATGCGGCTCCATTGCAACGCATTGAGCGGGCTTGCCCGTCCCAATATCCTTTCAAACCAAACACATGCAGCTCCATTGCAACTAAGCGGGCCCATCGCTCCCTTGCGAGAGACAACGGGCCCGATGAGGACAGACGAGGGTCAACCTGTCGTGATGATCCGCCGCGATCCCTTCGGCGGCTACCCGGGGTAGCGCGCCTGGGAGTTACTCGCCGTACACGTCGAAGTCGAAGTACTTGTCGTTGATTTCCTTGTACTTGCCGTTGGCGCGCAGGGCCAGGATGGCGGCATTGAATTTCTCTTTCAGATCCTTGTCAGCCTTGCGCACCGCGATGCCGGCTCCCTCGCCAAACCACTTGGGATCGGTCAGCTTGGGCCCCACGAACTCGAAGGCATCGCCGCCCTCTTTCTTCAACAGGCCGTCGCTGATGGCGGCGGAGTCGGCCATCACATAGTCAACCCGGCCTGATTTCAGATCGAGATAGGCTTCATCTGCGGTGCCGTAGCGCTTGATGGTGGCGTTGGGGAAGTTGTCGGTGATGTAGGTGTCCATGGAGGTGGCGCGCTGCACGGCGATGGTCTTGCCATCCATGAAGGCCTTGTCGAGCTGCACCTCGGTGCCTTTCTTGGCGGCGAAGCGGGCCGGAATGTGCTGGTACTTCTGGGTGAAGTCCACCTTCTTCTTGCGCTCTTCGGTGATGTCCATGGTGGCGATGATGGCGTCATACTTGCGTGACAGCAGCGCCGGAATGATGCCATCCCAATCCTGCTTGATCAGGGTGCACTTCACCTTCATCTCTTCGCACAGGGCGTTGGCGATGTCGATGTCAAAGCCTTTCACCTCGCCGCTCGGCTCGGTCCAGGAGAAGGGGGGATAGGCACCTTCCACCCCGATCCGCACCTCTTTCCACTCCTTGGCCATCAGGCTACCGGAACACAGGGCCGTCATCACGGCAGTCGCCAGCATCAGCTTGTTCATGTATCTCTCCTTGATAAACACGTCGATCGTTGAAAACGCAGAATATTGAAAATACCGCTCCTCCATCAATAGATGGAAGAGATGAATTGCTTGAACCGCTCCGACTTGGGATGGGCGAAGATCTCCTTGGGATTGCCCTCCTCCTCCACCCGCCCCTGGTGCAGGAACATCACCTTGTTGGAGACGTCACGGGCGAACGACATCTCGTGGGTCACCACCAGCATGGTGCGCCCCTCTTCCGCCAGCTCGCGCATCAGGCCGAGTACCTCCCCCACCAGCTCGGGATCGAGCGCCGAGGTGGGCTCATCGAACAGCATCACCTCGGGCTCGACCGCCAGGGCGCGGGCGATGGCCGCCCGCTGCTGCTGGCCGCCGGAGAGGTGGCCGGGGTAGTAGTCGCGCCGCTCCCACAGCCCCACCCGGTTGAGCAGCTGCTCCGCCTTGGCGATGGCCTCGGCACGGGGCACCTTGAGCACCTGGATCGGGACTTCGATGATGTTCTGCATGATGGTCATGTGCGACCAGAGGTTGAAGCTTTGAAACACCATGGCCAGGCGGCTGCGAATGCGCTCCACCTGACGCATGTCCTCAGGCAGGCGTTCACCGGCCCGATTGCTCTTCATGCGGATCAGCTCGCCATGGAGTGAGACCGTGCCGGAAGAGGGGGTTTCCAGCAGATTGATACAGCGTAGAAAGGTCGACTTCCCCGAACCCGAGGAGCCGATCAGGGAGATCACATCCCCCTTGCGGGCCGTCATATCGATGCCCTTGAGCACTTCGTGGGTGCCAAAATACTTGTGCAGTTCACGAACTTCCAGTGCGGCAACGTCGCTCATCCATTACAACCTTGTCTGTCCCTAGACGCCGCTACGGCGTGACTCCACCATCGTGAATTTAACAAAAAGTTAACCGATGGCAACCTTCAGCGAAAATATCATTCAGGTAGTTAAAAAACAATACAGAACCGAGGTATTTAGTGGTTTATCTGTATTTTTATTGGCCTTGGCGGTATTTTTCAGCACTTTGTCTGCATAAAATCCGCTTTTCGCCACCTCCGGGATACCGCCTTTTTATACCCGGAACGCACCAGTAGCAAGAAGATTCAGCCATTTCAGTCAGAAGCCGTTCAGAGTCACTTTATTCACCCCGCTTCGGCTGAACAAAACGCACTTTTTTCTGAATGGAATTGATTTTATTGGCGATGACGGCCCGAGATCAGAGGGCTCCGGGAAGGCGGTCTCGCCATGGAAAAGTAACAAACCGATAAAAAAAGGGTCGAATGAGGCATACAAACTCGTGGATTTATGACTCTTGGCCAATAAGTAGTGGTAATGTGTCGTTTTCCCAGTTTTGTGACCGAGGCCCCAATGTTGCTGAATGTGTTGCTGATCCTGCTGCCGCTAGGTGTCGGCTATCTTGTCCCCCTCTCCTCCACCCGGCTCATCAAGCTGATCAATCAATCCCTCGGCAAGATGGTCTATCTCATCCTGTTCCTGATGGGGCTGGGGCTGGCCTATGTGGAGAACCTCGGCAGCAACCTGGCGGTGATCTTCAAGGTGGCCGGGGTGATGCTGGCCGCCATCACCGCCTGCAACCTGCTGGCGCTCTGGTGGCTGGACAGACGCAGCCCCCCCACCCACGAGTCGAGCGACGCCAGGATGCCGAGCAAGCTGCATCTGCTGTGGGAGTCGCTCCAGCTCTGCTTCGTGGTGCTCGGCGGCGTGCTGCTGGGGCTGCTGGTGGACTTGCGCGCCCTGCCCATCGACAAATGGAGCGAGTGGGCCCTGATGCTGTTGCTGCTGCTCATCGGCATCCAGATGCGCAACTCCGGCATGCGGCTGCGCCAGATCCTGCTCAACCCCTGGGGCATGAAGATAGCCGCCACCGTCATCCTCAGCAGCTGGCTCGGCAGCCTGCTGGCCTCACAACTGCTGGGCATGCCCTTTGCCCATGGTCTGGCGATGAGCTCCAGCTTCGGCTGGTATTCGCTCTCCGGCATCCTGGTGGCCGACAAGCTGGGGCCTGTGCTCGGCTCCGCCGCCTTCATCAACGATCTGGGGCGCGAGCTCATCGCCATCCTCATCATTCCGGTGCTGATGCGTCGCCACCCCTCCGCCGCCATCGGGTACGGTGGTGCCACCGCGCTGGACTTCACCCTGCCGGTCATCCAGAAATCCGGCGGCATCCAGGTGGTCCCTGTGGCCATCGTCTCGGGCTTTATCCTGAGCCTGCTCGGCCCCATCCTGATCCTGGGCTTCCTCGCTATCTGAGTCTGGAGGAAGCCCCCAGGCGAACAAAAGCCCGGCAGCAGTGCCGGGCTTTTCGTTTACTGACGGGCGCACACTGGCTCAGGTTCGCCACTGACCGCCGCTCATCACCCTCTCGATGGCGAGGTGCTCCGGTGCTATCAGCAGCAGATCCGCATCCTGCCCCACTCCTATCACCCCCTTGCCCGCCAGCCCCAGGGCCCGCGCCGGATTGGCCGTGACCACCCCGAGGGCGACCTCGAGCGACACCCCGAGGGCGCAGGCGCGGACGCACTCCTGCCACAGGCTGGCAATCTGGCCGCAGCGCATCTCCACAAGGCGCCCCTCGCCGTCAAAGCGCGGCAGGCTGGCGTTGGCATCCGAGCTGAAGCTGATGCGATCGGCAGGCACCCCGGCCGCCAGCAGCGCCACCAGCGCCTCTGCCGCCAGTTGCTCCCCGTCGTCCAGCAGCTCGGGGAAGCTCGAGGTGGTGAGATCGATCCAGCCCCCCGCCCGGCCCCAGTCGATGGCCTCGGCAAAGAGCCAGGGGTTGCGGTTGCAGTGGGTGGGGTAGAGCTGGCGCAGGGGGATGTCGGTGCCATCGCGCAGGGCCCGCAGGGGTGCCAGGGCCCCGCGGCCATCCCCGACGTGGAAGAAGCTGACCCCGCTCTTGCCCGCGAGCAGCCCGGCCACCCGCGCCTCGCTCACCAGCCGTGCCAGCTCGTCATGAGTCGGCGCACTGGATCTGTGATCGCTGATGGCCAGCTCCCCCACCCCCAGCACCTCGGGGATCAGCATGATGTCCGACTCCACCCTGCCGGTGAGGGTCTTGACCGGCAGGTGATAGGAGCCGGTATACATGTAAGCACTCACCCCGGCGGCGCGAAACTCGCGCACCTTGCCGAGCACCTGGGCCGGGGTGCGGGTCAGGCTGTCGGTGCCGAGCGCCGCCACCAGCGTGGTGACCCCGGCCTTGAGGGCCTCCCCCGCCGCGAGTTCAGGGGTACGAAAGGCAAAGCCCCCCTCCCCACCGCCCCCCGTGATGTGGGCCAGAGGATCCACCAGCCCGGGCACCAGGTAGCGGCCACGGCCGTCGACGCGCACCAGCGGCCAGTCAGGGGGGACTGTCAGCCCCTTGCCCAGCCAGGCGATGCGGCCGTCGGCCACCAGCAGATCCTGCTGGCCGAGCGGGGCCGGGCTATGAATTTCCGCACCCTCGATCAGGGTCAACATGGGTCATCTCCTTGTTTCATCACCACTTGCCGCGAAAAAAGAGAGGGAGCAAGCTCCCTCCCCCCATCAGCCACCATAGATATCGTACTTGAAGTACTTCTGGTTGATCTCCTGATACTTGCCATTGGCCCGCAGGGTCTTGATCGCCTCGTCCAGCTTGGCCTTGAGATCCTGATCGCCCTTGCGTACCGCAATCCCCATGCCGTCACCAAACCACTGGCGATCGGTCAGGGCCGGCCCCACATACTCGAACTTGTCCCCGCCCACCTTGCCGAGCAGCCCCTGATCGATGGCCGAGGCATCGGCCAGCAAGGCCAGCACCCGGCCCGCCTTCAGATCGAGATAGGCCTCGTCGGCATTGCCGTAACGCACTATGGTGACATCAGATCCAAAGTTGTCCGTCAGGTACTTGTCGTGGGTAGTGGCGCGCTGCACACCGATGCGCTTGCCTGCCATCCCCGCCGGGGTCAGCGCCAGCTCGGTGCCCTTGGCTGCCACGAAGCGGTTGGGGATATGGGCATATTTCTCGGTGAAATCCACCTTCTTGCGCCGCTCATCGGTGATCGACATGGCGGCGATGATCGCATCGTATTTGCGCGACAGCAGGGCCGGGATCATGCCGTCCCAATCCTGCGCCACCAGCTCGCACTTGACGGCCATCTGCTGGCACAGGGCATGGGCGAGATCGATGTCAAAGCCCTTGATCTCCCCCGACGCATCGGTCCAGGAGAAGGGGGGATAGGCGCCTTCCACACCGAAGCGCACGGTTTTCCACTCCTTGGCCGTGACGGGGGTGGTGAGCAGGCAGGCAGCAAACAGGGCTGACAGGGTCAGTTTGGTATTCATCATGAGTACTCCATTACAAAGCGCACAGGCGCGGTCAAGGCATCGCAAGCGTGGGCAGGCGATGGCCAACAAACGGCAAAATGCGGATGAGCGAGATCAGTCCCCTGGGTATCAATGATCAGCGGGTATCAATGATCGGCGGGCGTCAATGAGCTGCTCCGGGGCCTCGATCTATTCGTCGAACCACTCGGAGAGGTAGAAAGGCTTGAAGTAGAAGGCCAGAAAGAAACCTCTGGCTTTGCGCATCATGATGGTCTGTCGCGTCCTGTGACAAAGATGAGAGCCACCTTAGCACGCCTCAAATTTGCCCTGCAAGAGGGGCTTGTGGGGCCATCGCAACATCCTGGCCATGGTCAACAGAACCAGGATCCTCTAGGCTCTGAGCACCTTGCCATCGACCTGCACACGACCCTGATCCCATGAATTACCTGGCGCACCTCCATCTGGCGGCCCACACCCGAAGCTCCCTCACCGGCAACCTGCTGGGGGACTTCGTCAAGGGGCCCCTACCCACAGGCCTCGCGGCCCATTTCGACGAGGGGATCTGGCTGCACCGCAAAATAGATGCCTTCACCGATGCCCACCCCGAGCACAGGGCGGCGGTCGCCTGCTTCGAGGCCCCCTGGCGCCGCTTTGGCGGCATCCTGGTGGACATGCTCTACGACCACTGGCTGAGCCGCCACTGGCAGCAATTCAGTCAGGATCCCCTGCCCCGCTTCCTGCAGCAGAGCTATGGCCAGCTGCTGGCGGATCACGTCCGCCTGCCGGATGGCCTGCCAATGGCCCTCAGGCGGATGGCCGAGCAGGACTGGATCGCCTCGTACCGGCACCGGGAGGGGCTGAGTCAAGCCCTCAACGGCATAGGCCGGCGCCTGCGTCGCCCCCAGCTGCTGGGGGAGGCACTCCATACCCTGGATGAGGGCCGCTGGCACCAGTGTGAACGGGGGTTTCTGCGCTTCTATCCCGAGGTGATGCGCTTTAGTGAGCGGCAACTCACCCACTACCGCACGGGCCAGGACGAGGCAGGATCAACACAATGAAAAACGCCCCGAGCGGGGCGTTGAGAGGGCGCTATTAGCGGGCTTCATCCTTCTTCTTGCGAATGCTCAGACCAAGCTCGCGGCCGCGCAGACGGGCGTAATAGATGGTGCCGACGAAGGCCAGGGTGGTAAACACCAGCTCCACCACCGCCAGCCACCGCTCACCCTCATCCGTGGTGATCAGGGTCAGGGCGTGGAGAAAGTAGGGCATCAGCACGAAGTTGCCCCAGGCGTGGGTGTAGGGGTTGCCCTGCACTATGCCCTTCAGTGGGAAGAGCAGCGGCACAGTCCAGATCACCGGCAGCAACCAGGGGTTGAGATCCGGGTGGGGCGAGAGCCACAGATGCCAGAGGATGACCCAGGCCAGCAGGCCGAAGAAGCCGACCAGGGTCAGCAGACGGGCGAAGCGGGTGCTCACTTGAGGATCTCCAGCACCTGCTCGGGCGGACGGCCGATGCGGGCCTGACCGTTCCTGATGACGATAGGGCGCTCGATCAGCTTGGGATGCTGGTGCATGGCGCGAATGAGGGCGTCGCCGTTCACTTCGCTGAGCCCCAGCTCCTTGTAGAGATCCTCCTTGGTGCGCATCAGCTGGCGCGGGTCGGCGAACCCGAGCTGACCCAGCAGGGTGCGAATATCATCCTCGCTCGGCGCCTGTTCCAGATAGAGCACCACCTCGGGGGCTATCCCCTGCTGTTCCAGCAAGGCCAGGGTTTCACGGCTCTTGGAGCAGCGCGGGTTGTGATAGATTTGGGTCTCGCTCATGGTAACTCCCTGATATTGCAAGATGGGACAACAAATGGCGCTATTGTAGGGGAAACGGATGGGCAGGGTAAGCGGGAAGGATATGGAAATGAAACGAATCTGTTGGCTGATTGTGGCCGCCCTGCTGGGGGCCTGCAGCCCGGCGCCCCAGCTCACCGACGGGACGGGCAACAACATCAGCCTGAGCGCCCTGGCGGGCAAGCCGTTGCTGGTCAACTACTTCGCCCCCTGGTGCCCCCCCTGCCTGCGGGAGATGCCCCTGCTCGCGGCGCTGCACCGGGAGGGACAGATAGGGGTAATAGCCATCAACTATGATCCCGCCTCCCCCGGCGAGCTGGCCGAGCTGGCCCGGCGCCATCAGATAGCCGTGCCCCTGATGATCCCCCTCGATGAGGCCAGCCTCCCCTTCCCAAGGCCTGGCGCGCTGCCCACCAGCTACCTGCTCGACGGCAAGGGGGAGTTGCAGCAGACCCTGGTGGGGGAGCTCGATGAGCACAAGCTCGCCGCCATCCAGGCCTGGGCCGCCACACAAGTCTCCTCGGCACGGCCCTGATGGCCCCATGACGACACGGGGTGCACCATCTCTGGTGCACCCCGTTGCATGCAGGCGCGGTGAGCCGGACTAGCCCTTCAGGCTGTCCAGATCCTTCTTCGCCCGCTCCAGCTGAGTGATGCGCGCCTCGATGCGGGCCAGGGTCAGCTTGTCGCTGGTGGTGCCACGGGCCACGATCAGCTCGTCGATGGCCGCCTGGTAGTCACCGCGCAGGGAGAGGGTCTCCGCCCGCGCCATGTGCAGATCCGTCATCCGTCCCGCCTTGCGATAGGCATCCGACAGCAGGCTCCAGGCCAGGCTGTTCTCGTCGTGCTCCCGGGCGTAAGGGTCCAGCAGGGCGATGGACTTCTTGTAGTTGCCCGCCTCCAGATAGGCGTTGCCGAGGTTGACCACCACCACCTCGTTGTCCGGCATCCGGGTGCGGAAGCGCTCCAGCCGGGCGATGGCCTGGGCGCTGCGCCCCTTGGCGAGATCGATGTCGGTCAGGGCATCCACCACGAAGAGATCCTCCGGATGGCGGGCGGCCAGACTCTGCATCAGGGTATCGGCCTCGTCGGTGCGCTTGAGCTGCAGCAGGGCCAGCGCCTTGCCATAGGTGGCGGCGTCTTTGAGGGGGTAGTCCCCCTTCTGCAGGCGGCTGTCGAAATAGGTGAGCAGCGCCTGGGGGCTCTCGGTGCCATAACGCACCTGGATGCGCACCTTGGCCAGCCAGAAGTCGAGGCTGGGGGGCAAGGCACGGCGGCCATAGCTGTTGGCACGGGCGCGGGCTTCGCTGATCCGGGTCTCCGGCAGGGGGTGAGTGAGCAGCATCTCGGGCGGCTTGCTGGCGTAGCGGTACTCCGCCGCCAGTTTCTGGAAGAAGCTGGCCATGCCCATGGGATCGAAACCGGCATCATAGAGCGTCTTCATGCCGATGCGGTCCGCCTCGTACTCGTTGTCACGGGTATAGTTGATGGCCGACTGCATGGAGAGCCCGAGGGTAGTCTGCAGCGCGGCTATGCCGGCAGTGGGGTTGATCACCGCCAGCGCAATGGAGCCCACCAGACCGGCCAGGGTCATGGCCGAGCTGCTCGCCTGCGCCTCCATGTAACGGGCGATGTGGCGCTGGGTCACGTGGGTGATTTCGTGAGCCAGCACCGAGGCCAGCTCGCTCTCGTCGTCGGCGTAGAGGAAGAGGCCGGTGTGCACCTTGACCCGCCCGCCGAGGAAGGCGGCCGCGTTGATGCTGGGATCGTTGATGAGGAAGAAGGTAAAGGGGAAACGCACCCCGTCGGCATTGGTGAGCAGGCGCTGACCCAGATCGTCGATGTATTCGTTCAGCACGGGATCATCGATGATGGGCAAGCCCGCCCGGGCAAACCGCATGAAGGCATTGCCATAACGCACCTCCTGCTCGATGGGCAGGGCGGCAACCCCGGCGGTGCCGATGTCGGGCAGCTGGTTGTTCGCCTGAGCCTGAAAGGTCGCGCTCATCAGGGATGCCAGCAGGGGAAGCGATGCCATCAAGGGGGAAAAACGGGCCACAGTATTTCTATCTCCATCAGAAGGGGCTCGGGCAGAATACCCTTGCCCATCAAGGCCCACAAGCGTTGTTTCATACTGGTATCACGGCCATAATGGCCACCACGCACGCAATGGAATCCTCATGGAACAGCTCGACCTGACACCCTGGCGTTGTCCCGAGCCGCTGATCCGGCTCAAGCTCTGGTTGCGCCAGGCAAGACCCGGCCAATCCCTGCACCTCATACTGGGGGATGCAGGCTCAAGGCAGGACATTCCGGCCTACCTGCAGCGCCTGGGTCACAGCGTCCGCCCCCTGGAGGAGTCCGCCGCCCGCCTCTCCCTGCTGCTCGTGGTCGGGAGCCGGCCATCATGATGTCGCCAGACTCCGGGCTGCCCCTTTCCATCCTGATGACAAGGTAAAACCAAGGAAGCCTCGATGTTAGATGTATTGAAGCGCTGGTATCAGACCCGTTTTTCCGACCCCGATGCCGTTACCCTGTTCCTGCTGCTGGTGTTCTGCTTCGCCGTGCTCTGGCTGTTTGGCGATCTGCTGGCCCCCCTGCTGGTGGCCGTGGTGATGGCCTATCTGCTGGAGTGGCCGGTCAGCCGCCTGCAACGCACCGGGCTCTCCCGCCCCCTGGCCACCAGCCTGGTGCTGCTGCTGTTTCTCTCTGTGACCACTATGATGCTGCTGGGGCTCATCCCCACACTGGTGAGCCAGGGGGTCAACCTCGCCAAGGAGGCGCCCTCCATGCTGGCCCATGCCCAGGACGCGGTGCGCACCCTGCCGGAAAAGTACCCCGAGATCATCGACGTCAGCCTGGTCGAGACCATCATAGACAACATTCGCCAGCGCATTCTGGCAGGGGGGGAGCAGCTGGTGAGCGCCTCCCTCAGCTCCCTCATCAACGTGGTGGCCATCCTCATCTACGCCATCCTGGTGCCCCTGATGGTGTTCTTCATGCTCAAGGACAAGCAGGTGCTGATGAGCGGCCTGCGCCGCTTCCTGCCCCGCAACCGCACCCTGGTCAACCGGGTCTGGGTGGAGATGAACGACCAGATCATCAACTACATCCGCGGCAAGGTGATCGAGATCCTCATCGTCGGGGTGGCGACCTACATCCCCTTCGCCCTGATGGGGCTGCGCTACTCGGTGCTGCTGGCGGTGGCGGTCGGCTTCTCCGTGCTCATCCCCTACATAGGGGCGGTGGCGGTGACCGTGCCCGTCGCCATGGTGGCCCTGTTCCAGTGGGGACTGACCCCGGACTTCGCCTGGCTGATGGTGGCCTATCTGGTCATTCAGGCCCTCGACGGCAACCTGCTGGTGCCCCTGCTCTTCTCCGAGGCGGTCAACCTGCACCCTGTGGCCATCATCGTTGCCGTGCTGGTGTTCGGCGGGCTCTGGGGCTTCTGGGGGGTCTTCTTCGCCATTCCCCTGGCGACCCTGGTGAAAGCGGTGCTCAACGCCTGGCCCAAGCGGGACGAGGCGCCCCGCCCCGCCCCCTGATGAGAAGAGAGGCTTTCGCCTCTCTTTTTTATTCCCGCGAACTCATGCCCCCGCACTCGGTTCCCGCCTGAATCCAGGTACGACACAATGACGCTATCAACTTGAATTTGAAATAAAAACAGGCTTCACTGACAAGGTTGTCGGCAGTATGCTCTGCCAGCCCCGACCCTGAAGGATCACGCCATGCCCCCTGTTCGTCCCCTGCACAGCGCCGCGCTTGGCGCACTCCTGACCCTGCTGTTCGCGACCCAGGCCCGGGCCGAGGTCGATCTCGGCTCCCTCGACATCTTCGTGCAGGACAGCCCCACCAGCCCGGTGCCCAAGGGACTGGTGCTGGGCGGCGCCGTCATCGGTGGCGATGCCCGCTATCAGGGCCAGGATGACACGGCCCTCGCGATACCGGGTTTCATCTACTTCGGCGAGCAGTTCATGTTCCTCGGGGACAGGGCCCGCTACTACTTTCACAAGGATGACAGTTTCGCCGCCTACGGTTACGGCAGGATGCGCTTTGGCAACCTGGATCCCGACGATGCCCCCGAGCTGGCCGGCATGGAGCAGCGCAAGTGGCAGCTGGAAGGGGGCATAGGCGCCAGCCTCATCACCCCCTATGCCCTGCTCAGCACCCGCCTCAGCACGGACGTGACCGGGCGCAGCAACGGCCAGGAGCTGCTGCTGTGGGCCGACTTCCCCATACTGCGGGACAGGCTGCTCATCATGCCCGGCATGGGGATGATGATCCGCAGCGACAAGATGGCGAACTACTACTTTGGCGGCGTCTCGGGGGGCGAGGCCACGGGGCTGCGCCCGGCGTGGGACACGGGCACCACCCTCTCCCCCATGGCGGCCATCATCACCAGCTACCGTTTCAGCCCCCACTGGATCGGCATGTTTGCCGCCAACTACGAGCGCTACGATGACGACATCGCCAACAGCCCCATAGTCCAGCACAAGGGGGAGCTCTACGCCGGCTTCGCCGTGGGCTATATCTGGTAACCCAACCGCCAACCAGCAAGAAGGGAGCCATGGGCTCCCTTCTTGCTTGATGTGACTCGCAGCCGGCAAGCGGCCATCACAGGGTGGCCAGAAACTCGGCCAGGGTCCGGTTGACGAACTCGGGGTTCTCCAGGGTCGAGATGTGGCCCGCCCCCGGTATCTCCCTGAAGGGGCAGGCCAGCGCCTCGGCCATCAGATACCCCTCCAGCACCGGGCGCGCCTTGTCCTCGCAGCCTGTCATCACCAGGCTCGGCATCGCCATCTCTTCGAGCCACTCGATGCGATCCTCCCGGGTCACGAAGCTGCGCCCCACCGCCACCAGGCTCGCCACCTGGTCCGCTGGCCACTGGGCGAGCCGCGCCTTGAAGCCGCTCATCAGGGCGGGATCCGGCTCATGGGCAAAGAAGAGCGGCGCCACCTGCTCGATGACGGGGGCAGGAAGGGTGCCCAGCTGCTCTATCATGGCCAGCATGCCGAGGTAGCGCTCGCAGGGGATCTGGGGCTCCCAGCCAACGAAGGTATCCATCAGCACCAGCCCCTTGAGCCGCGCCGGGGCCATCCTGGCGAGCTCCACGCCCCACATGCCGCCAATCGACAGCCCCACCAGCACGCACTGCTCGATGTCGAGGGCATCGAGCAGTGCCAGGTGATCCCGGGCCAGGGTCTCAAGGGAGCAAGGGCCTTCCGGCAAAGAGTCTGAATCCCCGTGGCCCCAGAGCTCGGGGACGATGCAGCGATAACTGCCCTTGAGCGCCTCGACTTGTGGCGCCCACATGGTACTGTCCCACAAATAGCTGTGGCCAAAGAGCAGCACAGGGCCCTGCCCCTCGTCCAGATAGGCCATGCGGCGGCCCGCTATCTCCATAAAATGCTTCATGTTATCTCCTGTTGCCAGCGGCTGCTGATGAGACGGCCGTGCAAAATCGCCATAAATGGCTTCATTTTTTCTATTGCCAGCGGTTGATGAGGCGGCAGTATCAATCGCTATACCCATACAATGGCTTCATGTTTTCTTCTGTTCTGCTGGCAGCGACGGGGCGGCAGTGTAACACGCCCCCCTTGGCAGTGGCGCCTCCCTGGTGCAAGCTGGGGTGGCTCACAAAAAGGACTCGAACAGGAGAAGATCATGCCGAAGGAAAAGAGCAAGAAACGCCCGCGCCTGCACAAGAAGACCTATGAACACCACCTGGCCCAGCTACAGGAGGAGCTAGTCAAGCTGCAGGAGTGGGTCAAGCAGGAGGGGCTCAAGGTGGTGGTGCTGTTCGAGGGGCGCGACGCCGCCGGCAAGGGGGGCGTCATCAAGGCGATCACCGAGCCCCTCAATCCCCGGGTCTGCCGGGTCACCGCCCTGCCCGCGCCCTCGGACAGGGAGCGCACCCAATGGTACTTCCAGCGCTATGCCGCCCATCTGCCGTCGGCGGGCGAGATGGTGCTGTTCGATCGCTCCTGGTACAACAGGGCCGGGGTGGAGCGGGTGATGGGCTTTTGCACCGATGCAGAATACCGCGAGTTTCTGCGTGCCTGCCCCGAGTTCGAGCGGATGCTGACTCGCTCCGGCATCACCCTGATCAAGTACTGGTTCTCGGTCAGCGACGAGGAGCAGGAGAAGCGCTTCAAGGAGCGCATCAACACCCCCATCAAGCGCTGGAAGTTCAGCCCCATGGACTTGCAGTCTCGCTCCCGCTGGGTGGAGTACTCCCGCGCCAAGGATGACATGTTCACCTACACGGATACCGAGGACTGCCCCTGGTTCGTGGTGGAGGCCGACGACAAGCGCCGCGCCCGCCTCAACTGCATCGCCCACCTGCTCGGCAAGGTGCCCTACGAGGCGATCCACTACGAGCCCATCAAGCTTCCCCCCATCAAGACCGAGGGCTATGAGCGACCACCGCTGACCAGCCAGACCTTCGTGCCCGACATCACCGCCGCGCTCGATACCTGATCCCCGTC
The DNA here is from genome assembly GCF_058791175.1 of Aeromonas sp. EU05-FHT14A05. NCBI lineage: Bacteria > Pseudomonadati > Pseudomonadota > Gammaproteobacteria > Aeromonadales > Aeromonadaceae > Aeromonas > Aeromonas sp. EU05-FHT14A05. Next base: position 160,491 of record NZ_JBYTDH010000001.1, on the reverse strand, counting down.
ACCCTGCCCGCTTGCCCGCACGGCAGGCAATAAAAAGCCGGTCATTCGACCGGCAAAAAGGCATTGAATACTACGGAAACCTGCACAACAACACCATCAGGTGCGGATATATCTGGCGGTACGGGGGAACGCCTGCTCCTTGGCATCGAACAGGTAGCAGGCCTCGGCCGGAATGCCGACGCTGTACTGCTCGCCGGTGGCCACGTCCACGTCCGAGCTGGCCTTGACGGTGAAGTCGTGACCATCCACGTCCATGTAGACGAAGGACTCGGCCCCCAGGTGTTCAGCCACCTGCACCACCCCGCTCACCCGGCTGTCGGCATGGGGGTGATCCAGCGGCACCAGGTGCTCGGGGCGAATGCCCAGCTCCACCTTGTCACCGACGGCGCCGCTGCGGGCATCGACCCGGGCACGCACGGTATCGCCAGAGGTCAGCTTGACCACGCACTCCTGCTCGCCTATCTCCAGCAACTCGCCCGCCAGGAAGTTCATCTTGGGAGAGCCGATAAAGCCCGCCACGAACTTGTTGTCCGGGTTGTGATAGAGCTCGAGCGGGGTGCCGAACTGCTCCAGGTTGGTGGTCGCCTCACCCTTGAGGGGGCTCAGCACCACGATGCGGTTGGCTAGCGTCATGGCCTCCACCTGATCGTGGGTCACGTAGATGATGGTGGAGTTGAGCTCCTTGTGCAGCTTGGCGATCTCGATGCGCATCTTGACCCGCAGGGCGGCGTCCAGGTTTGACAAGGGTTCGTCAAACAGGAACACCTGGGGTTGCTGCACTATGGAGCGACCGATGGCCACCCGCTGGCGCTGACCGCCGGAGAGCGCCTTGGGCTTTCTGTCCAGCAGGGGCTCGAGCCCCAGGATCTCGGCGGCACGCATCACCCGCTTGTGGATGTTCTCCTTGTCCATCTTCTTGAGCTTGAGGCCGAAGGCCATGTTCTCGTAGATGTTCATGTGGGGGTAGAGGGCGTAGGACTGGAACACCATGCCCACGTTGCGCTCCACCGGCGGCACGTCGTTCATGTAACGACCACCTATGGTCAGCTCACCGCTGGTGATGTCCTCCAGCCCCGCGATCATCCGCAGCAGGGTGGACTTGCCACAGCCGGACGGGCCGACGAAGACGATGAACTCCCCTTCCTTGATGGCCAGGTTGATGTTGCGCAGCGTGTCCTTGTGGACAGCCGGATCGTAGTTTTTGCGAACGTTGTTGAGTACTACTTCAGCCATGACGAGCTCCGCTCTGAAATCTGTGCAAATCGTGATAGTCGGGGGAGCACTCCCCCGGCCATTAAAACCTTAACCTTTCACCCCACCCGCGGTGAGGCCACCCACCAGCCAGCGCTGCGCCATGAGGAAGACGACAGTGATGGGCAGGCCGGACAGCACGGCGGCGGCGGCGAAGTCACCCCACAGATAGTTCTGCGGATAGAGGTATTGCTGGGCACCGACCGCCAGGGTCAGGTTGTTCACATCCTGCAGCAGGATGGAGGCCACGGGCACCTCGGTGATGGAGCCGATGAAGGCCAGAATGAAGACCACCGCCAGGATGGGCACCGACAGGGGCAGCAGGATCAACCTGAATGCCTGCCAGGGGGTCGCACCATCGATGGCCGCCGCCTCTTCCAGGGAAGAGTCTATGGTCTCGAAGTAGCCCTTGATGGTCCAGACGTGCAGCGCTATGCCACCCATGTAGGCCAGGATCAGGCCGCCGTGAGTATTGAGGCCCAGCCAGGGGATGTAGTCGCCAATTTTGTTGAACAGCGCATAGATGGCCACCAGTGCCAGCACCGCCGGGAACATCTGGAAGATCAGCATCCCCTGCAATATGGTCTGCTTGCCACGGAACCGCAGGCGGGCAAACGCATAGGCACAGGTGGTGGAGAGCACCACTATCATCAGGGCCGTGATGCCCGCGATCTTGATGGAGTTCCACAGCCAGGTCAGCACCGGGAACGGCGGTGGCGTGATGCTGCCATCGGCGTTGGTGATGGACATGCCGAGCGCCAGCTTCCAGTGATCCAGGGTCGGATTGGAGGGGATTATCTCCCCCACCGAGAAGTTGCCGTTACGGAACGAGATGGCGATGACCATGATCACCGGGAAGATGATCAGCGCCAGGAAGCCCCACATGACCAGGTGGGTTGCCCACACCCGGTATTTCACTGATTTGGGTTGTACGATAGCCATTGAGAAGCCTCCTTACAGCTTGTCCGCTTTGGACAATTTCAGGTTGAGCAGTGCAAGCGCGCCGACGATGAGGAAGATGGCGGTGGCGATGGCACTGGCCAGACCGTAGTCCTGACCACCCGAGCCCTGGAACGCGATCCGGTAGGTGTAGTTCACCAAGAGATCCGTGGTCCCGGCCGGGGTACTGGCCCCTATGATGTCCGGCGCCCCGTTCGTCAACAACTGGATAAGCACGAAGTTGTTGAAGTTGAAGGCAAAGGATGCAATCAACAGGGGAGTCAGCGGCTTCATCAGCAGCGGTACAGTGATCTTGAAGAAGTTCTGTACCGGACCCGCACCGTCCATGGCGGACGCCTCATAGAGATCTTCCGGGATGGCCTTGAGCAGCCCCATGCAGAGGATCATCATGTAGGGGTAGCCAAGCCAGGTGTTGACGATGAGGATCATCACCTTGGCCAGGAAGGGGGTGGTGTACCAGTCCGGCTTGATGCCGAACGCCGCTTCCAGGAACAGGTTGATCTCGCCGAAGTTCTGGTTGAACAAGCCCTTGAACACCAGGATCGAGATGAACGCCGGTATCGCATAGGGCAGGATCAGCATGACCCGGTAGAAACCGCGCCCCCTGAGCTGCTCCCACTGCACCAGACACGCCATCACCATGCCGATGGCCAGGGTGAAGGCCACCGAGCAGGCGGAGAAGATCACCGTCCAGACGAAGATCTGCATGAAGGGACCCTGGATACCCGGGTCTGTCATGATGCGGACGAAGTTCTTCCAGCCCACGCTCACCACGAAGCCAGGGGCAATGCCCTTGCCGACGAAGTGGCCATCAGCATCGATGTACTGATAGAAACCGGTGTCGCCGTTGGGCAGCATCAGCTCGCCGCTCTGGTTGTCCCGCAGCAGGTTTCCGTCCTTGATAACGACACCGGACTTGAGCACGGCCCCGTCAACCAGCTGGGTATAGAGGGGCTTTTGCGCCGCAAACTTGCGCAGGCTGCTCAGGGTCAGGTGGATGGTGCCATCGGGCAGCACCAGATCCAGGGCGCTCAGGTGAGTACGGTGATCGACGATGGCACGTATGGGTGCCGCCTGGTCGACCGCTTCCCCGTTCAGGGGTTGCAGCTGAACAACCTGTGGCTCGTCACGGACTCTGCCCTCGCGGACAGCCAGTTCACGTGCCTTGTTGTTCAGCAGGGTAAGGGGTTGACTGATAAAGGATTGGTCGTCCTGTTGCAGCAGCAGCTGAAACTGATTGTTCTCACCACCCAGGAGGGTGAAATCGAATTCACCGCCGGTCACCTTATAGATTTTTTTCAGATGGAAATCCCGTGCCTGCTCGAGAGAGAGCAAGTTGGACCCCGAATAGTTGGTGAAGGCGATGCCGATCGTGTAGGCAAGAGGGAAGATGATAAAAACAACCATGCCTGCCACACCGGGGAAGATATAGCGGTGGGCATAGGTCTTCTTGTTCATGAAGACATAGAGACCGACGGAAACGACCACCAGATCGAGCAGGGCAAACACCCACTCGCCGCTGGCATACATCATCACGGCCGCATAACCATTAAGCACTGCAATCAGTGCCGCCATGGTCCACTTCAGCCAGACGTACTTGTCTTTCTTCGGACCGGCATAGGATTCGATAGAAGGTACAACTTCCATGCCAATTAACCTTTATTGCGCCAAGAGAGATTGGAGAGAGTGGGAGGCCCGAAGGCCTCCCTGGTGCTAGCTTACTGGACGATGCGCTTGGCAGCGGTATCCAGGGCTTCGTCAACGCTCTGACGGCCAGAGGTGACGTTCTTGAGGGCAGTTTCGAAGGAAGACCAGAAACGGCTCATCTCGGGCACGGACGGCATCGGCTCGCCATTCTGGGCGTTCTGCATGGTGGCCTTGATGTTGGGGTCGGTTTCCAGAGTCTTCTGGAAGGACTTCAGCGCCACGGCACCCAGCGGCTTGTCGGCGTTCACCGGCGCCAGACCGGCATCGGTCAGCAGGTAGTTTTCCAGGAACTCGATGGCCAGATCCTTGTTCGGGCTGGCGGCGTTGATGGTGGCACCCAGCACGCCGACGAAGGCCTTGGCCGGATTACCCTTCAGGGTCGGCAGCGGCGCTACGCCGTACTTGATGCCGCTCTTGTCCAGGTTGCTCCAGGCCCAGGGACCGTTGATCATCATGGCCACTTCGCCCTTGTTGAACTTGGCATCCATGACACCGTAGTCGATGCCCTTCTCCAGGTGACCGGACTTGATCATCTCGGAGATGTAGCCGACGCCGGCCTTGGCACCCGCGTTGGCCACGCCGGTGTCTTTCACGTCATAACCGGTGGCGGTCTTCTTGAAGGCATAACCACCGTTGGCAGCCACCAGGGGGTAGCTGAAGTAGGGGGTGTCATAGGCCCACATGATGGCGCGCTTGCCATTTTTCTTCAGGTCTTCGTCGATCTTGGCGATCTCTTCGAAGGTCTTGGGCGGATTGGGCAACAGATCCTTGTTGTAAATCAGGCTGACGGCTTCCACCGCGACCGGGTAGCCATAGGTCTTGCCATCGACAGTCATGGCGTCCCAGGCGAACTGCTCGAACTTGGCCTTGGTGGCGGCGTTCGGAGTCACTGGCACCAGCAGACCGGCCTTGACCCACTCACCGTAACGGTCGTGAGCCCAGAAGAAGATGTCCGGGCCGTTGCCGGTGGCGGCGGCTTGCTGGAACTTCACTTCTACCTGGTCCGGGTGCGCGACGGTCACCTTGATGCCGGTCTCGGCTTCAAACTTCTTGCCTACTTCGGCCAGGCCGTTGTAGCCCTTGTCACCGTTGATCCAGATGGTCAGCTGACCTTCGTCAATCGCAGCAGTGGCTGAGCAAGCCACACCCAGGGTAGCCAGACCGATCAGGGATGACAGCAATTTCTTTTTCATGAGCCTTTCCTTGTATTAGTTCCGCGCTGTAAGAGCATTGTGTGCGAGATGAATATTATCCCAAGCCTGCAACGCCTCACATGACACGCCTCGCATTTTTGAAATGCAATTACGTATTTTCTTCCAGAAAGTTATGAAAACATTTTCTTATTTCAGCGACTTATCGGGATTTATCGCCATATTTTTGGCCTTGCATGGAAAATTAATTACCGAAAAGAAATAAATTTACACCATTGAAAGGGGTTTCACCCCATTGAAAACCCTTTCAACTCCATTATTTTGTTTAATGTGTTAACAAAAGTACCAAGCCGGATTCCAGACTCATCTCCCCCTTAAATAAAAAGGCACCGGAGCGGACTCCGGTGCCTTTTTGCCAGAAATGGTGACTGGATCACATTATGACTGGCGCAGCAGCTGATCCTTGAGGTTGGGCGGCACGCCACGAATGGTCAGGGTGTCGGTCTGGGGATCGTAGAAGACCCGGCTGTTCAGCAATTTCTGCTCGAAGCTCAGGGTGAGGCCGCCACCTGAGCCGACAAACTTGGTCAGACCGCGCAGGGTGGAGCGATCGGCCGGGAAGCGATCTTCCAGCTCATATTCCTGACCGATGAAGCTGTAAAAATCGAGATCGCCGTCCCCCGGCAATTCCGCCGAGAGCTCCTTGATTTCGATCTCTTCACCGGCGCTCGCCTGCTCGGTGCAATATTTGAAGACCTGCTTCTTGTAATCATTGCGCTCGGCGGGTTCGAGCTGGCGGCTGTCGCAGTAATCGTCCACCGCCTGCAGCAAGCCTTTATTTTGTACCTTGGCATCCATGCCCTCGCGGGCACCCAGCAAGTCCATGAAAAAGTCCCCCAGCTTGCGGCCGACCCGCCCCTTGCTGAAGGTGATATAACGGCGAGAGTCCGGCTGGGTTTTCCACTCGGTCAGATCGATGCGGGCCACCAGGTTGAGTTTGCCGATATCCAGATAATGAATGTGACGCAGCTCCAGCGCCTCGCTGACGGTGACGCTCTCCTTGCCCTCCAGCAGGGCAATCATCAGATAATCGACCCCGACATAGTTGTATTTGGCAATCAGCAGCACCCCCTGCTCATCGAGGGCGTGCTCCACCAGCTGCTTGACCAGCATCTGGGTCAGGGTAATAGAGAAGGGGACGAATTCGGTCTGCTCGCCAAGCAGCTGTTCGAGGGCGATGCGAAAGGCCGGAGACGGCTGTTTGGGAGCCTCTTCACCTTCTGCCAGCTCGGCGACGTCGGCTTCGGGGTCTGCAAAGAAACCGAAGCCCTTGCCACCCTTGCCGTTGTAGATGCGATGCAGTTCTGCCATCAGCCCTTGCACCGCCTCGTCGGCAGGCAGAGTCTGACTGCGGGTATCGGCGTGGGGCTGACCGTCATTGCCGGCGCGCAGGGAGTGAAGAATGATCTTGTCGATATCGAGACTCATGTCACAAAGCCATAGTGTTAGCCGAAAGGGTGAAGTATTATAAGGCGCTTTGAACCGAGATGAACCCAAGATTATGCCCATCGTATCAAAGTACAATAACGAGCAGTTTGACGCCCTGATGAACGACCTGATCACCGCCCTGGAGAAACACAAGGCGCCGGTGGATCTCAGTCTCATGGTGCTTGGCAACCTGACCACCAACATCATCAACGGTATGGCCCCGGCCCAGCGTCAGGCGATCACCGAGAAGTACATCCAGGCGCTCACCGCCTCGGTGGATCATCGCCACGATGCTCACTGAGTTTCTTCGCATTCTTTGATGTTTTTCAAGCAGATGGATCATTATGGTCGAAACCGGCAACCCCTATCGTGATAACGTTTCTCGCCTGATCACCTGGGGGCATTGGTTCTCCTTCTTCAACATCATCCTGGCCATGCTGATCGCGACCCGCTATCTGGGTTCCATCAGCTGGCCATCGACCACGCTCGGGGTCACCTATCTCATCGTCAGCTGGATAGGCCATTTCTCGTTCCTGAGCTTCGTCACCTATCTGCTGACCGTCTTCCCCTTGAGCTTCGTGCTGCCCAGGGAGAAGCCACTGCGCTTCATTTCGGCCATCATCGCCACCCTGGCGCAGGTGCTGCTGCTCATCGACACCCAGGTGTTCCAGCTGTTCAAGTTCCACTTGAATGGCCAGGTGTGGCAACTGCTGCTGGATCAGGCCCAGACCGAAGAGGGCTCTATCTGGAGCATCATCTTCGTCGCCGTACCCACCATATTCCTGCTGCAACTGCTGCTGTCGGCCTATGTGTGGCGCAAGATCAACAAGCGCAAGCGCCGCCAGTACGGCAATCAGGTGGGGCTGGCCCTGCTGGTCTGCTTCATGCTGACTCACCTGGTCAACAGCTGGGCCGATGCGACCCTGTATCAGCCCATCACCATGCAGCGCGCCAACTTCCCGCTCTCCTACCCCATGACAGCCCGAAGCTTCCTGGCCAAGCATGGCTGGCTCGATCTCGAGCAGTATGAGAAGAAGGCCGAGAACCAGGGCAGCGCCGAGCATCGCCTGCTCTATCCCCTGCGCCCCCTCAGCGTGAGTGCCCCGAGCGAGCACAAGAACCTGCTGGTGGTGGTGGTCGACTCCCTGCGGGCCGACATGCTCAACAACATCAACATGCCCAATCTGCAGCGCTATGCGGATCAGCACCTCAACTACAGACGCCATATGAGTGGCGGCAACGATGACGCCATGGGGATGTTCGGCCTCTTCTACGGGCTGCCCGGCCACTACTATGGCGACATCCGTGCCGACAAGCGCCCGCCGGTGCTGTTTGACGAGATGCTGCGCCAGGACTACCAGTTCGGCCTGTTCGGGGCCCTGGAAGACGCCAAGCAATATCAGCAGAGCCTGCTCGCCGGCCTGCGCAAGCAGGTGTTTGTCTCCCGCCAGAGTGATGACACTCGCCTCATCGGTGACTGGCAGCAGTGGCTTGGCACGCGCACCGCGGACAGGCCCTGGTTCTCCCTGGTCTATCTCTCGAGCCCGGGAGATTATCAGGTGCCCGCCAGCCTCAAGGGCCCCTTCCAGCCCGAGCTGACCCGGTTCAACCCGGCTACCGCCTACAGACCCGAGAACCTGCAAAAGCTGGAGAATCGCTACAAGAACTCGGTGTTCTACACCGACCAACTGCTGGAGCAGATGCTCTCCCAGCTGCAGCAGCAGGGGCTGAGCGAGCAGACCATAGTCGTCATCACCTCCAATCACGGCCAGGAGTTCAACGAAACCCAGAGCAACAGCTGGGGCTATGGCAGCAACTACTCCCCCTATCAGGTGCAGGTTCCCCTGGTCCTCGCCTGGCCCGGCGTCGAGAGCCAGCCACAGGAGCAGGCAAGCAGCCACCTGGATCTGGTGCCGACCCTGATGAAGGGCATGCTGGGGGTACGCAACCCTCCTCGCGACTACAGCACGGGGCGCAGCCTGTTCGACACCAGCCCGCGCAACTGGCTGCTGGCTGGCGATCAGAATGACTTTGCCATCTATCAGGACAACACCATCACCCAGTTCAACAAGCAGGGTGACTTCGAGCTGCTGGATCGCGCCACCTATCGCCCCATCAAGCACGGCACCCCGGACATGGGGGCAATGATCCAGGTGATGAACGAGCTCAACCGCTTCTATCGCACTCCCTAGGTGCTAGCACGGCTCCAATCGGCCCGCCTTCTTGGCGGGCTTTTTATTGCCTCAAGATCCAGGCGGAACGCTCCCTTCCCCTCCCCGGGTCAGTGCCCTTCGCAAACGTATGCCCTGCAACTACTGATTCATCTCTCAAAAAACTCAGTCCGATCAAGATCATAAAACCAAAATGATAATGATTATCAATCATTGAAGCGAAGGGATTCATCTGCAATAATCCGCGCCCTTCAGGCTTAAATAAAAATCATTATCAACAATGAAAACACTGCTTCACTACTGGCCCATGCTGCTGTCCGGTACAACCCTGGCCGCCAGCGATCCCGCCGGGACAGATCCCGAACCCAGGGCCCACGAGACCATAGTGGTCAAGGGGCAGCGCATCGAGCAGAAGCTGTCCGATGTCTCTGGCTCCATCACCGTCATCACGGAGGAAGATCTGGATCGCCAGGTCGCCACCGAGCTCACCGACGTGTTCAAGAACGAACCCGGGGTCTCGGTGACCGGCTCCGCCGGTCGGCCGCAGAACATCATCATCCGCGGCATGGGCGGCAACCGGGTGCTCATCATCAAGGATGGGGTGCGGGTCAGCGACGGCTTCGGCGCCGACGACCTCAACGACAAGGTGGGCCGTTTCAGCTTCGATCTCGATGACGTCAAGCAGATAGAGGTCGCCAAGGGGGCCGGCTCCTCCCTGCATGGCTCCGACGCCATCGGCGGCACCATAGTCATCTCCACCAAGCAGCCGGAGGACTACCTGCAGGGACAGGATGCCTATTTCGGCAGCAAGGTGCTGCAGGACGGCAGCAGCGACAAGCAGAAGCTGAGCGCGACCGGCGCCGCCCGGATACTGGATAGCGAGCACCTGCTGCGGGTCTCCGGCTGGCAGGGGCACGAGACCGCCAACTATGACGAGAGCCGCATCCCGGCGGATCTGGACGGCCTCAGCGCCTCCACCAGCTCCCACTTCCCGTTAAGCGATCACCACCTGCTGCGCCTGGAGCTCGACTACTTCGAGGACAACGCGGAGCGGGATCAGGGACCGCGCGAAGTGCCCCAGCCCGACGGCAAGTGGCAGGTGCGCCAATACCACGAGCAGGGCAGCCAGCGCACCCAGGGGGGCAAGCTTGGCTGGGAGGCGAGCGATCTCGGCAGTCTGCTGGCGGATCAGTTCACCTGGAGCCTCTATGGCAACCACTCCAAGAACAGCGCCAACAAGCGCAGCCTGCTGCAAAACGACCTGCTGAGCGGCTATCCCCGCTACCGCAGCGAGCGGGAGCTCTCCACCTTCACCGAAGAGAGGGTCGGCAGCGAGCTGGACGTACGCCGGGATCTCGTCACCGGCGCCATCGCCCACAAGCTGAGCTACGGCGTCGAGCTGGAGCGTACCCGCCACGAGCGGCCGGTGGAGAAGCTGAGCCTGGAGGCGGGGGTGCCCCAGCCCAGCCAGTCCGAGCCCTTCAGCAGTGCCCGCACCGACCGGGCCGGCGTCTGGCTCGGCGACGTGGCGACCCTGGGCCGGTGGCAGTTCACCCCCACCCTGCGCATGGATCACCAGTGGCTGCGCCCGCAAGATGGCAATCAGGGCGAGAACCACAGCTGGCATATCTCCCCGAGCCTGGCCACCAGCTACCGCGTCAACGAGCAGTGGCGCAGCTGGCTCAGCTATGCCAACGGCTTTCGGGCCCCCTCCTACGACAAGGTGTACGGCAACATTCCCCACTACTTCGCCCTGCCGCCATTCCAGATCATCGCCAACACGGATCTGAAGGAGGAGACCAGCCACAGCCTTGAGTGGGGGCTCAGCGGCGAGGGGGAGAACTGGAGCATCAAGCCGGCCCTCTTCTACAACCGCTACTACAACTTCATCGACTGGCGCGAGGTGGGGCTGCGCCTGAGTGACGGCGTCATCCTGCGCCAGTACCGCAACGTGGCCAAGGCCGAGACCTGGGGCGCGGAAATCGCCGCCAGCTACTGGCTGACCCAGGAGTGGGAGCTGGCCACCAAGCTCGGCTGGGTCGACGGGGAAGACAGCCAGGGCGAGGCACTGCGCACCCTGACCCCGCTGGAAGGCAACACTCGCCTGAGCTACCAGACCCATGACTGGAGCCTGGGGGTGCAGGCGGACTACGCCGCGGCCATGAGCCGGGTGCCCAGTTGCGGCAACAGCCTGACCAAGAGCCAGGATGCCTGCCTCACGAGCGCGGGCTGGTTCAGTCTCGCCATGACGGCGGACTGGCTGATCACCGATGCCCTCAAGGTCAACTTCAAGCTCGATAACCTGTTCGACACCCGCTACACCCGCTATCAGGACGTGGCCGGGCTGGAAGCCGGTACAGACGCCTCCCTCTTCACCCAGAGCGGCCGCACCTTGAGTGCCAGCCTGCGCTACACCTTCGTGGGGATCTGATGCACAGCCTGCTTGTACTGGTCAGCCTGCTGGCCACCCCGGCCCCTGCCGCCCCGCTTCCTGAAGCAACCCAGGAGGCAGCGCCCCTTATCCCCGAGCGTCCACAACTGATGAAGGGGGAGATAGCCCGCCTCGATCCCTATGGCGGCTGGCGTGACGACAGTCGCCGCGCCCCCGAGCTGCTGGCGCTGCTGCGCGAGCAGAACCGCTGGACCGACGAGCAACTCGCCGCCCAAAAGCCCCTCGAAACAACGCTGCAAGGAGAGTGGCAGGCCAGGGCGCGGGGCGAGCCCCTGCCAAAGGAGTGGCTGACTCAGGCGGGCAGCCAATGGCGCATGGAGGCGGACGGCAGCCTGTGGCAACGCAGCGACGCCCGCGACGCCCCCCGCCAGCGGCTGGCCCCCCGTCAGCCCGATCAGGGTTACTACGAGATCGCCGCCTGGGCCCTGCACCCGGATGGCCGCCTGCTTGCCCTGGCCGAAGACAGCCGAGGAGATCGGGACTACCGCATCACAGTGCTGGATCTGGCGAGCGGCGAGACGCTCACCACCCTGGCGCACCGGGCCAGCGATCTGCTCTGGAGCCTGGATGGCAAGACCCTTTACACCATTGCCAACGAACCCCGCACCCTGCGCCCCTGGCAGCTGTGGGCCTGGCAGGCCGGCAAGGAGGCGCTGGTGCACCAGGAGGCCGATCCCGCCTGGCTGCTCAGCCTCTATCACACCACGGACAACCGCCACCTGGTGCTGCAGAGCAACAACCACGACAGCTCGGAGCAATACCTGCTGGATAAGGGCGGCCCGACCCTGCTCAGGGCCCGTGAACATGGGCTCGAATACTACCTGGACACCCAGGGGGAGAGGGTGCTTGTCAAGAGCAACCGGGACGGGGCCATGGGGCTTTATCAGGTGCCCAGCCTGGCGAGCCTGGCGGCTGGTCCCTGGCAGCCCCTCTGGTCCGGCGAGGGCCGGGAGCTCGAGAAGTGGCGCCTGTTTACCCGCCACACAGTGCTGCAATACCGCAAAGCAGGGGACGACTGGCTCGATGTGCTGGACGCAGATGGCAAGCTGACCCACAGCCTGGCGCTCACCGAAGGGGCCGGCACGGCCTGGATCCAGGGGGCCCATGATCCCGCCAGCCAGCAGATCCTGATCCGCCGCCAGGGCATGGCCGAGGCGCCGCACCAGCGCTGGCTGGATCTCGCCTCCGGTCAATGGCAAGCCGCTGACAAACCGGTCGCGAGCCCCCTCTATCAGAGCGAGCGGCGCTGGGTGGTGGGCAAGGACGGCGTCAAGGTGCCGGTATCCCTGGTGTGGCGCAAGGACATCCAGGCGCCCAAGGCGCTGCTGCTCTACGGCTATGGCGCCTATGGTACCCCCATGCGCCCCTACTATCAGCCCCAGGTGCTGAGCCTGCTGGATCGCGGCTTCGTCTACGCCATCGCCCATGTGCGCGGCGGAGGCCTGCTGGGGGAGGCGTGGTACAAGGAGGGTCGCGGCCAGCAGAAGCAACACAGCGTGGACGATTTCCTGGCGGTGGCAGACAGCCTGGCCCGGGATCCCGCCATCGATCCGGACCGGCTGTTCGCCATGGGGGGCAGCGCCGGCGGCCTGCTGGTGGCGGCGGCCCTCAATCAGGCGCCGACCCGCTTCGCCGGGGCCGTGTTGCAGGTCCCCTTCGTCGACCTGCTCGGCACCATGCAGGATCCCGAGCTGCCCCTCACCCGCCAGGAGTACGGGGAGTGGGGCAATCCGGCCATCCCGGCCGACTATGCGGCCATGCGCCGCCTGAGCCCCTACGACAACCTGCACGCGGCCCCCTACCCGCCCCTCTATGTGACGGCCGGACTGCACGACAGCCAGGTGCCCTACTGGGAGCCGCTCAAGTGGCTGGCCCGCCTGCGGGCCCACAGCACAGGGGCCGGTCCCTATCTGCTGCACACCGAACTCGACGGCGGCCATCTCGCCAGTGCGGGCACCGCGCAGCAGAAGGCTGCCCGTGAATATGCCTTCCTGCTCTCCCTGGCCGGGGTCCGTCACTGATGTCCGCATTCACCTTTTCTGTTTTGGAGTCGCCCATGAAACCCTCCTCCCTAGCCCTCTGGCTGGCGGCAGCCCTGCTCCCCCAGCCCCTGCTGGCGGCCGAGCTGCAGTTTGTCGATGAGCCCCCCCTGACCACCACGCCCCAGGCCTGGCTGGAGCAGCGCCTCGGCGTGACGCTCGCCCCCGACTACGACAGGGCCAGCCTGCTCGGCCATCACCATAGCTTCCGCATGCTGGTCAACGGCCTGCCGGTGGCCACCACCCAGGCCGCCGTCAGCATAGACGGCGCCGGCAGACCCTGGCGCCTCTATCACAATCTGCGCCCCTTGCAGAGCGCTGCGCCCGGCTGCGATGCCAGCACCAGCCTGGATCCCCTGCTGGACTTGCTGCGCGCCGACGGCAGCCAGATAGACCCGCTGGGGCCGGTCGAAGCCTGGTACTGGCGTGACGGCGACACCCTGGTGCCGGCCCTGCGCCAGCGGGTGAGCGAGCACAAGGAGGGCAATGCCAAGGCCACCCGGGTCCAGCTGTTTGCCAGTTGCGAGGGGGACCGCGAGCTCGGCCGCTGGGGCGATCAGGCGAGCACCCAGGCGCAGCGTACCCCGGATGCGGGAGATCAGCGCGTCCTGGCGCGGGTGTTCGATCCCGATCCCCGCACCCAGCTGCAAGACGCCAGCCTGGTCTGGCACGAGGCCCTGGTGCTGGCGGATGCCGCCTATCAGGACAAGGTCTCCCTGCCGGTCAGCCTGCAGGGCTCGGACTATGTGCTGAGCGGCCCCCATGCCAGGGTGGTGGATGCCATCGAGCCCACCACCGCCCCCTACGGAACAGACAGCCAGCAGTCCTTTCGCCTGACCCGGGACGACCCGGGCTTTGCCGACATCAACGCCTACTACCACCTGGATCTCGCCCAGCGCCACCTCAAGGCCCTCGGCTTCACCGACCTCATCCCCGGCGCCCTCGACGTCGACACGGATGCAGGCTATCAGGACAACTCCCTCTACGATCCGTTCGAGCGCAGGCTGGAGCTGGGCCGCAGCGGCGTCCCCGATGCCGAGGATCCCATGGTGATCTGGCACGAGTTCGGCCACGGGGTGCAGCACCACATCCTGCCGGATCTCGGGGAAGAGGGGGACTGGGGCGCCATCGGCGAGGGCTTCGGCGACTTCCTGGCCGCCAGCCATCGCCAGCGCAGCGAGGCGGGGCGCCAGTTCGAACCCGCCATGGTGTTCAACTGGGATGCCCGCTTCACCGACCGCACCCCGCGCCAGCTGGACGATGCTCGGGCCCGCTACCACCCGGACTACAACTACCCGGCCCACCGCACCATCAACGGCAGCAACGGGGATCAGCTGTGGGGCACCCCGCTGTTCCAGGCCCTGCTGGCGTCGGTGGCCGAGCACGGGGAAGGGGCGCGGGACGAGTTCGATCGCCTCGTCATCGAGTCTCACTTCGGCCTGGGGCCCGCCATCCGCATGCCGCAGCTGGCCCGCATTACCGTGGACACGGCGGCGCGCCTCTATCCGGCGCGCTCCTATGCTCGCCATCTGGAGCAGGCGTTTCGCCAGCACGGCCTGCTGCAGGCCCCCGTCAACGTCGCCCTGGCCGAGGGCAGCGCCCTTGCGCTGGGGCAGCGTCAGTCGGTGCAGCTGGACCTCAGCAACGCCGGCAGCAGCCCGGTGACCCTCAACGCCCTGACCCTGTCCCTGCCCGCCGGTTTGCAGGCCGATCCCCTGGCCTGGTCAGCGACCACCCTGGCGGCCGGCGCCAGCCTCACCACCACAGTGCGCCTGTTGGCCGCCAGCCCGCTGGCCTGTGGCGACGAGGTGAGCCTGCCGGTGAGCCTCGCCATGAGCGGCACCAGCCCGACCGAGCGTCAGTGGCAGCAGTCCCTCACCCTGCCCATAGGCACCCCCGTCATCAGCCGGGCCAACGGCCAGCCGCTGACCCTCAAGGATGCCCAGAGCGAGGAGGTACGCGGCATCAGCGAAACCAGCCTGGTGCTGGAGAAGAGCGACGCCCGGGTGAGCGATCGCCTGCAGCTGAACCTGGACTTGCAACACCAGGCCCTTGATGAGCTGGAGATCTGGCTCAACTCCCCCTCAGGCACCCGCATCCAGATCTGGGACAAGGGATACAGCCCGTTGCCACGGCTCAAGGGGGTCTTCCCCACCGAGCTGCTGCCCCTGCAGCCCTTCACCCCCCTGGTGGGAGAGCCGCTGGCCGGTCGCTGGACCCTGGAGGTGGTGGACAGCAAGCCGGGCCATCAGGGGCGCATCAACGGCTGGAGCATCAGCCAGCGCACCGGCGCCCAGTGTGGTGAGCCCGTCGCCCCGCCGGATGACGGCATCATCCACTTCGACACCGCGGACAGCAGCGGGGGCGGCACTGTCAATCTGCTCTGGCTGCTGCCGCTCACCCTCTGGCGCCGCCTCTGCCGTCGCGGCTGATCCATCCCCATATAAGCAAAGAGGGGCCAAGGCCCCTCCAAGGACAAGAAATGAAGATGAGAATGACCCCGCTGGCCTGTCTGCTGGCCCCCCTGCTCAGCGCCTGTGGTGGTGGCGGATCCGATGAGGCGCCCCTGACCGCGCCGGACTACCGTCTGACGGTCAACCTGCCCGCAGCGGGCACCCTGTGCGTCAACCAGAACCAGAACGACAACTGCGAGCCAGGCGAGCCCGTGGTCAGTGGCGAGGCTGGCGCGCGCCAGTTGAGCGCCAGCGCCCCGGGCCTGCTCACCAGCCCCTTGCTGTTCCTCCCCCGGGAGCCGGGCGCCCTGACCCTGACCCACCCGGCGGCGCGCCTGGACGATCAGCACCTCACCCCCACCCCCTTGAGCACGCTGCTGCAGACCCGGGTCGCGGACGGGATACCGCCTGCCCAGGCCCTGGCCGAGCTGCTGCTCGCCCTTGCGCCCCTGCAACCGGGTCAGGGACTCGCGGCCCTGGTGCAGCTGGAGGAGTTCAACAGGGCTCTGGAGGCGCTCGCCCTGGCGACACGGGATGACGCCGCCAGCCTGCCCGGTCTTGTCACCGGCGAGCGCCAACGCCAGATCTGGCAGGGGCTGGTCACCCTGCTGCCCGAGCTCGCCCGCCACTTTGCCGCCAGTCCCGAACTGCTGAGCCAGCAGAGTCGACTCGCCAGCGTGCTGATGCAGCAGCAACCCAGGGCCCTGGTGACCGCCGGCGGCGTCACCACCTACACGGACGGGGTGGATTACCTGCTGACCCAGGAGCCTGCGGATCACCCGGGTCAGGAGGCGAGCCTGGGCCAGGCGCCCCTGCGCTATCGCAAGCTAGACGGCAAGGGGCAGCCCCTGGCGGACAATGCCGACGAGTGGGAGTGCGTGGAGGATCTCAACACCGGCCTCATCTGGGAGAAGAAGCTCGATGATCCGGACAGTCCGCGAGACAAGCACCGCACCTTCGCCTGGGCCCTCGGCGATTATGTGCCCACCCAGGAGGAGCTGGACTACGCCTGCCCCGAGGGGGAGGTCATCTGCACCACCGAGCAGTATCGCCAATGGCTCGATGCGCAGCAGCTGTGCGGCATCCAGGGCTGGCGTCTGCCCCACTCCCGCGAGTTGATGAGCCTGCAGCACTACGGCTCCCTCGCCCGCCAGGATGGCCAGCTGGTCAGCCTGGATGTGCGCTACTTCCCCGACGTCGGCACCACGACCAAGGATTTCAGCGGCTACTACTGGAGCCAGACCCTGACTCCGTCCCGACGCCTCGAGAGCGCCCCCCTGAGCGCCATCGCCCATATCTTCCTCGGCGATGACGCCGGCACCGACTACGCCACCACAGTTCAAAACAGCGATGATGCCAACGGTCTGCAACTGCGACTGGTGGCGGAGGTAACCCGATGAATCGATTGATGTTGACCCTACTGCTGACCCTGTGCAGCCCCCTCGCCCTGGCCATCGCCATCTGCGACGACAGCCTGCCGCGCACCAGCCCCAGCTCCCGATTCCTGGATCGCGGCAACGGCACCGTCACCGACCGGGCTTCCGGCCTCACCTGGATGCGCTGCCAGCTCGGCCAAAGCTGGCAGAAGGGAAGCTGCAGCGGCGAGCCGACCCGGCTCTACTGGCAGCAGGCCCTGCTGACCGCAGAGCGGATCCGCACCGAGCCGAGCCATGCCCTCCACGGTTTCGGCGGCCACACCGATTGGCGTCTGCCGACCATCAAGGAGCTCACCAGCATACTGGAGTCCGCCTGCTACAAACCCGCCCTCAACGAAACCCTCTTCCCCCGCGCCATGGCCGGTGACGGCAAGGAGGTGAACGACGGCTATGTCTACCTCTGGTCCTCGACCCCGGTACCCGCCAGCAAGGGCGTCGCCTATCTGGACATCACCAGTGGCGCCGTCGGCATGCGGGCCCCCGGTTCCTGGGCAAAGCAGGTGCTGCTAGTAAGGTGAACTGTCCGGGCGGGGACTCCCCTGCCCGGTTTACTCCCGAATGGCCCCTTTGTGGTGGAAGGCGTCAAAAAAGCATCAAATTACGTCACTCTGTGCCGGTTCAGGCCGGTTTTGCGCGCCGGAGCGCTGGCGTGAAACGGGCAGAGCGGTTAGTCTAGCGGCGTTGAACCAATCCCATGAGGTACAGATGAAAACCGTATTGCGTTTTAGCCTGCTGGGCGCCTTGTTACTGGGCGGCCATGCCTTCGCCGCCGAACCGAAAAAATTTGATATCAGCATGTTCCCTGCCGCCGAAGTGAACCAGGAACGTGTCGTGATCCGCCTGCCGGAAGTCGAGAACGAAGCCGACATGATGGTCGAGCTGCAAGTGGGCAAGAAGATGCTGGTGGACTGCAACCTGCCCCGCTTCGCCGGCAACCTGGAACAGCACAGCGTCAAGGGCTGGGGCTACAACTACCTGACCCTGGGCCAGGTCTCGGGTCCTGTCAGCACCCTGATGGCCTGCCCGGATGGCCAGAAGAAAGAGAGCTTCGTCCAGATCTATGGTCAGGGCTTCTTCGTGAACTACAACTCCAAGCTGCCGTTCGTCATCTATGTGCCGCAGGAGTATGAAGTGCGCTACCGTCTGTGGCGTGCCGACAACCTGGCGCAGCCAGCCATGATTGAATGAGTGCCCGACGCTCAGGTTCAGCCAATCCATGAACAAACAAAGGCGCCGTATGGCGCCTTTGTTTTATTGTTTTCACCCCGCAGAGACCGGGTCCAGCTGTACAAAACCTGACATAACTCCACTATTTTTCAGGCTTTTTGTGCTGTGGACCGCAAAATCCTCCCTCGGGATGAGACAAAGGCTGTTCGATAAAAGATATTTATTAACATAGTAAGAAAATTGATTTTGCACTCTGCGACGGCCTGATGATACTTGCCCGCAAAGGTCAAACTAACCAGAACAAGAGCACTATGAGCTTCGAATCAGACAAGCGTTTCAACGACTTCAAACATTTTCCCCGTGGCCTGCGTCGCAGTGGCGAATTCACCGTGGCCGAAGCGGACAGTCTGGAAAAGTACGGCACAGTGATGCTGGCGCTCTATCAGGGCAACCTGGCCCCCCGCGATGACGTAGAAAGCGCCTTCATCGAGCAGGTCAAGTCTGGCGCAGCCGGCAGCAACCCCCACGCCAAGGTATGGTTCAAGTACCTGAAGGTGATTGGTCCCAAGCGGGTGCACCGTCTGTGCACAGTCGCAGGTGGCGCCAATGAGGATGCGGGCGGCAGCTTTGAGGGCGGTGGCGGCGGTGGCAGCGACGAGTCCCTCGATTAATGGATACCGAGCTGCTTCGGACCTTCATCGAGGTCAGCAAGACCCGGCATTTTGGCCGGGCTGCCGAGAATCTCTACCTGACCCAGTCGGCGGTCAGCTTTCGGATCCGCCAGCTCGAGCAACAACTCGGGGTCAGCCTGTTTGCCCGCCATCGCAACAACATCCGTCTGACCGCCTCCGGTGAGCGTCTGCTGCCTTATGCAGACGCCATCTTGCATACCCTGGGCCGCGCCAAGCAGGACGTGGCCCTCTCCCCCGGTTTCAGTCAGCAGCTCGCCATAGGTGCACCCGCGGTGTTCTGGGAGCTCGACTTCAATGACTGGCTCAACCACGTCTATGCCCTGGCCCCCGGTCTCGCGGTGCGGCTCGAGACGGCGTCTCGCGAGCACCTGTGCCGCCAGTTGCTGGAGCGCTCCCTCGATCTCGCCCTGCTCTCCGAGCCGACCAAGATAGACGAGATAGCCCTGCATCCCATAGGCGAGCTGGTGTTCGAGCTGGTGAGCCGGGAGCCGGCCGCCAATGCGGACAGCCTGATGCAGATGCCCCATATTCACCTCGACTGGGGCACCAGTTTCGAGCCCCCCTCCAGCCGGTTGCAGAGCCTGCAGAAGACCCCGGTGCTGCACTCGAGTTCGGCCAGCATGGCGCTGCAGTTCGTGCTGGCCAACGGGGGCGCCGCCTATCTACCGCGGCGCATGGTGAGCCCCTTCCTGGAGCAGGGACAACTGCACCTGGTGGAAGGGGGACAGGCGCTGAGCCGCCCGCTCTACCTCGCCTATCTGGAGAAATCCGATCGCCGGGAGCTCATCGATCAGCTGCTCACCCTGCCGCTGGGGTGGGATGGCGCCGATCTGCGGCTGCCATCGGCCGAGTAGCCGGGCCTCAGCCTGATCAGCATGAAAAAAGGGGCCAAGCGGCCCCTTTTTTATGGATGTGTGCCGTCAGCCATGGTGACGACGGTCGTTGGCCTGGGCCAGCAGGGTGCGACTCTCGCGCAGGAACTCGTCGGCATGTTCGCCGAAGAAGCTGGAAACTTGCGAGAAGGCCTCGATGAAGCCGTCCCTGTCCCCCCGCTCCAGCAGACCCAGCGCCTCGCCGAAGTTCTGATAGTAGCGGCGGATCATCGCGAGGTTCTGCGGTGACGAGAGGATGATGTCGGCATAGAGGTGGGGATCCTGGGCAAACAGCCGCCCCACCATGGCGAGCTCCAGCCGGTAGATGGGGGAGCTCAAGGCAAGCAGGCGGTCGATGTTGGCCTGCTCCCGGGAGAGGTGCCAGCCGTAGGCGAAGGTGGCGAAGTGGCGCAGCGCCTGAATGAGGGTCATGGCCTCGTCGTGAGCCTTGGCCTCCACCTGCTGCAGCCGTGCGCCCCAGATGGTCATCTGATCCAGCAGCCACTGGCTGGCGGCGGGGTCGCGGCCCTGGCAGCAGACGATCACCTGCTTGGCAAGGCTCGCCACATCCGGTCCGAACATGGGGTGCAGCCCCAGCACAGGCCCCTGGTGCACCGCCAGCATGTGCTCGAGCGGCGCCGCCTTCACGCTGGTCACATCCACCAGCAGGCAATCCGCAGGCAGCTTGCCGAGCCGGTCGATGATCTGGCAGGTGATGTCGATGGGCACCGCCACCATCACCAGACCCGCATCGGCGAGGATCTCGTCGGCGCGCGGCCAGTCCCCCTGCTCCAGGGTCTCGACCCGGTAGCCGGAGAGGCCGAACATCTGGCCGAACAGGCGGCCAAGCTGGCCCTGGCCGCCGATGATGACCACCTTGCCAAGATCCGGCTTCATGCACTTGAAGTGGTTCTCCTTTTCGCTGGCGGATTCCAGAATATAGGATTCGCGCATCACCCGGCGCAGCACATCCTCGATGAGATCCCCGGGCACCCCCAGCAGTTCGGCCTCGGCCCGGCGGCGGGCCAGCATGCTCGCCTCCCTGTCCGGTGCATAGATGGGCAAGCCGTGGCGGCTCTTCACTTCACCCACTTCCCCCACCAGGGCCAGACGGGCGGCCAGCAGATCAATCAGCTGCCTGTCCACCGCATCTATCTTGTCCCTGAGGGCATTCAACTCTTCAGCCATATCCAGTCCCTGCCGGCGCCGCAGGCGGCGGCGCCCTGTGATTCAAGAGGCAACAAGGTATCACTGCGTGGGCAGTGATACCTCTATGGTTCAATCAGTTACGACAAGATACCACGACTTACAGCGCGGTTCTGCCCTTGAGCGGCGCCGCCAGCTGGCTGTGGCAGCGGGCCAGCAGCGCATCCGTGGTCTCCCAGTCGATGCAGGCATCTGTGATGGAGACGCCGTAGCGCATCTCGCACTTGGGCTGCTCGCTGGACTGGTTGCCCTCGAACAGGTTGGATTCGAGCATCACCCCTATGATGGAGCGGTTGCCCTCCTGGATCTGGTGGATGACGTTGTCCGCCACCTTGGGCTGCAGCCGGTGATCCTTGCTGGAGTTGCCGTGGCTGCAATCCACCACCAGGCCGGGCAGCAGGCCCGCCTTCTCCAGCGCCTCTTCCGCCAGCGACACATTGACGGAGTCGTAGTTCGGGTGCTTGCCGCCGCGCAGGATCACGTGGCCATCCGGGTTGCCCTGGGTCTGCAACAAGGCGACCTGGCCCTGCTGGTTGATCCCCATGAAGGCGTGGGGGCTGGAGGCCGCCTGCAGCGCGTTGATGGCGGTGCCCAGGTTGCCGTCGGTGCCATTCTTGAAGCCGACCGGCATGGAGAGGCCGGACGCCATCTCCCTGTGGGTCTGGGATTCGGTGGTACGGGCGCCGATGGCCGACCAGGAGAAGAGCTCCGCTAGGTATTGCGGGCTGATGGGATCCAGCGCCTCGGTCGCCAGCGGCAACTCCAGCTCGGCGAGCCAGCAGAGCAGCTCCCGGGCGCGGTGCAGCCCCAGCTCCACGTCGAAGGTGCCGTCGAGGTTCGGATCGTTGATAAAGCCCTTCCAGCCGACCGTGGTGCGTGGCTTCTCAAAGTAGACCCGCATGACAATGTAGAGAGAGTCCTGGTAGGCATCATGCAGCGCTTTGAGTCTGGTTGCGTACTCTTTGGCGGCGTCCATGTCGTGGATGGAGCAGGGTCCACAGATCACCAGCAGGCGGTGATCCCGACGGTGGATGATGTCGGCGATGGTATTGCGGGCCCCTTGCACGAATGCCAGCGCCTTGTCGGAGATGGGTAGCTTCTCCTTGAGCTGGGCAGGCGTGATCATCACTTGTTCGGACTGGATATGGATGTTGTTCAGGGGGTCTCTTTGCATTTTCTCATTCTCTCTACTGTATTTAAGCCAATTGCGCCAAGGTGTATTTATTTATTTACACAAGTCAGCGCTTTGTTACGCAACCGCCCTCACCTTACCAAGGAAAAACAAACAATCAAGTGAAACTAGCGGTTCAGTGCATCAATAGATGGATTAATGACCACTGCCGTGACCAAAACAGCCAGAAAGTAGCGTGTGAGAGGTCCCCTGCGCTACGAAAATCGTAAACAAATAATTACACCCCAACACTCATCACGCCCTGGCCAGCCTGCCGCCATAAAAAAGCGGGGCACCTGGCCCCGCTTGCGTTCCCGTGTTGCTCTTCTTTTATTATTTGCCGTGTGCCTTGATGACCGCCACCGCCTTGTCGGGGAAGTCGCTGAACACCCCGTCCACATCCGCCTGATAGAGGAAGATGTTGAGCAAGTCGGTGAAGTCTTTCGCATAGGCCGGCATCTGCCCCTCATCCTGGCGGAAGGTATAGGGATGCACCTTGAGACCGGCGGCGTGGGCCTCCTTCACCATGGCGGTGAACACCGGCTTGCCCGGGGTGCCCGGCTCGGTGACTATCATCGGCTTCCAGGGGCCTATGCCGTCGGCGTAGCCGGCTATGGTCTTCATGGCACCCGGCTTGAACATCCAGCCATAGTCGTAGGGGGTCGCCTTGCCCTTGGCGTCGTAGACCATGGTCTCGTTCCAGTCGGTCTCGGCCATCAGCTGCACCAGCTTCAAGTCCATGCCGAGGGCCGGCATCAGCTCGGTGTCGATGCGTTTGAGCTCATCCACGTCGAAGCTCTGCAGATAGACCTTGTCGCTCTTGCCGGTATAGCCGTACTCCTTGAGCACGGTCAGCACCGCCTTGGAGATGTCCTTGCCCTCGTGGCGGAACAGCCAGGGGGCCTTGATCTCCGGGTAGATGCCGATCTCTTTGCCGGTACTCTTGTTGAGCCCCTGGATCATCTCTATCTCTTCCTGGAAGGTGTGGATCTTGAAGTCGGACTTCCACAGCGGGAAGCGGGCCGGATAGACGGGCACCTGCTTGCCCTCCACCAGCTGGAACGGCTCCGTCATGCGCAGGGAGCGCACCTCGGCCAGGGTGAAGTCCACCACATAGTAGCGGCCGTCCAGACGGGCACGGCCGGGGAAGCGCGTCGCCACGTCCGTGATGCCGTCGAGGAAGTGATCGTGCATCACCACCAGCTGGTCATCCCTGGTCATCACCAGATCCTGCTCCAGATAGTCGGCCCCCATGCCATAGGCCAGCGCCTTGGAGGCCAGGGTGTGCTCGGGCAGGTAGCCGGAGGCGCCGCGGTGGGCGATCACTATCTTGCCGTCATCTGCGGCCAGGGCGGGCAATGCGAGGGCAACCCCGAGGCCAAGGGCCACCAGGGAGAGGTGAGGTTGTTTCATAAGAACGGCTCTTTGTTATTGTTTATTGGATGTAGGTAGTTGTTATAGCAGAGGTTTATTGCAGTTTAACGGCGGGCGGCAAGGGCCGCCCGCTTCTTCATCAGCTTGCCTTGGGCAGGGCGTGATGGTGTTGCTCCAGCCAGGCGTGCAGTTGCTGCTGCTCGGCATCACAGAGGCGCAGCCCCAGCTTGCTGCGGCGCCACAGTATATCTTCCATCGAATGGGCCCATTCGCGGCTGATCAGATAGCGCACTTCGGACTCATACAGTCCGGCACCAAAGTGCTGGCCGCGCTCCTCGTGCAACCAGAGACGGGCATGACTGCCATAGGCCTCGGCGATGCGGCGGGCGCTGCGCTCGTCCAGCCAGTCGAATTCGAGCATGTAGGCGCGGGCCAGCTCTGTGGTGGAGCAGTCGAACTCGCCACCGGGCAGACGGCTGGTGGCTGTCCAGTCCTCACCCATCTGGCTGAACCAGGGTTTGAGCTTGTTGCAGGCGGCCTGGGCCAGCTTGCGATAGGTGGTGAGCTTGCCGCCAAACACCGACAAGAGCGGCGCCCCATCGGATTCGCCGGAGAGCTCGAGGGTGTAGTCGCGGGTCACCGCCTGGGGAGAGTCGGACTCGTCATCGCACAGGGGCCGCACCCCGGCATAGGTCCAGATGACCTCGGAGGGGGCAATCTGGCGGGTGAAATGGGCGTTGACCACCTTGCACAGGTAGCTGATTTCGGCCTCGCTGATCTTCGCCTCCCGCGGGCTGCCATGGTGCTCCACGTCCGTGGTGCCGATCAGGGAGTAGTCCTGCTGGTAGGGAA
Source organism: Aeromonas sp. EU05-FHT14A05 (assembly GCF_058791175.1). NCBI lineage: Bacteria > Pseudomonadati > Pseudomonadota > Gammaproteobacteria > Aeromonadales > Aeromonadaceae > Aeromonas > Aeromonas sp. EU05-FHT14A05. The sequence goes on along the minus strand of NZ_JBYTDH010000001.1, from coordinate 136,049 downwards.
TGACGAAGACGATGCGGTTGTCCTCGTTTTGCAGGATATAGGCCTCTTCGCGCTCATGGATGCGCGGCACTATGATGTGGCTGCCCTTGATGAGGCGGATGCCGCGAGGGGATTTCTCGTGCAGGCTCTCGTCATAGAAGGTCTTGACCCAGGGACCGGCCGCATTGACCAGGCCACGGCAGGTGACGTTGAACTGCTCGCCCCCTTCCCGCTCCAGGGTCAGGGTCCAGTGCTTGGATCCGCGCACCGCCTTGACGCAGCGGGTGCGGGTCTGCACATCGGCGCCCTTGTCCCGGGCCATCATGGCGTTGAGCACCACCAGGCGGGCGTCGTCGACCCAGGCATCCGAGTACTCGAACCCCTTGTTGATGCCGCTCTTGAGGCCATCTTGCGGCAGGAAGCGCAGGCCGCAGCTCCCCTTGAGCTTGTCGCGCTTGGCCAGGTTGTCGTAGAGGAAGAGGCCGGCACGGATCATCCAGGCCGGGCGCAGGTGCGGGCGGTGCGGCAGGCGAAAGCGCATGGGACGGGCGATGTGCGGCGCCATGCCGAGCAGCACCTCCCGCTCCGCCAGCGCCTCTTTCACCAGCCTGAATTCGTAATGTTCGAGATAGCGCAAGCCGCCGTGGATCAGCTTGCTGGAGTTGGACGAGGTGGCCGAGGCGAGATCCTGCGCCTCGAACAGCGCCACCTTCAGCCCCCGCCCCGCCGCATCCGCCGCAATGCCGACCCCGTTGATGCCGCCGCCGACGACGACCAGATCATAATGTTCGCTCATGTTCACCTACTTTCTTATTTTGTGTTCGCCATGCCGGCAATGTTTGATTTCGCTCATATTAGAACATGAAAAACCAATAAACGAACATTTCGTGAGAGAAATGTGATCGCGATTGTTCTGACAATGCTAAAAATGCTGCCGGTCGGTGACAGAGTGCCGCCCCAAGCCCTCGCCATAGCCCCTACTGCCAGGGCGAATCTGCCGCAACGGATGCGGGCGCGACTGCCCGAGGCCGAAGGAGCCAAGCTCTGAAGCCGAGATTGCCCAGAGGCAGACCACCTGGGACGAGAGGAGAGCCGTTGTTTTTAGCTCAAGCAGGCAGCGGCCAGCCGAGACGGCGCCACAGGGACAGAAGGAGAGAGGTTGCAGGGGCAAGGCGCCCCGCATGGGGAAGGCCCCGTGAGAGAGCAGCAAGAAAGCGGCCGCCTGACGGCGGCCTGATGCTAGTGCGGCGTGGGGAGACTCAGCAGATGTGGCAGGCTATCTGATGCTGGGACATCAGTCGCATCAGCTTCTCCGGCGGCTCCTGATCCGTGAACAGGGCGTGGATCTGGTTGAGGTTGCCGAGGTTGACCATGGCATTGCGCCCGAACTTGGTGTGGTCGGCGGCCAGGAACACCTGGCGGGAGTGGGCGATGATGGCCTGGGCTATCTTCACCTCGTGGTAGTCGAAATCGAGCAAGGAGCCGTCATTGTCGATGCCGGAGATGCCGATGACGCCATAGTCCATGCGGAACTGGCCGATGAAGTCACGGGTCGCCTCCCCGACGATGCCCCCGTCCCGGTTGCGGATCTCGCCACCGGCGATGATGACGGTGAAGTCATCCTTGGCGGTGAGTATGCTGGCGACGTTGAGGTTGTTGGTGACCACGCGCAGCTCCCTGTGGTCCAGCAGGGCGCGGGCGATGGCTTCCGTGGTGGTGCCGATGTCGATGAAGAGGGACGAGCCGTCCGGAATGTTGGCGGCCACCTCGCGGGCGATCCGCTCCTTCTCCTTGAGCTGCATCACCTTGCGGGCGCTGTAGGCGGTATTGACGGTACTCGAATGCAATGAGGCCCCGCCGTGATGGCGCCTGATCTTGTTCTGCTCGGCGAGATCGTTCAGATCCCGGCGAATGGTCTGGGGGCTGACGTCAAAATGGGTCACCAGATCGTCGGTCGAGACAAAGCCCTGCCTTGTCAGAACGTCCAGGATCTCCAGATGTCGTTGGGTTTGCTTCACGCTTGCACTCCGCTTGAGAGACGAAAAAAGGCCCCGGCATTGCGGGGCCTTTGGCAGTGTACCCTATCCCTTTTCGGACTGATAAGGGCAGGATCACGTTTTATGCCTTGTCGGCAGCGGCCTTCTTGGCAGCGACGGCGATGTTCTCGTGCTTGAGGGTCATTGCCAGCAGCACGATGGAGAGCACGCAAGATGCGGTCAGCACCATGAAACCGCCGTCCCAGCCGAAGTGGTCAACGGTGTAGCCCAGCATGGCGTTGGCCGCCACGGCGCCACCCAGATAACCGAACAGACCGGTGAAGCCCGCCGCGGTACCGGCCGCCTTCTTCGGCGCCAGCTCCAGCGCATAGAGACCGATCAGCATGACGGGGCCATAGATCAGGAAGCCGATGGCGACCAGTGCCAGCATGTCGACGGTGGGGTTGCCCGCCGGGTTGAGCCAGTAGACCAGCACAGCCAGGGTCACCAGCACCATGAACAGGATACCGGCCGGTGCGCGGCGGCCCTGGAACAGCTTGTCCGAGATCCAGCCGCACAGCAGGGTGCCCGGGATGCCCGCCCACTCATAGAGGAAGTAGGCCCAGGAGGAGTGATCCACGCTGAAGTCTTTGGCTTCTTTCAGGTAGGTCGGAGCCCAGTCCAGCACACCGTAACGAATGAGATAAACGAAGGCGTTGGCAATGGCGATGTACCACAACAGCTTGTTGTGCAGCACGTACTTGACGAAAATCTCCTTGGCGGAAAACTCCTGCTCGTGACTCTCGTTGTAATCCTTCGGATAGTCGTCCTTGTACTCCTCGATGGGGGGCAGACCAACGGATTGCGGGGTATCACGCATCACGAAGAAGGCGATCACCGCAATGGCGGCGGCAGCAGCAGCCGGCACATAGAAGGCACTGCGCCAGTCATTGAACCAGCCCATCCCCAGGATGAACAGCGGGCCTATCATGCCGCCACCCACGTTGTGGGCCACGTTCCAGACCGCGACCACTTCGCCCCGCTCCTTCTGTGACCACCAGTGCACCATGGTGCGACCGCAGGGCGGCCAGCCCATGCCCTGAACCCAGCCGTTCAGGAACAGCAGCACGAACATGATGGCGATGCTGGAGGTAGCCCAGTGCACTGTCCCCATCATGAACATGATGCCGGCCGAGAGCAGCAGGCCGGCGGAGAGGAAGTAACGCGCATTGGAGCGGTCCGACACGTTCCCCATCAGGAATTTGGAGAGACCGTAGGCAATGGAGACGCCGGACAGGGCCAGGCCCAGATCACCGCGGGAGAAGCCCTGCTCGATGAGGTAGGGCATCGCCAGACTGAAGTTCTTGCGCACCAGGTAGTAGCCGGCATAACCGAAGAAGATCCCGAAAAACACCTGCCAGCGCATGCGTTTGTAGAAGGGATCCACCTTGTCGGCCGGTAGCCGCTCTATGTGGGGTGCAGGCCTGAAGAGACTAAGCATGTTCTGCTTCCTTATTGTTGTTATGGGCGGTTGAGGGTGCCCCGATCGTGCCTGCGACCAGATGAGTCCTTATTCGCAAGCGAGCCTATTGTGCTCATTTGTGAACATTCAATCTGTGATGAAGGCTAAATTATTGCAGTTTTATTACAAAAAATGTCACCTGATGAGTGATCGCTCATCGGCCGCCAGCCCTTGCAGGGCAAGGAATCCAGCTACCCACTAAGGAGTATTAACACCGCTAACAGTTGCTTTTCGTCACATTTTCTTAGCAATGAATGGGATCTTGTCCACATTTCCGGTGGCGGGGGTCTGGTGAATTGGCACAGAAGGTTTATTTTCTCTCTCGTCCAAGAACGAGCGCAAACGAGCATAACGTTTGCGTCAGCTCAAATAACAAGAAGAAACGTTTTCGGACGCAAAAAATGGGAATGCAAGATAACGAAACGGAACATCAAACCTACTCTGGGTGGATATAAGGAATAACAACTATGAGCATACAAAGACCCAATACCCTGCTCGGCGAGTGCCTCGCCGAGTTTATCGGCACCGGCCTGCTGATCTTCTTCGGCGTCGGTTGCGTGGCCGCCCTGGTGCTGGCTGGCGCCAACTTCGGGCAATGGGAAATCTCCATTACCTGGGGCCTGGGGGTTGCCATCGCCATCTATGTGACCGGCGGCATCTCTGGCGCCCACCTGAACCCGGCGGTGACCCTGGCGCTGATGACCTTCTGCGGCTTCGACAAGCGCAAGGTGGTGCCCTTCATCATTGCCCAGATAGCGGGTGCCTTCGCCTCCGCCGCCCTGGTCTACTTCCTCTATGGCAACCTCTTCACCCAGTGGGAACTGACCCACAACGTGGTGCGCGGCAGCGTAGAGAGCCTCGGCACCGCCGGCATCTTCTCCACCTACCCCAATGCCCTGCTCTCCAACATGCAGGCGTTCGCGGTCGAGCTGGTGATCACCGCCGTCCTGATGCTGGGCATCATGGCGCTGGGTGACAACAACAACGGTGCCCCCAAAGGCTTCGCCGCCGCCCTGCTGATCGGCATACTGATCGCGGTGATCGGCGCCTCCCTCGGCCCCCTGACCGGCTTTGCCATGAACCCGGCCCGTGACTTTGGTCCCAAACTGTTCGCCTTCTTTGCAGGCTGGGGCGATGTGGCCCTGACCGGCGGTCGCGACAACCCCTACTTCTGGGTCCCCATCCTCGGCCCCATCGTCGGCGCCCAGCTGGGTACCGCTCTGTATGTGAAAGTGCTGGCTCCCTGCGTCCCGGGCAACCGTGTCGCGACCGAAGAAGCCGCCAAGCTGTCCAATAAAGAAGAGGCCGCCGCCTAAGAGCGGTCCCCCCAAACGTGGAGAACATCATGTCTGCTGAAAAGAAATTTGTCGTCGCGCTGGATCAAGGTACCACCTCCTCCCGTGCCATCGTGTTCGATCAGGACGCCAACATAGTCGCGACCTCACAGCGCGAATTCACCCAGCACTACCCGAAAGCGGGCTGGGTCGAGCACGACCCCATGGAGATCTGGGCGACCCAGTCCTCCGTCTTCACCGAGGTACTGGCCAAGAGCGGCCTGCACAGCGAGCAGATCGCCGCCATCGGCATCACCAACCAGCGTGAAACCACAGTGGTGTGGGAGAAAGCCACCGGCAAACCCGTCTACAACGCCATCGTCTGGCAGTGCCGCCGCACCGCGGCCATCTGTGAAGAGCTCAAAGCGCGCGGCCTGGAAGAGTACGTGCGGGAAAACACCGGCCTGGTGCTGGACGCCTACTTCTCCGGCACCAAGGTGAAGTGGATCCTGGACAACGTGGAAGGGGCCCGCGAGAAGGCGATGAACGGCGAGCTGCTGTTCGGCACCATAGACACCTGGCTGGTGTGGAAGATGACCAACGGCGAGGTGCACGTCACCGATCCAACCAACGCATCGCGCACCATGCTCTACAACATCCGCGATCTGAAGTGGGACGAGCGGATGCTGGACGAGCTGGGCATCCCCGCCTCCATGCTGCCCGAGGTCAAGCCCTCCTCCGAGGTCTATGGCTACACCACCCGTGGCGGCGGCTCCCGCATCCCCATCGCCGGCATCGCCGGTGACCAGCAGTCCGCCCTGTTCGGCCAGCTCTGTTTCGAGAAAGGCATGGCCAAGAACACCTATGGCACCGGCTGCTTCCTGCTGATGAACACAGGCACCGAGCCGGTTCGTTCCAGCAACGGCCTGCTGACCACGGTCGCCATCGGCCCGAAAGGGGAAGTGAACTACGCCCTCGAGGGTGCGGTGTTCATGGGTGGCGCCACCATCCAGTGGCTGCGTGACGAGCTGAAAATCATCCACGATGCCCGCGACACCGACTACTTCGCCTCCAAGGTGGGCGACACCAACGGCGTCTACCTGGTACCGGCCTTCGTCGGCCTGGGCGCCCCCTACTGGGATCCGTATGCTCGCGGCACCATGGTCGGCCTGACCCGCGGCGCGAACCGCAACCACATCATCCGCGCCGCCCTGGAATCCATCGCCTACCAGAGCCGCGACGTGCTGGATGCCATGCAGCAGGACTCCGGCATCAAGCTGGCGGCCCTGAAGGTGGACGGTGGCGCCGTGGCCAACGACTTCCTGATGCAGTTCCAGGCCGACATGATGCACACCCCAGTGGTGCGTCCGACCCGCATCGAGACCACCGCCATGGGCGCCGCCTTCCTGGCAGGCCTCGCCGTCGGCTTCTGGAAGAGCTCAGACGAGCTGGAAGACAAGTTCAGCGTCGATCGCGAGTTCATCCCGCAGATGGACAAGGCCGATCGCGCCAAACGTTACAGCGGCTGGCAGAAGGCGGTCGAACGCTCACGCCGCTGGGCCGAAGAGGAGTGATGGGGTAACCGACACCTCCTTGAGATGAAAAAAGCAAAGAGGCCGACAGCGATGTCGGCCTCTTCTTATTGGCGCTCGCGAACGCCCCTTCCGCCCCCTCCCCTTGCCAAGGGATGGGAGAAAATGACCCCTCCCCCTCGTGGAGGGGGAGGCCGGGAGGGGGTTGGCACTGTCGGCATGCCCTCTACAACGCCTCGGCGCCGAGCTGCTCTTTGAGGAAGTCGAGCCAGACCCGCAGCCGGATGTCCCGCTGGGCATCGGAGTAGAAGACCCCGTTGATGGGACGCGAGGCGCCGCTGTTGCTGCGGGCCAGCACCTCCACCAGGGCGCCGCTCGCCCTGTCCTCCCCCGTCATGAAGTCCGACAGGCAGACGATCCCCTGCCCTCTGAGCGCCAGCTGGCGCAGGGTCTCTCCGCTGCTGGCCCGCAGGGTCGGGGTGATGGCGAACCTGTCCCCCTGCTCGGCGCTCAGCAAGGGCCAGTGGTTGAGGTGATCGGGGTGCAAAAAACCGAGCAGCTCGTGGCCCGCCAGCAAGTCAGCCGGCTGGCGCGGGGTGCCGCGCTCCGCAAGATAGTCCGGGGAGGCGAGCAGCCGCAGCTTGGATCGCCCGAGCGGCAGGGCCCGCAGGGAGGAGTCCGTCAGCTCGCCGATGCGAATGGCCATGTCCACCCGCCGCTCCATCAGATTGATGAAGCCCTCGGAGCTGTGCAGTTGCAGCTCGATGCCGGGGTAGCGGCGGCGAAACTCCCCTATGATGGGCACCAGCCGGTGCAGGATAAAGGGGGTGGCGGCATCGACCCTCAGCACCCCTTCGGGTTGTTCTCGGCGCATCAGCAGATGGCTCTCCGCCTCGCTCATCTCGGTCAGCACCTTCACCGCCCGCTGATAGAACCAACTCCCCTCCTCGGTCAGGCTGACCCGCCTCGTGGTGCGGTTGAGCAGCACGGTGGCGAGCTTCTCTTCGAGGCGCTTGATGCCGCGGCTCACCACCGAGTTGTCCATGCCGAGGTTCTCCGCCGCCTGGCGAAAGCTGCCCGCCTCCACCACGGCCACAAACAGGGTCAGTTCATCGGAATGGGTCTTCATTGTTGTCATCCTGGCAAGAGTCATGGGGCTTTATAGGCGCAATGGCCCGGGATTGGCAAGGCAGGCGTCGCGATTTCCACAGATAAATAACGTGATGGCCAGCGCAAACCAGGCTCGCCCTTTGCCGGTACAATGCTGCCAAAATGGCATCGAATGGCGCCGCCAGGTCACAAGGACAAACACCATGACATTCGAAACGCGGCTGGCCGCCGCCCATCAGGAGCTGGCCAGCAAAGGGGTATGGCACGCCAACTACAATCCGCCCCTGTGCAGACTGCTGCGCAGGCTGGGTTGCCCGGTCAAACCGCCCCACTATGAGGGCTGGCTTACCAACGTTCTCGGGTTTGGCATCAGCATAGGGCTGTTCTGGGGTCTGTTGATGTGGTTTTTCAGCTGGCAACCCATGGGGATAGGACCGCTATTTGCCCTGCGCCAAACAGCCCTGTTTGCCGGATTATTCGGTATCTTGATGGCAAGTTGGCTCTGGCTCAGGGGCAGACAGCTTAAATTGACCCCATGGGATCGACTGGCGCCGTCCATTACCCCGCTCCACGACAAAGGCCCCACCCGATGACCAGACAGTGTTGCCCCCGCTGCGGGATGCATACAGAGCACAGCGAGCGGATAAAGCAGAAGCCTTCCCCCTATCCCAAAACCCGCCGCGGCCACTTCAGGGCGTTTCTCAACGGATTTTTCTCCGGGGTCGGCGGTCATGGCATCGCCGCACTTGAGCTACTCGACCGCTATGTGGTGTGCCAGCAGTGCGGACTGGAGCGACTTGAAAATCACGGCGAGGAGTTCAAATAGTCTCACCTAACCATGACGAGAAGAGTGATGAGCACCGTTCACCCCATAAAAACGGCAGGAAAACCTGATGCATACCATCGCCATTATTATTTTTGATGACTTTACCGATATCGATTTCTTCTTGATAAAAGACATTCTTGGCAGAACCCAGCACGACTGGGTGGTTAAGGTTCTGGGTACAAAACCAAGCCATCATTCCGTGTTGGGTAACTCAGTCACAACTGATGGCCATATTCTGGCAGCCAATGATGCCGATGCAGTCATTTTCAGTAGTGGCCAGAAAGGGATTCCGGCTGTACTGGCCGACCCGCAATTTATGTCCTCATTCAAACTGGATCCTGAGAAACAGTTGATTGGATCTATCTGCGCAGGCTCCTTTATCTTGGCGCAACTGGGTCTGCTCGATGGCAAGCAAGCCACGACCCATCCAGATGCTAAGCCCGCCTTGCTCACTCAGGGTGTGGATGTTCAAGACAAACCGCTTGTGGTCGAGGGAAATATCGCAACCGCAGGTGGTTGTCTCTCTGCTCTTTATCTGACAGGTTGGTTGGCGGAACGACTCTGCAATGCTGCCAAACGTCGTGAAATTCACCGGCAACTCCTGCCTGCGGGACAGGCAGATATCTATGAAAAATTGATCAACTCCTCAATTGCTGCCGCTTATCGCGACTAAATAATGATGTTGTTTACAAATGTTAATGGAGATAGCCCACATGAAAGCCCATGAGAAACTGAACTATGTGGAATTTGCGGCAAGGGATCTCGCCGCGACCAAGGCCTTCTTCACCGCCGCCTTTGGCTGGCAATTTGCCGACTACGGTCCCGATTATTGCGCCTTCGAAGGGGAAGGGCTGGATGGCGGCTTCTACCGCGCAGATATGTGCAGTCACAGCCATCAGGGGGGCGCCCTGCTGGTGTTCTACAGCGCCGACATTGCGGCAACCCAGGCCAAGGTGCAGCACCATGGCGGCATCATCAACCGCCCGCTGTTCGACTTCCCCGGCGGTCGGCGCTTCCACTTTGTCGAACCCAGCGGCAACGAGTTTGCGGTCTGGTCCGAACCGGCGGCCTGATGGCGAGGGCGTCCCGGCGCCCCCTGTTGCTTTCCCTCCCTGACCTCTTCGCCGGCACCTCGCCCAGCCCATTTATTGCTGCTCTTATCTCAATAGTGTTTTGCGACTGCTGCCCTGTTTCCCCCAGTCTGCCGGGGGCATACTGGCCGTCGTTTTAGCAAAGAGGTGCAGATGTCATCCCCCATCACAGTGATTGCCGAGCTTGAGGCCAAGCCTGAATTTGCCGCCGAGTGTCGCGCCGCCTTGGGCCCCTTGATAGCGGCTACCCTGCAAGAGCCCGGGTGCCTCTGCTACCAGTTGCATCAGAGCCTGGAGAGCCCCCACGGCTGGATGATCCACGAGGCGTGGGAGAACGAGGCGGCGCTCAGCGCCCACCAGCAGCAGCCCCATTTTATCGCCTTCGTGGCCAGCACCCGGGGCTGGTTTGCCAGCACCAGCGTTCGCCGCTATCAACTAGCCTGAATCCAGCTGCGGCCTGCCCCTGCCCGCCCTGGATGCGGGGACGGGCCGACACAATATTGAGCGTAGAAACAATAACTTGAGGAATATGATGATGAAGATGCCCAACCTGGGTCTTGGTACCTTTCGCCTGAAGGATCAGCCCCTGCGCGACTCCCTGCTGCAGGGTCTGGATCTCGGCTATCGCCATATCGATACCGCCCAGATCTATGACAACGAGGCCGAAGTGGGCCACTTGATGAGCGAAAGCGGCGTGCCCCGCCAGGATATCTACCTGACCACCAAGGTGTGGATCAGCGAGTTCGGCCCGGGCAAGGTGATCCCGAGCCTGGAGCTGAGCCTGGAGAAACTGCGCACCGACTACCTGGATCTGGCGCTTATTCACTGGCCCTCCCCCCAGGATGAGGTGCCGATGGCGGTCTATCTGGAGCAGCTTGCCGAGGCCAAGGCCCGGGGCCTGACCCGGGAGATAGGGGTTTCCAACTTCACCGTGGCCCAGCTCAAGCAGGCTATCGAGATCCTGGGGCCGGGTGCCATCGCCCACCAGCAGGTGGAGATCCACCCCCTGCTGCAAAACCGCAAGGTGGTTGAGTTCTGCCAGGAGCACGGCATCGCCATCACCGCCTATATGCCGCTCGCCTATGGCAAGGTACTGAGCGAACCGCTCCTGATGGAGATCGGCAAGCGCCACGGCGTCTCGGCGGCCCAGGTGTCGCTCGCCTGGCTGCTGGCCCAGGGCATGACGGTGATCCCGAGCTCCACCAAACGGGAGAACCTCGCCGCCAACCTGGCTGCGCTGAAGGTCAAACTCAGCCCCGAGGAGATGGCTCAGATTGCCACCCTGGATCGAGGCGAGCGCTGCGCCAACCCGGACTTCGCACCGGCCTGGGATTGATCCTCCTCATCCCCAGCCCTTCTCCCGCCAGGGGAGAAGGGAGCAAACCGCACTTCGGGATCTGTCTGTGACCCCAAGCGGGAGGCATCATGCCTCCCGCTTTTTCTCGTCCTCCCCTCCCCCACCATCACCAGGCATCTGGCACTGGACGCCATCCAGCCCTGCGCGGCCACACTGCCGCCCGTGCTACACCCCCAGAGCCTTCCCTTGCCCCTTTATCCCTTGCCTCTGTGTTCCCGGCTCGCTCTGCACGCGTTGCTGCTGCGCGCTTTGTCTCTGCCTTCCGCTAACTCTGCATAGCCGCTCTTGCGGCCTCAGCCACTACTCCTTCCACGGCACCATTGCTGCTTATTTGGCAAAAGTAATTTGATGTTGCCGTCATTTTTGCCAACAAAGCTCATCGGCATACTGGCGCCATTCTCCCGTCGGGAGCCACTATCCAAGGAGTTTGTATGCCACTGGCGTTATTTGCCCTCACCCTGAGTGCCTTTGCGATCGGCACCACCGAGTTTGTGATCGTGGGGCTCATTCCCACCATAGCCGAGCAGCTCAATGTCTCGCTCCCCTCGGCGGGCCTGCTGGTCAGCCTCTATGCCCTGGGGGTGGCCATAGGCGCACCTGTGCTGACGGCGCTCACCGGCAAGCTGCCGCGCAAGTGGCTGCTGGTGGGCCTGATGGCGCTCTTCACCGCCGGCAACCTGCTGGCCTGGCAGGCACCGGGCTACGAGAGCCTGATCGTCGCCCGCATCCTCACCGGCCTGGCCCACGGGGTCTTCTTCTCGGTGGGCAGCACAATCGCCACCGGGCTGGTGGCCAAGGAGAAGGCGGCGAGCGCCATCGCCATCATGTTCAGCGGCCTCACGGTCGCCCTGGTGACCGGCGTGCCGCTCGGCACCTGGATTGGTCAGCAGTTCGGCTGGCGCGAGACCTTCCTGGTGGTGAGCCTGCTCGGCCTCGTCGCCATGGTCGGCAGCCTGCTGCTGATCCCGAACAACCTGCCCAAGGGGACAGCCTCCAGCCTCAGTGAGCAGCTCGCCGTGCTGACCAAGAAGCCGCTGCTGATGGTCTATGCCAAGACCGCCCTGGGTTACGGCGGCGCCTTCACCGCCTTTACCTTCCTCGCCCCCATCTTGCAGCAGGTGAGCGGCTTCGGTGCCAATGCGGTGAGCCTGATCCTGCTGGTATACGGGGTGTCGGTGGCCGTCGGCAATATCTGGGGCGGCAAGCTCGCGGACAAGATGGGCCCGCTGCCCGCCTTGAAGCTGATGTTTGGCGGTCTGGCGCTCATCCTGCTGATGCTCACCTTCACCGCGCCCCATCCGGTGCTGGCGGTGCTCACCGTGCTGGTGTGGGGTGCCTTCGCGTTCGGCAACGTGCCGGGGCTGCAGGTGCTGGTGGTGAAACAGGCCGAAATCCACACCCCCAATGCCGTGGACGTGGCCTCCGGCCTCAACATCGCCGCCTTCAACGTCGGCATAGCGCTGGGATCCGTGGTGGGGGGTTTAGTGGTGGATCACCTGGGTCTGATGCACACCCCCTGGATCGGAGCCCTCATCGTGCTGCTGGCCTATGGCCTGACCCACGTCAGCGAGAGGCGCGAGGCCAAGTTGGCGCTGGCGGTTTAACCTCCCACAGACGAAGAGGCCGACACCCAGTGTCGGCCTCTTTCATTGGCAAGATGGCGCGGCTCAAGACTCCTTGAGATCCTCGTCGGCGGCCCAGCGCGCCTCCAGCCAGAGCAGATTGACCAGGCCGCACAGCAGCGCAAACCCCAGCCCCAAAATCCAGGTGAAATACCACATATCGAAGACTCCTCAATTCCTGTGTCAGTAAAGGCTATGGCCCTGCTGGCGCACCTGCTCGGTACTCATCTTGCCCCGCGCCACCCAGTAGACCCAGAGCGTATAGCCGATGTTGATGGGCATCAGCACCGCGACTATGCCCAGCATGATAAGCAGCGTCCGCTCGCTGGAGGTGCCATCCCACAGGGTCAGGCTGCTGGACGGATCCAGAGACGAGGGCAGCACGAAGGGGAAGAGCGCGATGGCCACGGTCAGCATCATGGTGGCGCAGGCACCACCGCTGGCGAGGATGGCCAGCCGCGCCCGACCCAGCTGGCTGGCCAGCGTACTCAAGAGCGGCAGCGCGAGGCCAAGGGCAGGCACTGCCCAGAGCACAGGGTGTGCCACGAAGTTGCCAAACCAGCCATCCGGCGCCGTCGTCACCTGCTTCATCAGGGGGGTCAGGGCGCGGTTGAGATCCCCTATCTCGGCTATCCGGTAACCGCGCATCTGGCTGAGCCAGAAACCGCCGAGGGCAAAGAGAATGCTCGCCAATGGGCCGAGCCAGCGGCTCTGGCGGGCGCAGCGCGCTGCTATCACCCCTTGGGTCTTGCACTGCAGGAAGCTGCAGCCATGGAGCATCAGCAGGACCAGCGCCGTGCCCATGCAGGTCAACAGCAGCGGCCAGTTAAAATCGAAGGCGCCGTAGTGGATGCGAAGGGCCGAGTCGAAGCGAAACGGCAAGCCTTGCAGCAAGAAGCCCAGGGTCGCGCCAAACACCAGGGTCGGCAGCAGGGCACCCATCACCAGGGCCCTGTCCCACCAGCGGCGCCACAGGGGGTCCGGCAGCTTGCTGCGATAGTCAAACCCCACCGGGCGCAGGAAGAGGCCGAACAGCAGGAACATGAAGGGCACGTAGAGCGCCGAGAAGGAGGCGGCATAGACCAGGGGCCAGGCGGCGAACAGGGTGCCGGCACCGGCGATGAGCCACACCTGGTTGCCCTCCCACACCGGCCCCACGCTGTTGAGCAGCACCCGCCGCTCCTCATCGGTTTTGGCCACCACGGGGAGCAACATGCCGACCCCGAGATCGAAGCCATCCATCACCACGAAGCCGATGAGCAGGAAGAGCACCAGCCCCCACCAGATGAGTTTCAGGGTTTCGTAATCCATCAGACGGGACTCCCGTTTTTCAACACTTCACCTTGATAACGACCCGTCTGCAGGCTCGCGGGCCCTTTGCGGATCACGTGACGCAACAAGAACAGCTCCACCACCAGCAACGTGCTGTAGATGAGGAAGATGGAGATGAGGCTGAACCAGAGTTGCCCAGGTTGCAGCAAGGAGACGGAGGCCGACACCGGCAGCACGTCGCTGATGGTCCAGGGCTGGCGGCCGAACTCCGCCACGAACCAGCCCGCCTCGATGGCAATCCAGGGCAGCGGTATGCTCCAGAACAGCGCCTTGAGCAGGCGCGGGGATTGCACCAGCTTACCCCGGCACAGCTGCAGGAAGGCGGCACCAAAGAGCCCGAGCAACACCACCCCTATGCCCACCATCAGCCGGAAACTCCAGAAGAGCGGCGCCACCTGGGGAATGGAGTCGTCGACCGCCCGGGCGATGGCCGCCTCGTCCGCCTTGCCGATATCGGCGGCGTAGGGGGTCAGCAGCAGGCCGTAGCCGAGATCCGCGCGGTGGCGCTCGAAGGTGGCGCGGGCCTCGGCATTGCTGCCGTCTGAGCGCAGCGCCTCCAGGGCGTCGTGGGCAAGCATGCCGCTGCGAACGCGCACCTCGTGCTGCGCCTTCAGATCTTTCAAACCCGTCACCTGCTCATCCAGGGAGCGGGTGGCGATGATGCCCATCAGATAGGGTATCTTGACCGCAGCGTGAGTGGTCTCGGCGCGCTGATCCGGCAGGCCGAACAGGGTGAAGGAGGCGGGCGCCGGCTCGGTGTGCCACTCCGCCTCAATGGCGGCGAGCTTGACCTTCTGCACCTCCCCGGTGCGATAGCCCGACTCGTCCCCCAGCACAATGACCGAGAGGATGGCCGCCAGACCAAAGCCCGAGGCGATGGCGAAGGAGCGCAGGGCGAAGCGCACCTCCATGCGACGCAGCAGATACCAGCTGCTCACCCCCATCACGAACAGGGAGGCGGCCACATAGCCCGCCGCTACCGTGTGCACGAACTTGACCTGGGCCACCGGGTTGAAGATCACCGCCGCCACGTCCACCAGCTCCATGCGCATCGTCATGGGGTTGAACTCGGCCCCCACCGGGTTCTGCATCCAGCCGTTGGCGATGAGGATCCAGAGCGCGGAGAGGTTGGAGCCAAGCGCCACCAGCATGGTCACCAGCAGGTGCTGACCCCGGGAGAGCTTGTCCCAGCCGAAGAAGAAGAGGCCCACCAGGGTGGACTCCAGGAAGAAGGCCATCAGCCCCTCCACCGCCAGCGGGGTGCCGAAGATGTCGCCGACATAGTGGGAGTAGTAGGCCCAGTTGGTACCGAACTGGAACTCCAGGGTAATGCCGGTGGTGACCCCCATGACGAAGTTGATACCGAACAGCTTGCCCCAGAAGCGGGTGATGTCCTTGTAGATCACCTTGCCGGTCATCACGTAGGCGGACTCGGCGATCACCAGGATCCAGGACAGCCCCAGGGTGAGGGGCACAAACAGAAAGTGGAACATCGCCGTCGCGCCGAACTGTATTCGGGAGAGGCTGACCACATCATCCAGGCTTATCATGCATGACTCTCTATGTTGCATTTAACAGGCAGGTTTTCGCCCGTTAAGTACAACACGTGCCATGACACCTATAACAGATGCAGTTATAGTGAAATCCACCTATAACAGTTTAGGCCACCCCATGTCCCGTTACGGTCAGCTGGCTGCCATGTTGCAGCAGCAGATAGAGAGCGGCCTCTGGCAGCCGGGGGAGCGCATCCCCTCCATCCGCCAGAGCTGCAAGACCCATCATTTGAGCCCCATGACGGTGCTGCAGGCCTATCAGCTGCTCGAGAGCCGCGGCCTCATCCTGGCGCGGCCCCAGTCCGGCTACTACGTCAAGGCCGCCACCTCCCCGCTGTCCGCCGGCACGGCCCAGCAGGCCCGCTACAGCGGCTCGGTGGACATCAACGATCTGGTGTTCGAGGTGTTGCAGGCGAGCAAGTCCCGGGAGCTGGTGCCGCTGGGGCTCGCGGTGGCGGATCCCGCCCTCTTCCCCCACCCCCAGCTCGGCCGTGCCCTGGCGAGCTGCATGCGCCGCCTCGATCCCTTCAGCACGGTGGCAGATCTGCCTCCCGGCAACGAGGCGCTGCGCCGCGCCATCGCCCAGCGTTACGCCAGCGACGGCCTGGCGGTGGATCCCCAGGAGATCATCATCACCACGGGTGCCATGGAGGCGCTCTCCTTAAGCCTGCAGGTGCTGACCGAGCCCGGGGACTGGGTGGTGGTGGAGTCCCCCACCTTCTACGGCGCCCTGCAGGCCATAGAGCGGCTCAAGCTCAACGTGGTGGAGATCCCCGTGATCCCCGGGGTGGGCATCGATCTCGCCCTGCTCACCGAGGCCCTCGCCCAGCGCCCCATCAAGGCGTGCTGGCTGATGGGCAACGTGCAGCATCCCCTGGGTCACACCATGCCGGATGGCCACAAGCAGGAACTGATGGCGTTGCTCAACGCCCATGAGGTGCCCCTGGTGGAGGACGACGTCTACGCCGAGCTCTATTTTGGCCGCGAGCGCCCCAGCCCCATCAAGCGCTGGGACGCCCGGGGCGACAGCCTGCTGTGCGGCTCCTGGACCAAGTGCCTGGCGCCGGGCTTTCGGGTCGGCTGGGTGGTGGCCGGATCCCATGCCGAGCGCATCCAGCGGCTGCAACTGATGTCGACGCTCTCCACCAATGTGCCGAGCCAGCTGGCGCTCGCCGACATGCTGCGCCAGGGCGGGGTGGATGCCCACTTTCGCCGCCTGCGCCACACCCTGGCCCAGCGCCAGCAGCAGATGCGGGCTGCTCTGCTGCGCCTCTTCCAGGACGAGGTGCATATCTCGACCCCGGACGGCGGCTACTTCCTCTGGCTGACATTCGACGCGCGCCTCGACAGCCGGGCCCTCTATGCCCAGGCGCTGGCCAGCGGCTTCTCGTTGGCCCCCGGGGCCCTGTTCTCGAGCCAGGGCCAGCACAACCACTGCCTGCGCCTCAACAGCGCCCATCCCTGGAGCCCGGCGCTGGAGGCCGCCCTCACCCGACTGGCGGCCCTGGTCCACCAGAAATTGGGAGGCTCCTAGCCTTTATCGATAGCTGCACCTGAGGCAGGTTCGGCTTTATTGATAAATTAATTTCTCCTCAGCTGCATCCAATCGCCTCCCTCCTTCGTCTCTTGCTTGAACCTCAATCAAGGAGAGACGATGAAATCCCAACCCCTCTGGCTCGCCCTGTTCTGCTCGGCCCTCATCCAGCCGCTGCAGGCCACCCCCCTCCCCCAGTCTGCCCAGACCGACCCTGTCCATCAGGCCGGTGACGGCGTGATCCGCCTCTATGGCCCCGGTGGCCCGGACACCGCCCTGAAACGGGCGGCTACAGCCTTCCAGCAGGAGACCGGGATCCCGGTCGAGGTCACCGCCGGCCCCGAACATAGCTGGCGTGACAGGGCCGTCAAGGATGCCGATCTCATCTTCGCCGGGGCCGAGCAATCCATGTCCGCCTACCTGCAGAGCTACCCCTTCCTCGACAAGCAGAGCGCCCACGCCTACTACCTGCGCCGCAGCGTCATCGCGGTGCAGAAGGGCAACCCCGCGCGGATCACCGGGGTGGAGGATCTCATCAATCGCCCCCTCAAGGTGGTGGTGACCGAGGGACTCGGCAGCTACAACACCTCGGGCACCGGACTCTGGGAAGACGTGGCCGGGCGCAGGGGCAAGCTGGCCGATGTGCAGAAGCTCAGGCGCAACATCGTCGCCTTCGAGCAGGGCAGCGGCGCCAGTTTCCGGGCCTTCACCGGCCAGCGGGCCGATGCCTGGATCACCTGGGTGCACTGGCCCCTGAACCACCAGGACAAGGCGGATTTCGTCGAGATCGAGCCGGAGCGCCGCATCTATCGCGGCCTGCTGATCACCAAGGCGCAAGGGGCGGATGCCAGCACCCAGCGCTTTATCGACTTCATCGACAGCCCCCAAGGCGAGCCCTTCTTCGCCCAGGATGGTTGGACCCGTTAACCCCTGACCTCTCATAACCAAACAAACCATCGCCAACAGACCCAAGGAGAACACCATGAACAAGTTCCTCATCACCCTCGCCTGCCTGCCCCTCGCCTCGGCCTGGGCCCTGGACACTCAGCCCCTGAGCGGGGCCGAACAGCTGCCCATCGCCCGGATGACCGAGAACGGCAAGGCCTATCTGGTCGATGCCAAGGGCTTCAGCCTCTACCGCTTCGACAAGGATGCCCAAGGAAAATCAACCTGTTATGCTGAGTGCGCCGAAAAGTGGCCGCCGGCATTGGCCAGCGCGGAGCAGGCCAAGGCGGGCGTCGGCAGCGCGGCCGACGTCGGCATCAGCCTGATCCTGCGCGACGATGGCAACTATCAGTGGAGCTACCGTGGCCAACCGCTCTATCGCTGGATCAAGGATGAGCAGCCCGGCCAGAGCAGCGGGGACGGCGTGAAGAATGTCTGGCATCGCGTCCAACTATGAGGTCTGAGTGAATATCGACAACCAGCAACTTGCCCACCTGCTCGCCCGCAGCCGGCAGAGGGACAAGCAGGCATTTGAAGCCCTCTACCGGCTGACGGGCCAGCCTCTGTATGCCATGCTCCACGCCCTGCTCAAGGACAAGCAGTGGGCCGCGGACATCCTGCAGGAGGGCTTTTTGAAGATCTGGCACGGCCAGAGCGCCTATCCCGTCGACTACCCCTGGGCCTGGCTCTGCCAGTGCATGCGCAATCTCGCCATCGATGCCTTGCGGGCCAGGGCTCGCCACGGGGAGGTGCCCTGGGATGAGGGATTGTCTGGGCACAGCGAGGGGGGCCAGCCCCCCTCTTTCTCTCTCGAGCGCTGTCTCGAGCAACTCTCCGCCGATAAGAGAAACGCCATAGTGCTGGCCTATCGCCACGGCCTGAGCCATCAGGAGATCGTCAGCCACACCCAGACCCCGCTCGGCACGGTCAAGTCCTGGATCCGGCGCGGATTGGAGGAGCTCAAGCTATGCCTGACTCAATGACCCCCAAACGCTATCGAGACCCCGCCCTGCGCGAGCGGCTCGCCGGCGAGTATGTGCTGGGTACCCTGAGCCCGCGGGTACAGGCCAGGATGAGCCGCCTGATGGCCCGCGACCCCGACTGGTGGCAGTGGATTGAACAGTGGCAGCAACATCTGGATCCTCTGCTGTGCCAGCCCCAACCCGCTCCGCCCCTGCCCCGCCAGATCTGGCACGGGATAGCACAGGGGATCTCCCCCAAGCCCGGGCCCAACCGCCTGTGGTGGCCGCTCGCCATGGCAGCCTCCCTGCTGCTCGGCCTATGGCTCCAACCGCTGCTTCCCTGGCACTCCGCGCCCATCCAGCCGGTGCGCTACCTGGCCACAATGTCCTCCGCAGGCGAGGAGGCCCCCTTCGTGCTGGTGGCCTATCAGGGCAAGCGGCCGGGTCAGTCCAGCATCCGCTTGCAACAGAATCTGGCAAACCCGCTGCGCCTGCCCGCCGACGCCATGCTCTGGATGCGTGACAAAGAGTCCGCCAAGCTGGTGCCCCTCGCCCCCCTCGGGGAGGTCATGGCGGGCCGCCTGATGAGCGGGGCCGAATGGCAGCAGCTCAAGCAGAGCAGCGAACTGCTGGTGATGGCGAAGGGCAGCGAACGCCCGCTCTATCGTGGCCACTGCATCGAGCTCGGCCCCTGGCCGGCAGAGAGCTGAACACGATCGCAGCACTTTCAACAACAGCAACAACAAGGCCCCGTGATGGGGCCTTGTTCATCGAGAGAGGGCCCGCTTATCGGGCATAAATTTCGGACTGTCTGGTGAAACCGAGGGATTCGTAAAGAGACTTGGCCCTGTCATTGAATGACATCACCTCCAGACGGATCTGGCTTGCATCGTGGGCCTTGGCCCAGCAATCGCAGTGAGCCATCAACGCCTTGCCGATGCCGCGGGAGCGATGATCCTCATCGACGACCACGGAGCCGATACGGCAGATGGGGAGCTTGGAGAGGAAGGGGATGGCCTCATTGATCTCGATCCTGGCCGTCAGAAAGCCCAGCACCCGCTCGTTATCCACCGCCACGCAGAACAGCCGCTCCTCACAACCTATGGCCGCCAGCAAAAACTCCCGCTCCTGGGGTGAGGGCGGGCAAAACACCTCGGGGGCCTGCTCAAAATGGATCAATCCAATTTGCCGATTCAACTCGAGAATGGCGTCAATGTCCTGTTCAACTGCCTTGCGTATTTCCAATGGGCGCTCCTTGCCTGTGGTTGATGACCTCCCCCCAGCGGCCTGGGGAGAAACCCATCATAGGAGGAGTCGCCCCCAAGATGAAGCGCCGATTGTATCCCCTTATGGCAAGGGTTCACCCGGGGGGAACCAACGACAAGGCCCCGTGACGGGGCCTTGTGGACAATCTGATGGCAGCCTGGGCTCAACCCGGTGCGCCCAGCTGGGCCACCTGGCGCTCTATACTGGCTTTCAGGTTGTCATCGAGTTTCAGGGCACGGGCCAGCTCGTCGAGATAGCCGCGCTCCATGAAGTGATCCACCTCGACGGCGAGCAGGGAGGCGAGATAGACCTCGGTGGCCTGCTCCATGTCGGTCACTTCCCGGGCCAGGGCTTGCGGATCCAGCGGACGGGCCAGCTCGGCGTCAATCCAGCGGGCGGCATCGGGTTGGCCCTGCTCGGTCAGGTACTCCTGGATCTTCTGGCGCTCGACGGCGTCGATGTGGCCGTCGGCCCGGGCCGCCGCCACCATGGCGCGCACCAGCAGGCTGGCGCGGGCATCCAGTTCGGCGCCCGCCAGCTCGTTGAGGGGATGGGGTGTGCCGGCCGCAGGCGCACTCTGGTTCTGCTGCCAGTCCTGATAGAGCTTGTAGGCCAGCCCGCCGAGGGCCGCCGCCCCGCCCACCGCCGCCACCTTGGTGCCGTACTTGCGCATCTTCTTGTTGCCAAGCAGCAGCGCCATGGCCCCGGCGGCCAGCCCACCCTGGGCCATGCCCTTCATCTGGGCCTTGCGCGTGTCGCCACCATCGTTGAGCCAGCCCTTGCCAGCTCCCATCAATTGCTCCAGCATCTGTTTCATGGGGCCTCCTCATTTGCATGAGATGCCATGCTGGGCCGCCGCCGCTGAACTCAAGGTGAATGGATGCCACTACCCCGCCTGTTGCTGCTGACCCTGCTGACGCTCACTGCGTTCGCTGCCAATTCGGTACTCTGCCGCCTCGCCCTGTTCGAAGAGCGGATGGATCCGGCCCTGTTTACCCTGCTGCGGCTGACCAGCGGCGCCCTGATGCTGATCCTGCTGTGCCGGGTTCGCCACCAGTCGCCGCGCCAGGGAGACTGGGGGGGTGCCCTCGCCCTCATCGCCTATGGCGCCGCCTTCTCGTTCGCCTATCTCACCCTGACCGCAGGCACCGGTGCCCTGCTGCTGTTTGCCGCCGTCCAGCTCAGCATGCTGGCCCCCCCCCTGCTGCGCGGAGAGTCCCTGCCACTGCGCCAGTGGGCTGGTCTGCTGCTCGCCATGGCAGGGCTGGTATTGCTGTTGCTGCCCGGCATCCGGGCGCCGGATCCCCTGGGGGCGGCCCTGATGATAGGCGCCGGTATCGCCTGGGCCTGCTATACCCTGCGGGCCTCACGCTTTACCGATCCCATCGCCGCCAATGCCGGTCACTTCCTGCGGGCCAGCCTGCCGGCGGCCCTGCTCTACCTGCTGCTTGGCCGGCTTGAGGCCAGCCCGGCGGCCATTGGCTACGCCCTGGCCTCGGGGGCCCTCGCCTCCGGCCTTGGGTATGCGCTCTGGTATCTGGTGCTGCCCCAGCTGGGACGCACCCTGGCCGCCAGCGTCCAGCTGCTGGTGCCCCTGCTCGCGGCGCTGGCCGGGATCATCTGGTTGGATGAGTCCTGGTCGCTGCGATTGTTATTGTCATCTCTGGGCATTCTGGGGGGCATAGCCCTGGTCATAACAGGACGCCCCCCACAAGGAGACAAAGCATGATGAAGATGGTCATACTGTTGCTCGCCAGCAGCCTGTCGAGCGGCCTGCTCGCCATAGAACAGGATCGGGAAACCCATCAAGCCGGGCTGGATCGGGCCTGTGCCAACGCGCAGCAACTGCTGATCGTGCAGGGTCGACAGCAGCGCATCGACGCCTGCATCAAGGAGGGGGGCAAAACGACCCGCTGCCAGCAGGAGTACGCCAGCTTCGGCCAGCGCGAGGGCAACAAGCGCCCCGATTTTTCCAAGGTGCCCGCCTGCCAGCAGGCCGAGACCTATCGCAAGAGTTACCGGCAATAAGCCGAGGAGAGAGCATGATCCCACCCCGCGAACTGACCCTGCAATTTCTCGCCGAACCCGCCGACGTCAACTTCGGTGGCAAGGTCCATGGCGGCATGGTGATGAAGTGGATCGATCAGGCCGGCTACGCCTGCGCCGCCGGCTGGTGTGGCGGCTATGCCGTCACCGTCTATGTGGGGGGCATCCGTTTCCTGCGCCCCATCCAGATAGGCCAGTTGGTGGAGGTGCACGCCAAGGTGATCCACACCGGCACCACCAGCATGCACCTGGCGGTGGACGTCTACAGCCGCCACCCCACTGACCCTGCGCGCCACAAAACCACCCACTGCATCATCATCTTCGTGGCCATGGACGAGCACGGCAAACCGAGCCCTGTGCCCCAGTGGCAGCCGGTGAGCGAGCAGGATCTGCAGTTGCAGCAGTACGCCAGGAAGCTGATGACCCTGCGCGAGGAGCTCGACAAGGAGATGCGCCAGCACATGTGAAACCCGTCAACCCCCGGGCAGTCGGGGCGTGTCTTCACCGCCCGGGGCGCTATAATGGCGCACCCGCTGCCCCACGAGAAACCAAGATGTCACTGGAAACTGCACCGCCCGAGGTCAAACTCGCGGTGGATCTGATAGAACTGCTGGAAACCAACCAGATTGCCCCGGAGCTCGCCCTGGCGGCGCTCGCCATCGTCCGCCAGGACTATGAGCGCAAGCTCGAGGAAGGCCGGGCGCACTGACGCGCTCACCTTGGCGCTGTCCCTTCAACCCTTCTCCTACAACCCGGGAGGCACCATGTCAGACCCCGTTCGCTTCGAAACCGGCAAGGCCATGCTGCTTGGCGGCCTGCGTCGCCATCACAGCTTCCAGCACGGCGACTTCGGTGGCCAATGGCGTGACTTCAGCGCCCTCGGCCCCCTGCCGGGTCAGCTGGGGGAGCACGCCTACGGCGTCATCTGCGGCGCCGACGAGAGCGGCTGCGAATATATGTGCGCAGTTGAAGTGAGCGCCCTGGAAGTGCTGCCTCCGACCCTGGGCCGGATGCGCATCAGCCCCCAGACCTATGCGGTCTTCCGCCATCTGGGCCATGTGGATGCCCTGCCGCACACCTGGCAGCAGGCGCTGGCGTGGCTCGCGCAATCCGATTACGACTCTGCCCACAAGCCGGACTTCGAGCGCTACGGCGACGCCTTCGACCCGGATAGCGGCAGTGGCGAGGTGGAACTCTGGCTCGCCGTGGTGCCCAGACAAGCCCTCGTCTGAGGGGCCAAGACGAGGGCTGGCTTCACAGGGCACGTCTCACCACGGCACCGTTCAGCCGTGTTGTCCCCCTCAGCGCGCTACGATTGCCTCCTCCCCCATCACCTCGTCGCAGAGCGCGATCAGGGCCTCGCACAGCCGACTGAGGGGCTCAGAGCCCCCCGCCCCCAGGTGCAGGGCCAGCTCCACCGGACGCACCGCGGGCCAGTGTGTCAGCTCCACCTGCTCCGGCTGCAGCAAGCGGGCGGGCAGCAGGCTCACCCCTATGCCCGCGCTCACCGCCCCCTGCAGGCTGGCGAGGCTGGCACTCACGTAGGCGATGCGCCAGGCAATGCCCCTGGCATCCAGGGCGTCGGTCATCTGGCGCCGATAGAGGCCTTCGCTCGGAAACACCACCAGGGGTACAGGATCCCGCCCGGCGGCTGGCCACTCCCGGCTGTCGACCCAGGCGAGCGGCTCGCGCCAGCGGGCGATGGGCTCTCCCTGCCCGCGCCCCTGCTTGATCAGCGCCAGATCCAGCTCTCCCCCTTCGAACGCCTGCCAGATCTCGTGACTCAGCCCGCTTTGCACCTCCAGCCTCACCTCGGGATATTGCCGGGCGAAGGCCGCCAGCACAGGGATCATGGCGCCGGCGGCGAAATCCTCAGGCACCCCGAGGCGCAGGGGCTGGCTGGCCTCCCCCACCCGCTCCCCCGCCCGGGCCAGCAGCCCCAGGATGCGGCGCGCCAGCCCCAGCAGTGTCTCCCCCTGGGCCGTGGTCACCACCTGGCGGCCGGATCGGTCGAGCAGCGGACAACCGAGCTGCTGCTCGAGGCGGCGCATCTGCTGGCTGATGGTGGACTGGGTCAGGTGCATCCGCTCGCCGGCACGGGTGAAACTGCCGGTCTCGACGATGGCGACAAAGCTCTGCAGCAGGTGGGGATCCAGCAAGGGTCGCTCCATGGGGGGATTCTCCATTTATAAAATCACTGAAAGTCATTTTATCATTTAATTTCCAAATGACTTGCGGGCCCGTTAGGCTGCCGTCACCCCCTCTTCTCCCAGGATGAACCCATGTCACAGCCTCCCCACTCCGGTGCCCGCCCAGTGAACGCCCTCAGTGCCGTCACCGCCCCCAGCCATCAGGGGTGGCTGGAGCAGACCCTGCAGCTGGCCCTGACCCACCGCCAGCAGGGGGGCCGCCCCTTCGCCGCCCTCCTGGTGCGAGACAACCAGCTGGTGGCGAGCGCCGTCAACCGCATGCTGGAGGCGGGGGATCCCACCCGCCACGCCGAGCTGGAGGCGCTGCGGGAGGGGAGCCGCCAGGGCCCCCTTGCGGGCGCCGTGGTCTACGCCAGCGGCCACCCCTGTCCCATGTGCCTGTGCGCCCTGGTGATGAACGGCATCAGCGCCGTCTACTACGCCTTCGACAATGAAGACGCTGCCCCCTTCGGCTTTGACAGCAGCGCCAGTTACCACAGGCTGCGACTGCCCCTTAGCCCACCGCCCCTGCCCCTCATCAAGTTGCCGAGCCCCATCCCGGCCGCCGCCCTCTACGGCCCCCAGTCCCATGGTTAAGCGCCCGCTCCCCTCCGGCAGCGGCGCCCTGCTGGTGCTGGTGGTGCTCATTGGCATCAACCTGCGCCCCTTCCTCACCGCCATCGGCCCCCTGGCGGGGCAGATAGACGCCCAGCTGGGCCTCGGCATGGAGAGGCTGGCCTGGGTCACCCTGCTGCCGCTGCTGCTGATCGGGGTCGGCGTCCTGCTCACCCCGGCCCTGCTCGACAAGGCCGGGCCACGCCCCCTGCTCGGTGCGGCCTTGTTGCTGCTGATGCTGGGCAGCGCCCTGCGCCTCGATCTCGCGAGCGGTACCCTGCTTATCCTCAGCGCCGCCCTGTGCGGGCTGGGGTCGGCCCTGGTGCAGGGGACACTGCCCGGCCTCATCAAGGGGACGTTCGCGGGCAAGGTACCCCTGGTGATGGGGATCTTCTCGGCCTGCATGATGGGGGGCGGGGCGCTCGGGGCCGTGCTCACCCCGCGCCTCGCCCTGCACCTCGACTGGTCCCGGGCACTGGCCCTGTGGAGCCTGCCGGTGCTGCTGGCCCTGGTCTGGCTCGGCTGGCGGGTGCGCCTGCCCACCGCCGCGCCGCACGCCCCCCTATCAGGGGAGCAGCGGCTGATCGCGCTGCCCCGTGCCTGGCTGCTGATCGCCTGCTTTGGCATCATCAACAGCGGCTACGGCATCGTCGTGGCCTGGCTGGCCCCCGCCTACCTGGCGCTGGGGTTGAGCCCCCAGCAGGGGGGCGAGCTGGTGGCCTGGCTGGCCCTGGCCCAGACCATGAGTGGCCTGGCTCTGCCGCTGCTGGCGGCGCGCAAGGAGGACAGGCGCCCCTGGATGGGGCTGGCCATTGTGATGCAGGTGGCGGGCTTTGGCGGCCTCTGGCTCGCCCCGCAAATCGCCCCCATCCTCTGGTGCCTGCTGTGCGGCGCCGGCCTTGGCGGCAGCTTCTCCCTCATCATGGTGATTGCGCTGGATCACCTGCCAGACCCCAGGCGCGCCGGTAGCCTCAGCGCCCTGATGCAGGGGGTCGGCTTCATCCTGGCGGCCACCGGCCCCTGGGTGGCGGCCCGCCTGCATCACCTGAGCGGCGACTTCGCCAGCGCCTGGCAGTGGCAGCTGGGGGGGTTGGCGCTGATGAGCCTGCTGGTGCTGCGCCTGGATCCGCGTCACTACGCCCGGGCGATGGGGATCAAGGTGATGGGGCAGTCCGTCCCGCCCCTCACCCAAGGGCCCCGGACGGCACAAAGCAATACACCGGCCTAGGGCCGGTGTATCGAGCAGGTTGAAAAGCGAGTGACGGGGCGCCTTAGCGCCCCTTCTTCTGCCGTCCACCCTGGTTGGTGCGCGGCTTGCCCGCAGTGGCAGGCTTGCCCCCCTTGGCAGGGGCCCCCTTGCCAGCGCCGCCTTTAGCAACGGCTCCCTTGCCCACGCCGCCCTTGCCTGCGGGGCTCTTCTTCTCGAAGGCCTCCGGGCCCGGCACATTGGGGCGTCCGCCAATCTCGTGGTCGTCGTCCCGGCGCGGCTTCTTGCCCTGGGTCGGTTTGGCGGTTTGCGCCGCCGGGGTCTTGGATTTCTCCCCCTTGGCCGGTTTCACCTCGGAGGAGGAGTCTTCAATGAGCTTGAACAGCTCGATCAGCTCGTCGTCGGTGAGATCGCGCCACTCCCCCACCGGCAGCCCCTTGAGGCTGACGTTCATGATGCGGATGCGCTCGAGCTTGGTCACCTCGAAGCCGAAGTGCTCGCACATGCGGCGGATCTGGCGATTGAGCCCCTGCACCAGGGTGATGCGAAACACGAAGGGCGCCTCTTTCTTCACCTTGCACTTCTTGGTGACGGCGCCGAGGATGGGCACCCCGGCCCCCATGCCCCGGATAAACTCGTCGGTCACCGGCTTGTCGACGGTCACCAGGTACTCTTTCTCGTGATCGTTGCCCGCCCGCAGTATCTTGTTCACCAGATCCCCGTGGTTGGTGAGGAAGATGAGCCCCTGGGAGTCCTTGTCGAGGCGCCCTATGGGGAAGATGCGGGTGCTGTGGTTGACGAAGTCGACTATGTTGTCCTTCTCCCCCGCCTCCGTGGTGGAGACGATGCCCACCGGCTTGTTCAGCACGATGAAGACCAGGCTGTCCGCCTCCCGCGCCTCTATCACCTGACCGTTGACCTTGACCAGATCCCCGGCAAACACCTGATCGCCGATCCCGGCCCGCTTGCCGTTGATATAGACATGGCCCTGCTCGATGAAGCGATCAGCCTCGCGACGGGAGCAGATGCCGCTCTCGCTGATGTATTTGTTCAGGCGCATGGATTCATCGGCCAGCATGGGTCACCTGCCAGATAGTGGAGTTCAAAAGAAGTGTCGGCTCAGTCAGCCAGGTCATGGTCGGGTTGGTCTGCATACAGTTCCATCAACAAAAAAGAATCTACAAATAGAATCAACAAGAAAGATCTACAAAAAGAATCTACAAAAAGCGCCTGCAATCAGTCTCTTCAAAAGGGCAAGCCCGCCCTTTCTTCAAAAAAACGCCGCTACAGTAGCATATTGCGCCATCCCTTGCCCCGCCCCGTGCACCGGATCCTGCCATCCGCCCCGAAGAGGGCCGCCGCCCGGCGGATGCGGCCTCGCAGATAAGGCTCCCCTTGCCCCTGCTCTGGCCCTCCTCTCCCCTGCCCCGGCCCCACCAGGAGCGACAAGCCTGCGACCGCAGAGAGCCTCGAAGGATACCCATCGAGAGGGACGAACTAAAGCTTGCTATTTATTTACCAAAAATGCATAAAAAGATTTTCGTCAGCGCGAATTATCACCCTGATGTCGACCATGCAGCGGCGTCATTGCCATCATTGTCGGCAATTACCGCCACGAAACAAATTTTTATCCGTATTCACTTTCAACGTCGAATATAAAGCGGGGTGCGGCGCCGACCCTTCTCTGGCAAGAGGCCAATTTCCCTTTATTACAGGAGTTACAGATGAGTCATTCCCTCTCTCAGGAGGCATTCCTGGCCCAGGTGGCCAGCCGCAACCCCCATCAACCCGAGTTCATCCAGGCGGTGAGCGAGGTTGTCGCCTCCATCTGGCCCTATGTGGCGCGTCACCCCCGCTACCTGCAACACGGCCTGCTGGAGCGGCTGGTGGAGCCCGAGCGCCTCGTGCAGTTTCGGGTGAGCTGGGTGGATGACCAGGGCCAGGTGCAGGTGAACCGTGGCTACCGCATCCAGCACAACAGCGCCATCGGTCCCTTCAAGGGGGGCATGCGCTTCCACCCCTCGGTGGATCTCTCGGTGCTGAAATTCCTCGCCTTCGAGCAGACCTTCAAGAACGCCCTCACCACCCTGCCCATGGGCGGCGGCAAGGGGGGCAGCGATTTCGATCCCAAGGGCAAGAGCGAAGGGGAGGTGATGCGCTTCTGCCAGGCGCTGATGCTGGAGCTCTATCGCCACCTCGGGGCCAATACCGATGTGCCGGCCGGCGACATCGGGGTGGGCGGGCGCGAGGTGAGCTACATGGCGGGCATGATGAAGAAGCTCACCAACAGCGCCGAGTGCGTCTTCACCGGCAAGGGGCTCTCCTTTGGTGGCAGCCTGATCCGCCCGGAAGCCACCGGCTACGGCCTGCTCTACTTCGTCCATGCCATGTTGGCCCACCGTGGCCAGTCCCTCGATGGCATGCGGGTCTCGGTGTCGGGCTCGGGCAACGTGGCCCAGTACGCCATCGAGAAGGCGATGGCGCTGGGCGCCCGGGTCATCACCGCCTCCGACTCCGGCGGCACCGTCTATGATCCGGACGGCTTCACCCCAGAGAAGCTGGCCCGCCTGATGGAGCTCAAGAACGAGCAGCGCAAGCGGGTGGCGGATTACGCCCATGAGCTGGGGCTGGAGTTCTTCACCGGTCGTACCCCCTGGCATCTGGCGACCGACGTCGCCCTCCCCTGCGCCACCCAGAACGAGCTGGATGCATCGGATGCCGCCGCCCTGATCGCGAACGGCGTGCAGCTGGTGGCCGAGGGGGCCAACATGCCCTCCAGCGCCGCCGCCATCCGCCTCTTCCACGAATCAAGGGTGCTGTTCGCCCCGGGCAAGGCCGCCAACGCCGGTGGGGTCGCCACCTCGGGCCTAGAGATGAGCCAGAATGCCCAGCGTCTCTCCTGGACCCGGGAGGAGGTGGACGCCCGCCTCAAGGGGATCATGACCAGCATCCACGCCACCTGTGTGCGCTATGGCCAGGTGGATCAGGGCCAGGATGACGGCCATGTGAACTACGAAAGCGGCGCCAACATCGCCGGCTTCGTCAAGGTGGCCGACGCCATGCTGGCGCAAGGGGTCTGCTAGTCACGTCACTCCCCGAAACGTCCCCCAAAGCAACAGGGCAGCCCATGGCTGCCCTGTTGTGCTAGATGCGTCGAGGTGGCTTTCATCAGGGCGATCGCCTGTGATGTCGGCGCCACTTCACGCCCACTTCACCCAGCCATGACACCCTCACTCCTCTTTCATGCGCGAACGAGGACAACCAGATGACAACGACCCTAGGCGCCCTCCTGATCCTGGCCGGGCTCGGCTGCTTTGTAGCCTTCAACCTCGCAGGCACCACAGTGGATGCACAGGGATTCCTGCACGAACCCTTTGCCCTGCTTCCCTTGGGCTATCTGCTGCTCTTCAGCGGCATGGTGCTCAGCTTGCGCCCTCTGCTGCGCAGGGCTCTCGCCAAAGGGGAGGAAAACCGGCCATGATGCGTCAGAGGGACTCAGCGATAGCGGCTGATCTCGATGAGATTCTGATCCGGATCCAGGCAATAGACCGATTCGATGGGGCCGCAGGCGCCGCTCTTCGTCACCGGTCCCTCCACTATCTCGACCCCCTGATTCTCAAGCTGGGCCATCACCTGATCCAGGGGCCAGCGGGTGATGAGGCAGAGATCCCCCGACCCCACCTGAGCCCGGTTACGCGGCTCCTCCCCCAGCAACTGCAGATTGATCTTCTGGTTGCCAAAGCGCAGGGCCCGGCGCCCCGCCCCGAAGGTGATGGGCTCCATCTTGAAGGCGCGGCTGTAAAACCCCACCGCCCGCTCTATGTCGCTCACCGTCAATACCAGATGGTCGATATGGCTGATCATGCTTGCTCCCTGTGGTGGTGATCCCCACCTCATCATACCCAGTCCCCTTGGCAGTGACTGTGTCTTGGCGCACATCCATTATCCCTAACCATTTCTTTTATCAGGGAAATACGCCTTATCGTACGGCGGCGCAGGCCTTGTCGCGCTGGGCAAGCAGGGCTTCGTCCTCGCTCTCCATGGCCGCCAGAATGGCCTGATTGCAGGCCCGCTCCGCGAGCTTCGCCGGGCTCTGCTTGGCATCGGCGATCTCCGCAATCATGGGGCGATAGCCGATGGCGGCCGAGCAGTATATGGTGCGGTACTTGGGAAGCTGCCAGCTACTGTCATCCTGGCGCGATAACTCATCGCACAGCTTGCCAAACAGCGCCCTTGCCTTGACCGTACACTGACTGAAGCGCCGCACATCCTGCTCATAGGGACGGCAGACGCTGTTCTGTTTGATCTGCCAGAGCTGAAATGAGAAGGGAATCTGCTCCCCTTCATACTGCACCACCAGCGCCTTGACCTCGGTGCCATAGATATCCGTCACCTGCTGCTGCACCAGATTGAGATAAGCCGAAAAAAGATAAGAGATCGGATCCATCACCACCTCCTTGTGGTTGTCACTGCCGGGCGCTATTACCGAAAACCGGGGCGATTTTCAAACGAGTAACAGGTGACAACAGCTTACTGATTTGGTTGGAAAAAATGATACTCTTCTCGCCACCCTCATGTACAACGTTCAAGGCCAGTGTGCGATGCAACAATGCGGTATTTATGAACAACTCATTACTCAACTGCTGACATCTCGACTCGACCGCGAGCGCTTTTACGTAGGGGAACGCCAACTTGAACCTGCCGAAGCGGCAGTCTGGTTATCGCGATTTCTGAGCCGGGTTTTGGAATATGCGGTGGGTTCGGTAACTGGAGAAGATCAGCTGCAACGGCAGATTGAGCTGGCTAACCAGTTATTGCTTTGGCTAAAAGATCGCACCCAAGACCCAGACTTTATTGGCGAGAACCTCATCGATAGTCAGGGAAAAATTCTGACGGCGCTCTACCAGTTGGAT
This sequence comes from Aeromonas sp. EU05-FHT14A05, assembly GCF_058791175.1. NCBI lineage: Bacteria > Pseudomonadati > Pseudomonadota > Gammaproteobacteria > Aeromonadales > Aeromonadaceae > Aeromonas > Aeromonas sp. EU05-FHT14A05. Next base: position 105,198 of record NZ_JBYTDH010000001.1, on the reverse strand, counting down.
AACCCCATCTCCGCCAATTTAAAGCAATATGCCGAGGATATTTTCCCTCTGACCGGTCTAACGCAAAGTGAGCTGTTCTGTGGCAGTAATGCGGGTTTGTCGATGGAGTCGGAGATTAAACGGGAGATATTATCTGCAGATAGCATCTGCTGGCTGGTCTCATTTATCAAATGGGCAGGCATCCGTATTTTCCGTCATGAGCTGGAAGAGTTCACTCGCAGCGGCCGCCAATTAAAAGTAATTACTACCTCTTATATGGGGGCAACCGACGCCAAGGCAGTCGAATTTTTAGCCAGCCTCCCCAATACCGAAGTCAAACTCAGCTATAACACTCAGCGCGAGCGGTTGCATGCCAAGAGTTATCTATTTTGCCGAAATACCGGCTTTCATACCGGCTATATAGGTTCATCCAACCTCTCTCATTCCGCCCTCACCAGCGGCTTGGAATGGAACCTAAAAATCACCTCGCAAGAGATCCCTCATATTATCGAGAAATCCCTGAGTACCTTTGAAACCTATTGGGAATCCGATGATTTTGAGCTGTTTGATGGCAAGATCGAAAGCCGTACAAAATTGCAGCATGCGCTGCAAGAGGCCCGTGGCGATGGTGACAAAAATAGCGTTGCCTATTTCTTTGATATCACGCCGTTTCCCCATCAACAGGAGATCCTTGAGCAATTGGCGATGGAGCGCACTTTACACCAGCGCTTCCGTAACTTGGTGGTTGCGGCCACCGGTACAGGGAAAACCCTGATCTCTGCCTTTGATTTTGCGCGTTTTCTGAAAACCAAACCCGACGCAAAGTTCCTGTTCGTCGCCCACAAAGAGGAGATCTTGCGCCAAGCATTGGCCTCTTACCGCGGAGTGCTCAAACAATCCAATTTTGGCGAACTCTTGGTCGGCGGCGCAGTGCCAGCTCACTACCGTCAGCTATTTGCCTCGGTGCAATCCTTGAATAACCAGCTGGCTAATTTGCGTCTTAGCCCAGACTATTTCGATTACATCGTTATCGATGAGGTTCACCATATTGCGGCGGCCAGTTATCGTGGTCTGTTCGCCGCCTTTGAACCTCACATTCTGTTGGGATTAACCGCAACGCCAGAGCGCCATGATGGCGGTGACATTCTCGCTGATTTTTGTGGTGTGATCGCAGCAGAGATCCGCTTGCCAGAGGCCATAAATCGTCGCCATCTCTCTCCATTCCAATATTTTGGCATCGATGATGATACTGACTTGCGCCAAGTTTCTTGGAAAAATGGCCGTTATGACATTAGTGAGCTCACCAATATCTATACCCACAATCAACAGCGGGTACAGAAGATAGTCCAGAGCCTCTATGAGATCGTCACCGATATTACCAAGATCAAAGCGCTAGCATTTTGTGTGAGCCGTGAACATGCCGATTTTATGTGCAAGGCATTTTTATTGAAGGGCATCAAGGCTGACATCCTCACCAGCGATAACCGAGACGAGCGCCATAGCAAACAACAAGGTCTGCGTACCGGCGTTATCAATATTCTCTGCGTGGTGGATATCTTCAACGAAGGTGTCGATATCCCGGAAGTCGATACCTTGCTGTTTTTACGACCAACGGAAAGCCTCACCATCTTCTTGCAACAATTAGGGCGGGGCCTGCGGCTGGCGAGCGATAAAGAGTGCTGCACCGTCTTGGACTTTGTTGGCAATGCCCATGAGGAATATGACTTTGCCCAGAAATTTCGGGCACTGGTGGGTAAAACCAATAAGGCGATCAGCCACGAAATCAAACAGGGCTTCCCTCACGCGCCTTTGGGTTGCCGCATCGAGCTCTCAAAACAGACCCAAGAGTTAATTCTGAGCAATATCAAGAAGGCGACTCTCAATACCTCGCGACTCATGGGCCTGATCCGCCGTTTCTCACAGGACAGTGATTTACCGCTGACGCTGGCGAATTTTTTGCAGTTTTACCCTCATATCAACCTTGAAGAGATCTACAGGCGCGGCAATTGGAGCGCCTTGGTCAAACAGGCCCGCAACCATAGCGTTTCTGAAATGAGCGATGAGAAGCTGTCGACCCTCTATACCCGGGCCATCAGAACCCGGCTATTGGGCTGCGATGCGCTCCATTACTTGAACTTCCTTCAAACCTTGGTGACAGACGCCTTTACCTTAACGGCCGAGCACGATGAACGTATGGCCTTGATGTGCCATTACGACTTCTGGCAACAGAGCGGCCCCACAGCAGGCTTTAGCTCCTTGGCGCACAGCCTGAAACAACTCAATCAACCAGAATTGAGAGCCGAGCTGGCAGATCTATTGCCCATGCTGATCAACCGGGTGCACCATGAACAACGAGCCATGCCCGACCTTCCCGGTAATCCACTGCAACTGCATGCCCGTTATGCTAGAGAGCAGGTGCTGGTTGGCTTCGGCGCGACCACCTTCGCGCAACAACCCACGGCTCGCGAAGGGGTGTATGTCATCGCAGAGCGAAATATCGAGTTGCTGTTCGTGACCCTGAACAAAACGGAGCAGCACTTCTCCCCCACCACCCGTTATCACGACTACGCCATCAACGAGTCGCTGTTTCATTGGCAGAGCCAAAACAGCGCTCGCCCCGAGCGGGGTAAGGGTCTGAGTTACATAAACCACAGAGCAGAAGGTAAGCGCTTGTTTTTGTTCGTCCGTGAGCAGAGCAAAGATGAATTTGGCCGCACTCTTGGCTTTGTAAATTTTGGTGAGGTGGAATACGTCTCTCATAGCGGAAGCCAACCGATGAACATTAAGTGGCGTCTCACTACCCCGATGCCGCCCTTTATGTGGAAAGAAGCGGCCAAATTGGCTGTTGGCTAAACGACCAATCACAACAGGGCCCGCCAAGGGCGGGCCGTCTTCGTGTCGCTAACAGGCAATCCGCTCTATGCGGCCGCCACTGAGTTTGAAAAAGGCATCCTGCGGCAGCTCTTGCATCCAGGTGGTGGTGTAGTCCAGATCGGCATAGGCACCGCGCAGCATGGCACCGAACAGACCGTGGGAGACGACGATGGCTTGCTTGGCAATGCCTTCATCCTGCAGCCATGCATGGGCCCGGCGCTGAATGCTCTGGAAGCTCTCTCCATTCGGGGCCTGCAGATACCAATCCGGCTCTTCCAGATCGAGCTCGGGATGGGCCGCCAACAGCTCGGGCACCCGGCGACTCTCCCACTCCCCCATCCCAAGCTCCACCAGCCGCTCGTCCCAGATGATGCGCTCCTGGTCCAAGCCAAGCTGCTGACACACCCGCTCCGCCGTCTGACGGGCACGACCGAGGGGGCTGGCATAAAGGGTCCAGCTCGCGGGCTCAGCCAGGAGATCTGCCAGGCGGGCACCCATGGCGAGGGCCTGGGCTTCGCCTCTGGCGGTCAGTTCGGAGTTGCAACGCCCCTGCAGCCTCAGCTCGGCGTTATAGCGGGTCTGGCCGTGGCGCAGCAAATAGAGGGTTCGAGACATGGTTTCTCCTGCAGGTTCAACGAGATAACGAAAGCGGGAGACGCATGATAGCAGATGTGTCGGGTCAACCAAGGCGCAGACGAAGCCAGATACCTATGTGGCACTGTGACATCACATCCCAATGGCCATGGTGAACGCAACTTTACGGCAACAAGCACCACACCCAAAGCGCCTCCAGGACTCTCCCCGAGCAGTATTTCAATGGCAGGTCAGGACCTGAACTATCTATTCCCAGATTTTCCATACCCCTGATTTTCACACGGGAAAATTTGGAACCCGCCTTTGGGCTGGGCGTGGGAAGGCCTTGCCATCGGGGGATAAATTCAGTGCTTTTACTCTGATCCAGGGCCCATTTTGGTACGTATCGCTGGTCGGTTTGGGGCACCTCTGGTGTACAATCCCCAGCCCGATTTTCCTCTCCAGTCCGGCCATGGCTCAGGCCGTTTTTCATCCCAGAGTGAGTGACAGTGACCGCGACCCACCCCATGCTCGACAGTTATTACAGCCAGGATCTGGTGTTTTTCTCCATCCTGGTGGCGGTGCTCGCCTCTTACACGGCGCTGAACATGACGAGCCGGGTGAGCCAGAGTCAGGGCCGGGCCGCCGCCCTCTGGCTCGCGGGGGGCGCCTTCGCCATGGGGCTGGGCATCTGGTCCATGCACTTCATCGGCATGCTCGCCTTCAACCTGCCCATAGCGCTCGGTTACGATCTGACCCTCACCGGCCTCTCCCTGGTGGCGGCCATCGGCTCCTCGGCCTTCGCGCTCTGGCTGGTGAGCCGCCCCGAGCTGCCCTGGCGCCACGTCGCGGGGGGCGCCCTGCTGATGGGGGCCGGCATCGCTACCATGCACTACATCGGCATGGCGGCCATGAAGATAGATCCCGGCATTCATTACCACCGCGGCCTCTTCGTGCTCTCCATCCTGATCGCCGTGCTCGCCTCCGGCGCCGCGCTCTGGATAGCGTTTCGCCTGCGCAACAGCACGCCGCGCGCCTTCTTTCGCAAGGCCCTCGCCTCCCTGGTGATGGGGGCCGCCATCATCGGCATGCACTACACCGGCATGGCGGCGGCCCAGTTCCCGGAAGGGAGCCTGTGCGGCGCCCTCTATACCGGCCTCGATACCCAGTGGCTGGCGACCGTGGTCATCATAGTGACCCTGGCGGTGTTCGCCATCGCCCTGGTGCTCTCCCTGCTGGATGCCCACGCCGCGCGCCTCTCGACCTCCTTGCATCTGGCCCACGACGAGCTGCTCAAGCTGGCGCTCCATGACAGCCTGACCCGGCTGCCGAACCGGCTGCTGTTTGCCGACCGGCTGGAGCAGCGCATCCAGGAGTGTCAGCACAGCCAGCGCAGCTTCTCCCTGCTGTTTCTCGATCTCGACGGCTTCAAGATCATCAACGATGCCCACGGTCACCACACGGGAGACCTGCTGCTGGCCGAGGTGGCGGCGCGGATCACCGGGCTGCTTGGGGGGAGCGACACCGCCTCGCGCTTTGGCGGCGACGAGTTCGTGCTGGCCCTGGCACCGGGGGATATCACCCAGACCACCGCCTTCGCCGAACGGCTGCTGGCAGCCCTGGCCCAGCCCTACCCCTGGGAGCATCACAGCCTGCACATCACCGCCAGCATCGGCATCGCCGTCTATCCCCAGGATGGCACCAGCCTGCACGAGCTGATCCTCAACGCCGATGCCGCCATGTACTACGCCAAGGAGCGGGGGCGCAACGATTACTACTATTTCGACAGCGCCATGAATGCCAACGCCCACCAGCAGTTCCTGCTGCAAAAGGAGCTGCGCCATGCCCTGGAGCGGGGGGAGCTCGCCTTGCACTATCAACCCAAGTACGACGCCCGCAGCGGCCAGGTGGTCGGCGCCGAGGCGCTGCTGCGCTGGCAGCATCCGGAACATGGTGCCATCTCCCCGGCCAGCTTCCTGCCCCTGGCGGAGAAGACCCGGCTCATCATCCCCATCGGCAACTGGGTCATCGACGAGGCGTGCCGCCAGATGAGCCGCTGGCGGGAGGCGGGTCATCACGACTGGAGTGTGGCGGTCAATCTCTCCACCATACAGCTGGCCAGCCCCGGCTTGCTGGAGGTGGTGGAGGCTGCCCTCTCCCGCCACCGGCTCGAGGCGCGCCACCTCACCCTGGAGATCACCGAATCCACCGCCATGCAGAACGCCGAGGAGAGCCTGGCCATCCTCAATCGCCTGGCAGAGCTCGGGCTCGGCATCTCCATCGATGACTTCGGCACCGGCTACTCCAGCCTGCTCTACCTCAAGCGCTTCCCCGCCAACGAGCTCAAGATAGACAAGGGCTTCGTCGCCACCCTGGAGCAGGGAGGGGACGATGCCACCATCATCGGCGCCATCATCGCCCTGGGCCAGGCCCTGGGAATGCGCATCGTGGCCGAAGGGGTAGAGACCCCGGAGCAGCGCACCCTGCTGACCCAGCTCGGCTGCGACACCCTGCAGGGCTATCTGCTGGGGCACCCCATGGCGGGGGAGCAGTTGCTTGCCCGCTGTGCCCCCGATGCCCCCCGGCTCGCGCTGGAGGGTGTGCTCGCCTGATCCTGCCTGACGGGTACAGAGCCACCCAGACCCCAATGACTATCCCACGGCGTCATGGCTTCCTATCCTCTCTCCCATGGCAGCCGATCCGGGGAGGGACCTGTGGCCCAGTACAGTTCACGTACAGACAGCCGGTGCTCTAATCACTTCGTACCGCGTACGGCAGTGCAGCCCCCTTCTTGCCCGCGTATTCCACGGTACGACTGGAACAGATTGCATGATCTGGCGCAGGCGGACTGGCAAGGACAATTTCCCTCCCCCATCAACGGGACTGTGCCACAACAGATGACAACCTTGATCATCCTGACATGCAGCCGGGTTCAGCCAGTGCCACCACCAGGGGCTTCGAGGGCAGACAACCACATAACCGACCAAGATACCCCATGTTCGAAAAAACGATGGCAAATCAACCAGAGCCCACCCGGATTTCGTCCGTGCTGCTACCTTGCACCTGTCATCGGACTGGCGGGAATGAGCGCCAAATGCAACATGATATATATCGGTGACAATCTATGAGCCATTTGGCGACGAACGACAATAACCGCCATAGAGCGGGTTATTCCTTGCAGATGACAAGGGCCGACGATGAAATAGATCTCTATGCACTTTTCGCATTGTTGTGGCAGAAAAAGATCTGCATCCTTATTAGCGCATTGATATGTGGCAGCATGGGATTATTGTATGCCATGGTCGCTCCCGAGCAGTGGACGGCGCACGCTGTCATATATAAACCCAAACAGCGAGACACGCTGGAGCTCGATCGCCTCAGAATCGCTCTCGACATTCAAGGATTGGCCGGCCCCAAGAGCAATCACACCCTCTACAATGATTTTTTGCTGGAATTCAAATCTTACGACAATATCAGCCGCTATCTGCACGGCACCTCCCTATTTGGAAAATACGTAGTGGAACATGATCTGGCCCCCTTGGCACAGCAGCGATTACTGAGAACATGGTCAGAGTGGATGCGGCTCGAGCCTGCAGACAAGAAAGGGGAACAACCGGGCATACGCCTCTCTTTTTCGTTCTTTAAAAAAGAGGAGGCTGCATCACTTTTGACGGGATATATTAATTACATCATTTCATTGCAAAATAGAGAGCTGCGCGATGCACTGGAAAATAATAGAGATAGCCAGCACAGTGCTCTTCGGCTCAGAATAAAGATAAAAACTGAAGATGCAAGGCGCGAGCTGGCCAGAGAGATTGAGAACATTGAATACAGCATGAGCATCGCCAATGCGGCCGGGGTGAATAAACCATTGGAAAACTTCAGCTATGGTGATCGCTTCCCAATCATGCTCGGAAAAGATGGGCTGGCTAAAAAATTGGCCATTCTCAAGTCACTCAAGCCAGAAGAATATATGCCGGAAATAATGGAGCTGAAGGTTCAACTTGCCAGATTAGAAAGCATCAGCATTGATGCCCTGGTCTTTCGTCCATTTTCTTATCTGGATACCCCTGGCCAGCCATTGACGAGAGACCAGCCGAAACGCCCGCTGATCCTTGTCCTGGCCACCCTGCTGGGCGGGATGTTGGGGATGGCCCTGGTGCTGCTCCAGCACGCCGTCAGACGGGGCAGAAGCAAAGAAGAGCATGCTCATCGGCCAGCCCTGGCGAATCAGGGCTGACTCTCATCATCTTATAAAACGGTCACTGTGCTCCTGCCAGAGAGACAACAAAAACGGCGCCCGAAGGCGCCGTTTTCATTCCCGTCTTTTGACCGACGGAGGAACAAGCCGCTGGCTTATTCGTCTTCCAGGTAGGCGTAGCCTTGCAGACCCAGCTCCAGCTCGTCGAGCAGGGCCTTGCGGGTCGCGTCGTCCAGCGCCGGGTGGGAGACGATCCGCTGGTAGTTCTCGCGGATCACGGAGGGGTCGATGTTGACGTAACGCAGCAACTGGTCGACGGTGTCGCCGCGCACCACGTTGCGGATGTCCATCTTGCCTTCCTCGTCCAGCCACACTTCCGCGCAGTGAGTGTCACCGAACAGGTTGTGCAGATCCCCCAGGATCTCCTGATAGGCGCCCACCAGGAAGAAGCCGACATGGCACTCTTCGTTCTCGCCATACTCCGGCATCGGCAGCGTGCTCTCGACACCCAGGCCGTCGACGTAGTGCTCCACCTGACCGTCTGAGTCACAGGTGATGTCCATCAGGATGCCGCGGCGGGTGAGCGGACGCTCGAGACCGGTGAGCGGCATCACGGGGAACACCTGACCTATGCCCCAGGCATCGGGCAGGGACTGGAACAGGGAGAAGTTCGCGAAGCACTTGTCTGCCAGCTTCTCGGAGAGCTCGTCGGCCAGGGCGCGGTGGTTGCGGTTGACCGGGTTGAGCAGCTCCTTGAGCGCCAGGCAGGTGTTCTGGTGCAGCATCTCGGCCCAGGCGCGCTGCTCGAGGTTCAAGAGCCCCATGGTGAACTGGGCGTTCACATCCCCCAGATCCGCCACAGAGTCGTGGAAGATCTCCAGCAGGGAGGGATCTTCCCCGCGCAGGTCCAGCCAGCCTTTCCACATGTTCTGCAGAATGGTCGGGGCGTCTTCATCCGGCGCATGGATGTCGTTCACTTCCACCCCTTCGGCACCAATCAGATTGGTGACCAGCACGGCGTGGTGGGCGGTCAGGGCACGGCCGGACTCGCTGATGATGGTCGGGTGCGGCAGGTCGAACTCGCGGCACACATCGCCGATGCCCCACACCACGTTGTTGGCGTACTCGGAGAGGCTGTAGTTCGCAGAGCAGTGGCTCTGGGAGCGGGTGCCCTCATAGTCCACACCCAGGCCGCCGCCCACATCGACCACGTCGATGGGCACGCCGAGGCGACGCAGCTCGGCATAGAAGCGGCCGCACTCGCGGATGCCGCCCTGGATGTCGCGGATGTTCGCTATCTGGGAGCCCAGGTGGAAGTGCAGCAGTTGCAGGCAGTCCAGCTTGCCGAGGCTGCGCAGACGCTCCACCAGCGCCAGGATCTGGGAGGCGGAGAGGCCGAACTTGGACATGGAGCCACCGCTCGATTCCCACATGCCGGAGCCGGTGGAGGCAAGCTTGGCGCGCACCCCGATGTTGGGCTTGATGTTGAGGCGAACTGACTCGTCCAGCACCATTTCCAGCTCGGAGGGTTTCTCCACCACTATGTAGACCTTGTGGCCCATCAGGTTGCCCAAGAGGGCGTGACGGATGTATTCGCGGTCCTTGTAACCGTTGCAGACGATGACGGACCCTTGCTCATGATGATGGGACAGCACGGCCAGCAGCTCCGGTTTGGAGCCGGCCTCCAGCCCAAGCCGCGGCTTGTCGCTGTAGGACTGACTGATGGTCTCGATGACGCGACGCTGCTGGTTTACCTTGATCGGGTAAACGCACAGGTAGTCCCCTTCATAGCCTGACTTCTCGATGGCCTGACCGAAGGCGTTGAACAGCGCATCGACCCGGCTCTTGAGGATGTCGGGGAAACGCAGCAATACCGGGGTAGTCAGTCCGGACTGGCGCAGCTGTTCGATGGCCTCGGACAGCACGATATGCGCCCCGGGACGAGACTTGTCGGGGGAGACGGTCACATGACCGGCGTCATTGATATTGAAAAAACCCGCACCCCAGTAGGGAACGTTGTAGACCTTCAAGGAGTCCTTGCTGGACCAGTTAGTCATGGGCTATGCCTCGCAAATGAGCGGCCAGAAGGCCGCCTTCGTTACCCTCAATCACATCCAGACCATCGATTGCAACATGCGGCGCGCAAGGGCTGCCTGCGGGCACCCGGTGCGTCACGGCCGGCGGCGGCAGGCGTTGTTGCCTGACCCTGGGCCTTGTCGCAGCCAGATCCTCTGTTGCACATCGCGGCAAGCCAAGGCTGCCTGGTGGATCTTGGGAAGTAACGAGTCTTGATGTGGGGCTGGTGGCTTTACATCAAGCTCAACGGTATGCGGTGCCACTGTAATGGGGCGCCGCGGTACTTTGATGACAACCGGCATCAGCCACGCCGTTCGTTCATCATTCGGCAGCCATCCCGACAGAAGGAGAGAGGTTCAAGGAAGAGAAGGGTAGACGTCAGCACGCACGCGTGTTGATGAACGACAACCACCACAGCCCGCTCAACGCCAGTGACCGCCCATGACAAGGGAAGATGATGAGCCGTTGGCCCACTCGGTCAGTAGGTGATGAGAGTCTGTTGTTCTCCCTGATACCGGAGCCTAACCGGTATTAAAGAAACCATTCCCCAGCAGTGTCTGTCGTTTCTGCGTGCCTCGCCCTATAGGCGTCTGATCCTGTCGGTGTCTGGCGGCCTCTGCCTGCTCAGGGTTACCCTCGGATCGGCGCGGAGTGTACACACTTACCGGCGCCACTGACAATAAAAAATCGTGTTAAAAAACGGGTTTTGATCGATGGGCCAAATCTTGCTGCCAGCAAGGCTGGCTCTGGGATGGCGAGGGATGAGGCCGCTCAGGATAGGCCCTGAAAATAACAGGGGAACCGGCCATTTTTCCCGACCCCTTGCCACTGCTGGGCCGGGGGGAAATTCAGCCCTTTCGCATATGCATGATGAGTTTTAAATTCGGAATTTTTATTCACAAAGCCCTCGAGTTGAGCCCCCTTCCCCAGCGTCCCCCCGGGATCCAGGCCCGACAAATCCATCAAAAACTGCGCTGACGCAATAATCAGCCCGGCCGTCTTGTCCACAATGGTGCCTCTTTTGTGGTTTGAGGCCTGCCAATGGATACCCTGCTTGAGCGTTTTCTGCGTTACCTGACTTTTCATACCCGCTCCGATGCGACCAATCCTGCCTGTCCCAGCAGCGAGGGCCAGATCGTCTTCGCCCGCGCCCTCTGCGAGGAGATGACCCAGCTTGGGCTGACCCAGGTCACCCTGGATGAGCACGGCTACCTCACCGCCTGCCTGCCGGGCAACCAGCCACAGGCGCCCGCCATCGGGCTCATCGCCCACATGGACACCGCCGATTACGAGGCAGAACAGGTGGTGCCCCAGCTCATCGAGAATTATCAGGGAGGCGACATCTGTCTGGGCAAGGGGGACGAGGTGCTGGCCATTCGCCAGTACCGCTGCCTGAAAAACTACCTGGGGCAGGATCTCATCACCACGGACGGCACCACCCTGCTGGGGGCCGACGACAAGGCGGGCATCGCCGAGATCCTCACCGCCGCCCAGTACCTGCTGGCCCACCCCGAGATCCCCCGCGGGGATCTCTGGATAGGCTTCACCCCGGACGAGGAGATAGGCCGCGGCGCCGATCTGTTCCCCCTGGAGAGATTTCCGGCCAAGTGGGCCTATACCGTGGATGGCGGTGAACTCGGCGAGCTGGAGTATGAAAACTTCAACGCCGCCAGCGCCACAGTGCGCTTCATCGGCAACAACGTGCACCCCGGCACCGCCAAGGGCAGCATGATCAACAGCCAGACCCTGGCCGCCCGCTTCCACGCCGAGATGCCCCCCGAACAGACCCCGGAGTGCACGGCAGGGTACGAGGGCTTCTTCCACCTGGCCCGGATGGAGGGCACGGTGGAGGAGAGCACACTGCACTACCTCATCCGCGACTTCGACGACGACTGCTTCGCCGCCCGCAAGGCCCAGCTCAAGGAGCGGGTCGCCTCCCTGCAGCTGGACAACCCCAAGGCGCGCATCACCCTTGAGATAGAGGACAACTACCGCAACATGCGCAGCCAGATAGCGCCGCACATGCACATCGTCGAGTTGGCCAGGGCCGCCATGGAGGCCGCCGACGTGGTCCCCAGGATCAAGCCCATTCGCGGCGGCACCGACGGCGCCCGCCTCTCCTTCATGGGTCTGCCCTGCCCCAACCTCTTCACGGGTGGCCACAACTTCCACGGCAAGCACGAGTTCATCCCGCTGCAATCCATGGAGAAGGCGGTCGCCACCCTGGTGGCCCTGGTGCGGCTCACCTCGGCCTGGCGGGAGCAATAACGGTGGTATGAGCGGGGTCCTCTGCCCCAAGTCATCAAACCGTCACGGCGCTGCCACAAAGGGGAAACCGGGGGGCGGCACCCTGAGGCAACGTTCCGCGGAGCCTTGCCCATGTTCAACGTCGATACCCTGCTGGGGCAGCATCTGCCCCGCCTCGCCACCCAACCCCTGATCCGTCCCCTGCTCCGGCAGGGGCTGAGCTGGCTGCTCAACGAGGAGGCCTTCGCCGAGTTTGCCGAGCGCCATCCTCACCTGCGCGGCCTCGACTTCGTCGAGCAGGCCCTCGGCGCCCTCGATTTTGACTACAGGGTGAGCGAGGCCGAGCTCGAGAACATCCCCGCCAGCGGCCGGGTCATGATAGTCGCGAACCACCCCATAGGATCCCTGGACGGGCTGGCCCTGCTGCGCCTGCTCGGCCGCATCCGCCCCGACATCAAGATAGTGGCCAACCAGCTGCTGGCACAGATTGCCCCCCTGCGTCCCCTGCTGCTGCCGGTGGACAACCTGGGGGGCAAGACCGACAGACGCGCCATCCTGGCCATGGGGGAACACCTGGCCCAGGAGGGAGCCCTCATCATCTTCCCCGCCGGCGAGGTGTCGCGCCTCGGCCCCAAGGGGGTGAAGGACGGTCCCTGGCAGGGGGGCTTCATCAAGCTGGCCAGGCGTACCCGCACGCCGCTGGTGCCCATCCATCTGGACGGGCGCAACGGCCTCCCCTTCTATCTCGCCTCCTGGCTCCACAAGCCCGCCTCCGCCCTGCTGCTGGTGCGCCAGCTGTTTCGCCAGCAGGGGCGACGCATCTCCCTCACCCTGGGGGAGCGCATCCCGCCCCAGAGTCTCGGGGAGCTCGCCCCCAAGACCGCCGCCGCCCTGGTGCGCCGCCATCTCTATCGCCTCGGCAAGGGGAAGAAGGGCCCCCTGGCGACCGAGGCCCCCATCGCCCTGCCGGAGGAGCGCCGCCAGCTCAAGCAGGCCATGGACGGCTGCGAGCTGCTCGGGCAGACCCCGGATGGCCAGCGCATCCTGCTCTATCGTCGCCACGAGCAGGGCCACTCTGTGATCCTGCGCGAGCTGGGGCGCCTTAGGGAGATCGCGTTTCGCGCCGTGGGGGAAGGCTCGGGCAGGCGGCGGGATCTCGATGCCTTCGACGATGACTACCACCACCTCATCCTCTGGGATCCGGCCCGCCTCGACATCATAGGGGCCTACCGCTTCGCCCCCGTGGCCGAGCTGCTGGCGCGCAAAGGGGTGAGCGGCCTCTACAGCCACACCCTGTTCGGGTTTGAAGAGAGATTACTGCCCCGGCTGGAGCAGGCCATCGAGCTTGGCCGCAGCTTCATCCAGCCCGCCTACTGGGGCAAGCGGGGGCTGGATTATCTCTGGTTCGGCATAGGCGCCTACCTGGCCCGCTACCCCCAGTATCGGTATCTGTTCGGGCCCGTCACCCTCTCCGGCAGCCTGCCGCCGCCGGCCAAGGATCTGCTGGTGGGCTTCTACCGCCAGCACTTCGCCCCCGAGCTGGCCCTGGCCCCCTCGCGCCGCCCCTATCCCGAGACGGCGCCCCTGTTCGAGGGGCGCGATTACGGCGCCGACCTCCAGGCGCTCAAGGCCCGCCTCGACCACCTGGGCTGCGCCATCCCCACCCTCTACAAGCAATACTCCGAGCTGTGCGAACCGGGGGGCGTGCAGTTCATGGACTTTGGCATAGACCCCGACTTCAACCACTGCATCGACGGCCTGGTGTGGGTGGATGTGAGCCGCATCAAGCCCCACAAGCGGGACCGCTATATCGGCCACCCCGCCCGGGCAGAGGCCGCAGGTTAGCCACCATGGCAAACAAAAAGGGAGGCTGTCGCCTCCCTTTTGCGCTGTTTGGTTGCCTTACTCGGCTGCGGGCTTGCGATCGGCATGGCCGAGATCGCGCTCCGGGGCGATGACGTCCCGCACCCGCTGCTTGATCTCTTTCGCCTCGGGGAAGCCCTCGTCGGCCACCCTGTCCCACACCTGGATCCCGTTGACCAGGATGCGAAACTCCCCCTTGCTGGCGGGCACCAGCGCCACCTCCCCGAGCTCGCTGTCGAAGGTGGAGAGCAGCTCCTGGGCCAGCCAGGCGGCGCGCAGCATCCAGCGGCAGAGCGTGCAGTAGCGGATCTCGATGCGCGGCTTGCTGACCGTGGTCTGTAGTTCTGTCATGCGATGACTCCATGAAAATCGGTTAACCAGTGGCGGGCTATGCGCTGCATGGTGGCCTGGGGCAGCTCGAGCAGGGCGGCGGCCGGCCTCTGCCCGGCCAGCTGGTGCACCCCTTCGATGATCTCCGCCAGCACCAGATAGACGTACTCGCCGATGACGGCGCCGTGGACGAAGTTCACCGCCTCGCCGCGATTGAGCAGGAAGATGGTGCTGCCATCCGGGCGCGTGAGCGCCAGCACATGGGGGCACACCTCCTCGCTCGGCCAGGGCAGCTGGGAGAGGCAGAAGGCGAACTCGTCGTCCGCCGAGGTGACAGAGGCCACCATGGCGCCGGGGCGCAGCGCCTGCAGATCGGCGATGTCCAGGGCCCCGTTGCCGGTGCAGCAGATCACCAGCTCGGCGCGGCCGAGGGCCTCGGCCTTGTTCACCAGCTTGAAGCCGTGGGAGAGCGCCTCCACCTGGCGCAGGGCATCCGTCTCCACCAGCTCCAGATGCAGGTTGCGGCAGCGCAGCTCGCGGGCGATGCTGCGCCCCACCTTGCCATAGCCAAACAGGGCGGCCTGGCAGACGTTGAAGGTACGCCTCAGGGTGCGCGCCAGGGACTCGGCGGAGTAGACCACGCTCAGGCCGATCTGGATGTCTTCCGCCTGCTTGAGGGGGCTGCGCGCCACCGAGATGACGGGGGCGGCCAGCGCCTCCTGTTCATAGCGCTGATGGCCGTTCTCCGTCATCTCCACCACCCCGAGAAAGCGCTCGCCGAAGTGCTCGAAGAGCACCGCCTGGGTCTTGGCGAAGTAGCCGCCAATGTCCAGGATGATGAGCCGCTCGTGGGGGGCCACCAGGGGGGCTATCTGGGCAATGACGCCCTCGGGATCCGAGGTCCAGTGGCGATTGAGGGGCAGCACTGGGTAGTGCTGCTGGGCCCAGGCCAGGGTCGGCCCGTGAACGGACTTAGGTTTGGGCAGGATGACGCCGACCCGCCCCACCCGGTCGAGCACCTGGATGAAGTGGGGCCGGTCGGGAAGCAGGTGGGTCACCAGCAGAATGCAGAGATCCCCGAGGCGTCCCTGCTCGGTGAAATGGCGAAAAAACAGATGCTCAGATCCCTGACTGCGCAACTGTGGCCTCCTTAGCGTGCCGCGAGAAAGCAGGCAAACAGAACCCGGCATAGCCGGGTTCTGTGTGTGTCCAGATAATTGAAAATCCTTTTTATCTGAAAGCGCCATGGGGCTCAATCTTTATCTATGCAGACTTTGACTAACCCATCAATTTATAAGGTAATAGCCTGTTTTTCATGCAGAAATTAATAAAGTGATGCCTCTGGCCAGACCCACCACAGACTCAAACCAGCACCAATTGCCCCCACCAGGATCAGCAGACCCCAACGAGACAACCCCGGGCGCTTGCGCAGAGCCCACTCCAGGGGCGGCAGCAACCAGACCGGCAGCAGCACCAGCAGCGGGACTTCCACGTATTGCCAGGCCAGCATCTGCACGAAGGCGAGCGTCAGCCCCAGGGCGGCCGGGGTCACCTTGATGCCCGCAAAGGCACCGAGCAGGGCACGGAAACCGGCGAAGGCGGCCAGGGCCCCCGCCAGCTGGGCGATCAGCAGGCTGCCATCGATGCCGATGACCAGCGCCAGCCAGATGAAGCCCAGGGCAAAGCCCAGCCCCTCCTCGCTGTCACCGCGCCAGCCCGTCCAGCCGAACCAGGCGATGGCGGGCAACAGGGCCAGCCAGATGCGCGGCTCGATGGCGAGGACCGAGGCCAGCCCCTGCCACCACACCAGGGCACCGAGCCCGGCGAACAGCGCCAGGGCGGCGCGCTTGTCCTCAACCTGAGCCGCGATGGCAGGCACCAGCAGGCACAGCGGCAGCCACTGCCACGCCTTGACCGGCAGGCCATAGGCGCCCCCCAGCAGGCAACCCACCAGCCAGAGCGCGAGCGCCCCCCACAGGTAGCCCAGCCGTGGCCAGCGCCATGACAGCAAAGCGGCCCCCAAAGGAGCCGCCAGGGTCTGTAGCAAGAGTGCTGCGCCCATTACTTGCGCACACCTTCGACGAACAGGTTGATGCTCATCTCGTCCGGAATGCCCGGCAGCATGTAGTTCACGCCAAAGTCGCTGCGCTTGATGGTGGTGGTGGCGTTGAAGCCGCTGCGGTAGCCGCCCCAGGGATCCTTGCCTTCGCCGATGTGGACCATGTCGAAGGCCACGCCCTTGGAGACGCCGTGCAGGGTCAAGGTGCCCTTGAGCACGCCCTTGTCCTTGGTGCCTTCATAGCCGGAGCTGACGAAGGTCATCTTGGGGTACTGCTTGACGTCCAGGAAGTCGGGGCTGCGCAGGTGCTTGTCGCGGGCCTCGTGGTTGGAGTCCACGCTGGCGGCGTCGATTTCGAAGCTCGCCTTGGCGGCGGTCGGATTGGCATCATCCATGCTGAAGGTGCCGCTGAAGGTGTTGAACCGGCCGACCAGCTCGGAGAAGCCGAGGTGGCCCACCTTGAACTGGACTGTGGTGTGAGCCGCATCGACATCGTAGTCGGCCGCCATCAGGGGAGCCGCCATAAACAGGCAGGAAGCCAGCAGGGCCTTGGTCATTTTCATTCCGATCGTTCCTTCATTAGGGGGTTCACATCGATACCCGACATGCTAACCTCCGAGCAGGAATGGATAATCATCGATTTATTAAAATAATTATCAACCGAGAGTGGAATATGGATCAGATAGCCGCCATGCGCACCTTCATCAAGGTGGTGGAGTGCCAGAGCTTTACCAAGGCCGCCCATCAGCTCGGCATCTCGGTCGCCATGACCTCCAAGCTGATGCAGCAGCTCGAGGAGTCATTGTCGACCCGGCTGCTGTCACGCACGACCCGCCAGGTCAACCCCACAGAGGCGGGCCAGTTCTACTACCAGCGCTCCCTGGCCCTGCTGGCGGAGCTGGAAGAGACCCACAGCCAGCTCACCCACAACAACCAGCAGCCCCAGGGCACCCTCAAGCTCTCGGTGCCCATGGACTTTGGCTACCTGCACCTCTCCCCCGCCCTGCCGCTGTTTCGGACGCGGTTTCCCGAGCTCAAGCTGGAGATAGAGTACAGCGACCGGCGGGTGGCCCTGGTGGAGGAGGGTTTCGATCTGGCGCTGCGGATCGGCAACCTGCCGGACTCCTCCCTGGTGGCCAAGCCGCTCGCCACCATGAAGCTGGTGGTGTGCGCCAGCCCGGAATACCTGGCCCGCAGGGGCACCCCAAAGACTCCGGAGGATCTCAAGCAGCACGACTGCCTCATCTACACCCTGACCCAGCCGGACTGGGTCTTCAAGCGGGAGGGGGAGCAGCAAAGCGTGCGCCCCCAGGGGCCCCTTCGCGCCAACAACGGGGTGGCCCTGACCCGGGCCGCCTGCGACCACCAGGGCATCATATTGCAGCCCACCTTCATCGTTGGGGATGCGCTGCGCTCAGGCGCCTTGGTGCCCCTGCTGCCGGAGTGGGAGAAGGGACAGGTGGGACTCTATGCCCTCTATCCGCACCGCCGTTTCGTCTCGGCCAAGGTGCGCTGCTTCATCGAGTTCGTCCAGGAGCGCTACCTGGCCCCCCACTACTGGGACAGGGAGACCTGAGCCCGGGCCGGAGGGTGCTCAGGGGGTGGGGACGATCGGCAGCTCGGCCACCAGCAGCAGACTGTGCTGGGTCAGCCGCCAGCGCGGCAGGCGCCGCGCCAGGGTGGCGAGCTGCTCCTCCCCCAGCTCATAGGGCAGAGTGATGTGCAGGCAGTGGCAATCGAGCATGGCCGCCAGTTGGAGCGTTAGCGCGAGGCTGGCCTCGTCCGTCTTGCGCTTGTTGATGCGCTTGCCGAGCTCCTGGCGAAAGTGGGTCTCGGGATCCTGGGTCATCGCCTGCCAGCCGTAGCCGAACAGCGGGATCAAGGCGCTGACGATGCCAAGGGCGGTGAGCGGCTGCTTGGGAGGGTGGTAGAGGGCATTGAGGTCCAGCAGGATGGGGCTTTGATGGGGCTCACGACTGCCGGATAAAATAGTATTACTCATTGGATAACCTTATTGATTCCTCTAGACTTCGCCGCATCTTTGACCTGACATGCCAACGAGGTGCTGATGCTAAGCGATATCGAGATCTCCCGCCAGTCCCCCCGTCTTACCATCCAGGCGCTGGCCGAACGCCTCGCCATCCCGCCCCAGCAGCTCAGCCCCCAGGGCCACCACAAGGGCAAACTCAGTCTCGACCTGCTCAAGTCTCAGCCCAAACAGAGAGGCAAGCTGGTGCTGGTGAGCGCCATCACCCCGACCCCCCTCGGCGAGGGCAAGACGGTCACCACCCTGGGCCTCTCCATGGGCCTCAACCACATCGGCCAGCCCAGCATGGCCACCATACGCCAACCGAGCCTAGGTCCCGTATTCGGGGTCAAGGGGGGCGCCGCCGGGGGCGGACATGCCCAGGTGGTGCCCATGGAGGAGATGAACCTGCACCTCACCGGGGACTTTCACGCCCTCACCGCCGCCCACAACCTGGCGGCGGCGGCCCTGGATGCCCGCCTGTTCCACGAGCAGAAACTCGGCGACCAGTTCAGCGCCAGAACCGGTTTGCCGCGCCTCGAGATAGACCCGGCCAACATCCTCTGGCCGCGCACCCTGGACATGAATGACCGGGCGCTTCGCCACCTCACCCTAGGCCAGGGGGGCCCCGCCGATGGGGTGGAACGCTCTGATCGCTTCGTCATCACCGCCGCCTCCGAGCTGATGGCCATTCTGGCGCTGGCCAGCGATCTGAAAGACTTGCGCGCCCGCATCGGCCGCATCCAGCTGGCTCGCGATATTCACGGCAATCCCATCACCGCCGAGCAGCTGGAAGTGGCGGGGGCCATGACGGTGCTGCTCAAAGACGCCCTGCAGCCGACCCTGATGCAGACCACGGAGCAGACCCCGGTGCTGGTGCACGCAGGGCCCTTTGCCAACATCGCCCACGGCAACTCCTCCGTCATCGCCGATCGCATCGCCCTGGGCCTCACCGACTATGTGGTGACCGAGGCGGGCTTTGGCTCCGACATGGGGCTGGAGAAGTTTTTCAACATCAAGAGCCGTCAGTCCGGCATCACCCCCGCCTGCGTGGTGCTGGTGGCCACGGTGCGCGGTCTCAAGGCCAACAGCGGCCTGCTGGACATTCGCCCGGGCCAGCCGCTGCCGGCGAGCCTCCAGGGGGAAGATCTGCCGACCCTCAAGCAGGGCTGTGCCAACCTCGCCTGGCATATCAACAATGCCCGCCGTTATGGGGTGCCCGTGGTGGTCGCCATCAACCGCTTCCCCACCGACAGCCAGGCCGAGCTGGATCTGCTGGCCCGCGAGGCGCTGGCCGCCGGTGCCTGTGACGCCGCCATCTCCCACGCCTTCACCGACGGGGGCAAGGGCGCCAGCGAACTGGCCCGGGCCGTGGTGGCGGCCTGCGAGCAGCCGAGCCAGGTCAAGCTGCTCTACCCAAACGAGATGAGCCTCGCGGCCAAGCTGGCCACCCTGGTGGAGTGCGGCTACGGCGGGCGCGGAGTGCGGCTCTCGGACAAGGCGCGCCAGCAGCTGGCCCGGCTCTCGGCCGAGGGCTGGGATCAGCTGCCCATCTGCGTGGCCAAGACGCCGCTCTCCATCAGCCATGATCCGGCCATCAAGGGAGTACCGACGGACTTCGAGGTGCCCATCGAGGAGGTGCGCCTGTGCGCCGGCGCCGGTTTCGTCTATGCCCTGGCGGGCCCCATCATGACAATGCCGGGCCTTGGCAGCCTGCCAGCCTATCGCCATATCGACATCGACGACGACGGCAACATAGTAGGCCTAAGCTAAGAACCCTGGCAGCCTGCCTTCCCTGAGCGTTATATCGACATCGACGACGGCGAAACCGCGGGCCTGAGTGGACAGCCCTCATTCACGACATCGCCAGAAACAACAAGGCCCCGCCAATTGGCGGGGCCTTGTTGTTTGCATCTGAACGCCATCAGTAGTGGAAGCGTCCCAGCTTGTTCATGACAGTCTGTGTCAGATCGTGCATCTGCTGGCTCTGGGCATCCTGCTCCCTGGCCACCCGGGTGGAGGCGGTTGCCAGCTCGTGGATATTGCTGACGTTCTGGTTTATCTCCTCGCTCACCTTGGATTGCTGCTCGGCGGCGCTCGCGATCTGGGTCGCCATGTCCTGGATACGGTCGGCTGCCTGCACTATGGTCGCCAGCTCGGTCACCGCCTGCTCCGCATCGTGCAGTGCCAGGCTGCTCAGGTGACGCCCCTCGGCCATGGTGCTGACCGCGGCGCTCGTGGTGTCCCGCAGCCTGTCTATCATCTGCTGGATCTCCTGGGTCGAGGCCCGGGTCTTGGAGGCCAGGGTTCGCACCTCGTCAGCCACCACGGCAAAACCGCGGCCATGCTCGCCGGCCCGGGCCGCCTCAATGGCGGCGTTGAGTGCCAGCAGGTTGGTCTGCTCCGAGATGGTCCTGATCACATCCAGGATGCTGCCTATCTGCACCCCCTGCTGCTGCAAGGCGGTGATCCTGTCCGATACCTCGCAGACCTGCGCGCTCAGCTGACGAATGCCGCTGGCCGAGGCGCTCACTACCTGCTGCCCCTTGTGCACGGCATGGCGGGTCTCATCCACCGCCTGGGCCGTGATCTGGGCACTGCTGGCGACAGAGTCAGCCGTCGATGACATTTCGTGAATGGCCGTGGCCACCAGCTCGACCTGTTCCAGCTGATGATGGCTGTTGGTCATCCCCTGCTGGGCCTGGCGGGCCGAGTTCGCCGCTGCCTGCTGCAACTCGTGCACGCTGCTGGCCGTGTCGGTCACTATGCCCTGCACGGTCGCGACGAACTGGTTGATCCCCTCCGCCAGCACCCCGGTCTCGTCGCGCCGGTTCTGGGTCAGACGCTGGGTCAGATCGCCACCAGCACTGGAGAGGCGTGCCACCATGCGGGCCGTCTGCTGTACTGGCCGGGAGATGGAGCCTGCCGCGAAGGCGAGCCCGACCAGCCCGGCGCCCGCCACCAGCATGCCCACCAGCAGCTGGGTCCAGATCCCCTTGCCAAAGGCCTCGGCACGGGCCTGCGCCATCCGCTCATAGTCGGCGTAGAGGGCGTTGCTCGGCACCTCGATGGCGATCCCCCAGGCCTGCTTGACCTTGTTGAGGCGGATGGGCGCGAAGACCCTCAGCCGATCGTCGCTCTCGTCGCTGCCCGCCTGGCTGCGCTGCAGCTGGGCCAGCAACTGCGAGTCCTGCAAGCACTGACCAACCCCACCGCCATCGCGCGAGTCGGCGGCTATGATGCCCATGGGGCTGATGATGCGCACCCTCCCCTGCCCGTCGAACACCCGCTGGCTGATGCTAGCGGCCAGCCGTTGCAGGTAGTTGAGGGAGTAGTCGATCCCCACCATGCCGAGGTATTGATCCCCGCTCAGCACAGGCACCACGAAGGAGGTGAGCAGGGTGGGCTGACCGTTGACCTGATAGACGGAGGGGTCGACCGCGCAGCTTGTCTTGCTCTCCTGGGGACAGAGATACCACTCGGAGGCCCGGATCCCGGTCGCGCTCGGTGTCTTGCTGTAGAAATCACCCAGGGGTTTGAGGCCAAAACCGGCCGGGCCGCGGCTCCAGTAGGGGGCGAAGTTGCCAGATGGCTGGCTATGCTGACCATTGCCGGTATGGAGCGCATCCTGACCGTCGAAGCTGTCCGCCTCCCAGCCGCTGTAGATGCTGAGGAAATCCGGGTTGCGATCCCCAATGTCCTTGAGCAGGGCCGTGACCTCGTCCCGGTTCAGGGGCTCCCGTTGCTGGACATTGCCCGCCAGCAGCGCCGCCAGGGTTTCCCCCGCATCCAGCGCCAGCTCGAAGGAGCGCGCCACCTCGCTCGCCTGACCCTCCGCCAGGGTCAGCAGCCACTGCCTGGCCTGCTGGCGGGCGGCGTCGTGGCTCTCCTGCTGGATCTTATCCTGCATGCTGGCCAAGGAAAGGTAGCTGTAGCCCACCACGCTGAGGACTGTGGCCAGCAGGATGCAACCTGCAAAGAACATGACTTGATACTTGATGGAGCGAAACATGGAGGATGGTGGGTCTCTTGGGCCAAAAAGGTGGGCATCATAAGGGTTGACAAGCAGGGTGCAAACGGCCCCGCATGAAATTAATCGCCGATTTGTGAGCGAATTCGAACATCCGGCCTGTCATCCCCCCATCCGGTAGGTGACGGGCTAACAGGACGACCGCCCGTCAGCAGGCTGGCGCCGGTCGTGCGGCGACAAGCACAAGGCCCCGCCAATTGGCGGGGCCTTGTGCTGTCCATGGACCAGGGCTTAGAGGGTGAAGCGCTGGGTCATATGGTGCAGGTTGTTGGCCAGCTTGCTCAGCTCGACACAGGCCTGGGCGGTCTGCTGGGCCCCCTGGGCGTTCTCGTCGGCGGCATTGTGGATATTCACTATGCTGCGGTTGAGCTCCTCGGTCACCGCGTTCTGCTCTTCGGTGGCGGTGGCGATCAGGGTGTTCATGTCGCTTATCTGGGTGACGGCGCCATTGATGCTGTCGATGCTCTCCCCCGCTTCCCGTGCCAACCCGACGCTCTCCTGCATCTGCTGGCGGCTCAGTTGCATGGCGTTGCCCGCTTCGGCGGTGCGCTCCTGCAACAGCTCTATCATCTTGCTGATCTCGGCGGTGGAGGCCTGGGTACGCTGGGCCAGGGAGCGCACTTCGTCCGCGACGACCGCAAAACCACGCCCCTGCTCGCCGGCCCGGGCCGCCTCTATGGCGGCGTTGAGTGCCAGCAGGTTGGTCTGCTCGGCGATGCCGCGAATGACATCCAGCACCATGCTGATGCTGGCGCTGTCCGCTTCCAGCTGCGACACCACAGTGCCCGCCTGCTCAATCTGCCGGGAGACCTGCTCTATGCTGCCGATGGCGCTGCGCACCACCTGGTTGCCCTGGGTCGAGGTGCGAGAGGCATCCTTGGCCGCGCTCATGGCATCCGTGGTGTTGCGGGCCACCTCATTGACGGTGGACTGCATCTCGTTCATGGCGGTGGCCACCTGGGACACCTCGCTCTGCTGGCTGGCCATGCCCCTGGCGGACTGCTCGGAGATGGCGCTCACCTCCTCCACCGCGCTGCTGAGCTGGCTCACCGAGCCGGCTATCTCGCTCACCAGGTCCGCCAGCGACCCCTGCATGCGGTCGATGGCCGAGCCGAGCTGACCCAGCTCGTCGCGGTTGAAGCGACTGCCGCGGATCCACTCCTGCAGCTCCCCCTTGCCGAGATCGCCGCCCGCGATGCGCTGGGCCTGGCGGGCCAGCATGATGAGCGGGTCGCGGATCTGGCGGGTCAGCACCACGGAGAGGCAGACCACCAGCACCAGACCGATCAGCAGGGCCAGGGTGACGCTCAGCTTGGCGGAGTCATACGCTCCCACCACTACCTTGCGGGAGGCATCGGCATAGCCATGGTTGATGCGCACCAGGTCGCCAACCGACTTGGCCAGGTTGGTGTAGAGGGTGATCCCCTCCCCCATGAAGAGGTGCTGGGCCTCGGTCATCTGACCGGCATCCTGCATCTGCCGGATGCGCTGGTGCAGGCCGAGGTATTTCTCCCAGTCCGCCTTGACGATGTCGAAGGTGCGGCGCTCCTCCAGATCCTCCGCCCAGATGGTGGCATCGTGGGCCGCTATCTGCTGCCCGGCCTCCCTCAGGCTCTTCTCGCTCTCATTGCGGTAATGGGCCTGCTGCTGGGGATCGTCCGCCACCAGAAAGACATCCAGCTCGTAGCGGCGCACCGCATTGATGGTCTCGCCCAGGGTGCTGGTGCGCACCACAGCGGGCAGTATGCTGTCGGTGAATCCGATGGCGGCCCGGTTCATGGTGCTGAATTCAAACAGTGAAAAGCCGCCGATAAAGGCCATCATCAGGCCGAGTACGGCAAAGCCGGCGGAGAGTTTCTTGCCTATCGTCATGGTGTTCATGGCATGTCCTGCATATGGGTCATCAAGTGGCATTCGTCGGCGCCGGCCCTTCGAGGCGCGAGCACGCTAGCTGCCATCCATAGCAGTCATTCAAACCTCATCCGTATCGGCACGAACGAGGGGGCCAAACGGGTGCCAAACAGGCCATCCCGTGGCACGGAGAGCTGTATCGGCCCGCGCGGGCATCACTTTAGGATTTTTTTCAGAAAAGAAACCGGAGCGGCAGACAGGAGGGAAGATGTCGGGGCATGTCGGTGGGACATGCCCCCGGGTGACTAGCCTTTCAGGCCACCGAGAAACTCGGCACGGGTGTCTGGCTGGGTCTTGAACACACCGCCGAGGGAGGTGGTGGTGGTATAGGAGGTGGAATCCATCACGCCACGGGCCTTCACGCAGAAGTGGGTCGCCTTGATGCTGATGGCCACGTCCCTGGTGCCGAGCAGGGTCTGCAACGCCAGCAGGATCTGCTGGGTGAGCCGCTCCTGGACCTGGGGACGGCGGGCGAAGAACTGCACTATGCGGTTGATCTTCGACAGCCCGATCACCTTGCCACGGGGGATGTAGGCCACGTGGGCCAGCCCGTCTATGGTGACGAAGTGGTGCTCACAGGTGCTGGTGAGGCTGATGTCCCGCACCATGATCATCTCGTCCACCTTCATCTTGTTCTCGATCACCGTCACCTTGGGGAAGGTGGCATAGTCGAGGCCGGAGAAGATCTCGTTCACGTACATCTTGGCGATGCGGTGCGGCGTCTCGGCCAGACTGTCATCGGCCAGATCCAGCCCCAGCGTCTCCATGATGGCGCGCATATGGCCTTCGATGTTTTCCTTCTTCTGCTGGCCGTTCAACCCATTGGCCACCAGTGGTGTCTCCAGGCCCTCGGCCTCGAGCGCTGCCCTGACCAACAGGGCTTCCTGGCTAAAGCTCGTCATCTTGTTTCTCTCCCACGCTCAGGGACTGTGCTGGCCATCGACGTGGTGCCGTGGCGCAATGTTACAGGGCGATTATTGTCATAATTCAAACTAACTCAAGCCCGGCACCTGACTTTATGCCAAACCGCCCTGTTTTACCCTCTCCCCCTCCCGTTCGGGGCGCCGGGCACAGGTCTGGCACTCCACATGCAAGCGCGCCTCTCACACCACCCACAAGGAGGTAATTCAAGGAGTTGACCTTACTCTCATCGCGGCAAAAATCGGCTTTCCCCGCGTTCCTGCGCGATCCGCCTGCCCATACGGACGGATTTTTGGGATAATCCGCCCCCTATACACCAGAGAGGTCATGATGATGGGATTCGATACCGGTGCACTCCTCCCCTTGGACAAGGCCCTGCAAGGGATGCTGGAACAACTCGGCTGCCGCTGCGAGACGGAGCAGTTGCCGCTGCCCCAGGCGCTGGATCGGATACTGGCCGAGGAGATAAGCTCCCCCCTGTCGGTACCCCCCTTCGACAACGCCGCCATGGACGGCTATGCCGTGCGCCTGGCGGATCTCGCCGCCGGCGCCCCGCTCCCCGTCGCGGGCAAGGCCTTCGCCGGCCAGCCCTATGAGGGCGAGTGGCCGGCCGGTCACTGCATCCGCATCATGACCGGCGCCCCTGTGCCGGCGGGCACGGAGGCGGTCGTGATGCAGGAAGAAACGCAGGAAGGCGGCAACGGGATCACTTTTCTGACGACTCCCTTCCCTGGCCAGAACATCCGCCGCCGGGGCGAGGATCTGGCGCAAGGATCGCAAGTGCTGGCCAGCGGCCTGCGTCTCAGTCCCCGGGATCTGCCGCTGCTGGCCTCCTTGGGCATCGCCACGGTGACGGTGCGCCGTCCCCTCAAGGTGGCCATCTTCAGCACGGGGGACGAGCTCAAGCCCCTGGGCACGCCCCTCGCCCACGGCGACATCTATGATTCCAACCGTTACGGGGTCAAGGCCATGCTGACCCGCATGGGCATAGAGTGCCTGGATCTTGGCATCATCCCCGACGATCCGGCCGCCCTGCGCGCCGCCTTCATCCAGGCCGACCGCGAGGCCGATGCCCTGATCACCACGGGGGGCGTCTCGGTGGGGGAAGCGGACTTCACCAAGCAGTTGCTGGAGGAGCTTGGCGAGATAGGTTTCTGGAAGCTCGCCATCAAGCCGGGCAAGCCCTTTGCCTTCGGCCGCCTGCCAAACGCCTGGTTCTTCGGCCTGCCGGGCAACCCCGTCTCCGCCATGGTCACCTTCGATCAGCTGGTGCAACCTGCGCTGGCCAGGCTGGCCGGCCACCACTTCGCACGCCCCCTGCCGCTGCAGGCCATGGCGGCCGAGCCCCTCAAGAAGGCGCCGGGACGCCTGGACTTCCAGCGCGGCATCCTGAGCCAGGGGCCTGACGGCCTCGAGGTGCGCAGCACCGGCTCCCAGGACTCCGGGGTGTTCAGCTCCCTGTCCCGGGCCAACTGCTACATAGTGCTCGAGCAGGAACGGGGCAAGGTGGCCGCCGGTGAGACGGTGACCGTCGAGCCCTTCTCGGGGCTGCTGCTGTGAGCGAGATCCTGAGCGATGCGGAGCTGCTTCGCTACAACCGTCAGATCATTCTTAAATCTTTCGATTTCGAGGGGCAGGAGGCGCTCAAGCAGGCCCGGGTGCTGGTGATAGGCGCCGGGGGTTTGGGCTGCGCCGCTAGCCAGTATCTGGCGGTGGCCGGGGTCGGCCACCTCACCCTGGTGGATTTCGATCGGGTAGAGCTCTCCAATCTGCAGCGCCAGGTGCTGCACAGCGACGAGCGCATCGGCATGCACAAGGTGGACTCCGCCGCCAAGACGCTGCGGGCCCTCAACCCCTGGCTAGAGGTGGAAACCCACGCCCTCCTCGCCGACGAGGCGCTGCTCGATGCCCTGTTGCCAGAGCACCAGCTGGTGCTCGACTGTACCGACAACGTCGCCATCCGCAATCTGCTCAACCAGCGCGCCCGCCGACACAGGGTGCCCCTGGTGTCCGGCGCCGCCATCCGGCTGGAGGGGCAGCTCTGCAGCTTTACCTGGCAGGAGGACGAGCCCTGCTACGCCTGCCTGAGCGCCCTCTTTGGCGAGCAGTCCCTGACCTGTGTCGAGGCTGGAGTGCTGGCCCCCGTGGTCGGTCTGGTGGGCAGCCTGCAGGCGCTGGAAGCCATCAAGCTCTTGGCAGGCATGGGCAGGAGCCACAGCGGCCGCCTGCTGATGATCGACGGCCTGAGTGGCAGCTTTCGCAAGCTGAAGCTCCCCAAGCGCCCGGACTGCCCGGTCTGCTCCCAGCCCTGAGCGGCAGAACACCATCAACAAAAATGCCGAACCCAGGGGTTCGGCATTTTTGCATGGGAGTGCAGAGACCCGGGCTGGCGCCCTAGAAGATCCCCTTGGCCTTGACCTTCTTCATGTTCGCGACCTGGCTCGAGAGATCCTCCACCAGGGGCTCAGCCTCGGCGCCTGCCGCCCCCTGGCGAGCCGGGGCGCTGGCCAGTCGCTGGATCAGCAGGTGTTGCTCGCGAATGAGCCGGGATTGCTCCTCCAGCTGGCGCGAGAGCAGCTGGATGCTGCTGGCAAGGGGCGCCAGATCCTGCTCGGCCGCCGCCACGGGCAGCTTGCCCGCTATGGTTTCTGCCAGCAGATCGTGATCGAGCGGGGCAGGCAGCCCCTGCCTCAGCTCATCCCACAGCTCGGTGGGCTGCTGCTCGCCGAGCCGGCTCACTATCTCGTCCACCAGATGATCCGAAGAGGGCATGGCCTGGGGCTGACCCAGGCGTTGCACTATCTCCTCCACCATGCGGGCACTGTTGTCCTGACCAAGGCGGGGGGCCAGCCTGGCCACTATCTCGTCGATCATGGTGTCGCTCACGGCAGGGGCAGTCCCCTCCCCCAGTGCGAAGCCACAGCTGGCAAAGACATGGCGCAAGGTCTCGAAATTCACCTGCTCGGGGCCGAAGGCATTGGCCACCGCCTTGCACAGACTGGGGGCCAGCACATACATGAACATGCCGGAGAGGTAGATGTCCTTGTGAAAACGACTTTTGGAGAAGTCGAACTCCTCCACATCGTCCTGGATCTTGCGCGCCCGCTGGTACCAGCTCTGCAAGACCCCGGCGGCATAGCGGTCAGACTCCAGCGCACCCGGATCCATGAAGATGGAGAAGGTCATGCGCTTGAGTTGGCTACTCATCGCCAACCTCGGCCATCACCGGCGCCTCACGGTACACCTCTTCCTCTTCCGTGGTGTAGAGGCAGATCTCCCGGGCCAGGGCGGACTGGGCATCGTCCAGCAGCTCGACCCGCTCACCCAGGGTCGGGTAGGCGGCCTTGATGGCCTCAAAGATCAGCGACGCCCCGCCGCCAACCAGATAGACCCGGTTCGGGTTCTTGGCGAACTTCTTCGCCTCGTGGGCTACCTGGGAGCCCAGCTCATCGATCTTGTTCTGCATCTTCTCGAGGATCTTGGGGATCTGGCTCTCGTCGTTGACCACGTCCCGCACGAAGCTCATGTCGTGGCGACGCTTGATGAACTCGTTGGCCACCAGATAGCTCGAATCGCTGTCCGCCGCCGCCAGCGCCTTGCGAGTGGCGTCTGTCACCATGGAGACACCGATCTCGTTGTTGCCATACACATCGGAGACGTCGTCAAACTCGCCGACGATGATCCCCATGTCCAGGGTGGTGCCACCGCAATCGATCACCAGCGTCTTGGTGAACTCGTTGCAGCCCGAGCCAATCAGGCGGGAGAGTGCCGCAGGCAGGCTCTCCGGCATCACCTCCACGCTGACGATGTTGAACAGCTCACCCTTGTTGAGGCTGATGGCCCGCATCAGGTTACGCCGCTTCTTCTCTATCTTCTCTTCGTTGCGCTGGCAATCGTCCGGGCTGTAGAACTCGGTGATGGGCAGGGTCACTGTGATGGCCACATCGCAAGGGGTCACGCCGGTCTGCAGCAGGGCATGATGCACGGAGAGCAGGTTCAGATCGTCGTACTGGTACTCCACATGGGTGGTGGCCAGGGACTTGTCCGAGGTGGCGTCATAGGTGTACTTGGTGTTGCCTATTTCGTAGTTGTAGATCTTCTTGTCCTTGCGCAAGGCGGCGCTCTTCCAATCCTTGCGAAAGGAGTTGGGGGAGATGATGGTCTTGAGCACCTTGTTCTCGATCCAGCTCACCTTGACGTTGGTGGAGCCATCATCGATGGCCATTTTCATTACTTCAGACATGAGGAAATACCTGTTCAATAGGGCAGACGGGTCCGATTGCCTTGCCTTGTGCCATTGGCAAGGCGATCGGACCAATACATACACGGGGAATAAGGCTAAAGGGCGACAAGTCTAATGGGTTTCTAAAATCCGGTGAAGCAAATGATTGAACCCGGCGGGATCTTCCGCGGGCCAGGCGTGATGGCCCTCGGGGGTATGGATGCTGGCGTTGGGCAGGGAGGCGAACTGCTCCACCCGTTTGGCGAGCGGCAGGTAGTCGTGACTGGTGGAGATGATGGCCACCGGCTGCCAGAGGCTGCCGAGCCGGGCGCGCACCGACCAGCCGGGCAGCGCCTCCAGCAGTGCCTTGTAGGTCTTTTTCTTGTTGCTGCGCACGAAGCGCAGCCGGAAGGTGTGGCGCACCTGGGCGAGCTCGGGGCCGGGGAAGAGTTCGCGCCCCAGCCACCAGGCCAGCGGCCGCATGCCAAACCAGCGCAGCCACTTGAGGCGCATGGCATGGCGCTCCTGCTCCCTTGGCGTCTCCAGCAGAAACTCGCTGAAGCCGTTGACCAGCACCAGCCCCCGCACCTTGTGGGGCAGTCGCAGCGCCAGCTCCAGCGCCACCATGGCCCCGAGCGACAGCCCCACCACCCAGGCGGGTTCCGGCTGCTCCTCGAGCCAGCGGGCCACGTCCGCCGCCAGGGTGGGCACATCGAAGGGCCCCTCCTGCATGCTCTGGCCGTGGCCGCGCAGATCCAGCGCCACCACCCGGTAGTGCTGGGAGAAGTGCTCGATCTGGGCCTGCCAGTCGAGGCTGGAGGAGCCAAGGCCGTGCAGCAGGAGCAGCAAGGGGCCCTCCCCCGCGCTGCGCAAGGCCAATCCATGGGATTTCATTACCTGGTTGCGACGCACCCGTGCTCTCCCTCTCGACTCGATAGCGGCCACCGACGGCCTTGCTGCCCATGCTGTGGCGACACGCCCCTCAGCCCTCTCCCACCAGGCTCACCACCTTGATGTAGGCGTAGAGGCGCTGCCCCGGCACCAGCGCCAGCCGCTTAGCGGAGCGGCTGGTGATCCGGGCCAGCAGTATCTGCTGCCCCAGCGCCAACTGCAACAGGGTTTGCCCCGGCCTCACCTCCCGCGCCTCCAGCAGCCGGGTCTCGAGGCAGTTGGAGAGGCTGGAGTGCGCGATGGGGGCGGTGGCGATCACCAGATCCCGTCCCGCCACCTTGATCTGCAACTCCCCTGTCTCGTCGGGGGCATGCTCCATGGTGACCCTCAGGCTCTGATCCCCGAGTTGCAGGGTCGCCATCTGCTCGGCGTCGTCGTAGTGGGCCAGGGTCGCCGTCAGCATGACACCGGCATCGTCGCGACTGGCCAGCGACAGGTCGGTGCGGGCGAAGATCTCGCTCGGCCTGCCTTGCGCCTCCAGCCTGCCATCTGCCAGCAGCACCAGCTGATCGCAGAGCAGGCTCACCTCCTCCATGGCGTGGCTCACGAAGATCATGGGGATGCCGCTTTCGCGCTGCAACCCCTTGAGCACATGGGCCTGATGGATACGGCTGCGGCTGTCCAGCGCCGAGAAGGGTTCATCGAGCAGCAGCAGATCCGGCTCTGCCAGCAGGGCCCGCCCCAGGGCCACCCGCTGGCGCTGGCCGCCGGAGAGGCCGTGGGCGGGCTGCCCCAGCAGATCCGCAAAGCCGAGCCGCTCCGCCAGCGCCTCGGGCCGCCAGCGCCCTCGCCCCTTGCCCGCCGCCAGCTGCAGGTTGCCGAGCACCGTCATATGGGGAAAGAGGCGGGAGTCCTGGAACACCAGCCCGATGCGGCGCGCCTCCGGCAGCAGGGCCGCCAGCTCCCGTCCCTGCCAGCGCAGGACGTCCGAGGGGGCACGGTCCAGCCCGGCGATGATGCGCAGCAAGGTGCTCTTGCCACAGCCGGAGGGGCCAAAGAGGCCGAGAATGCCGCCAAGGGGCAGCGCCAGATCGCACGCCAGGGTGAAGGCGCCGAACGCACGGCTGGCCTTGAGGTGCAGGCTCATCCGAACAACCTCCGCTGCCGGCGCTGCAAGACGCCATAGACCAGCACCAGCATCACCAGGGAGAAGCCCATCAGGCCACCCGCCAGGTAGTGGGCGTGCCGATAATCCATGGCTTCCACGTGATCAAACAGGGCGATGGAGAGCACCTGGGTCTCGCCGGGGATGTTGCCCCCTATCATCAGCACCACGCCAAACTCCCCCAGGGTGTGGGCAAAGCCCAGCGCCGCCGCCATCACGAAGCTCGGCAGCGTCATCGGCAAGATGATCTGAAAGAAGCGCTCAAGGGGCCCCAGCCCCAGGGTGGCGGCGGCCTCGAGCTCCTTGTTGCCCATGTTGACGAAGGCGGAGGTGAGCGGCTGCACCACGAAGGGGAGCGAATAGAGGATGGAGGCAAACAGCAGGCCGAGGAAGCTGAAGGCGAGCGGGGTCCCGAAGGTCTCCCGCCACCAGGCGCCGAGGCCGTACTCCGGCGAGAAGGCGAGCAACAGATAGAAGCCGAGCACGGTCGGCGGCAGCACCAGGGGCAGCGCCACCAGGGCCTCCACCAGCGGCCGCAGCCGGTGCTGGCTGCGCGACAGCCACCAGGCAAGCGGCGGCGACAGCAGCAGCAGGATGGCGGTGGTACTGGCCGCCAGCTTGAGGGTGAGCCAGACCGCCAGCAGATCCCCTTCACTCATCGCCGACCTCCCGGTTGATAAATGCCCCCAACGGCATGGTATCCATCCTCATTGCAAAGAGTGGCCGACCCGAAGGCCGGCCACTCAGGGTATCGCATCTGAACCATCCCCTTATCGGGGCAGGGCATAGCCCGCGGCCTTGATCTGCGCCTGACCCGGGCCCTTGAGCCAGGCCACCAGGGCATCGACTGCTTCCCCCTTCTTCAGGACCAGACCCTGCTGCTCTATGGGGGGGTAGAAGTCGGCCGGTACCGCCCAGGCTTCGCCTGTCTTGCCCGCTTCCACCAGGTTGGCCCAGGCGACGAAGCCCAGCTTCGCATTGCCGGTGTCGACGAACTGCCAGGTCTGGCTGATGTTGGTACCGGTCAGCACCCGATACTGCTTGGGATCGAGCTTGAGGTGGGCCAGGGTTGCCATGGCGGCGGCGCCATAGGGGGCGGTCTTCGGGTTGGCGATGGCCAGCTCCCCCTGCCAGTTGCGCAAGGTGGCCTCGTCAGGGGCAGGTCCCCCCTTCTGCCACAGGCCGAGCTGGCCGATGGCGTAGGTGAAGCGACCGCTCCCCTTGCCCTCCGCCTCCAGTTTTTCAGGGGTGGCCACGTCGGCGGAGAGGAAGAGATCGAAGGGGGCGCCGTGGGTGATCTGGGTGTAGAGCACCCCGGTGGCCGCCGAGCTGATGACGACGCTGTGGCCTGTCTTGGCGGTGAACTCCTTGCCGATGCGCTCTATGGTGCCCTTGAAGTTGGCGGCCACCGCTACCCTGACTTCATCGGCCCGAGCGGCCCCGCTGTGCAAGGCGCCGGCCACGAGGCCGAGCAACACCACGGACAACTGTTTCTTCATTCCCTGTCTCCTTGAGGCTCCGGCAAACCCGAAGCAAGTGGTGGCGAGCGCCCGCGGCGCTCCCCTGTCATCGAACCGGGCTGGCTAGGGCGCTTGCCGCCAGCGGGCGGCGGCGGCGTCATCGCTCGCCTTGGCCTCGACCCAGCGTTGAACGCCCTCGGCGGTCAGCTCTTTTTTCCAGAACGGTGCCCGGGTCTTCAAAAAATCCATGATGAAGTGGCAGGCCTCGAATGCGGCGTCCCTGTGGGCGCTGCTCACCGCCACCAGCACGATCTGATCCCCGAGCAGCAGATCGCCGATGCGATGGATCAGGGTGCACTCCTGCAGCGGCCAGCGGCCACGGGCCTCTGTGACTATGTCCGTCAGGGCCTTCTCGGTCATGCCGGGGTAGTGCTCGAGGGAGAGCCCCTTGACCGCATCCCCCTGATTGAAGTCACGCACCTTGCCGACGAAGGTGACGATGGCGCCGCTGTCATGGCGGGCGGCGAGGCGCTCATACTCCTCCCCCAGGGAGAAGTCGGCCCGCTGCACCAGGATGCGATCCACGGTCGTTATCTCGCTCATTCTCAGCCTCCGGTCACGGGGGGGAAGAAGGCCACTTCATCGCCATCATTGAGCGGCGTATCGAGCGGCACCAGGGTCTGGTTGACCGCCACCAGCAGCTTGCCCGATTCGAGCGCCAGGGCCCACTTGTCGCCGCGCTCGCACAAGGCCCCACGAAGCGCTTCGGCCGTGGCATAGTCGCTGGGCAGGCAGAGCTCGTCACAGCCCACCAGCTCCCTTACTTGCGCAAAAAACAGTACCTTGATCATGCCTTCTCTCCTGCCTGGGAGCCCAGCTGGAAGTGGCCGGACTTGCCGCCCTTCTTCTCCACCAGCCTGACGTGCTCGATCACCATGTCCTTTTGCACCGCCTTGCACATGTCGTAGATGGTCAGCGCCGCCACGGACGCCGCGGTGAGCGCCTCCATCTCCACCCCTGTCTTGCCGGAGAGCTTGCAGAGGGTGCGGATATGGACCCTATTGTGCTCGGGCTGGGCCTCAATCTCTACCTCCACCCGGGTCAGGGCCAGAGGGTGGCAGAGGGGAATGAGATCGGCGGTCTTCTTGGCCGCCATGATGCCAGCGATGCGGGCGGTGGCGAACACGTCCCCCTTGTGGTGCTGACCGCCGAGGATCAGGGCCAGGGTCGCGGGGGCCATGGTCACGAAGGCCTCGGCGCGGGCCTCTCGCTGGGTGACCTGCTTGTCGGTGACGTCCACCATGTGGGCCTCGCCGCTCTGGTTGAGATGGGTCAGGTTCATCTATTCCCCTATCGAAAAATAAGATGGATGATCGAGATAAACTCCCAAGATCACAGATGGGACACGAAGTTGCACGGCCTGGTGCGGGCGTCCAGCTGATCCCGGATGAGCTGCTCCCAGCCGAGCTGGCAGGCGCCGGTGGAGCCCGGCAGGCAGCAGATCAGGGTGCGATTGGCGAGCCCGGCCAGGGCGCGGCTCTGCATGGCCGAGCCCTTTATCTCGGAGAAGGAGAGCTGGCGGAACATCTCGCCAAAGCCCTGTACGGTGCGCTCGAACAGCACTCCCACCGCTTCCGGCACCCGGTTCTGTTCATTGAAGCCGGTGCCGCCGTTGATCAGCACCACCTGGACCGCCTCGTCGACGATCCACTGGCTCACCTGGGCCCGGATCCGGAACAGGTTGTCGGCGCACAGGGCCCGATCCGCGAGTCGATGCCCCGCCTGGGTCAGAGCCGATACCAGATAATCCCCCGAGCTGTCGTCGGCGGCGGTGCGGCTGTCGGAGACCGTCAGCACGGCAATCTTGAGAGGGATGAATTCGCTGTTTTTGGGTGCCATGTTTCTGGATGCCATAGGACAAATCCTGTCAATCATTCATTGACCACGAGAGGAAGAAGAGGGGTACGCGTCGCCCGGTCATGCCGGTCGGTGAAAGCGCGCCGACAGGGGCGCCCCGTTACCGGGAAGGGATTCTATCAAAAGATGTCTGGCGCAGGGGTTAAAAGGCCCATAAAAATCAAAGGCCATCGAAGCGGCGCTATCCGCTCCGATGGCCCGGCGCCTTAGAACCCTTCCACGCCCTTCATGTCAGGCAGCTGATGGGCTATCCCCTTGTGGCAATCGATGCAGGTATTCTGACCGCTTGCCAGGTTGGTGGAGTGCATCTGGGCCGCCCGCCGCCCCTGCAGGGAGAAGTCCATGTACTCGAAGTTGTGGCAGTTGCGGCACTCGCGGGAATCCGTCTCCTTCATCCGCTGCCACTCCCGCTCCGCCATCTCCCGGCGGTGGGATTCAAACTTCTCGCGGGTATCCACCTTGCCGGTCAGCATGCCCCACAGCTCCTTGGAGGCCTGTACCTTGCGAATGATCTTGTAGGTCCATTCGTGGGGCACGTGGCAATCGGGGCAGCTGGCGCGCACCCCTGAGCGGTTCGCATAGTGGATGGTGTCGCGGTACTCCACGAAGACGTTGTCCTTCATCTCGTGACAGCCGGTGCAGAACTTCTCGGTGTTGGAGGCCTCCATGGCGGTGTTGAAGCCGCCCCAGAAGATGACACCGCCGAAGAAGCCCATCAGCAGCAGCACCCAGAGGGCCGCCTTCGAGGGGGACTTGAAGGTGGTCCACAGACGCTGGATAAAGCCGGGTAATTTCATCTGGGGGTCCCTCAGTTCAGCGCTTCAACTGGTTTAAACGTATTTTCCACCAGCGGCTTGGCATCCGCTTGCGGCACGTGGCACTGCAGGCAGAAGTAGCGACGGGGGGACACTTCGCCAAGGGTCATGCCGTCGCGGGTCTCGAAGTGCGTCGGGCTTATCTTGGGCGCCTTCATCTTGCTGGCGTTCTTGAAGCTGTGGCAGGCCAGGCACTTGTTGACCTTGTTGTCCACCTCGTAGTTGCGGGTATCGTGGGGGATCAGCGGCGGCTGATGCATGTACTGGCGATCATAGGGATCCCCATCCTTGCGGTAGTTCTTGAGCGGGGCGGCATCCGCCTCGGTCACCAGATCCGTGCTCCCCCGCTCCGACTTGATCCCCCCCGTGCTGTTGGTGATCTCGGGGGTGGCTGCCATCAAGGAGCCCGCCATCAGGCAGGCCAGCATTGCTCCAATCAGCTTTTTCATTATTTGTTCTCCGACGTTTTCTCTGCCTTGACGGCAAAACCTGTAGTGATTTCGAAAACTTGCTCCGCGCAGACATCGATGCAACGGCCGCAGTTGGTACACTCCTGAGCCACAATCAAGGGCCCGTGACCGCGCCTGGCCCCGTGAACCGGGCCGCGCAGGATGGGACGCTCCGGGCAGACCGCATAACAATCCATGCAGTTGCTGCACCGCTCACGCCCCCTGGCAGAAATCTTGATAAACCCGACCCGGTTGACCAGGGCATAGAAGGCCCCCACCGGACAGAGGTGACCACACCAGCCCCGCTCCACCACGAACAGATCGAACAGGAACAGGGCCACCAGCAGACCCCAGCCCGCCCCCATGCCAAACAGCAGGCCGCGCATGGCCAAGGAGACCGGATTGACCAGCTCCCACACCAGCACGCCGGTGATGGCGGGCGCCACCAGCACCATGGCCAGCAGCCAGTAGCGGGGGTTGCGGTTGAACTGGCCGTTGCCCTTGAGCCCGAGCCGGGCCCTGAGCCAGGCGGCAGCGTCCGTGACCAGGTTGACCGGGCAGACCCAGGAGCAGAACACCCGCCCCCCGACCAGCCAGTAACCGGCCAGCACTACTACAGCCCCGAGCCACAGGGTGGTGATGGGCCAATGGCCCGCCGCCACCGACTGCAGCAGGGTGAGCGGATCCGTGAGGGGCACCGTCTCCAGCAACAGGGAGCTGGAGAGATTGCCCTTGAGGATCCAGACCCCAGCGAGCGGCCCCAGCAGGAAGAGCCCCAGCACGCCGAACTGGCAGAGACGACGCAGCAGCAGGAAGCGATGGGCACGCCACCACCCCAGCCTGGCGCTGGCCTCGGCCCCTGGATACCGACTCATAGCCCCTCCGGTTTGCGGGTGGGCAGGGTGAGTCGCTCACCGATGAGGGACTTGCCCGCCTTGGCCTTCTCTTCCCAGCCGAGCCGGTAGTGATGACCGAGCTCACCCTTGGCGAGCTGACGGGGTACCACCTTGATGGCCGCCGTCTCCAGCACGCAGGCGTGCTCGCACTTGCCGCAGCCGGTGCACAGGTCGCTGTGTACCGTGGGCAGAAACATGGCGTGCTTGCCGGTGCGCGGATTGCGTTGCAGTTCTAGGGTGATCGCCTTGTCTATCAAGGGGCAGACCCGATAGCAGACATCGCAGCGCAGCCCCAGGTAGTTGAGGCAGGTCTCGTGATCGATGAGCACCGCCACCCCCATGCGCGCCTGATCGATGTTCGTCATCCCCTGATCCAGCGCCCCGCTCGGGCAGGCCGCCACGCAGGGGATGTCGTCACACATCTCGCAGGGGACGGCGCGGGCCTCGAAATAGGGGGTGCCCGTGGTCACGGGATCCAGCAGCCGGGCAAGCTTGAGGGTGTCGTAGGGGCAGGCTTCAACGCAGAGCCCGCAGCGCACGCAGGCACCGAGGAAGTCAGCCTCCCCCAGTGCCGCCGGCGGCCGCAGTGCCTGGGCGGGCACCGCCTGCGCCTGCTGGCGGGCCACCGAGCCCAGACCCACACCCAGCAGGCCCACGGAGCAGGCCCCCTTGGCAAGGTCGGCCAGGAACTGGCGACGGCTGCGGCTCATCCCCCCGGCCCCGCCTTACGCCTTCATGACCTTGACGGCGCACTTCTTGTAATCCGTCTCTTTGGAGAGGGGATCCGTGGCGTCCAGGGTCAGCTTGTTGACCAGCTGGCTCGCATCGAAGAAGGGCATGAACACCAGGCCTTTGGGCGGACGGTTGCGACCGCGGGTCTCGACCCGGGTCTTCACCTCGCCACGGCGGGAGGCGACGATCACCTCTTCACCACGGCGCACGCCGCGGGCCTTGGCATCTTCCGGGTGCATGAAGAGCACCGCATCCGGGAAGGCGCGATAGAGCTCGGGCACCCGGCGGGTCATGGTGCCGGTGTGCCAGTGCTCCAGCACGCGGCCGGTGGAGAGCCACATGTCGTACTCTTTATCCGGAGCCTCGGCGGCAGGTTCGTAAGGCAGCGCGAAGATCACCGCCTTGCCGTCCGGCTTGCCGTAGAAGCGCACCCCTTCCCCCGCCTTCACATAGGGGTCGAACCCTTCGCGATAGCGCCACAGGGTCTCCTTGCCGTCCACCACGGGCCAGCGCAGGCCACGGGCCTCGTGGTACTGATCGAAGGGCGCCAGATCGTGGCCGTGGCCGCGACCGAAGGAGGCGTACTCCTCGAACAACCCCTTCTGCACGTAGAAACCGAAGTGTTCCGCCTCGTCGTTCAGCGCCCCCTTGCTCTGCTCTTTCGGGAACTGGTTGACCTGACCGTTGGCGTAGAGCACCTCGAACAGGGTCTTGCCCTTCACTTCCGGCATCTTGGCAATCAGCTCCGCCGGCCACACCTCTTCCACGGTGAAGCGCTTGGAGAACTCCATCAGTTGCCACAGGTCGGACTTGGCACCTTCCGGCGCCTTCACCTGCTGGTGCCAGAACTGGGTGCGGCGCTCGGCGTTGCCATAGGCACCCTCTTTCTCCACCCACATGGCGGTGGGCAGGATTAGGTCAGCCGCTTGCGCGGTCACTGTCGGGTAAGGGTCGGAGACCACGATGAAGTTGGCCGGGTTGCGATAACCGGGCAACCCCTCCTCGTTCATGTTGGGACCGGCCTGCATGTTGTTGTTGCACATCACCCAGTAGGCGTTGAGCTTGCCGTCCTTGAGCATGCGGTTTTGCAGCACGGCGTGATAACCCACCTGCTCGGGAATGGTGCCTTCCGGCAGCTTCCAGATCTTCTCGGCGATGGCGCGGTGCTTGGGGTCGGTGACCACCATGTCGGCGGGCAGGCGGTGGGCGAAGGTGCCCACTTCCCGCGCCGTGCCGCAGGCGGAGGGCTGGCCGGTCAGGGAGAAGGGACCCGATCCCGGGGTGGAGATCTTGCCGGTCAGCAGGTGGATGTTGTAGCAGAGGTTGTTCGCCCAGACGCCACGGGTGTGCTGGTTGAAGCCCATGGTCCAGTAGGAGACCACCTTCTTGTCCGGATCCGCATAGATCTGGGCCAGTTTTTCCAGCTTCTCCTTGGAGACGCCGGAGAGCTTGGCCACGGAGTCGACGTCGTAATCCGCCACGAACTTCGCGAAGTCGTCGAAGCTCATGGGGGTGGAGTCGCCGCTGTCGGGGTTTTTGGCCTTCTGCTGTGTCGGGTGAGTCGGGCGCAGGCCGTAGCCGATGTCAGTGACCCCCTTGCGGAACTGGGTGTGCTTGTTGACGAAGTCCCAGTTCACCTTGTCGTTCTGGATGATGTAGTTGGCGATGTAGTTGAGGATCGCCAAGTCGGTCTGGGGCGTGAACACCATGCCGTTGTCCGCCAGCTCGAAGCTGCGGTGCTCGAAGGTGGAGAGCACGTGCACCTGCACATCCGGGTTGGAGAGGCGGCGATCGGACATCCGTGACCAGAGGATGGGGTGCATCTCGGCCATGTTGGAGCCCCAGAGCACGAAGGCGTCGGCCTGCTCGATGTCGTCGTAGCAGCCCATGGGCTCATCCATGCCGAAGGTGCGCATGAAACCGACCACGGCGGAGGCCATGCAGTGACGGGCGTTGGGATCCAGGTTGTTGGTGCGCAGGCCCGCCTTCATCAGCTTGGCGGCGGCATAGCCTTCCCAGACGGTCCACTGGCCGGAGCCGAACATGCCGACCGCGGTCGGTCCCTTCTCTTTAAGGGTGGCCTTGAACTTCTCGGCCATGATGTCGAACGCCTGATCCCAGCTGATGGGGGCGAAGTCGCCATTCTTGTCGAACTTGCCATTGGTCATGCGCAGCATGGGCTGGGTCAGGCGATCCTCGCCGTACATGATCTTGGAGAGGAAGTAGCCCTTGATGCAATTGAGGCCACGGTTGACCGGCGCATCGGGATCGCCCTGGGTCGCCACGACGCGGCCGGCCTGGGAGCCCACCAGCACGGAGCAGCCGGTGCCGCAGAAGCGGCAGGGCGCCTTGTCCCAGGTGATGGCAGTCTTGTCGGTGCTGGTAATAAGGTTCGCCGCCAGGGTGGGGGCACTGACTCCGGCCACGGCAGCGGCTGCCGCCACCGCATTGGCCTTCATAAAGTCGCGTCGACTCAGCTTCATGACATATCCTCGCATTGCTTAATCACATCAATGACAGCCATTGTCACGAGCCGCGCTGGCTCAGCGTCATGGCGCTTTCTTGCTATACATCGGGCATCGCGAACCGCGCGGCCCAGCCTCGTGGCGCTATTCCCTGCCCTCGGCTTCGACTTCATCAAACTGGTGGTAGATCAGGGCGGCGGAGAGCACGCCCGGCATGGCATTGATCGCATCGATGGCATCCATGATGGGGCGCTGGCTGGGCCCTTCCAGGGTCACCACCAGCTTGCCTTCGTCGCTGACGGCATGGATCTCGGCCCCGCCCAGGGCCGCAATCTGCTCTGCGAGCCGGTGGCGCAAGGGGGGCTGGGTCAGTACCACCAGGCTGGATACATGGAACTCTTCTCGGGTCATATGGTTGTTTTCCAACTTGCTCATCCCTTGCTTCATGTGGCCGATCCCTCATGGGGGGCGCCCACCCTGATACTGCCGACCGGACAATCCGCCACGCAGGCACCACAGCCATTGCACGACTCGGTATGGATGCTGGGGGTGGGTACTCGCCCCAGCTGAGGAGAAAAACGGATGGCCTGCTGCTCGCAGCTGTCCTGACAGCGCTGGCAGAAGACCTGGGCACTGGCCAGGCAACCGGCCTCGATGTGAGCCACATAGTCCCAGGGGGTCTGGGTCGTCGGCCTGAACACAGGTGCCTGGCAGGCGCTGACGCATTCGCCACAGAAGCTGCACTCGCCACGCTGGAAATCCACCGTCGGGAAGCCGCCGTCCCCCTTGATCAGGATCTGCTCCGGGCAGGCCGTCAGGCAGTCGCCACACCGGGTACAATCGGCCACGAAGTCGGCCCAGGAGACGGACCAGGGCAGTTGCACCTCGGGTCTGGGCGCACTCAGTCGTCCTCGAAACAGACTGCGGCGGGACAGATTGACCCCATCAGGCATATCAATTCCTCTTCACAGGACAGAATTCGAGCGCGGAACCAGTGACTGGCATTTTCAATACCAATTATAAGCGTGGGTGTATATTGCGACTCTCACAAGTCCAGTGATATACCACCAGGGAGATAAACAGGGGGGATTATTGCGCTGGATCAAACCCTTGGCGCAATAAGGCAGCAGAGGGGCAAGGTAAATTACCCCTATGTGAGGATTGCTTATTAATCGATGGCTATTTTGCTCTGACGGCCGGCACTCAGCCGCCGATGGAGGCGAGATGGGGGGTCATGCCGGCATTGCCCTCGTGCAGACGATGGGTGGCGGCCTTGCCGGTGAGCGCCTGGCGGATCCGCTGTTGCAGGGCCTCCTGCTGACTGTCGTCACTGAGCAGATCCCGCAGCTCCACCCCGTTGTCACCGAACAGACAGAGGTGCAGCTTGCCCACGGAGGAGACTCTCAGCCGATTGCAACCGGCGCAGAAGTCCTTGCTGTAGGGCATGATGAGCCCCACCCCACCCTGCGACTCCGGGTGCATAAAGACCTGGGCCGGGCCGTCGTCCACCGCACGCAATTGCTGGATCCAGCCATTGCCAAGCAGTTGCGCCTTGATGAGCTCGCCGCTGGTGTGGTGGTCGCGAAACAGGTTGTCCATCTCCCCGGTCTGCATCAGCTCGATGAAGCGCAGCTCGATGGGCTTGTGCCTGATCCAGGCCAGAAACTGATCCAGTTGCTGGTCGTTGAGCCCCTTGAGCAGCACCGCATTGATCTTCACCGACTTGAAGCCGGCGGCCAGTGCCGCCTCTATTCCCTCCATCACCTCCGCCAGCTTGTTCTCGCCGGTGATCTGGTGAAACTGGCGTGGATCCAGGCTGTCGACACTGACATTGAGGGCATTGAGTCCGGCATCGAACCACTCCTGGGCGCGCTCCTTCAAGCGGTAGCCATTGGTGGTCATGGCCACCTTCTCGATGCCGGGGGTATTGGCCACCGTCTCTATGATGGCGGTGAAGTCACGGCGCAGGGAGGGCTCCCCCCCGGTCAGGCGCACCTTGCGGGTCCCCATGGCGGCGAAGCCCGAGACGATGCGGCGGATCTCCTCCAGGGAGAGAAACGACTTGCGCCCCTCCTTGTTTCCATCCGGGGGGCGATAACCGTCCGGCAAACAGTAGGTACAACGGAAATTGCACACGTCGGTAATCGACAGGCGCAAATAGTAAAAACGACGGGAAAAACCATCTTCAAGTGGCAACATAAACACCTTTCCAAATACGGGAGGCCAGGGCATTTCTTTCCTGACCCTTTCAGCTCGAACGACGGCTGACGGCGTTTTCCCCCTATCTCAATGACTTAGGCAAAAACGCTCGGAGTTCATCTAGTTTTTCGATGCTAGCACATGTTGGAGTACACTCCCATGCTACTTTGTGGGGTCTTTGTCTGATCTGAAGGAAGCCAATCGGCATGGGAAAGTGGTTCAAAGTACACTCGGTCAGCAGCGCCATCGGCCGCTCCATGGTGCTGATCCTGTTCATGGCCAGCCTGATCGCCGTGGTGGCCATGGTCACTCTCTTCTACTCGGTACCCGACGCCAAGGCGATCAACCTGTCGGGATCATTGCGGATGCAGGCCTATCGCATGGCCTACGAGATCGAGAAGGATCAGGCCGTCCTCGGCCGGCTCGACCAGTTCGAGCAGACACTCCATGCCTCCGAGTTGCAGGAGACCCAGCGCTGGATCACCCCCGCCTCCCTGCGCCGCACCTATGGCGAGGTGCTACTGCAATGGCAGATGATGCGCGAGCACATCGAGAACGCCACCCCCAGCCGCTACACCGACAACACGGAGCAGTTCGTCGCCGCCATCGATGACTTCGTCAACCAGATGCAGTATCACGTGGAGTTCAAGGTGCGCATGCTGGCCCTGGCGGAGGGGCTGGGCTTGCTCGCCATCATCACCATCGCCTGGTTCACTGTGCGTTTCACCCGCCAGCAGGTGGTCGCCCCCCTCAATCAGCTGGTCCATTGCGCCCGCCAGATCCAGCGCCAGGAGTTCGACCTGACCCTGCCCCCCCACTGCGAAAACGAATTGGGGGAACTGTCCGGTGCCTTCGCCACCATGGCGGACGAGCTCGGCAAGCTCTATCGGGAGCTGGAGAGCAAGGTGGAAGAGAAAACCGCCAAGTTGCAGCAGGCGAACGACACCCTCTCCTTCCTCTATTCCACCGCCCAGAAACTGCACGCGGCGCCACTGAGCCGGCGCACCCTGCAGAAATTGCTGGAGCGGGCCGCCGCCCATCAGCACATCGACCATATCCGCCTGACCCGCTTCGAGCACAACGCCATGCCGGTCTACATCACCGGGCGCACCGGCTGGCCGGGCGATCTGGAGGCCGTGGTGAGCTTCTATCTGCAGATGGATGAGGAGGAGTACGGTCGGCTCGACATGATAAGCGCACATCCCATCGACGAGCGGCTGATGAAGAACTTCTCCATGTTGCTGGCCCAAGTGCTGCACAAGGATCAGACCCTGCTGCAACACCAGCGCCTGCTCTTGATGGAGGAGCGGGCCGTCATCGCCCGCGAGCTGCACGACTCGCTGGCGCAGGCGCTCTCCTACCTCAAGATCCAGTCCACCCTGCTCAAGCGCTCCGTCGCCAAGGGGGATAATGGCAAGGCCAAGGCCGCCATGGAGCAGATAGACGA
This sequence comes from Aeromonas sp. EU05-FHT14A05, assembly GCF_058791175.1. Taxonomy (NCBI): domain Bacteria; kingdom Pseudomonadati; phylum Pseudomonadota; class Gammaproteobacteria; order Aeromonadales; family Aeromonadaceae; genus Aeromonas; species Aeromonas sp. EU05-FHT14A05. Next base: position 61,450 of record NZ_JBYTDH010000001.1, on the reverse strand, counting down.
AGGGCTCAGCAATGCCTACACCCAGTTGCGCGAGCTGCTCGGCACCTTCCGCCTCAGCATCGGCGACGCCAACCTCGGCGAAGCCATCGGCGTCATGCTGGAGCAGCTCAAGCCTCAGACCCGGGCCGAGATCAGGCTCCAATACGGACTGACCGATACGGATCTCGAGGCGGGGCAACACATTCACATCCTGCAACTGATCCGTGAGGCAGTGCTCAATGCCATCAAACATGCCTGCGCCCAGCGCATTGACGTTAGCTGTGAGACCCTGGCTGATGGTAACATCCAGGTTCAGATTGCAGATGATGGTGTCGGAATAGGGGGCGCAAGCTCGGCGGTGAATCACTACGGTCTCAGCATCATGAACGAGCGTGCCAGCAAGTTGCACGGTCAGTTGACCATCAGCGAGCCGCCCTCCGGGGGCACCCGTGTACACCTGACCTTTCCCACCAGCCTAACAAGAGACGCCTGATGGACGAGATGAAATATAGTGTTCTGGTTGTAGATGACCATCCCCTGATGCGCAAAGGCATTGTGCAACTGCTGGAGCTGGAAGATAACATCGAAGTGATAGGCGAGGCTTCTAACGGCACTGACGCCGTGGCCATGGCCAAGGAGTCGGAGCCGGACCTCATCCTGCTCGATCTCAACATGAAGGGCTTGTCCGGCCTCGATACCCTCAAGGCCCTGCGCGCCGAAGAGATCACCTCCCGGGTGGTGATCCTGACCGTCTCCGACGCCCGCCAGGACGTGGTTGCCCTGCTCAAGGCCGGCGCCGATGGTTACCTGCTCAAGGACACCGAGCCCGACATGCTGCTGGGCCAACTGGCCGATGTCATGACCGGCAAGCAGATCCTGAGCGAGCCGCTGCGCCCCTACCTCGAGAACATCTACGAGCTGGATCACCTGCAGCAGAAGCTGGAAAGCTTGACCCGCCGCGAGATGCAGATCATGCGCGAGATTGCCAAGGGTCTCTCCAACAAACAGGTCGCCTCCGTGCTCCACATCTCGGAAGGCACCGTCAAGGTGCACGTCAAGAGCCTGCTGAAAAAGCTCGAGGCCCAGAGCCGGGTGGAAGCCGCCGTCATGTACCTGGAACAGCGCAACTAGGCTCCCGTTGCCTGCCCCTTCCCATGTCAGCCAGGGCCCCGTCATCCCGGGGCCTTTTGCTGGCTGCCTCCCTCGCCTCACATAACGTCACAGACCCCGCATATTATTGAGAAAATGAATTATTATGTTCAGAAGACGGCACATGGAGGGCACAGGGCATGACATCCGAGCAGATCGAGCTGGTACAGAGGGCCTGGGGCAGGGTCACCGCCCTGAACAACACCTATGTCCAGGAGGTATATGCGGAGCTGTTCCGACTCTCGCCTGAATTGATCGACCTCTTTCCCGATCCTGCGGGAATGCCGGTCGCCAAGGTATCGGATACCCTGAACACCGTGATCACCAGCCTGGAGCAGCTGGATGCCTTGAGCTTCATCATCCGGGATCTCGGCAGGCGGCATCAAAAATTCAAGGTGCAGTCACACCAGTTCGCCCTGTTGAAACAGGCGTTGACCCTGGTGCTGGCACGACGACTGGGAGAGCACTTCACGCCCGCGCTCTCCGATGCCTGGTCACAGATGTACGACGAGGTAGCCGCCCTGATGCTGGAAGGGCTCAGTCAGCCTACCGAATCCGTCGCCTAGCCCCCTCAGCCATCACGCCCGAGAAATACTGTCGCTTAAGATGGTCGGCAGATACCCATTTTGCAGGGGAATCATTTGCATTATGCGAACGCAGCCCCATTCTGCAGATGGGGCATGTACGAGCCCCTACAAAGCCACCTGAATCCCTTCCTGATCTATCCTCTCCCTGCCCTTGAATCAAATCTTAATAGCTTGATTACTAATGGATATTTAAATTATCGGCATCATTTTCCTGCTTTTCCCCGAGCTCTGGCACAGTCACTGCATTGTCATATCCAGATGCAACTTATCGGAGGATGGAACATGAAACTTCAACACCTGGCACTGTTCCCCTTGCCCTCACACATACTGCCGGGCGGGAAACTCCCCTTGCGTCTGTTTGAGCCTCGCCACCTGCAGATGCTCAAGGAGTCCTTCATCGAAGATCGCGGCTTTGGCATCGTGATGGAAGAGACCACCAGCACGGGCACCTGCGGACGCATACTGCCGGTCGGCACTCGCGTCAAGGTGACTGATTTCTATACCCTCAACGATGGCCTGCTCGGGGTCACCGTGCTCGGTCTGGAACGATTCTGCATTCATGAGCTGGAAACGGATGAATCCGGATTGCGCCACGCTCAGGTGGAAACCCTGCCCAACTGGCCGAGCGCCCACTCGGACTTCAGCGACAAGCAGCTGGTCAGCAGATTGCAGGAGGTATTTGAACAATATCCGGAACTGGATGAGCTCTACCCGGACAAGCAGTTCGACGACGCGGCCTGGCTCTGTCAGCGCTGGCTCGAAATCCTGCCCATGCCGATCTATGAAAAACAGATGTTGATTGCCAAACAAAACAGTGAAGCGGCGCGCCAGTTCCTGCGCCGACTGATCGCACAGTGAGTCAGAGAGTGAGTCAAGAAGTGGTTTGCAAAACGCGAATATCCTGACCGGAAATTCTTACAATGAAAAGATGGAATTCGCAATTTGCAATCACCGGTGGCGATAACAACAGATAACTCCGCTACCAGCCGCAAATAACAGGTCATGAAAAGTTGGCACGACTTTTTCATATAAGACCGTACAACCCGATTTATCCCGTGCTCTCTTCAGTATTTGCTGAAGAATTGGTCAACCACCAGGTTGACCATTTTTTTTACCCAAAATCTGGCTACGGGAGCCGGCAATGGCGCAGCAAACAGCTGCGCAGCCGGGCCAGGCTGATGGGCTTGGCCAGAAAATCGTTCATCCCTTGGGCCAGACAACGCGCCCTGTCCTCCGTCATGGCATTGGCCGTCAGCGCCACTATGGGAACCTCGCACCCCATGGCACGCAAACGGCGGGTGGCCTCCAGCCCATCCATCTGCGGCATCCGCATATCCATCAGGATGAGATCCGGTCGCCGCTCGCCAGCCTGTGCCAGCGCCTCCAGGCCATTGCTTGCCAGTCTCACCCGGCACACCAGCTTTTGCAGCATGAGTGACACCACCAGCTGATTGACCGGGCTGTCCTCCACCACCAGCACATCCAGATCCAGCATGGAGAGCCCCTCGATGGCGGGGCTGGTCGACGCGATGCAAGGTGAGGCCATTCCGGGCAGCTCGAACCAGAAGCAGCTGCCCTGCCTGGGGGTGCTCTGCAGGCGGATCTCCCCCCCCATTAGTTGCACCAGCCGCCGGCAGATGGCGAGCCCAAGCCCGGAGCCGGAGAAGCGACGGGTGGCCGAGCTGTCGACCTGATAGAACGGCTCGAACAGCAGCGCCTGATCCTCGGGGGATATGCCAATCCCGGTGTCGCTGACCGACACCCTCAGCCGTTCATCCTGCCATTCCAGCGCAAGCCGCACGCTACCGGCGGCGGTAAATTTCACCGCATTGCCGAGCAGGTTGCCGATCACCTGGGACAGGCGGACCGCGTCCCCCTGCAGATGAGACGGCACTTGCTCATCCAGCTGCCAATGCAGCGCTATGCCCTTGGCGCAGGCCTGCGCCTGCAGCGGCTCCACCAGGGCCCGGCACAGCTCGGCGGGTTGGAATTGCTCGCAGTGCAGGGCCAGGGTATGGGATTCAATCTTCGAGAAGTCGAGCACATCGTCGATGATGGTCTGCAGCAGATGGGCAGAGTGGGTGGCGTGACCGAGCAGGGTCTGTTGCGGGGTCTCGAGCCGACCATGCTGCAGCAGATCCAGCATCCCCAGCACCGCATTCATGGGGGAGCGGATCTCGTGGGTCATCATGGCTAGGAACTGGGACTTGGCGCGGTTGGCACTCTCGGCCTCATCCCGCGCCCGCGCCAGCTCCTGCTCGCGGCGGATCTGGCTGCCAATCTCCCGCGCCGTGCCCCGATAACCGATGAAGGCGCCGCTGGCGTCATGGCAGGGCTCGGCATTGATCTCCATCCAGCAGGGGCCGCTCGCCAGCGTCACCTGGGCGCGCATCGCCCGCACCGGCAGATGGCGCGCTATCTGGTGCTGATACTTGCACCAGGCGGGATCCTCCTTGTCGTGGGCAAAGTCATAGAGGCTGCGCCCCGCCTGGCGAACCAGCGCCTCCCCCTGGTAGCCGGGGGCGGAGACATAGCTCAGCCTGTGCTCGGGATCCGTCTCCCAGAACCAGTCGGACGCCATGGCGGCAAAGCTGCGAAAGCGTTGCTCGCTCGCTTGCAGCGCCAGGGTCTTGAGGTCGACCTGCTCCTGCAGGCGCGCCCGATAGGCGATGTTGACCAGCGCCTGGGAGATGAGCGGGCGACAACGCTGCATCGCCGCCTTGCTCTGGAGATCGAAGGTGCCCGCGGCACTGTGCCGGCAGATGAGCACCCCCGAGAAGCCCGGCGCCTGCAACCCCGTCATCATGACGCTGGCCCAGCCCGCCGCCCCCGCCAGGGAGGCCAGCTCGGGCAACTGGGCCGGATCATAGATGACCAGGGTGTCACCTGCGATGGCGCGGGAGAAGAGCGGCGTCAGCGGCCAGGTGCGACCGACCTCCCCGGGTTGGGTGCTCAGATGGGTGCTGCCCCGCCCCCCATCCCAGGCAACCACATCAGCCTGTTCGAAGCCGATGAAGGGCTTGAGCGCCAGAATGAGGCTGTCCAGCACCTGCTCCAGGCTCTTGGCCTGTGCCAACGTCGCCACCCCGCACAGCAGGGCCTGTGACTCCTGACGGTATCTGGCCTCCCGCTCCCGGCAACGCATCAGCTCCACCAGCGTGGTTTGCAGCTTGTCGCCCAGGGTTTCGAGTTCGCTATTGCCTATCATCTTGTGTCCAGCACCTTGTCAGCTCTCGAGGAAGATTACGCTCGATACCATGAGGTTGCCATGCGCCAGCTCACCATGGGGCAATCGCCCCTGCTCGCCGAAGGTAAATGGCGTGATAAAGGGGATCTCCCCCAGCCGTTGGCTGAAATGGCCGACGACATCGCTGAGCGCGTCACCCAGCGCCAGACGGCAGCCCGCGCAGAACACCACCAGGGCGCCGATGGGCTGCAAGTTCCCCGCCATGCCATATTCGGGTTCGATGCGTACCGCATTCAGGCTGCGCTGAAGCAGGCCCTCCTGACTGCTGTACATGAGTTGCAGGCGCTCCCCCAACCGGGTTTCGGTAAAGAGGCGCAACCCTTCCCGCTCCGTTACCGCCTCGGGGTGGGAGAGTTTGTAATAAGGCATCTCATCCAGGGTTCCGACCTGGCGGGCCAGCGGGGAGAGGGTCGTCTCCCGCAGAATGGGGCCCACAGCCCAGGGGAGCTGGCGCTCTGTCCAGCGGGCATAGACCCGGGCCGCAGGTTCATTGTCTATGGTCAACACCTCGCGGCCATCCAGCGCGGTAATGGTGCCATGGCGCTCGGTGGGCACATAACCCGAGTGGAACTGGAAGGCCAGCTGGCAATCGGGATAGAGCACCGCCACCACGCAGCCCTGGCGCCCCTCCCCCTCATCCCAGCACAGCTGCCACTCGCCGGTGACACCGTCGTCCGCCGCCGACCCGCCGACGACGGGAACCGTCGCCCCGAACTCGGCATCTATGCCCGCCAGCACAGCCTCTTCCTGCCCGGGGCTGGTGTGCAGCAGGATGAGTTGCGGCAACTCGCCGGGACGCCCGCCATCGGCGATGGCGCGGCGCAGCAACTGGCGCACATCCAGCGCCTCCCCTGCCTGCCCGGCCACGCCGTAGGCTCCCTTGTCGTCATAGAGGGCCGCCACAGCCAGACTCCAGCCCAGCCGGCCATGATGGCCAGCCTGGGTCAGGATACCGCCACAGGAGCTGCACCCGATGAGCCGGGTTTGGGGAAAGCGGGCCTTGAGCGCACGGCGCAGTACCGCGGCATCGTGTGCTTGGGTAAAATAGACCAGCAACAACGACGGGGAATGAGGTGATTGAGCGAGCAACCGTTCAGCTATCTGTTGGGCGGCCAGCGGGGTCGTCTCGGCAAGAGAGTGAGCCGTCAGGAAGTTCAACACCATCTCCTAGTGGTATGTGATGCCAGGTCATCAAGCAAAAATCATACCTTTATCAAACAATTACCTGGCCAGGCGGACTAAACTGATGCGCACTGGCCTCCCACAGGATGACTGCATGTGGCAGAAAAATATCAATGACTTTGACCGGGTCGTCGCCATCGGCGGTGGTCACGGCATGGGTCGGGTGCTCTCTTCCCTCTCGTTTTTAGGCTCTCGGCTGACCGGCATAGTCACCACGACGGATGACGGCGGCTCCACCGGGCGCCTGCGCAAGAGCCAGGAGTGCATCGCCTGGGGAGATCTGCGCAACTGCCTCAATCAGCTGGTGACCGAGCCCAGCATCGGCAGCCAGCTGTTCGAATACCGCTTCACGGGTCGCGGCGAGCTGGCGGGTCACAACCTCGGCAACCTGATGCTGCTGGCCCTCGACAACCTCTGTGTCCGCCCCCTGGATGCCATCCGACTCATCAGCGACATGTTGCACATAGCGCCCAGCCTGCTGCCCATGTCCGAGCACCCCACGGATCTGTGTGCCCACACCGTCTGTGGCGATCAGATCCTGGGGGAAGTCTCCATCGATCAGCTCACCACGCCGCCACGGGCCCTGAGCCTGAACCCGGTCGTACCCGCCACCCGCGAGGCGATCGACGCCCTGAGCCAGGCCGACATGATCATTCTGGGGCCAGGCAGCTTCCTCACCTCCATCATGCCGCCCCTGTTGCTGAGCGAGGTCGCCGAGGCGATCCGCGGCAGCGGCGCCATCGTCGTCTTCATCAGCAATCTGGTGGCCGAAAACGGGCCGGCTGGCAAGCTGACGCTGTCCCACCAGCATCGCTGGCTGGAAGAGCGGATCGGTCAGGGCCGGATCGATGCCATCCTGGCCCCCGAAGGCCATGGGGCTCCCGAGCTGCAGCATTGCCTGGTTCAGGCCAGTCTGGGTGAGGCGGCCCTGCCCCATCGCCACGATCGCCTCAAGCTTCGACAGGCGCTGGATGCGGTGATACTGAGCTGGTACGCAGAGCGTGACAAGGCGGGCTAACCCGCCAATGCGACCTAGTGATACTGGGCCAGGTGGGAGAAGACCTGCGGCAGGGAGTGCTCGAGCTGTTCGAGCAGGCGAGCGGCCTCCTCCACATCCTCCCGGCGACAGGCAAGCTCCAGCGCCATCACCTGCTGATAGCTGGGCTCGGCACCGTAACTGCCACAGGAGGACTTCATGCTGTGGGCGAGGCGGGCCAGGGCGGTCCAGTCCCGCTGATCAAAGAGTGGCCTGAGCTGGGCGAGCTGCCCGCCCACCTCTTCGACGAACACCGAGATGACGACCGGCATCATGTCATGACCTATGTCATCTGCCAGTTGTCGCAGCACTTTCTGATCCAGCCACTCCATCTTCTCTTCCCTATGATGGTATTCAAACAGACCACAATATAGCCGACCCGCACACCGGCTGTCACCCGCGCTGCGACGAGAGTCGGTTGAAGCGGCTTGCCGCCATCAGAATGTGAGCCAGCTCAAGTTATAAACACGCAGTCCCAGGCAGGAAAGAGATAAATGTTGTCACAAAATTAACAATGACATAACAATGCAGGCCATGAGAATGATGCGGCTCAGCAACACCTCTCTCATCCCTTTTTGCCTGTATGGCTGCTGCGAAGAACCAGGGTAGGATTCTACCCTGGTATTTTTTTATTGGCGGGTCAGCAGCCTGGCTGCATTGCCATATTCCAGCTCACCCAGCCTGAACAGGCAGAACTCCCCGGGCGCCATCTTCACCCAGCTCTCATTGCCGGTGAGCGGGCGGGTGGCTATCAGCGTCACCACGTCATTCGGGGTGGTCTCGCTCTGGAAGTCGATGGCCACGTCTTCATCCAGCAGACGGGCCTCGCCAAAGGGGGCCCTGCGGGTCAGCCAGTAGAGGTTGTTGCTGCAATAGGTCATCACGAACTCCCCATCTGACAGCAACATGTTGAATACCCCGAGTCCGCGCAGCTCGTCGCACAGGGTCGCGAGATAGCGGAACATGGCGGGGAAGTTCGCCGGACGCTTGGGGTATTTCTGCTCCAGCCTGTCGAGCAGCCAGCAGAAGGCGTGCTCGCTGTCGGTATCCCCCACAGGGCGGTGGCGCCCGGTCCGCAACCCCTTGTAGCCGGTCAGCTGGCCGTTGTGGGCAAAGGTCCAGTAGCGTCCCCACAGCTCGCGGGTGAAGGGGTGGGTGTTCTCCAGCGACACGCACCCCCGGTTCGCCTGCCGGATATGGCTGACCACTGCACGGCTCTTGATGGGCAGCGCCTGCACCAGCTTGGCGATGGGTGACTGGGCACTGGGTTCGGGATCCTTGAAGGTGCGAAAACCCCGCCCCTCGTAGAAGGTGATCCCCCAGCCATCCTTGTGGGGGCCCGTCTTGCCGCCCCGCAGCATCAGCCCGGTAAAGCTGAAGCAGATGTCGGTCGGCACATTGGCGCTCATGCCGAGCAGTTCGCACATGTCCAGTCCACTCCCTGAATTAATTGATCATCTCTGCGTCAATCAGCGAACTCAAGCTGGAGCGAGGCGCTAGGATCGGTCATCTGCCCCCCCGACTGCCTCACCCGCCTTCTCTGATTACTTGGCCATCTCTTTTTCGACCAGCTGGATCAGGATGTGAATGACCTTGATGTGCACTTCCTGGATGCGGTCGGCATAGCCGAAGTGCGGCACCCGGATCTCGACATCGGCCAGGCCCGCCATCTTGCCTCCGTCCTTGCCGGTCAGAGCGATCACTTTCATGCCCTTGGCGCGGGCAGCCTCGATGGCTTTGAGGATATTGCCGGAATTGCCGCTGGTGGAGATGCCGAGCAGCACATCGCCACGACGGCCGACCGCTTCCACGTAACGGGAGAAGACATAGTCATAGCCGAAGTCGTTGGAGACGCAGGAGAGGTGGCTGGGATCGGAAATGGCGATGCCGGCATAGCCAGGGCGGTTCTCGCGATAGCGGCCGGTCAGCTCCTCGGCAAAGTGCATGGCGTCGCAGTGGGAGCCGCCGTTGCCGCAGGAGAGCACCTTGCCCTCCTCCTTGAAAGAGTCAGCCAGCAGTTTGGCGGCCGCCTCTATGTTCTTCAGATTTTGCTCATCGGCCAGAAAGGCCTGGAGCACGCCGGCAGCTTCGGTCAATTCATTGCGGATAAGTTCTTGGTACATGGCGTCTGATGTCTCTTTGTATCGTCCAACATAGGGTTCCGCATTGTCGCACAAGCCAAGCCAATCGTCGCCCCCCGCCCGCCAAGATGCGGCCCCGCTACGTTAGGCCGATCACGGTGTCAAGGTAACGAGCTTGTAAACATCTTGATAATTTTGTGCGCATGAATTACAACAGGGGCCACATCCAACAGGTCAGACCTCTGGATCAGTTAACCCACGTTTCCCAACTTCGGCAACTCATGCAAGGAGCGAAAAATGACGACGACCCTCACTCTGTTCGGGGTGATCCTGGTGATCGGCGCCATGGCTTACCGCCGGGCGTCACTGTTCACCTCCACGCTTGCCACGGCCGCCGCCCTGGTCGCCGGCGCCCTCTATGGCCATGTGCCCCTGCTGGTGTGGGTGCTGTTCGCGGTGATCGCCATCCCGCTCAACCTGGTGGAGTTTCGTCGCAACCAGCTGACCAAACCCCTGTTCAAGATCTACAAATCCATCATGCCGGAGATGTCCCGCACCGAGAAGGAAGCCATAGAGGCGGGCACCACCTGGTGGGAAGCGGATCTCTTTGCCGGCAATCCGAACTGGAAGAAGCTGCACGCCATCCCGGTCAGCACCCTCTCCGCCGAAGAGCAGGCCTTCATGGACGGCCCGGTTGAAGACGTGTGCCGCATGGTCAACGACTGGGAAGTGACCCACGAGCGGGCCGATCTCTCCCCCGAGGTGTGGCAATACCTGAAGGACCACAAGTTCTTCGCCATGATCATCAAGAAGAAGTACGGTGGCCTGGAGTTCTCCGCCTACGCCCAGTCCTGCGTGCTGCAAAAACTGTGCGGCGCCAGCGCCGTGCTCGCCTCCACCGTCGGCGTGCCCAACTCCCTAGGCCCGGGCGAGCTGCTGCAACACTACGGCACCGAAGAGCAGAAAGACCACTACCTGCCGCGCCTGGCCGTCGGCAAGGAGATCCCCTGCTTCGCCCTGACCAGCCCGGAAGCGGGCTCGGATGCGGGCTCCATTCCCGACTTCGGCGTCGTCTGCAAGGGCGAATGGGAAGGGGAAGAGGTGCTCGGCATGCGCCTGACCTGGAACAAGCGCTACATCACGCTCGCCCCCATCGCCACCGTGCTGGGGCTGGCCTTCAAGCTGCGCGACCCGGATCACCTGCTGGGTGAGGAAGAGGAGCTTGGCATCACCTGTGCCCTGATCCCCACCGACATAAAGGGCGTCGAGATAGGCCGCCGTCACTTCCCCCTCAACGTGCCGTTCCAGAACGGGCCGACCAGGGGCAACGATGTGTTCGTGCCACTGGACTTCATCATCGGCGGCCCGGCCATGGCCGGTCAGGGTTGGCGCATGCTGGTGGAGTGTCTGTCGGTCGGTCGCGGCATCACCCTGCCCTCCAACAGCACGGGGGGCGTCAAGATGCTGGCCCTGGCCACCGGCGCCTACAGCCGTATTCGTCGCCAGTTCAAGCTGCCCATCGGCAAGATGGAAGGCATCGAAGAGCCGCTGGCACGCCTGGGCGGCAACGCCTACATCATGGGGGCCGCCGCCAAGCTGACGGTGACCGGCATCGATCTCGGCGAGAAGCCGTCCGTCATCTCCGCCATCGTCAAGTACCACCTCACCGACCGTGCCCAGAAGTGCATCATAGATGCCATGGACATCCACGGCGGCAAGGCCATCTGCATGGGCCCGAACAACTACCTGGCCCGCGGCTATCAGGGTGCGCCCATCGCGGTGACCGTTGAGGGTGCCAACATCCTGACCCGCAGCATGATCATCTACGGTCAGGGTGCCATCCGCTGCCACCCCTACGTGCTGCCGGAGATGCTGGCGGCCAGCCACCCGGACAAGGAGCAGGCGCTGAAGGATTTCGACAAGGCGGTGTTCAGCCACGTGGGCTTTGCCATCAGCAACCTGGTGCGCAGCTTCTGGCTGGGCCTGACCGGCGCCCGCTTCGCTGCTGCTCCTTACAAGGATCAGACCAAGGGCTACTACCAGCAGCTCTCCCGCCTCAGTGCCAACCTGGCGTTCCTGTCCGACATGGCCATGGGCACCCTGGGTGGCGAGCTCAAGCGCAAGGAGCGGGTCTCCGCCCGCCTCGGCGACGTGCTGAGCCAGCTCTATCTCGCCTCCAGCGCCCTCAAGCGCTATCAGGACGAGGGGCGCCAGCAGGCCGACCTGCCGCTGCTGCACTGGGCGCTGCAAGACGCCATGTTCAAGGCACAGGAAGCCATCGACGAGCTGCTGCGCAACTTCCCGAATCGCTGGATTGGCCTGGCCCTGCGCGTCATCGTGTTGCCGCTGGGTCGCGACATGAAGCGTCCCTCCGACAAGCTGGACAGCCAGGTGGCCCGTCTGCTGCAGACCCCGAGTGCCACCCGCAACCGTCTGGCCGAAGGGCAGTACCTCACCCGCGAGGAGGGCAACCCCTTCGGGTTGCTGGAACAGGCCCTCGATGACGTGCTGACCGCCGAGCCGCTGTTTGACAAGGTGTGCAAGGCAGAGGGCCGCAAGCGTCCCTTCACCCAGCTGGACAAGGTGGCAGACGCTGGCCTGGCCCTGGGGGTCATCAACCAGACCGAGGCCGACCTGCTGCGCCGTGCCGAAGAGAGCCGCCTGCGCACCATCAATGTCGATGACTTCGACCCCATCGATCTGGTGGCCAACAAGGCGCTGTTTGAAGCGTCGGCCTATCACAGGGCAGCCTGATGCCATGAATGCCAAAACGCCTCCTTAATGGAGGCGTTTTTCATGCTGGCATCTGCCCGGCAACCCCGGAGGCAGAAAGAGCGATCGGCTGGATCATATTTTGGATATCAATCCGTTTCCTATCTTGAATGAAGCGGTTAAGGTAAGCACAGGATCACAAACAGGATTGCGTAATGGATGATCAAATCCTGATTATTGACGATGAAGAGCTGCCCCAGACAGCACCGCGACCCGCCGGCTGGAAAGTGATGATAGTGGACGATGAGCCCGAGGTGCATCGCATCACCAAGATTACCCTGAGCAAGTTTGAGTTCGACGGCAAGCCCATCGATTTTCTGCACGCCTATTCGGCCGCCGAGGCCAAGTCCCTGCTCGCCACCACCCCGGATGTCGCCCTGCTGCTGCTCGATGTGGTCATGGAAGCGGATCACGCCGGTCTGGAGGTGGTCAAGTTCGTGCGCGACGAGCTGCAAAACAAGATGGTGCGCATAGTGCTGCGCACCGGCCAACCCGGTCAGGCGCCGGAAGATGACGTCGTCACCAACTACGACATCAACGACTACAAGGACAAGACGGAACTCACCTCCCAGAAGCTGCGCACCCTGCTGCGCGCCAGCCTGCGCTCCTACCGGGACATTCGCACCCTGGAGAGCAATCGCCAGGGGCTGGAGAAGGTCATCGAGGCCTCCAAGGGGATCTTCGAGCAGCGGGCACTGCGGCAGTTCGTCGAAGGGGCCCAGACCCAGCTCAGCGCCCTGCTCAACCTGGAAGAGTCCCAGATCTATGATGTGAAGCATCTGGCCTACGAGGTACGGGATCAGGTGCTGGAGCCCCTGCTCAGCGACGGCCCGGCCCTGCGCCTCAGTGAAGCGCCGGCCATACTGCGCTGCGCCATGAACAAGGGCGCCAACGTCTACGACGGCAACCAGCTGGTGCTCTACTGCCAGAACCCCCGTCATCACCTGCTGTTCCACATCGAGACCACTCGTCCCCTCAGCCAGATGGATACCGGCCTGCTGAGCCTGTTCACCGAGAACATCATAGTGGCGCTGGAGAACATCCGGCTCAACGAGGTCATCGGCGACAACCAGCGCGAGATCATCTACCGCATCGGCGAGCTGGTGGAGAGCCGCTCCAAGGAGTCCGGCCTGCACGTCAAGCGGGTGGCGCTCTACACCGAGCTGTTCTGCCAGCTGCTGGGCATGAACGAAGACAGGTGCGAGCTCATCAAGCGCGCCTCTCCCCTGCACGACATCGGCAAGGTGGGGATCCCGGATGCCATCCTGCACAAGCCGGGCAAACTCACCCCAGAGGAGTGGGAGATCATGAAGACCCACGCCCAGCTGGGGCAGGACATGCTCTCCGGCAGCGATCTCGCGCTGTTCCAGATAGGGGCCACCATAGCCGGGAACCATCACGAGAAGTGGAACGGCAGCGGCTACCCCCGCGGGCTAAAAGGAGAGGCCATCCCGCTGGAGGGGCGCATAGTCGCGCTGGCGGACGTGTTCGATGCCCTGGGGTCGGATCGCTGCTACAAGCAGGCCTGGCCACTTGATGAGGTGCTGGCGCTGATCAGGGCAGAGAAGGGAGAGCACTTCGATCCCCTGCTGGTGGACCTGATGCTGACCAACCTCGAGAAGTTCCTCGAGATCCGCGAACAGTACAAGGACGTCTATATCGGCGCCCACTGAGACAGGGATCCAGCGAGCTGCCACCTCGCCATCATGCAGAAGCCGCCCACAGGGCGGCTTCTTTGCTTTGCATTGAGCGCGTGCTACTGCTCCGGCAGATTGAGATCCAGTTTGGGCTCCGCCGCCGGGGTCGCGGCCTCGCTTTGTGCCTTCTGGGCCGCCATCGCCTTGTGCAGGGTACGTCGCTTTTGCAGCAGGATGAAGCCACCCGCCCCCAGCAGGAGCAGCAGCAGGCCGCCACCTCCCAGGGCCCAGGGCAACCAGACCGGGCTCTCCCGCTCCTCAAACCTGGCCTGGGCCGGTACCGCCGCCGAGGTGGGAGACGCCGCTGAAGGGGTGGGCGCCGGTGGCGGCATGATGGTGAACGACTTGACCGGCAGCTGCAGTTGCACCTCGCGGCCGAGTCGGGTGGTGCCAAACAGGGTCGCCTCCACCCTGTACTGGCCTGCCGCCTTGAGGGCGGAGAGATCGACGCCAAGGCGGGGCTCGGTTGCCACCGCATTGAAGGCCATGCTGACCCCTGCGCTGTCGATGGCCTTGCCCTGGATCACCACTGAGGCCGGATCCAGCTCGTCGGCATCGATGAGCAAGGAGAGCCTGGCCCCGGTGTCACCGGAAGGGGCATCCAGGGTGTAGCTCAGCGGCCAGGGGAAGAGCAGCACCTGCTGGGACTGGGCACGGGAGAACACCTGATTGCCGGTGCTGTAGAAGGCGCGATACTTGCCTGCCGGCACGTCCAGCACCGCCTCGGCGGTCAGCACGCCATCCCCGGGCACCTCGTCGAGCCCCTTGCCATCATCCAGGAAGTGTCCGAGGGTCTCCTCGACGATGGGCTCCCCGCTCTGGGCCGCATCGTTGAACTGCTGCAGCTTCACCGTCATGCCGAGATCGGAGAGGTAGTAGTCCGCCCCCGGCGCCGCCCCGTCGATCAGCAGCCTGGATTGCAGCTTGACCCGCTCCCCCTGATAGAGGCGGGTCGGCAACGGCTCGCTCTCGAGCCGGATATCGGTGAGCAGGCGCACCCTGTTGTCAGGGTCCACCTCGCCGATGGCCTGCCAGGGGCCCGGCATGGGGTTACGCACCGTGATGAGATCCTGATCCTGCTGCGTCAGCCAGCCCACATCCGGCGGCGTGACCTTGCCCACATAGAGCTTGCTGCCATCCGGCCGCACCAGGATCACCGACGGCGTGCCCGGCTTGCGCTTGATGATGAAGGTGATCTCCTTGACCCCGTAATCGATGCGAAAGCGGTTGTCGAGCAGCGGAATGTCTGAGGGGGCAAACACCTCGTTGGCCATGCCGGAGAGAGAGGTCAGCAGCAGCACGCCCCCCCAGAGCGAACTCATTGCCGCCACAGGCAGGCTCCCCCTTTCTTCTGCACCAGATCCAGCCTGGCCTCATGGGCGGCGACCACCTCGTCGCTGGCGCGCACCACCTTGAGGGGCGCGCGGTTGCTCTCCAGCCGGCGGATCCCGGTGTCCTGGCTGTTGTCATTCTCGTTGCTCTCGCTGGCCAGATTGAGCTTGGTCTGGCCACCCGTCATCAGCAGGTAGACGTCCGCCAGGATCTCCGCATCGAGCAAGGCCCCGTGCAGGGTACGGTGGGAGTTGTCGATGCCGTAGCGATCGCACAGCACATCCAGGTTGTTGCGCTTGCCGGGGAAAAGATCCCGCGCCATCGCCAGGGTATCCGTGATGCCGCAGATGTCCGCCGTCTTGAAGTCGAGGCCGAGCTTGCTGAACTCATAGTCCATGAAGCTCACGTCAAAGGGCGCGTTGTGGGCGATGAGCTCGGCACCGCGGATGAAGGCGATGAAGTCGTCGGCTATCTGGCTGAAGGAGGGCTTGTCCGCCAGGAAGGCATCGGTGATGCCGTGCACGGCGATGGCCTCGGGGTCCACCAGCCGATCCGGCTTGATGTAGACATGGAAATGGTTGCCGGTCAGTTTGCGGTTGATCACCTCCACACAGCCGATCTCGACGATGCGGTGCCCGAGGTAGACGGGGCCGCCTGCCGTGTTCATGCCTGTGGTTTCAGTATCCAGAATGATCTGGCGATTCAGTTGGGGTGTGCTCATGATCGAATCCATGTCAAACTTCGGTTTTATTCGCTAGTTTACCCCAAGACACATGCTAAAAAAGATTGATTTGTATACGGATGGTTCCTGCCTCGGCAATCCGGGCCCCGGCGGCTATGGCGCCGTCATGGTCTATGGCAAGCACCGCAAGGAGTTGGCAGGGGGCTATCGGCTGACCACCAACAACCGGATGGAGCTGATGGCCGCCATCATGGGGCTGCGCACCCTGAACGAACCCTGCCAGGTTCGCCTGACCACAGACAGCCAGTATGTGCGCCAGGGCATCACCCAGTGGATCATCGGCTGGAAGAAGAAAGGCTGGATGACATCCAACCGCCAACCGGTCAAGAACGTCGATCTCTGGCAGGCGCTGGACGCGGAAGTAGCGCGCCACCAGATCGAATGGCTCTGGGTCAAGGGCCACTCCGGTCACCCGGAAAACGAACGCTGTGACGTGCTGGCCCGGGATGCCGCCAGCGGCAAGCAGCTCGCCGAAGACACGGGCTACCAGCCCTGAGATGCCGAAGCGTCTCTATCAATGAAGGGAACAGCCAGCGGTCTGCCGTGGCATCCTCGTCACCAGCCCTGGCGCGCCATGCCAGGCGCCGCCATCGACTCCGGCAGGCGCCAGCGACGGCGCACCGGGGTGACGGGGAAACGCCGCTTGCGGGCGGCTATCACATAGACAGAGGCAAAGGCCCTGCAGTAATCCCGCCCCAGGCTCTCCCGCCACCAGCCGATCCGGCTCTGCTTCCCCATGAAGGAGAAACCGAAGCGCTCGTCAAACATCACCTCGCACCCCAGCAGTTGCAGCCAGTCGGTCACCCGGGCCGGGGTGAACATGCGGGCCGACCAGGGCAGGTGCTGTCGCATGAAGGGCAGGTAATGACCCAGGCCGACCAGGCTGGTGGGGTTGTAGCCGCTGACGATGAGCCAGCCGTCATCGGTCAGCACCCGCTCAGCCTCGCGCAGCACCTGGTGGGGATCCGGTGAAAAGTCGAGGCAGTGGGCGAGCAGGCAGGCATCCACGCTGGCGGTGCGGATCGGCAAGGCAAGGGGATCCCCCTTGATATCCAGCAGGCGCCCGCCTGGGGCGACACCTAGCTGGTGGCGAATGGTGGAGCTGCCGCAGGAGAGCTCGGCGCTCAGGGCGCCAATTTTCAGCAGATGGTAGCCAAACAGATGAGGACACCAGTTGTCGAGCCGCTCCTGAAGCTCGGCCGCCACCCAGTCCCCCATGGGCAGTGCCGACCAGCTGGTCGGGATCGCGATCTGTTGTTCGGTACGTGCCAGCTGCATAATGGGACCAATCCGGGGTGCGAATGCCATCTTGTTATATAAGATCCCTTCCACAAAGAGAACACAAAGAGAAGCCGACCCATGTATAGCGTCATCACAGTTCCCGCCTTCAGCGACAATTACATCTGGTTGATCCGACACGAAAATCACTGCCTGGTCGTGGATCCTGGCGAGGCGGCCCCCGTGCTGGAGCGGCTCGAGACCCTAGGGCTTGAGCTCGATGCCATCCTGCTGACCCATCATCATCGCGACCATGTGGGTGGCGTCACGGATCTGCTCCACCATTTCCCTCATGCCCGCCTCTATGGCCCCAAGCATGACCCCATGCCGGATCACCACGGCCAGTGGCTCGATGACGGGGATCAGATCAACTGGCACGGCCTGAGCCTGGATGTCCTCCACATCCCCGGCCATACCCTGGGCCACATCGCCTATCACGGCCATGGCATGCTGTTTTGTGGCGACACCCTCTTCAGTGCCGGCTGCGGCCGCCTGTTCGAAGGCAGCCCAGCCCAGATGTATGGATCCCTGCAGCGGCTCGCGGCCCTGCCCGATGACACCCTCCTCTATTGCGCCCATGAATACACCCTCTCCAACCTGCGTTTCGCCCATGCGGTCGAGCCGGACAACCTGGCGATCCAGCGCCGGATCGGGGTGATCAGCAAGCTGCGTCAGCAGGGCCTGCCGAGTCTCCCCTCACGCCTGGGGGATGAGCGGCATTTCAATGTTTTTCTGCGCTGCAATGAGGACTCAGTGAAATTTTCTGCTGAGAAATACGCCCTTAAATGCTTGGAAAATCCAGAGGATACCTTCACCGTGCTGAGGGGCTGGAAGGACGTTTTTTGAACAAACCTTGATCAGGGGGCCATTGCCCCTTATGATGCGAGCTGTTTTTCAAGAGATGACCTGAGCGAGATGAAGCTACGAACGGCCTTATTGGCGGCGCTGTTTCTCAGCGGCTGTCAAAACCTGAGCCATCAGGATGACCGGGCGGTAACGGCAATCGAGCCGATCAAATCCCCCCAAGTCAGCAAGAAAACATACAAAAAACATTCGGCACGCTTCCTGTTCGGCGATGAACAGATTGAAGAGCTGGATGACACGGATAACCTGTGGGTGCGTATCAGCGATGATATGCAGCTGGACTCGCACGAAAATGCTCGTGTCCGCCAGCAACGTGATTGGTTACTGCGTAATGATAAGCATATGGCGACCATTGCCAGCCGGGCTGAGCCCTACCTGTATCTGATGGTAGAGGAAATCGAACGGCGTGAGCTGCCAATGGAGCTTATTACCATCCCCATGATCGAGAGCATGTTCGATCCCAATGCCCGCTCCCGCAGCAATGCGGTGGGTCTTTGGCAGTTCGTTCCTGCGACCGGCAAGAACTTCGGCCTGCGCCACGACAACTGGTATGACGGCCGCCGCGATGTATTGGCGTCCACCAATGCCGCACTGGACTATCTGGAGTACCTGAACCGTTTCTTCGACGGCGACTGGCTGCAGACCCTGGCCGCTTACAATGCCGGCGAAGGCCGGGTACGCAACGCCATCATCCGCAATCAGAAGGCCGGTCGGCCGACCGATTACTGGTCGCTGGACCTGCCCCGTGAGACCCGGATGTATGTGCCCAAGATCCTGGCCATGGCCGACATGATCCGCAATGCGGACAAATACAATGTCACCCTGCCGGTGCTGGCCAACAAGCCGCAGTTGCGGACCATCAACACAGGTGGCCAGATCGATCTGAACGTGGCGGCCCAGCTGGCAGGCGTCTCCGCGTCCCAGCTCAAGGCCCTCAATCCGGCACTCAAGCGTGGCATGACCTCGCCGCGAGGCCCCTACAACCTGTTGGTACCCATCGAGTACGCCGACACCCTGGAGCTGGCCCTGGCCGATCTGCCCCAGCGTGAACGTACCCGTGGCGTGCGCTCCTATCAGGTCACCAGCGGCGATACCCTCTCCCGCATCGCCCAGAACCACGGGGTGAGCGTGCAGCAGCTCAAGCTGGCCAACAATCTGCGCGGCAACAATCTGCGCCGTGGCCAGAGCCTGGTGATCCCCAACGGCGGCACCGCGAGCCAGGTCACCCGCAGCAAGCCCCAGCAACTGGCCAGCCGCAGTGGCAGCAAGATCCAGTATCAGGTGCGTTCGGGTGACAATCTGTGGAGCATCAGCCAGGCCCACGGGGTGACCCACGCCGATCTGGCCAAGTGGAACGGCCTGAGCGCCAAGTCAGCCCTGAAACCGGGCATGAAGCTGGTGGTCTGGCCCAAGCAGGGCAAGGGCAGCAACAAATCCATGGTCTATCAGGTGCGTCGCGGGGATTCCCTCTCCTCCATCGCCGCCCGCTTCCAGGTCGCCGTCAACGACGTGATGCGCTGGAACCAGCTCGGCAAGAGCGACTACCTCAAGCCGGGGCAGGAGCTGACCCTGTTCGTGAAGAACAACAGCTGATCGCTTCTCACCGTATAAAAAAATACCCCGCGAGTGCGGGGTATTTTTTTGTCTGCATAAACCAGCCGAAGCCAATCCCCCTTGCTGGGCGTCAGACTCAGGGAGTGATGGCCTGGGCCGCGAACCGCGCCATGATGGGATTGTGATCCGAGGCATCGGTGGCCGGTGAGCTCACCTCCACCAGGTCCAGGTTGCGGTAGTAGAGGTGATCCAGCGGACGGCCGAAGGCGGTACGGCGCAAGTCGGGCACGGGGATGGCCTCCTGCAGGCCGAGCTCGCCGACCAGCTTGTTCAGCCAGAACTCGCGCTTGTCGCTCCAGGTGTTGAAGTCTCCCCCCAGGATGACAGGGCCCTGATGGCGATGGATCAAGGCGGTCAGATCGTTGAGCTGTTCGCGGAAGGTGGCCATCCCCAGCTCGAAGTTGACCGCATGCAGGTTGACCACCAGCACGCCGTCAGGATCCCCTTGCAAGGGGTAGAGGCTCACCAGACCGGACTTGGGGATGCGCAGCAGCGGCTCGGGGGAGCGCACGCCACAGACGAAGGCCTGCGGCGTCTTGGCCACCGTCATGACACCGAAGGAGACGCCGCCCTGGGTGAACGCCTGCAACTGCTGCCACTGGAAGTCGCCGGCACGCAGCCATTGCAGCATCTCGGGCCGGGTCGCCGACTCCTGCAGCAGCACCAGATCCTGGGACTTGGCATATTCATCCAGCCCTTCGCGCCAGTTCTTGCGCTGCCCCTTGTAGAGATTCCAGACGGTGATGCCAAACTCGCGGGGCAAGGCGGTGGAGGCCAGCGCCACCAGGGGGGGCTTCTGGCAATCAACGCCGGGCACTATGCCCGCCGCCGTAACCAGGTGATCCTGATCCGGCACCTCGAAACAGCCAACCAGTCCCAGCGTCAGCAGGGAAGTCCCCAGAATCCGATAACTATTTTTCATTGGCTAACAATCACCTGCCTCTGCAAGGCGCCATGACCCCCACAGAGGTCATGGACGCCGACTAGTCTCATTATTCGTGTCCGGCCCGACTCATCCATGAGGGATCCCGCAATGGCGAGACAGCACCAGTACCGCGTGACATTTTATGATCAACAAGGAACCTGTCATCAAGTGGAGCTTTCCACCGTCTATCAGATCAGACGGGATCCCCAGTGCGATCTCTGCCTGTTCGACACGGATCAGTGCGTCGGCTCGGAAGAGATGCTGGAACGCATGATACGGCAAAAAACCGGGCTTGAGCAGGAAATATCCATCATCAACGCCCGGCTCATCTGAGCAGATTCAGACCGGAACGGGACGGGATTTGCCCTGATCGTCGATGGCCACGTAGGTAAAGACCCCTTCCGTCACGCAGTAACGCTGGGCCTCATTCTCCCGCAGCACCGGCTTGACCCAGACCTCCAGCTTGAGGCGCATGGAGCTGCGCCCGACCTTCAGGCAGCGACCATAGCAACACACCACGTCGCCCACCTTGACCGGACTGTGGAAGGTCATGCCCTCCACCGAGACGGTACAGATGCGTCCTTTTGCCAGCTCCTTGGCCATGATGCCCCCACCTATATCCATCTGGGACATGATCCACCCCCCGAAGATATCGCCATTGGGGTTGGTATCGGCTGGCATCGCCAGGGTTCTCAGCAACAGCTCCCCATCGGGATGACGCTTTGTCTCTTCCATCATTACCGCTCTCTCTATATGGATGGCGGCATGATAGGGGGCGATCCCGCCCTTGGCAAACCTCAATTGCCGAGCGGACCCGCGCCGCGCGGGGCTCCCGTGCCCCACCACATGCAAAAAAGACCAGGTTGAAACCCATCCTGACTCAGCCTTGCAAGGACGCCTGGGCGGCAAACCAGTGGGCCGGATCCGGCCAGCGGTAGACGAAACCCAGTCGCTGGCAGATGCGCTCTCCCTCGATGGGGGAAAAGTCACCCGCCGGCTCGATAAATTGCGGGGGCGCCAGCCCGAGCAGACGGCTCGCGAAGGGATAGAGCTGCTCCCGGCGCGGGTGGACCGGGGCGCTCAGGTTATAGGCGTCCCCCTCCTGCCCCGCCGCCAGCATCAGCTGGCAGGCCGCCACCACATCGTCCAGATGCACCAGGTTCACCGCCTGCCCTCCCCCCGCCAGCGTCTTGCCCGCGAGGAAGCGCCCGGGGTGTCTGTCCGGACCGTAGAGGCCGGCCGGGCGCAGCACCATGGCGCAGGCAAAGCCTCCCTCCTGGACAGCCAGTTCTGCCGCCCGCATCCGCTCTCCCCTGGCGCTGGCCGGACTCGGGGTCTCATCCTCCCCCTGCCCTGGCGCCCACACCGAGGTCGCGCTGATAAAGAGCACCTTGCGAATCCCGGCCGCCCTGGCCAGCTGACACAGCCTTGCCACCGACGCCGGGTAGTCTTCGGTCTTGCTGGGGGGCACGCAGATCACCAGATCGCGGCAGCGAAACGGCAACGGGCCCGCCATGTCCGGGGCCAGCAGCAGCGGCCAGGCCGCGATGCCCCCGTCACGCAACTGGGTCGCCTTCTCGAGGGAACTGACCGTCACGGCGACGGACTGACCCTGCGCCTGCAACGCCCTGGCCAGGGGCAACCCCAGCCAGCCTGCTCCCACTATTCCCGTCTGATACTCATGTTCGGTCGTCATTGGCAAAATCTCGGCAAAAAAAAACGGCCATCCATGATGACCGTCGAAAGTAACGAAGGAAATAGCCGGATGAACCGGTTACCTCCCACAGCGGGAAAATCGGGAGCGCACGCTCCTAATTCGTGGGCCTATCCTAGTGGCAGCGCGGTCAAAAAGCTTTGAAGCGGATCACAGTTGAAAAGGATTTCTGAAAGCGCTTTCACCGTTTGATGAAAAAGCTGGCCCGCTTGGGGCCAACTTCATGGCTCAGGCCACGGACTCCCGACGCACCAGTTCAGCTTCAAACTTGAGCGCCAGGCCCTCTACCGGCTTGTGATCCAGCAGGCGCAGGGCCAGCTCGGCGGCCCGCTCTCCCATCTCCTCGATGGGGTAGCGCACCGTGGTGAGCTTGGGATAGATGTAACGGGCATAGGGTATGTCGTCGAAGCCGACCACCGAGACCTGCTGCGGTATCTTGTAGCCCCGCTCCAGCAGGCAGGAGATGGCTCCCGCCACCATGGCATCGTTGAAGCCCAGCACGGCCGTGAAGGGAACGCCGCGCTCCAGCAGCTCGCTCATGGCCACATAGCCCCCCTTCTCGTCGGCGAAGGCGCGACCGATGAGGGCAGGATCCAGCTCGATGCCGGCCCGTTGCAGGGCGACGCGATAGCCGGCCATCCGCTGCTGGCCATCGACGAACTCCTCGTCATCCGAGGTGATGAAGGCGATCCGGCTGTGCCCCGCGTCCAGCAGGTGCTGACAGGCCGTGGTGATGCCCGCCTGGTTGTCGAGCCAGACGCAGCGCTCCTCGCAGCCCGGCACCTGGCGATTGATGAAGACGATGGGGGTGGACCCCGACGCCAGCTCGCTCAGCTCTTCGTCCGGCAGCGCCTTGCTGTGCAGGATCAGGGCGTCACACTGGCGTTGCAGCAGCGCCTGGATGGCGTGACGCTCCCGGGCCGCGTCGTGGTTGCCGGAGACCACTATGGTGAACTTGTTCGCCTTGTCGACCATGCTCTCGATGCCACGCATCATCTGGGCGAAGAAGGGGCCACCACAGAGATCCCCAACCAGGACACCGATGCAGTTGGAACGCTTGCTTACCAGGGCCTGGGCGAAGCTGTTTGGACGAAAACTCAGCTCCTTCATGGCCGCGAGTACGGCCTCGCGCTTCTCGGGTGCAACCTGCGCCGTGTTGTTGATGACTCGCGACACCGTCGAAATGGACACATTCGCCAGCTGAGATACGTCTTTGATCGTTGCCACTCTCAATTCCTTTGTTGGGGAAGCCTGTCTGTGTTGATCGGGCATTATATCGAACCAGTCAGACCAAGACGCGGCGCCCGATCACCTGACAGGTTTCCTTTTGTAACAAAGCTTAAGGGATAATAACCATTCTGAGGCAAGAATGGGAGGCAGTCGCCGACGCGACTGCCTCGGTTCTCAATAGGCGTGATTGAGCTCGCGCTCCGACATGAAACGCAGGGGCTGCTGCAGCTTGTGCTGGTAGATGAGATCGAAGGAGAGCACGTTCTGGACGTAGTTGCGCGTCTCTCTATAGGGGATGCTCTCCACCCAGACATCCATCGGCTTGTTGGTGCTCTGATCCCGCCAGCGCTTGACCCTGCCGGGGCCCGCATTGTAGGCCGCCGCCGCCAGGATCCGGTTGCCGTCATAGACGTCCAGCAGCCGCTTGAGATAGGCGCTGCCGAGGCGGATGTTCATGGCGGGATCGAACAGCTGCTGCTCGTTGCGATAGGGCACCCCCAGCTTGCTGGCGGTCTCCCTCGCGGTGGCCGGCATCAGCTGCATCAGGCCACGCGCCCCGACCGGCGACTGGGCCAGCGGATAGAGGGCGCTCTCCTGACGGGAGATGGCGTAGAGCAGGCTGGTGTTCATGGTGCGCTCCTGCGCCATCTGGGAGAAGGTGCGCTTGAGGGGCAAGGGGAAGCGCAAGTCGATCGCATCCCAGGCCTCGGCCCGGATGCTGGAGAGGATCGCCAGCTCGTGCCAGCCCTGGTTGAGGGCGATATGACCGAACTCCAGGCGCTGGGCCACGGGGTTGCGATCCATGTTGTGGATCCACTCAGAGCGCGCCGCCGTGATCTCGTTCATCGCCAGCAACTCGCGCACCCGCACCAGGAAAGGCCAGCGGCTGCTGGCGGTGCGCCAGTCCGGCACCTTGTGCCCCACGCTCTGGTTCTTGATGCGATAGGGCACACCGGTGCGCTGTGCCGCCATGAAGCCATAGAAGCCGCGCAGATTGGCGGTCTCGAGATAGAGCTCCCGCGCCGGTTTTTGTCGACCCTGCACCTCCAGGGAGCGCGCCAGCCAGTAGCGCCAGCGATCCTCCTTCTGCAGTGCCATCGGCATCCGCTTGACCCAGCCTTCGAGGCCGCGCCAATCCTGCTCCCAGATGGCGAGCCGTGCCCGCAGCTCCACCAGCTCGGCATCCTTCATCCGCACCAGGGTCGCATCCAGCCAGCTGCGCTGGGCGAGGGAGCGATCGAGCAGCAGGCGGCGGGCGGCGGCGCGCTCCACCCGAGCAACCTCGGCCTGGTTCAGGCCGAAGCGGCGCTTCATCTCCCCCAGCTGGCGCAGGGCGGGCTCGGGTTGCTCGTTGGCATAGCGGGCCAGCCCGAGGGAGAGCAGCTGCCTCGACTGTGGCGCCGTCGAGAAGGAGGCCGGGTTCATCGCCCTGGCCGGTTGATCAAACAGGGCTATCATCTGATCCCCATAGGGTTTCAGACTGCCCCCCAGCTGGGCGCCGAGGTGGCGGATGAGATTGGGGTTCTGCGCCTCGAAGGCCAAGTTCATCCGCTGCCAGATCTTCTCCTGGGTGCGCAGGCCTGCCTGCTGCCAGAGCTGGAACAGGGGATCGCAGGCATCGGGTCTGGCCTGGCCGCTCAACCAGAGCTTGCCCGCTTCCTGCAGGGCCTCGCTCTTGTGGCCGGTGTAATAGCGGGCCTGGTAGTGCATGCAGAGCAGATCGGTAGAGTTCGGCTTGGCCGGGTAGAAGCGCAGGAACTGGGACCACTGCTGGCTCTGGGCCAGGTAGGTGAGGTAAGCGCGCTCCAGACGGTTGGACTGGGGGGTATCCCCGTGCTGGCGGATGAAGCGGGTCACGTCGTTGTAGTCTGCCGCCCCGGGCCGGAACGCCAGCTGGTAGTAATCCAGATAGGGCAGCAGCGGATAGTGGTTGAGGCGGGCGCGGATCTGCTGGAAACGCTCCTGATCATTGGCACGCACGGCGTCATAACCCTCGCGATAGAGGGACTGCTCCATGGTTTGCGCAAAGACGGGTGCCACTAGCCCTGGCACACACAACGCCGAAAAGATGATTCCCTGCACGGCTTTCACGAAAGGCATTCTCCCTAAAGAAGAGGCATAACCACCGCCCACTGGCGGTGGTGAGATACCTTCATTCTACCCGTTAAAGATGGGCGCTACGCCACACTATTTTTGTCGGCAGGGGCGGCGCGATCATGGCGGCTCAGGCGGCTGATGTAGCGCTCCAGATAGGGCACGGGCAGCGGCTTGGAGGCGAGATAGCCCTGGAAGAAATGGCAGCCCTGCGCCTGCAGGAACTCCAGTTGCTGGCGGGACTCCACCCCCTCGGCCGTCACGTTGAATCCCATGTGACGGGCCATGGCGATCACCGCCTCCACTATGGCCATGTTGTCGCCATCCTTGGGGATGTCCTGGATGAAGGAGCGGTCGATCTTGAGTTCGTCGGCGGGCAACCGTTTGAGGTAGCTCAGGGAGGAGTAGCCGGCGCCGAAATCGTCGATGGCAAAGCTGATGCCAAGGGTCTTGAGCTCGGCCATCTTGCTGATGGTGTCCTCCGCATGACCGAGCACCACGGACTCGGTGATCTCCAGGTTCAGGCAGGAGGGATCCATGCCGGTGGCGGCCAGCACATCGTGGATCCGATCGACGAAATCGTGGGCATGGAACTGCTTGGCACTGACGTTGACCGACAGCTGGGGCACGTGGATCCCGTTCTCCTCCCAGGAGACATACTGGGTACAGGCCTCATGCAACACCCAATTGCCGATGTCGACGATGAGATCCGTCTCCTCGGCGATGGGGATGAACTCGGCGGGAGAGACCAGGGCACGGCCAGGCGGCTGCCAGCGGATCAGCGCCTCCACCCCTATGATGTCCCCCCCTTCGACCATGTGCTGGGGCTGATAGTGAAGAGTCAGCTCCTGATTGTTGAGGGCGCTGCGCAGCTCGTTGTGAATGAGCAGGCGCCTGTCCGCCTGCAACTGCATGGAGGCATCGAAGAAACGCCGGGTCTTGCGACCCGCCGACTTGGCCTGGTACATGGCGGTGTCGGCCTGCTTGAGCAGATCCCCGGCCTCCTGCTCCCTTCCGGGGAAGAGCGTGATGCCGACGCTGGCCCCGATGTGCAGCACCTGGCCCCCGTGACTGTAGGGGGCGGCAATCTCGCCGATGAGCCGCTCGGCGATGAGATCGGCCTGCATCTCCGCCTGGGGCGGGCTGATGGAGAGGCCGGGCAGCAGCAACACGAACTCGTCGCCGCCGAGCCGGGCCAGACAATCCCCCTGCCGCACCAGCCGCTTGAGGCGGTTCGCCACCTCCTTGAGCAGCCAGTCGCCGGTAGCATGGCCGAGGGAGTCGTTGATGGTCTTGAAGTGATCGAGATCGATGAACAGCAGGGCGCCGATCAGGTGCTCGCGGCTCGCCTCGCTGAACGCCTGGGCCAGGGTCTCGTGGAGCTGGCGACGATTGGGCAAACCGGTCAGCTCGTCGTAATAGGCGAGATCCTGGATGCGGCGCTCCGCCGCCTTACGCTCGGAGATGTCTTCGAAGAAGATGACGTAGTGGCTGATGCCTCCCTTGTCATCCTGCACCGGCGTGACGATCTCCCACTGGGGATAGCCATGGCCGTCGGCGTGCAGGCGCAACGTCTCTCCCTGCCAGCGATCCAGGGCGTTGAGCTCATAGCCGAGCCCCCCGAGCCCGGACCAGAGGTCATTGCCAAGGTGCAGGCCTATCACCCCCTGGCTGTCGAAGCCGGTGATCTGGCTGAAGGCGTAGTTGACCCGCAGGATCTTGAAGTCAGGATCCGTGATGATGATGCCTTCATGGGTTTCGAACGCCACAGCAGAGAGTCGCATCAGGGCGTCGCTCTGCAGACGCTCCAGCTCCGCCACCATGCGCACCGAGAAGATGGTCAGCACGGATCCCAGATCGGCGGTCTGGGTCTGGTTCGGGAACAGCAGGGCGAGATGGCCCAGGATCTGGCCACTGCGATCCAGCAGGGGCTGCGCATAGTAGTGCTGGCCAGGAGGCAGGCAGGTGCAGCCGGTCAGGGGCTCGCTGATGGGGGTCGCACTGGCGGCGCCCCGATAGAGCTGCTGGCAGGGCATGTCCGCCAGGGCGTACTCCTTGAAGTCGATGCCGTGGCTCGCCAGCACCCTGAGCCGGTCAAGGCCCACCCGTTCCGTCAGCCAGACCGCGTTGGCCCCCAGGATGTGAGCCAGCTCGTTGACCAGGGTATGGCAGAAATCGAGGCCAGTCCTCGCGGAGAGCGCCTGCGCCAGCTGGGCCAGCAAGGGGGCTTGCAGCAGAGGAAGCGGCGGGGCCAGACTGGCGGGCGGTTCGGCGCGGCTGGCGGCGTTGTGAGCCATCTCCAGGGGCGCCAGCCAGCCGCAGCTGAGCTGCTGGGCCGGCACATACTGGCCGTACCAGAGCACGTGATGCACTGTGCCTGCCTCATCGCAGAGGTGGCCGATGAACTGGCCGGGCTGGCCCGAATGGTGGAGTCTTGCGAGAAAATCGGCGAAACCGGATTCATCTTCTGGCGCCAGCTGGCTGGCCCAGGGATGAGCCCCCTCCCCTTGCCAGGGCTGGCAAGAGAGATGATCGGACAGACTCCACTGCTCATGCTGCCGATCATAAAACCACATCATCTGGGTGGCTTGTTGCTTCATTTACAACTCCAACACTACAACCACGTTATCCACCCCGACACATGCAGAAAAGCATATCCGTTTGTGCGCATATCTCCACCGGCGCATGGCAATCCTTTTGCGATGCGATAAACGATGTGGGTAGAGAAAATGCGAGACTGAGCGGTGAAAACCAGACATCGGGTCGACACAAGGCGCTGCCAAGGGGGGACAGAAACGATCCTATTCGCGCATACTGCCTGCCCGTTTCGCTGAGCTCAAGCGGTTTTTGGCATGAAACGGGAAAAGCTCACAATTTAGGGATTGCCGGATCACCAAGGGGATATTTTGTGACGCACATCACATTTTGATTCGGCCACATGGGTAATCTGAGGGTGAAGACACAAGCAAGACGACCCGAAGGGGGCCAATATGAAAATCGAAATGACCAGTAAAATCATCGACATTACCCCAGCCATCCGCGAGCGCATTGAATCCCGTTTTGAAAAGCTCGAGCGTCTTCAGGTGCCTCTTATCACACCCCATGTGATCATCTCCAAAGAGCGTTTGATGTATATCGTCGAGGCCACCGCCGGTATTCCCAACGGCAAGTTGTTTGCGCAGGCAGAGCACGAGGATCTGTATGCCGCCATCACTGATCTGGGCCAGAAGCTGGAGCGCCAGCTCAATCGCCATATCGAAAAACCCCTCGCTCGCCGCGCGGCGGTCGTAGGCAAGGATGTTCCCGAGGTGGACGAAGCCGACGTCTAATCCCGGTTATCCCATCCATTGCGCAAAAAGGCGGGTCATCCCGCCTTTTTGCATCTTCTCCCTGCGCCTCTGGCATCAGGCCAGCCAGCGCAAGCGAGCATCCACCCCCCGCGTCAGATCATCCAGCAACGGCAGCATGAGCAAGGGATCCTCCCCCCTGGGCTCGGAGGCGAGCTTGCCCTGCCAGCGTTCCCGCCCGAGAGCAGACAGATTGTCATACACGGCGGGATCCAGCGCCGGTGTCCGGTTGACCAGCGGGGGAGATCGCAGCGCCAGCCAGAGCCGCACATCGGCCATGCAGCCCCCCTGCTGCAGGCGCTCGTTGAGTGCCCAGGCACCTGATTCCCCCGGCTCGCCCGCCAAGGCGGCCTGGGGCATCAAACCGAAACGGGTGCGCCATGTCTGCGCTGGCGGCGCCGCCGTCGGGGCGGCCCCAAACCAGGGTTGCTCCTCGACTGCGTCGGTCAGCAGCGCCAGGTGCAGCCTGAAGTCGGCCCTGTCCCCCTGACGGAGATCCTGGTTGAGCCGCTGGCCCAACTGGGCTTCATCGACGAGCAGGCGATCACGAATGACACTGGGCAGCATGGGATAAATCTTGGAAATGAGGGTTTCATTGCTTATCGGCCGTCAACCCAATCCTTTAAGCATTAAAAATCCCTGCCAAGGGGTTCACAAGCGCGACAGATCTGTTAGTATGCGCCTCGCACTTGGGGAGGGGTTCCCGAGCGGCCAAAGGGATCAGACTGTAAATCTGACGGCTCTGCCTTCGAAGGTTCGAATCCTTCTCCCTCCACCACTCTTCTGAAGACCCGGCCTGGCGCCGGGTTTTTGCTTTTCCGGGCATCCCAATCCTGCCCTGCCCTGCCCTGCCCTGCCCTGCCCTGCCCTGCCAGAATGCACTATGAAAAACGGGAGGCCAAGGCCTCCCGTTTTCGTGCTCATCCCCTTCACAGGGTGAAGCGATAGAAGATGTCTACCGCCTGGGCCACCCCGCTCATGGCCTGCAGATAGAGTCTGGGCATCAGCTCGTAGCGCAGCTTGAACTCGGCGATGGGGCTGAACACCCCGACGCCGTACTGGAACTGCAAGCCGGGCAGCAGGTAGGCAGACAGGGTCACCTGGGTATCGTCACCGCTCCCTGCGGTGTCGAGTGCCACATCGCTCATGCCCAGCGACTCCCCGATGCTGGAGACCACCCCACTCGCCTGGCTCACCGCCCCCGCCACCAGCAGGCCGTTGAAGCCGCCATCCTCGCCACTGGTCTGCAGCCCCTTGCCGCGCAGCAGGTAGGAGAGCTGCTCGGACTGCGCCATCTGCGGCTCGGAATAGACGGTGATCTTCGGCTTGGCCGCCGGCCCCGTCACCCGGACCCCGACGGTGACGTTGTCCTCTATGGTGTCGGGATCCCGGTAGGTCTCTATGTTGAGATAGGGCTGATCGATGGGGCCGGAGAAGAGGATCCGCCCCTCCTTGATGATGAGGTTCTGGCCGTAGGCCTTGAAGCGCCCATCCTTGAGCTCCAGCTGACCATTGCCCGCCAGTGGCTTGGAGGGATCCTGGCGAATGCCGAGCGCCCCCGTCACCTTGGTCTTGAGCCCCATGGCCTCCAGCCGGACGTCGTCACCGAGCCGGATGGCGAGCTTGATCTCCATCGGCAGGGGCTCCGCCTTGGGCACCGGCGGCAGATCGTCATAGATGACGGTCACGTCATCCGAGACCGCCACCGCACTCTCCGGCAAGGTCTTGACCAAGATGCGCGACCAGGGGATGTCCACCTGACCGCTGACCCTGGTCTCCTCCCCCAGGGAGATGGCGATGTCAGGCGTTACCCTAACCCGACCCATGCCCGGGTACTGGGCTTCCAGATCCTTGCCCTTGATGGTGAGGCTGCCGGTGACCGGCAGCCTGGCCCAGCTCAGCCAGCCCCCCAGCACGAGCGGCCCCTTGCCCACCAGCATGGAGCCGTCGAGTTCGGCCCGGTTGCCGTCTATCTTGAGGCGGGTCACCAGCCTGGAGAGGGTCACCATGTCGGAGTGGGTCTGCACCTCCCCCTCCAAGAGGTTCAGCTCACCGTACAGCAGGGGCGCGGCCAGGGTGCCATCGAAGCGGGCATCCGCCGAGATGAAGCCTTGCAGGGAGCGCACCTCGGGGATGAGGGGGGCAAAGGTCGCCAGCTTGAGGTCGTCAAACTTGAGCTGACCCGACAGCTGGCCACGACCCGCTGGCTCTTTTATCAGCAGATCCGTGTCTATGTTGCCTATCTGTCTGGAGGCGAAATCGAGCCGGATGGCGGCCTGCTGGCGTTCGAAATCGACCCCGAGCTCGAGGCGCTGGTACTCGGTCTTGATCTCGTCGGCCACCAATGTACCCGGCGTGGTGCGCACTGTGGCGTGCAGGGTCGGCTGGCTGCCGCGCCAGCTGGCGCGCCCGTCCGCCGACAGCACCGCCTGCCAGCGGAAGTTGTCCGGCAACCAGGGGCGCAGCCGCTTGAGATCGAACTCGCTCAGGGCAAACTCCAGGCTGCCCTGGGCGGCCGAGATCTGGCTGCCCTTGACGCAGAGGCTGGCCTTCTGGGAGCCCAGGCAGAGGTCCCCCATGGTCAGCTGTTGTCTGGGCAAGTCCAGATCCAGGGACCAGGGGGCGGTCAGGGACCAGCGCTTGAGCGGGGTCTTCGCCTTGAGATCGGAGAGGGTGCCGCGCCAGCGATCCCCGCGCAGGCTGCCATTCAGACTCAGATCCGCAGCCACCGGATCCCCCTTCATGGTCAAGGTGAGCCCGTGGCGGTCGAGATCGCCACTCAGGTTCAGGGCTATCTTGGAGAGCACCGTCGTCCCCTGCACCAGGCTCGCCACCGTCAGGGCCAGCTCGCCAGCCGGCTTGTCCCCCACCAGGCCGTTGCCCTTGATGACAGTCTCTTTCAGCACGGTTCCGGCATAGGAGAGGCGGCTCGAGGCCAGATCCGCATTCACCCTCGGCGCCTGCTGGCTGCCGGTGACGCGCACCTGTCCCTTGAGGTCGCCGCCAAGGCCGGGGTAGATGCCGCCGAGCTTGGGGGCATCTATCTGGGCATCCAGCTTCCAGGCCTGGGCGGTGAGCGCCCCCTTGGCCTGCAACTGGTTGGGACCGCTTTGCAGCGCCAGGGCCGGTATGGTCCACTCCATCTTGTCGTTGCCGCTGAGGGCGCCCTTGAGCGCCAGCGGATACTGGTTGAGCTTGCCGTCTACCTTGAGCTCCGGCAGGGCCAGCTGCCAGTGGCCCGCCTCGTCAAGCTCGAAGCGGCTCGCTATCTTGCCTGCCAGCGTCCCCTTGATCTCGGGCACCAGCTCGGCCGGGTTGATCCCCTTGAATTCGGTGGTCCCCTGCCACTGGACGCCCTTGCGCCAGGCGAGCTTGCCATCGAGCCTGAGCTCCCCCTTCAGGGCGCCCAGCAGCAGCTTTATCTGGCTCAGCTGCTCCAGATCCCCCTTGCCCGAGAGCGCCAGCTTGAAGGGGGGCACATCCGTGCCCTTGCCGGCGGTGTCGAGTGCAAACTGATAGCCAGAGAGCTTGCCCTTGGCGCTCAGGCTGCCCTTGTCCAGCCGATAGCTCGGCTCATCCTTGGCCGGTTTGTGCAGCGGCCAGCCGAGGCTCTTCCAGTCCAGCGCCAGATCGAAGGGCAAGTCGGGATCCAGCGTCGCCAGCGTCCCCTTGAGGTTGGCCGCGATCGGCCCCTTGGCCTTGAGCGCCAGCCCCAGCTTGCCCACGGAGCCATCCAGGGTCAGGTTCGCCTGCTCGGTGTCGAGCTCCCACTGCTTGAGCCCCTTGCGGGCCTTGGCATCCAGGGTCAGGGCGAGGGGATAATCCGAGGTCAGGCTGACATGGCCCTTGAGCGCCAGATCCGCCATGGCGTGGCGCAAGGAGAGCTCACGCACCTCGATGCGCTCATCCTGGGCCTTGGCCGACAGCAGCAGCTTGTCGAGCCCCTCGACGAGCTCCCCCTGCTGATAGCGCACCCGGGTCGCCGCCAGGCCTTCCAGCTGGATGGGGAATGGCAGGCGGATCTCGGGCAGCAAGATGGGGGCGGCAGCCTCTGGCTTCGCCTTGGCGGTCGCGGTCTCCTTGGGCTCGGACTTGGCCTTGGGCTCGGTCTTGGCCTTGGTCGCGCCCTGCGCCTTGGCCGTCTTGCTGGCGGCCGGCTTGGCCGCCTCGTCGGCAGGAGGGGCCTCGGCCAGGGTCACGTTCAGACCATCGAGCACGGGCCCGCGCACTATGAGCCCCTTGCGATCCAGGGTGGCGCCTATCTCCAGATCCTTGAGGGTCACCCCAACACCGGGCACGTCCAGGTCCAGATCCGTCACCTTGAGGCTGTCCACCTGGATGCGCAGTGGCAACGGGCGCCAGACGAAGGGCTCGGTGGGCTCTTCCGGCACAGGCTCAGCGTCGGCGACCTTCACCACAGGGTGGGTGACCGTCAGGGACTTGATCCAGAGCTTGCCCTGCAGCAGCTTGCCGAGATCCCAGTCCAGCACGGCCCGCTCGACGGTGACATCCACCAGGTCGTCCTGCCAGCCGACCCCTTCCAGGGTCCAGCCATAGCCGAGTTGGCCCGCCACCAGCTCCCCCTTGAGGGAGGGCAGCGCCCCTTTGGCCTGCTGCCACAGCCACTTGTTGCCCTGATGGGTGAAGCCCAGCAGGCTGACACCGATGAGCAGCAGGAAGACGAGCCCCATGAGCCACAAGAAAATACGCTTTACCCAGATCACAGCGCAGACCCCCGAGAAAGAGGCAGCCGCAGCGGCCAGGAGAGAGAAGAGAGAGGATGAGTGGGTTCAAACCGGATCATAATTCAGGCCCCAGCGCGAAATGCAGCCGCAACGGCTTGTCCTCCTCGGAGATGGCCACCGCCAGATCCAGCCTGACCTGGCCGATGGGCGTCACCCAGCGCACCCCGACCCCGGTGCCTATCTTCCAGGCCTCGCTGTAGTCGACGGTGGCCGTGCCTCCATCCACGAACAGGGCGCCGAGCCACTTGTCGCTGAAGCGGTAGTTGTACTCCAGGCTGCCCACGCTGGTGTAGCGCCCGCCGGTGAGCTTGCCATCCTCGTCCTTCGGCGAGACCGTCTCATAGCCGTAACCACGTATGGTCTGATCGCCGCCGGTGAAGAAACGCAGGGAGGGGGGCACCAGGGAGAAGTCATCCCCTATGATGGCCCCCTGCTCGACCCGCATCAGGAAGCGGTGATCCTCCCCCAGGGTGCGCAGCCACTTGCTGCGCCCCCACACCCGCATGAAGTTGATGTCCGAGCCCCAGTAGGGGCTGGAGAATTCCGTCGTCAGTTGCTGACGATCCCCCCAGTCCGGCACTAGGCCGCCGCGCACCCGCAACCGTGACCAGGAGACCCCGGGGATCAGCAGCAGACTGTTCCCCTCGTCGTTGCCCTGCACGTAGCGCTCGTTCTCCAGCCGGATGAAGACGTCCCTGTCCCAGCTCTCCGGCCGCCGTTTCCAGCGGTGCACACCGAAGGTGGCCAGATCGGAGCGGGTATCGTTGTTGTCTGTGTACTGGTAGCCGGCCTGCAGGGAGTAGTAGTCCCGCAGCGGGTTGCCGACCGGGATCTGGTAGTCGAAACTGAGCTCCGCCTCCGGGGCCGAGATCTTGGCGGTGCTGGAGAGGCTGTGGCCATAGCGGTTGACCCAGGGCTTCTCCCAGGTGGCACTCAGGCGCGGCCCCACGTCCGTGGCATAGCCGATACCGGTTTCGATCTCGTGGTCGACCCGGTTCGAGAGGGTCACCTGCACCGGCACCCGATTGCCCTCGGCCTGGCTGATCATGGGTTTGATGTCCACCTGCTTGAACAGCTTGGTGGAGGAGACGTCCTGGGACATCTCGGCCAGCCTGATCGCCAGATAGGGGTCGCCACTCTTGATGTTGATGAGCGGCCGGATGAGGCGCAGGGCCTCCGGCGTCGCATCGTAGTTGATCTCGCCGAAGTGATAGCGGGGGCCGGAGCGGAACAGGATATAGATCTCGGCCTTGCCCTGATCCGGGAAGACCTTCACCTGGCTCTTGCTGATCTTGGCGTCAAAATAGCCCCGCGCCAGCCCCAGGCTGCCGAGATCCGCCTTGATGGACTCGTACTTGCCGTGGTTGAGGGGATCCCCCTCCTTCAGGGGCAGCTTGTCCAGCAGCTCGCTGTAGACCTCGTCGCTGCCCGCCTCCCCTTCCAGCAGAATGTCGAGGCGCGAGATGAGCACTGGCTCCCCCCGCGCTATCTCGATCACCACCCTGGCGGGGGATTTCTTGTCGCGAGCGAGGGTGATCTTCGGCTGGTAGTAGCCATAGACCTGCAGGGCTTTCTGCACGCTCTCGGTGATCTTGGCGCGGGCGGGACGATACTGGCGCTCCTGGTAGACCGGCAGGGCATTGAGATAGGCCTCGACGTTATCCTTCTGCTCCCCTTTGATGCCCTTGATCTGATAGGTCAGCTTGGCCGCCATGGCGGGGGTCATCAGCAGCCACAGAGAGAGGGCGAGCAGCAAGGTGCCGAGCCCGGGGCGACGGGTTCGCCCGGGTGAGGTGAACCCGGCAGGCAAAATAGGATGGCATCCTGTCAAACGTCAATTTCCCCGAATAACATAAGTAAAAAACTGTTCGATTTAGAATGATAATGGGGCCCACCCCAGGCGAGCGCGGCTCATCCTAGCATAAGCGCAGTCGCGAAATCCCCCTCTCCCCCGGGGCTGGCATCCTCTTCCGGGGCCGGCTTTCACCGGGAACTGAGAGGGAAAACCGCCCGTCAGCGGGGAAAATGCGCACTCTCCCGGCAAGGGTCGTACAAAAAATCAGCAGCCAGGTACGATGCCGGCAGCGCCTTCCCGTCGCAGTCCGTGGCGCAGCTGCGCTCGCCACGCGACAACCCCTGTCGGACTACCCCGGACCTTGAGACCCAGGATCCCCTGACAGGCTTGACATCACCGTCTGGCGCCCCCATTGCCATATCCTGCTATTGAACAGGAAAATAAGTTTAAATCAACAACTTGAATAGGTGGCACTAAAGCTTCGTTCAATCCAATCGATTTATCCCGCTGCCACTGCCACCTTCCCTGCCCCACACTGATGTCATCAAATCGCAGGAGAGATCCCATGCACTTACGTAGCGAACAACTGGCTGACTACATAGCCGACCGACTCGAATTCGTCACCTTCCTGGCCTGTTGCAGTGCCCTGCTGGCTCTGTTGACCGGCATGAACGGTCAGCAGGCCCTGGCCTTCACCGCCCTCAACCTGCCCTTCGGTCTCGCCCTGCTGCTGGGGCTGGCCATGCTGGCACCGCTGCCGGTCCACTGGCGCCTGCCCGGGATAGCCCTGCTGCTGGTCGGCGGCGCCCTGCTCACCCTGCAGCTCGGCGGCGACTGGCTCAATCCCCTGGCCATCTGGAGCCTCTACGCCCTGCTGGGGCTGGAGATCCTCTGGCAGTCTCGCCCCAGGGCACGTCTGGCGACCCATACCCGCGGCTGATGTGCCGCCGGCGGGGCTGACGCGCGCGCCGAATTGGAGTACCCTTGCGCCCCCTTTACCCTCGCCGAGGAGCGTTCCGATGAAAAAAGCCTGTGCCCAGCACATCCTGGTCAAGACCGAGAAAGAGTGTCTCGAGATCAAGGAAAAACTCGCCAAGGGTGCCGACTTCGGCCAGATGGCCAAGCGCTTCTCCACCTGCGCCTCCGCCAAGCGCAGCGGCGATCTGGGGGAGTTCTCCAAGGGGGACATGGTCAAGGCCTTTGACGATGCCGTCTTCAAGGGGGAACTCCTGACCGTGCTGGGGCCGGTGCGCACCAAGTTCGGCTTCCACCTCATCAAGGTGCTCTACCGCAACTGAGGGCCCTCCCCGCGCCCCAGCCCTGACAAGGGCTCGGCCGGCTTCCTGCCCGGCCGACTCCTGGCCACCGCCCTGCGCCCGGGGCGGCAAAAAGCGCCAAGATAAAGATAATTTACTAACGTTATCAGATAATTAAGTTTATCCTTCTGGGCATTGCTCCATCATAACCAGTGGATCCTGCATATGCACAGCTATTTGTGGTGGCCCCTGCTGGCCTGGTTGCTGCCCCTGGGGGGCGCCCTCGGCAGCCGGGCCCATCTCTGGCCCTGGTGGCTCGGTTTCGCCCTCTGCCTCGCGAGCGCCCTGATCAGCCTCTGGCTCCTGCTGCGCCTGCCCTGGCGCTACCGCAGCTCCCCCTGTCTGTGGGCCGATGCCTGGGGCATAGCCCCCCTGCTGCTGCCCCTGCTGTTTGTCGTTCAGGCGCTGCGCTCGCCGCTCACCAACGACGTCAGCACGGATCCCCATCATCCGCCCCGTCTGCTGTGGGCCGAGCAGCTGAGGACGGCGGAGGATCTCCCCGTCAATGCCCCCCCCTTGCAAGTTTTCCCCGGCAACCCCGGTCCTCTCTATACCCGAGCCTCCCCGGCCGAGGTGATCGCCGAAGCGGACGAGCTGATGACGGAGCTCGGCTGGCGGGTGCGCCCGAGCCCGGACGGCCTCGATGCCGTGGTCACCACCGGCTGGTTCGGCTTTGAGGATGACGTGGCGCTGCGGGTCTTCGCCGGGCCAAAAGAGACCCGGGTCGACATGCGATCCGCCTCCCGTCAGGGGCGCAGTGATCTGGGGGTCAACCGGGCACGGATCCAGAACTTCCTGACCCGGCTCAACGAGCGGCTGGGGGGCGCCTACAAACCCAAGATGCAGAAAATGGAACAAGAGGAATAACATGCGCGTTGAGGTCAAGCCTGATCGGGAATATGCCTGGTTTATCCGCCCCTTTTTCTGGCTGCAGCAACGCAACTACGGTCAGGTGCTGATCCCGGGCAAGTGCTGGGGTCGCTCGCCGCGCCTGTTTGCCGCCGTCGCCACCCTCTACGGCGTCATCAACCGCAAGCGCTCCCCCATAGACCCCGTGCTGCGCTCCCTGGTGACGGTGCGGGTCTCCCAGCTCAACTGGTGCCGCTTCTGCGTCGACATCAACGCCATGACCCTCATCAAGCGCGCCGGCTCCAGCGACAAGGTGGAGGCGCTGGCCCAGTGGCGCCAAAGCCCCCTGTTCGATGAACGCGAGCGGGCGGTGCTCGACTACACCGAGGCCATGACGGGGCTGGACGGGGTGAGCGACCAGCAGGCCGCGCGACTCAAGCCCTGGTTCGATGACGATGCCCTGGTGGAGCTCACCGGCCTCATCGCCTTCCAGAACATGTCGGCCAAGTTCAATGCCGCCCTCGACATCGCCCCCCAGGGCTTCTGCCAGTTGCCGGTGCAGCCCGAACGCCCGGCGCCCTCCGACAGGGACGGCCAATGAGCCGGGGCCGCCTGCTGCTGTTGCTGGTGATGGGATGCCTGATCGGCGCCTTCTTCGCCTTCGATCTCGATGCCTATTTCAGCCTCCCCCGGTTGCAGGCCCACCAGGAGCAAGCCTCGGCCTGGGTGCAGGCGCACTTCGGCCAGGCGGCCCTGCTGTTCACGCTCCTCTACGTGGCAACCACTGCCCTCTCCCTGCCCGGCGCCGCCCTGCTGACCCTGGGAGGCAGCGCCCTGTTCGGCGTCGGCTGGGGGCTGCTGCTGGTCTCCTTTGCCAGCACCCTGGGGGCCACGCTGGCCTTTCTCAGCGCCCGCTTCCTGCTGCGCGACTGGGTGAGCCGCCGCTTCGGCGACAAGCTGGCCACCTTTGAGGCTGGCATGGCGAAGGATGGGGCCTTCTACCTGCTGAGCCTGCGCCTCATCCCCCTCTTCCCCTTCTTTCTGGTCAACCTGCTGATGGGGCTCACCCCCATCAGAGTCAGTACCTACTACTGGGTCAGCCAGCTCGGCATGCTGCCGGGCACCTTCGTCTATGTGCTGGCGGGCAGCGAGCTCGCCACCCTCACCAGCACGGGCAAGATCCTCTCCCCCGGCCTGGTGGCGGCCCTGACCCTGCTCGGCCTGATGCCCTGGCTGATGCGCTGGCTGCAACGCAGGCTCGCCCTGCGCCGCCTGCACGCCCCCTATCGCAAACCGGCTCGCTTCGACTACAACCTGCTGGTGGTGGGCGCCGGTGCCGGAGGCCTGGTCACCAGCTACATCGCCGCCGCCGTCAAGGCCAGGGTGGCGCTCATAGAGCAGCACAAGATGGGGGGGGATTGCCTCAACACCGGCTGCGTTCCCTCCAAGGCGCTGATCCGAAGCGCCCGCTTCGCCGCTGAACAGCGCAAGGCCGGCGAGCTTGGCTTCAGCCCCAGTCAATCCCGGGCCGATTTTTCCGCCGTGATGGCACGGGTGGCGACGGTGATCAAGGAGGTCGAACCCCACGACTCGGTTGAACGCTATCAGGGGCTGGGGGTGGAGTGCATCCAGGGCCGGGCCCGCCTCGTCTCCCCCTGGGAGCTGGAGGTGGACGGCAGACGCCTGAGCAGCCGCCACATCGTCATAGCTACCGGGGCCAGGCCTATGGTGCCCAGGCTGCCGGGTCTCGAGCAGGTGCCCTACCTCACCTCTGACAGCCTCTGGCAGCTGCGCGAACCGCCCCGCCACCTGCTGGTGCTCGGCGGCGGCCCCATCGGCTGCGAGCTGGCCCAGAGCCTGGCCCTGCTCGGCATTCCCGTCACCCTGGTGGAGCTCGCCGATCAGCTGCTGCCCCGGGAAGAGCGGGAGGTCGCCGAGGCGCTGGCCGAGCAGATGAGCCGCGACGGCGTGCGGCTGCTCACCGGCTGGCGGGCGGAGCGCGCCGACTACGAGCCCGCGGCCGAGGGCACTCTGCCTGTCCGGCTGCAACTGCGCCGGGGGGAGGAAACGCACCTAGTTGAGGGGGATCAGCTGCTGCTGGCCCTGGGCCGGGTCGCCAACGTGAGCGGCTTCGGGCTCGAAGAGCTGGGGCTGGAGCTGGCCCCCCGTGGCACAGTCAAGGTCGATGGCTTCCTCGCCACCAACTACCCCAGCATACTGGCGGTGGGAGACGTAGCAGGCCCTTATCAGTTCACCCACTTCGCAGCCCATCAGGCCTGGTATGCGGCGGTCAACGCCCTGTTTGGCCAGTTCAGACGCTTCAAGGCGGACTATCGCGTGATCCCGGCGGCCACCTACACCAGCCCCGAGATTGCCCGGGTCGGCCTCAACCGCAAGGAGGCCGAGGCCCAAGGCATTCCCTTCGAGGCGACCCGCTTCGAGCTGGCCGAGCTGGATCGCGCCATCGCCGACGGGGAGCGCCACGGTTTTGTCGAGGTGCTGACGGTGCCGGGCAAGGATAAAATCCTTGGCGCCACCATAGTGGGCACTCACGCCGGCGAGCGGATCGCCGAATTTGTGCTCGCCATGCGCCACCGCCTGGGGCTTGGCAAGATCCTGGGCACCATCCACACCTATCCCACCCTGATGGAGGGGAACAAGTACCTGGCCGGCGAGTGGAAGCGGGCCCACCAGCCCACCCGCCTGCTGGCCCTGCTGGCCCGTTATCACAGTTGGCGCCGCGGCGCCTGAGCCCACGAGACCCTCACCATGTTCAAGACCCGAGTTCGCGCCCTGCTCCGTCCCCTGCTCGCCGCCCCCCTGCTGCTGGCGACCCAGCTCCACGCCGCCGAGACCACCTGGCAACAGACCCTCGCAGAGGCGAAGGGCCAGCGCGTCTATTTCAATGCCTGGGGCGGCAGCCCGGAGATCAACGCCTACCTGGGGTGGGCGGGGCAGGAGATTGAGCGCCAGTACGGGGTCACCCTGGTGCAGGTGAAGGTGGATGACATAGCCCAGAGCGTCAGCCAGCTGCTGGCCAGCAAGCAGGCGGGCAAGACGTCGGGCGGCCCCATCGACCTGCTCTGGGTCAACGGGGAGAACTTCAAGGCGCTCAAGGAGCAGGGGCTGCTGGGGGCCCCCTTCACCCAGGATCTGCCGAACCTGGCACTGGTGGACACCAAGCTGCCGGTGCACGAAGACTTCACCCTGCCGGTCGCCGGGCTCGAGGCCCCCTGGGGCATAGGCCAGCTCAATCTGATGGTCGACACGGAGGAAGTCACCACAGCGCCCACCTCGGCGGCCGAGCTGCTCGCCTGGGCCAAGGCCAATCCTGGCCGCTTCACCTACCCCAAGCCGCCCCAGTTTCATGGCTCGAGCTTCCTCAAGCAGATCTTGCTTGAGCTGACCGCCGATCCTGCGCCCCTCTATCGGGAGGCGAGCGACGCCGACTCTGCCCGCCTCACGGCCCCGCTCTGGGGCTGGCTCGATCAGCTGCACCCCGTGCTCTGGCGCAAGGGCAAGCTCTTCCCCACCAGCGCCGCCGAGACCAAACAGTTGCTCGATGACGGCGAGCTGGCCATGGCCATCAGCTTCAACCCGGGCGAGGCCCAGAGTTCGGTGCAAAACGGCACCCTGCCCCCTGCGGTGAAGGCCGTTGCCATGGCCAAGGGGGCCCTGACCAACAGCCACTTCCTCGCCATCCCCTTCAACGCCAGCGCCCGGGCCGGTGCCAAGGTGGTGGCCAACTTCCTGCTGAGCCCCACCGCCCAGGCCCGCAAGGCGGATCCCGCCTTCTGGGGGGACCCCAGCGTGCTGCGCCAGGATGCCCTGCCGGGGAACCGTCAGCCGGCCCTGCGCTTCAAGGCGGTGGCCGAACCCCATCCCAGCTGGCAGACTCGGCTGGAAGCGGCCTGGGCCGAACGCTACGGCCACTAGACCATGAGCATCCGGCCCTGGCGCCTCCTCTTTCTCCTGCTGTGCGCCCTGTCGCTGGCCGCGCCTGTCGCCGGCGGTCTGCTGCTCCTGCTGCTTGAAGGCCTGGCCAAAGGCCATATCAGCCTGCTGCTCGCCCAGCCCGGGCTCTGGCACTCGCTGGGCCTGAGCCTCTGGGTGGCGGGGGCCTCCACCCTGGGGGCCCTGCTCTTCACCGCCCTGCTGCTCGCCCGGGGGGAGGGGCAACCCTGGATGCGCAGGCTGCGCCGCCTGCTCTCCCCCCTGCTGGCCCTGCCCCACGTCGCCTTCGCCATCGGCGTGGCCTTCCTGCTCGCCCCTTCCGGCTGGTTGCTGCGCCTGATCTCCCCCGCCCTCACCGGCTTTGACTTGCCGCCCGACTGGCAGACCCTGAGAGATCCCTGGGGGCTCGGCCTCATTCTGGCGCTCATCCTGAAAGAGACCCCCTTTCTGCTGCTGATGGCGCTCTCGGCCCTCGACCCCGTCCGAGTCAGCCGCCAGCAGTGGCTTGGGCAAACCATGGGCTTCAGCGGGCCGCAGATCTGGTGGCGCCTGCTGCTGCCCGCGCTCTGGCCCGCCCTGCGCCTGCCCCTCTATGCAGTGGCGGCCTATGGCCTGGGGGTGGTGGATCTCGCCCTGCTGCTGGGGCCAGATGCCCCTGCCCCCCTGGCGGTGCGGCTCTGGCTCTGGTATCAGGACCCGGACCTCCAGTGGCGCGGGGCCAGCGCCAGCGGCGCCCTGCTGCTGCTGGCGCTCAACCTCTTGCTGCTCGCCGCCCTGCGGCTGCTGGAGTGGAGCCACGGGGCGCTTGGCAAGGCCCGCTGGCTGGACGGCAGGCGCAGCCTCCCCTCTCTCTGGCCCGAGCGCCTCACCCGGGCCGGGGTCTGGGTCCTGCTCGCCATCAACCTGCTGGTGCTGGCCTCCCTGCTGCTCTGGTCCCTGGCCCGGCGCTGGTCCTTCCCCGCGCTCTGGCCCAGCGAATGGAGCGGCCGCCACTGGCTGGAGCTGCTGCCCACCCTGGGGCCCCTGCTGTGGCAGAGCCTGTGGCTGGCCCTGCTCTGCGCCGGCCTCTCGCTGCTGCTGGCGGTGCTCGCCCTGGAGGCCCAGCAGGGCCGCCGTCCCCACCACAGCCAGTGGCCGCTCTGGCTCATCTGCCTGCCGCTGCTGCTGCCCCAGGCCAGCCTGCTGTTCGGACTGCGCCTGCAGATCGACTGGCTCGGCGGCGTCGACGGCATAGGACCGGGCTGGGTGCTGTGGAGCCAGCTGCTGTTTGTCTTCCCTTACGTCTATCTTTGCCTGCACGGCCCCTATCGCCAGTTCGACGATCGCCTCACCCGGGCGGCACTCTCCCTCGGGGCCAGCCCCTGGCGCGCCTGGTGGCAGGTGAAGGGGCCGCTGCTGGCACGGCCGCTGCTGTTCGCCTTCGGGGTCGGGGCGGCGGTGAGCCTGGCCCAATACCTGCCCACCCTGCTGTTTGGCGCGGGCCGCGTGGTCACCATCACCACCGAGGCGGTGGCCATAGGCAGCGGCCTCAACCGGCGACTGGCTGGCCTCTATGGTCTGCTGCAACTGCTGTTGCCACTCTTCATCTACGGCCTGGTGCTCTGGCTGCCCCGCCGTATCAACCCCGCACTGAGGCATTGATCATGCTGCATACCACCGCGCTCACCCTCTACCTGGATGACCAGCCCCTGCTGACGCTGCCCCCCCTGACGGTGGCTCCCGGCGAGGTACTGACCCTGATGGGCCCGAGCGGCTGCGGCAAGAGCTCCCTGCTGGCGGCCCTCGCGGGGGTGCTGCCCCCTGGGCCTATCCGGCTGACGGGGGAGGTACGGCTCGGCGAGCGGCTGCTCACCCCCCTGTCACCTCAGGCGCGGCGCATCGGCATGCTGTTTCAGGACGATCTGCTGTTTACCCATCTGACGGTGGCAGAGAACCTGATGTTCGGCATGCCGGCGCATCTCGGGGGGATGGCGGCGAGACGGGCCCGCGCCCTCGAAGCGCTGGCAGAGGTGGGTCTGGCAGGGCAGGCGGACAAGCTGCCGGGCCAGCTCTCCGGCGGTCAGAAGGCGCGCGTCGGCCTGCTGCGGGCCCTGCTGGCAGAGCCAGAGGCCCTGCTGCTGGACGAGCCCTTCTCCCGGCTGGACAAGCCGCTGCGCGCGGCCTTCAGAACCCTGGTGTTCGAGCGGCTCAAGACGCTCGGCATACCCGCCCTGCTGGTCACCCACGACGACGAGGATGCCCCGGGGGCTATCCTGACACTCACCACTCCCTGCTTGACCAAAGAGGAGACCGACCTTGTTTGATCGCCACCTGATCCCCCTCATTCGCCGCCCCCTCCAGCTGCTGGCCGCCCCCCTGTGCCGGGCCGGGATCAGCGCCAACCAGATAAGCCTCACCGGCTTTGCCGTCGGCATGCTGGCCTTGCCGCTGCTGGCACTGGGCTGGCACGGCTGGGCCCTCGCCGCCATCCTGTTCAACCGGCTGCTGGACGGCCTGGATGGGGCCGTGGCGCGCCAGACGGGGATCACCGACTGCGGCGGCTTCCTCGACATCAGCCTCGACTTCATCTTCTATGCCGCCGTGGTGCTGGGCTTTGCCCTCGGTGCCCCCGCCAACGCCCTGCCCGCCGCCACCCTGCTGTTCGCCTTCATGGGCACGGGCTCGAGCTTCCTCGCCTTTGCCATCATGGCGGGCAAGCGCGGCATCGAGAATCCGGTCTACCACCACAAGTCCCTCTACTACCTGGGCGGCCTCACCGAGGGGAGCGAGACCATAGCCCTGTTCGTGCTGATGTGCCTGTGGCCCGCCGCCTTCGCCCCGCTCGCCTATGGCTTTGCCCTGCTCTGCGCCATCACCACCCTGACCCGGCTCTGGAGCGGCTACCACACCCTGCGTTGAGAGGAGAGGGGCCTG
Organism: Aeromonas sp. EU05-FHT14A05; assembly: GCF_058791175.1. Classification (NCBI taxonomy): domain Bacteria; kingdom Pseudomonadati; phylum Pseudomonadota; class Gammaproteobacteria; order Aeromonadales; family Aeromonadaceae; genus Aeromonas; species Aeromonas sp. EU05-FHT14A05. The sequence goes on along the minus strand of NZ_JBYTDH010000001.1, from coordinate 17,008 downwards.
TCGACTAATTCAGCGGCGGATGAATATGGGCCCCAGGCCCTGCACTGAGCACTTGCGCATGGACACCAATGTTTTACCATGACGACACTCTTTTTCAGGCTCACGAGAACCATATGCGTCGCCTTCTCCTCACCCTCTCCCTGTTCCCTCTGCTGTATGGCTGCAGCAGCACACCGGCCCCCAAGCCCGTGGTCAAGCCGCAGCCCCAGAGCGCCTTCATCAATCAGACGCCGCCGAGCAAACCTTTCTACCAGCAGGGGGTCAGCAAGGGAGACTTCGCCAACCGCAGCAACGTGGATCAGTTCGTGCAGCGCATGGTCGACAAGCACGGCTTCAACGGCCCCGAGCTGCACAGGGTGCTGGCCCAGGCCGAACGCTACGACTGGATCATCCGGCTGATGGACGCCCAGGCGCCCACCACCACGCCCCCCACAGGGCCGACCGGCGCCTGGAATCGCTACCGCGCCAAGTTCATCACCCCGGACAATGTGCAAAACGGCGTCAGCTTCTGGCGTGAGTACGAGAGCGAGCTCAATCGGGCGCAGCAGATCTACGGGGTGCCCCCCGAGATCATCGTCGGCATCATAGGGGTGGAGACCCGCTGGGGCCGGGTGATGGGCAAGACCCGCATCCTGGATGCCCTGGCGACCCTGGCGTTCGACTATCCGCGCCGGGCGACCTTCTTCACCGGCGAGCTGGAGGCCTTCCTGGTGATGACCCGGGATGAGGGCATGGATCCCACCGAACCCAAGGGCTCCTACGCCGGCGCCATGGGCTATGGCCAGTTCATGCCGTCGAGCTTCCGCAGCTATGCGGTGGACTTCAACGGCAATGGCCACACCAATCTGTGGGATCCAGTGGATGCCATCGGCAGCGTGGCCAACTACTTCAAGGCCCATGGCTGGGAGAAGGGACAACCGGTGGCGGTGCGCGGTCAGGGCCAGCTACCCGGCTATGAGCACGGCTTCCAGACCCGCTACCCGGTCGCCACCCTGCGCGGAGCTGGGCTGGCCCCCACCGCATCGCTCGGCAACCACAAGGAGGCGAGCCTGCTGCGCCTGGACGTGGGCACCGGCTATCAGTACTGGTACGGCCTGCCGAACTTCTACGCCATCACCCGCTACAACCACAGCACCCACTATGCCATGGCGGTGTGGCAGCTGGGTCTGGCGGTCAGGGATGCCAGAGGCGGCTACTGAGCCAGCCCCACCCTACGAAAACGGGCCCATCGGGCCCGTTTTGCTATTCGTTTTCCAGCAGCCAGCGCTTGAGCAGGGCGGCCAGTTGCCCCTGCTCCTCGTTCGTCAGCGGGGCCAGCAGGCGCCGCTCGTTCGCCACGTGGCGCTCCACCGCCTGGTCGACCAGCTCCCGCCCCGGCTCCGTCAGGCAGACCAAGAGGCTTCGCCTGTCATCGGGGGAGGCTTCACGTCTTATCAGACCACGCTGCTCCAGCTTGTCGAGCCGGGCCGTCATGGCCCCCGAGCTCAGCATGGCGGACTGGTAGAGGGCGGTCGGGGTCAGCGGCTCGCCGGCCCGGCGCAGGGTCGCCAGTATGTCGAAGTCTGAGCCCAGCAGGCCGCACCTCTTGAGCTCTTCACTCACCTCGCGCCCGGCGATGGCCGCCATGCGCGCCACCCGCCCCAGCACCCCCATGGGGGAGCAGTCGAGATCCGGTCGCTGCCGCGCCCACTGGGCCAGCAGCAGGTCTACATGATCACTATCCATTCCGGCTCCATTATCTTTTCGAAAAGATACTTGATAATAAACTAACTCGCGGCTAATTTATCTTTACTTGAAGATACTTCATTACGAGACAACCATGCCACTGCTGATTGCCCTGCTCGCCCCCCTGCTCTGGGGCAGTACCTATGCCGTCGTCAGCCTCTATCTGACCGACTACTCCCCCTACTGGGTGGCCGTGTGGCGGGCACTGCCGGCCGGCGTACTGCTGTTGCTGCTCCATCCCCGCCGGCCGCCCCTCACCTGGAACCGGCAGTTCCTGCTGGCGTTTTGCAACATCACCGCCTTCTTCGCCCTGCTGTTCGTGGCGGCCTATCGCCTGCCGGGGGCGGTGGCGGGCACCCTGGGCGCCACCCTGCCCCTCATTCTGATGGGGCTGGCCTGGTGGCAGGACGGCAAGCGACCCAGCCTGAAGTGGCTGCTGCTGGGACTGATGGGGCTCGCGGGTGTGCTCCTGCTGCTCAACCCCTCCGCCAACCTGGATCCCGTCGGCGTGGCGTGCGCCCTGCTGGCCACCCTGCTCATCGGCCAGTCCAGCCGCTGGATGCAGCGCTGGCCGGTGAGCGATCTGCTGGCGCTGACCGCCTGGCAACTGCTGCTCGGGGGCCTGATGCTGATCCCGCTCGCCTGGTGGCTGGCGGGCCCTATGCCGCTGCCGCAGCCGGCGAGTGCCCCAGGGCTCATCTGGCTTATTCTGCTCAACACTGCGCTGGCCTACTGGGCCTGGCTGTGGGGGCTCAAGCGCCACGGTCCCGAGGTGATGGGCATGCTGGCCCTCACCAACCCCATGGTGGCGGTCTCCTTCGGCGTGCTGCTGGTGGGAGAGACCCTGGACGGCCGCCAGTGGCTCGGCATCGCGGTGATCCTGCTCTCCCTGTTCCTGATGAAGCTGCCGACCCGCCCCCTCTTCAAGGGCGGGCAGGCTGCCAAGGCTTGCCCCGACCAGCCGGGAAATGGCTGATCGGGCACCAGATCCCCACCTGGCACACAGCAAAAAGGAGCCGATATGGCTCCTTTTTATGCGCTTCAGTGACTGGCTTCAGGCTCAGACGCCGGCCTTGGCCAGGGCCGCGGAGACGATCTGCTGGGCCTCCTGCTGAATCAGGTCCAGGTGCGCCTCGCCCTTGAAGCTCTCCATGTAGATCTTGTAGATGGACTCGGTGCCCGAGGGGCGCGCCGCGAACCAGCCGTTCTCGGTCACCACCTTGAGGCCGCCGATGGCGGCGTCGTTGCCGGGGGCCTTGGTCAGCTTGGCGAGAATGGGCTCGCCGGCCAGGGTCGAGGCTTCCACCAGCGCCGGATCCAGCTTGGAGAGCACCGCCTTCTGGGCGCTGTTGGCGGGAGCGTCGATGCGGCGGTAGCTGGAGCGACCGAACTTGGCTTCCAGGGCATCGTAGTGGGCCTGGGGATCCTTGCCGGTCACGGCCAGGATCTCGGCGGCCAGCAGCGCCAGGATGAAGCCATCCTTGTCTGTGGTCCAGACGGTGCCGTCCTTGCGCAGGAAGGAAGCGCCCGCGCTCTCCTCGCCGCCGAAGCCAAACTCACCGCTGAAAAGACCATCCACGAACCACTTGAAGCCGACCGGCACCTCTTTCAGGGTGCGGCCGATCTCGCCGGCGACCCGGTCGATCATGGACGAGGAGACCAGCGTCTTGCCGACCGCCGCCGTCTTGGGCCAGCCGGTTCTGTGGGTGAACAGATACTGGATGGCCACCGCCAGATAGTGGTTCGGGTTCATCAGACCCGCCTTGGTGACGATGCCGTGACGGTCGTAGTCAGGGTCGTTGCCAAGGGCGATGTCGAACTTGTCTTTCAGGGCAATCAGGCCCGCCATGGCGAAGGGGCTGGAGCAGTCCATCCGGATCTTGCCGTCCTTGTCCAGGGTCATGAAGGAGAAGGTCGGGTCGACCTTGTAGTTCACCACCTCTATGTCCAGATCGTAGCGCTTGGCGATCACGTCCCAATAGGCGACGCCTGAGCCCCCCAGCGGATCCACACCGATCTTGATGCCAGCCTGCTTGATGGCGGCCAGGTCCAGCACGTTCTCGAGATCGTCCACATAGGGGGTGACATAGTCGTGTTCGACCACGAACTCACTGGCCAGGGCCTCGGCGAACGGCATCCGCTTCACGCCGGCCAGACCGGCTTCCAGAATGGCGTTGGCTCTGTCTTCCACCCACTTGGTGATCTCCCCTTCGGCAGGACCGCCGTGGGGGGGGTTGTACTTGAAGCCACCGTCTTCCGGCGGGTTGTGGGACGGGGTGATCACCACGCCGTCCGCCAGGGCCGCCGGCTTGCTGGCGTTGTGGCGCAGGATGGCGTGGGAGATGACCGGGGTCGGCGTGAAGCCGAGGCCAGCCTGAATGCGGGTCTCGACGCCATTGGCCGCCAGCACTTCCACCGCGCTGGAGAAGGCGGATTCAGAGAGGGCGTGCGTGTCCATGCCCACAAACAGCGGGCCCTGGATGCCGGCCTGCTGGCGATACTCCACCAGCGCCTGGGTCACCGCTAGGATGTGGGATTCGGTGAAGGCGTTGTGCAGGGCGCTGCCCCGGTGGCCGGAGGTGCCAAAGGCTACCCGCTGCTCGGGGCGGCTCATGTCCGGTTTGTTGAGGTAGTAGGCGCTGACCAGACGGGGAATGTTGGTCAGATCGCTTAAACGGGCCGGCTGACCGGCGTGGGGATGCTGTGCCATGGCGTTTTCCTTGAGCAGAAGCCTTGCCCGGCAAGGCCTTGAGTCGTTGATGCGTTAAACGGTGCCGCACACCCGAGCCGTCAGAGCCTCGTCATAACCCATGCTGGTCATCAGCTGGGCCACCATGTTCTGCTTGCGACTGGTGTTGGTGTTGGTGATGACCCAGAACGGGGTATCCGGCACCTGCTTGGGCTTGGTGGTGCTGCCACTGGCACGCAGCGCTTCCGGGTCACGGGAGAAATAGACGCGCTTGCGCCCCTTGATCTCGGTCGCCTGAGTGAAGCTCTCCGGGTTGTCCCGATACAGGGTGCTGAGCACCAGCATGAAGCGGTTGATGGACTTCTCTTCTTTTTGCAGCTCGCCGGAATCGAGCAGGGCTTCCAGTCCCATCGCATCGGCCAGGGGTTGAGGCTGGGCCACAGGCGCGGCCGGCACTGTCGTCCCCGCCTTGACGGGCTGTTCCAGCAGGCGGCGCAGGATATCGGAAGCACTCTCGCCGATGTGCCGGGTCTGGCTGGCGATAAAGAAGTAGAGATCGTCATCAAGCTCGATGGTTTTCATAGGGATGCGCTGGACTCGTCGAAATTCGGATGCGGCGATTATACATAGGCAGACCCGGCAGCCCAAGGGAGGGGCTGGCAGATGTGCATGAATCTCGGTGAGAATACGGCATAATGGCGAGCCAAGTGTGTGATCCCCCGCACTGATAACCGATCCCGGGCCGTTTTTTTGGAAAAAAACCACAAAAAAATGCCCCCCAAGGAATGAAATCCTTTTCTTTCAGTGTGTTAAAAATCTGGCGAAACAGCCCACGACCGACAAGGTGTCATTTTGCAACAAAACTCATTATTGAATTTCAAGGATCAGGGACAAGGCCCTGTCGTCGTGCTGATCCACGGCCTGTTCGGCAGCCTGGACAACCTCGGCCTGCTGGCCCGCCCCCTGAGCGAGCAATACAGGGTCATCAGCGTCGATCTGCGCAACCACGGCGCCTCCTTTCACTCCGATGAGATGAGCTACCCGCAGCAGGGGGCGGATGTGATCGCCCTGCTGGATCGGCTCGGGCTTGAGCAGGTATCCCTGGTCGGTCACTCCATGGGGGGCAAGGTCGCCATGCAGGTCGCCAAGCTGGCCCCTGCCCGGGTCGACCGGCTGGTGGTGGCCGATATAGCCCCGGTCGCCTATCCCCATGCCCGCCACCAGAATGTGTTCGCCGGTCTCAACGCCACGCTCACGCGCCCTCCCCAAAGCCGCAGCGAGGCGGAAGCCATCCTGGCCGAACATATCGAGATCGCCGGCGTGCGCCAGTTCCTGCTCAAGTCCTTCGCCAAAACCGAGGCGGGCTGGGGCTGGCGTTTCAATGTGCCGGCCCTTGAGCGCAACTACGCCAACATCATGGGCTGGCCCGACGACCAGACCCGCTTCGAGGGGCCGACCCTGTTCATCAAGGGGGGGGATTCCGACTATGTGCAGCCTCAGTATACCGAGACAGTGATGGCACAATTCCCGGCCGCCAAGGCCCGTGTCATCGCCGGAACCGGCCACTGGCTGCACGCCGAAAAGCCGGTTTTGTTCAATAAACTGGTTGTGGATTTCCTGTCGACAGGCGGTTAACAGTTTCAAATCCTTTGTGATATAGTGCGCCCGTCATAAGGAGTGTGCGCAATCCATGCTGTATGAACATATCGATCTGATCGAGAGTCTGGGCCTGAAGCTGTTCTTCGTGGCCATCTTCCTGCTGATTGGTCTGGCCATTCACGACGTGCTCAAACGCGGCAACGTGCCCCGTTTCGGCCGCTTTATCGTCTGGCTGGTTCTGTTTCTGGGTTGCGCGGGTTTTGTCGCCAAGGGGCTGATCGAAATGGGCTGGGAAGGCTCTGGGATCGGCTAACTACTTTTCATCTGTGATGTATGGCCAAACAGCAAACTGATCGAACAACACTGGATCTGTTCGCAACTGAGAAGCGCCCCGGCAGGCCAAAGACCAATCCACTCCCCCGTGAGACCCAACTCAAGATCAACAAGCGCAACCAGCTCAAGCGCGATCGGGAGAACGGCCTGAAGCGGGTCGAGTTAAAGGTGGAGGCCGAATTGCTGGAGCGCCTGAACCAACTTGCGCTACAACAGAACGTCAGCCGAGCCGAGCTGATCCAATCTATCCTGAAGCAACAGATTGAGTCTGCGCATGCAGCAGGCATCGCAATCTGAACCGTTAAGCATTAACCAGATACGGGTAACTAAACACTATGGCTAGTGTAGGTCTGTTTTTCGGCAGCGATACCGGTAATACCGAAGCTGTCGCCAAGATGATCCAGAAAGAACTGGGCAAACAACTGATTGAAGTCCGTGACATTGCCAAGAGCAGCAAGGCCGACATCGACAGCTTCGATCTGCTGATGTTCGGTATCCCGACTTGGTACTACGGCGAAGCCCAGGCCGATTGGGATGACTTCTTCCCCGAGCTCGAAGAGATCGACTTCAACAACAAGCTGGTCGCCATCTTCGGCTGCGGCGATCAGGAAGACTATTCCGAATATTTCCTCGACGCCATGGGCACCCTGCGTGACATCGTCGAAGCCAAAGGTGCCATCATCATCGGCCACTGGCCAACCGCGAGCTACGAGTTCGAGGCCTCCAAGGCACTGGTGGATGACAATCACTTCGTCGGTCTGGGGATCGATGAGGATCGCCAGCCGGAGCTGACCGCCGAGCGCGTCAAGGTCTGGTGCAAGCAGTTGCACGAAGAGATGTGCCTGAGCGAGCTGGAGTGATCTCCCTCCTCTGACAACAAGGGCCCCGTCGGGGCCCTTGTTGTTTCTACTCCTTCATGGCCGGCGCAGCCAGGCTCTGGGTTCTGTGTTCCGGCTTGGGCTTCACATACAGGGTGCGCCTGACCTGGGCCACCAGCTCGCCCCGCTTGTCCTGCACCTGCACCTCGAACTCGGGGAAATGCTTGTTGCCCCCCTCGGTCGCCGCCACTATGGATGCCAGCTTGGCGTCGGTCAGATTGAACTCCGCCACCAGCATCCCCTTGCCAGGCTTGATGAAATTGATGCTGCCCGCCTTGTCCCAGACGTAATAGCGGTTCTTGAAATGGCCCATCAGCATCAGCGGATAGATGGGATCCGTCATGGCGAACATGCTGCCGCCAAACTGGGTCCGGTTGGCGTTCTTGTTCCACCAGCGAGACTTGAGGGTGACCCGACAGAAGCGAAAATCCGGGCTCAATGTTTCTATCTTGATGCCCGCACCCCAGAACGGGGGCCAGGCGTTGAGGGCGTGGCGCACCCAGGCCGCGTTGCCAAAAAGCCAATCCATGGATCTCATCCGACCAGACTATAGAGAAGTGACATAGTATCAACATTCCCTCGCGGAGCAAGCCCGGTCCGGGCCGGCCAGATTAATCTTCCACAGGGGGGAAATGTGCTAAACCCCTTGAATTACTGGGTTTATTTTTGACTTGGCTACGACCTATAATGTCAGGCCATACGAGTTCGTGGTTGCCATTCCTTTGGCAGTCAATCAGAATAACCACACCTTCGAGAATGCGAATAAATAGAATATGGCAGACAACAACCAAGCGTTAAAAAAGGCCGGGCTCAAGATCACCTTGCCCCGCGTCAAGATCCTGGAAATCCTGCAACAGCCGGACTGCCAGCACACCAGTGCGGAAGATCTGTACAAACGGCTGATCGACCAGGGTGAGGAGATTGGTCTCGCTACCGTCTATCGCGTTCTCAACCAGTTTGATGATGCCGGTATCGTCACCCGCCATCACTTCGAAGGGGGCAAGTCGGTGTTCGAGCTGGCCACCCAGGAACATCACGACCACCTGGTCTGCCTCGATTGTGGCAAGGTGATCGAGTTCTCCGACGAGGTGATCGAGCAGCGTCAGCGCGACATCGCCAAGCACCACAACATCCGCCTGACCAACCACAGCCTCTATCTCTATGGTCACTGCGTGAACGGTGACTGCAAGCACGACGAATAACGCCGTCGGCCGCGAGCAGCCATGAAAAAGCCAGCATCACGCTGGCTTTTTTTGTGTCCGCAATCCGGACCAGAGTGGCAGGGTCTCCCCTGCCCTCTGCCTGTCAGACGGCAGCGATCAGGCCTCGGCCTTGCCCCAGACGTCACGCAGGGCCACGGTGCGGTTGAACACCAGCTGCTCCGGGCTGGAGAGCTTGTTGTCGGCGCAGAAGTAGCCTTCACGCTCGAACTGGTAGGCAAACTCCGGCTTGGCGTCCTTGAGGGAGGCCTCGACCCGGGCGCCCTGGATGATCACCAGGGAGTCCGGGTTGAGCGCCGCCTCGAAGTCGTCCTCGGCACCCGGGTTCGGCATCTTGAACAGACGATCGTAGAGACGGATCTCGGCCGGCAGGGAGTGAGTGGCGCTGACCCAGTGGATCACCCCCTTCACCTTGCGGCCATCGGCCGGATCCTTGCCCAGGGTCTCGGGATCGTAGGAGCAATAAATGCAGGTGACCTTGCCGTCCGCATCCTTCTCGACCCGCTCCGCCTTGATGACATAGGCGTTGCGCAGGCGCACTTCCTTGCCCAGCACCAGGCGCTTGAACTGCTTGTTCGCCTCTTCTTTGAAGTCCGCCTCGTCGATGAAGATCTCGCGGGTGAAGGTCAGCTCACGACTGCCCATCTCCGGCTTGTTCGGGTGAGCCGGTGCGGTAAGCACCTCGTCGGCGGCCAGGTTCTCGATGACCACTTTCACCGGATGCAGCACCGCCATGGCGCGCGGTGCATTCTCGTTGAGATCGTCGCGGATGCAGGCTTCCAGCATGCTCATCTCGACGATGTTGTCCTGCTTGGTCACGCCGATGCGCTGGCAGAACTCGCGGATGGAGGCCGGAGTGTAGCCACGGCGACGCAGCCCAGAGACGGTCAGCATGCGCGGATCGTCCCAACCGCTGACGTGCCCCTCGGTCACCAGCAGGTTCAGCTTGCGCTTGGACATGACGGTGTATTCGAGGTTCAGACGGGAGAACTCGTACTGACGGGGATGGCAGTCGATGCTGATGTTGTCCAGCACCCAGTCATAGAGGCGACGGTTGTCCTGGAACTCCAGGGTGCACAGGGAGTGGGTGATCCCCTCCAGGGCGTCCGAGATGCAGTGGGTGAAGTCGTACATGGGGTAGATGCACCACTTGTCACCTGTCTGGTGGTGGTGGGCAAACTTGATGCGATAGATGACGGGATCGCGCATCACCATGAAGGGGGATGCCATGTCGATCTTGGCGCGCAGGCAGGCGCTGCCTTCGGCCAGCTCGCCGCTCTTCATCTTGGCAAACAGCGCCAGGTTCTCTTCCACGCTACGATCGCGGAACGGGCTGTTCTTGCCAGGGGCGGTCAGGGTGCCGCGGTATTCGCGCATCTGCTCGGGGGAGAGCTCGTCCACATAGGCCAGACCCTTCTCGATGAGCTCGATGGCATAGCCGTGCAGCTTGTCGAAATAGTCGGAGGAGTAGCAGATCTCGCCGCTCCACTGGAAGCCGAGCCACTGTACGTCCTGCTTGATGGACTCCACGAACTCGATGTCTTCCTTCGCCGGGTTGGTGTCATCGAAGCGCAGGTTGCACTGGCCCTGATAGTCACGGGCGATGCCGAAGTTCAGGCAGATGGACTTGGCGTGGCCGATATGGAGATAACCGTTCGGCTCCGGCGGAAAACGGGTATGCACGCTCTTGTGCTTACCGCTGGCCAGATCTTCATCGATGATCTGACGGATAAAGTTGGTTGGGCTGCTCGCCTCGCTCATGAATTCACCTCGAATGTCTCAGCTCATGGGGCAACCGCGCGCCCCCGCTTAGAAACCGACAATGATCCACTATTCATCCATGAGGCTCAACAGGAATTTGCCGCCGCGCCCTGGCTGGCGTCACGCCAGACGCCATTTGCCTCCGGGCAGGGTCGCTTCCCGGCCACAGGCATCCTTTATTTCGCCGCGATCGGCTCTCGGGCAAGCCACTTCCCCACAGAGAGCGGGCTGAACGAGGCTGGCATAAAGGGCTTCCTGCGGGCACAAACACATGGCTGCTTGATATTGCGGCGAGATCACACTTCAATGTCTTGAAACAATTTAGCAACATCCGGTCCGTCACACCGCCAAGCTGAACAGAGCTGGAACCAACAAGAACCAGACATTTTCCAAACTGCATCCTCCTAGTATCCTATTTACAACTTTGTCATTTTGCTGCGACATCAGGGAAGATGGTCGACAACACCTGTCCCCTCCCTTTCCCTCGAGCCACTCGCCTCATCCTCACACAGGTAGCTGAGCCATGTCCTACTCCGTATCAAGACGTGATTTCATCAAGCAGTGCGTCATAGCCGGCATCGCCGTCTACAGCGCCCCCCTCCTCGCCAACCTCTCCCTGTCCGGCATGGAAGACGAGGTCTTCGATCCCGCCTTGCTCGGCCAGTGGAAGCAGGGTGGCAAGGTCAAGTTTCGCAGCGATGGCCTGGCCAAGGTTACCGGCCAGAAGATCTACAGCCGGGACTATCGCGCCCAGGATCTGGCTGGCTGGCCGTCCCAGCAGCAACATGCTCTGCTGATCCGGCTCGACAAGGCGGATCGCGCCTATCTGGGGCTGGATCTCTCCATGCTGCCCGCCAATGCCCAGCCCCGCCGGGTGATCACGGCCGCCGATCTGGTGCGCGACGGCGTCGAGCTGCCCGCCTTCTACGGCATCAACATGATGGTGAGCGAAGGGGCCACCCCGGACTATCTGGGCCATGCGGCCGCCATGCTGATCTTCACAGACTTCGCCACCTTCAACCGGGCCAAGCAGATCCTGCAGTTCAACGGCAAGGTGGTGCGCTACGGAGATGTGACCCCCCTGGTCGCCACCACCCGGGATCCCTGGGCCTGCTGGCGCATCATCCGGATCGAGGGCAAGCTCGGCAGGGAGGATCAATACAGCACCTTGAAGAACGGCCTCTTCTTCCCGGCCATCGTCAACCACCAGCCGGTCTGGCCGACGGCCAAAGCCGATGGCAACGCCGATGGCAACGCCGGCGAGCAGGGGATGCATCAGGCCGGACTGGTGCACAAGGAGCTGGAGGCCGAGGATGCCCTGGTGCTGGATCGCACCTACCAGACCCAGTTCATCGAGCCCATGATGATGGAGCCGGAAAACTTCAACGGCTGGTTCGACGCCAAGGCGCGCACCATGCACCTGGTGCTGAGCACCCAGTCCCCTCACGACTTCTACTACGAGGCCGCCGAGATGCTGGCCAAGGGGCCGCTGGCCGGCAAGGTCGACAAGCTGGTGGTGCACTCCCCCTTCATCGGGGGCGGCTTCGGGGCCAAGGATCACACCATATTCCCCTTCTATGGCCTGCTCGCGACCCTTTATGGCGAGGGGCCGGTGCGCCTGGCCAACGATCGTTTCGAACAGTTCCAGGGTGGCCTCAAGCGTCATCCGTTCAACATGCACAACAGGCTGGTGCTCGACAAGCAGAGCGGCCAGTTCCGCGCCCTGATCAGCACCATGACAGTGGACGGCGGCGGTCGCCTGAACTTCACCGGCTCGGTGGCCAGCGTGGGGGCCAGCGCCATCCAGGGGGTCTACTACCTCCCCAAGAACGACATCACCGCGGTCGCCCTGCCCTCCGAGAACCCGGATTGCGGCTCCATGCGGGGATACGGCTCCCTGCAAACCATGGCGGCCATGGAGATGATGGTCAACGAGGCCGCCGCCCTGCTGAAGATGGATCCGCTGGAGCTGCGCCGCCGCAACCTGATCAAGCCCGGCCAGCCCAATACCCAGGGGGCCATTCCCGAGGGCAACAACCGTTACCCCGAGATCCTGGCCATGGCCGAACAGCACGAGATCTGGGCCCAGCGCCAGGCAAGGAAGCAGGCTTACGAGACCCAGCATCCGGATCGCCTGCACGGCACGGGTTTTGGCATCACCACCAAGGACTATGGCACCGGCGCCGTGGCCCCCTCCGCCTGCGTCGAGCTGACAAGCAAGGGGGAGATACTGCTGAAAATCAGCGGCATGGAGATGGGCACCGGGATCCAGACCTCCCAGGCCGAGATCGTCAGCCGCTACCTGGGCCAACCGGCCGACACCATAGCGCTCGCCGAAATCGCCCTCTGGGATAGCTTCAAGCTGGTCTCGACCGATAACCCCTACACCATCTCGCAGGCGCGCCAGGACGAGATGCAGAAGAACCCGCGCTGGACGCTGGCCATTCCGCAGGCCTCCTCGGCTTCCATCTCCTCCTATTTCCAGAGTCATGCCACCGTCACCGCGGCCCGCATCCTGTTCGAGCAGACGCTCTGGCCGGCGGCGACCGCCATCTGGCGCAAGCAGTACTTCGTCGGCCAGGCAGGCCTGGATCTCGGCCCCGCCAGCGAGGCGAGCTGGACCCCGGCTGGCCTCACGACCCGTGGCATGCCGCCGCTGCCGCTCGCCCTGCTGGCGGCCCATGCTCACGCCAACGGCCTCATCACAGGCGCCATGGTGCACTGCTTCAACCGCTGGGCCTGGGCCGAGTGCGACTTCACCATAGAGGGTCAGAGCCAGCGCCTGCCCATAGATGCGCTGGCGTTGCGCTACGGCGAGGGCGCCAGCAGCGAGAAACGGGCCCAGGCGGATGGCAACGGCTACCAGCTGCTCGAGCGCACCCAGGCCCACTACCCCAGCACCAGCCTGAACAACGCCATGGTGACCTACTACGCCCCCTGCGCCACCCTGGTCGAGATAGCCCTGGAGAAAGGCTCCGGCAAGGTGCACATACTGTCTGCCCACAGCTGGCTGGACGCCGGCCGTGTCATCGTCCCCGAGCTGGTGGAAGGGCAGATCCAGGGCGGCCTGGCCATGGGGGTCGGTCACGCCCTGTATGAATACCTGCCCGCCGGGCAGGACGGGCCGGGCAACGGCACCTGGAACCTGAACCGCTACCAGGTCCCCCTGGCGCACCAGCTGCCGGTCTGGAACCTGACCCACACCCTGCTCGATCCCCTCTCGCCGACCGATGCCACCAAGGGCATAGGCGAAGTGGTGATGATCCCCGTGGTCGCCGCCCTGGTCGAAGCCATCTATCAGGCGACCGGCACACGTTTCTATCATCTTCCCGTCACTGCAACCGACATTCAGAAGGCCATCCAATGATCACCGTAAACATGACCATCAACGACCGTCTCATTGGCCCGATCGACGTGGATGACAACACCATGATGATCGACTTCCTGCACGAGTATGTGAACCTGACCGGCACCAAGTTCGGCTGCGGCGTCGGCGTCTGCCATGCCTGCACCATAGTGGTCGACGGGGCGGATGGCAGCAGCGAGAGCGTGCGCACCTGCATCAACGGGGTGGGCCGCTTCAACGGCCAGCGCATCCGTACCGTGGAAAGCCACGCGACGCGCAACAAGCTGGGCAAGATCATCGCCCTGAGCCCGGTGCAGAAGACCTTCCTGGATCACTTCTCCTTCCAGTGCGGCTGGTGTACCTCGGGTTTTGTCAACGAGACCACAGTGCTGCTGGAGCGGCTGCGCAAAGCGCCGGTGGCCATGGCCGATCTCGAATCCACCATAGAAGAGGCACTCAAGGATCACGTCTGCCGCTGCACCGGTTACAAGAAGTACTACGAGGGGGTCAAGGCCATGCTGATCTCGGAGGGGGTAGTCCGCACATGATGCTCTCCAGACTCACATTCGCGCTCCTGCTGGGCGCAGGCGCCGTCTCCGCGGCCGACACCCGGGATCCGTTGGTGGCACAGGGGGAATACCTCGCCAAGGTGGGTGACTGCGCCGCCTGCCACACCGCCGAGGGGGGCCAGAAATACGCAGGCGGGCTGGGGTTCAAGACGCCTTTTGGCGTCATCTACTCCACCAACATCAGCTCCGACAAGAGTCAGGGGATAGGCAGCTACAGCTATGAGGATTTCTACGAGGTGATGCACAACGGCAACGCCCCCAAGGGACGCCTCTATCCCGCCATGCCCTACACCTCCTATCACCTGGTCACGGATGAGGACATGAAGGCACTCTACGCCTACTTCATGCAGACCAGGCCGGCCGCCACCGTGAACCGCGACAACGAGGTCGGCTTCCCCTTCAACGTACGCACCGGCCTGATGGCCTGGAACCTGGTGGCCCATGAGGACAGCGCCTTCCAGCCGGATCCGGCAAAGAGCAGCAACTGGAACCGTGGCCGCTACCTGGTGGACGGGCTGGGACACTGCGGCGAGTGCCACACGCCGCGGGATCTGTTCATGGCGATGGACAACTCACGCTACCTGAAAGGGGCCATGATAGAGGGGGTGATGGCCCCGGAGATCACCGCCACCGAACTCAGGCGCCAGGGCTGGACCCATGACTCCCTGACCCGGTTGCTGCGCAAGGGCTACTCGGTCAAGGGGGGCGTCTTCGCCGGCATGTATCCCGTGGTCGAGAAGAGCTTCGCCTACCTGACCGACGAGGACATGCATGCCGTCACCAGCTACCTGCTCGGCAGCGACACCCCGTTGCCGGAGCCTGCGCCCAGGCCGGTCACTCTGGACGCATCGCACCCGGGTTACGGGCTCTACCGGGACTACTGCGCCGGCTGTCACGGCCAGCAGGGTCAGGGCAAGCCGAACGTGACCCCCTCCATGTACGCCAACGCCACCCTGGATCAGGCGGCCGCGACCAACACCCTGGCGGTGCTGCTGCGCGGGATCCCGGCCCAGAGTTACAGCCAGACCGAGCGCTTCGCCCCCATGCCCGGCTACGCCAGGGAGCTCAACGACCAGCAACTGGCGGATCTGGTGAACTTCCTGCGCCAGACCTGGGCCCATCAAGCCTCCACCCTGAGTGCCGACGACATCAGTACGCTCAAGAAGGAGATCGTCGAGGCGCACCATGAGTGACCCTCAGCTGGAGGTGCTGCGTCAGAGCCTCGCCTGGCTGGCCCAGGGGAAAAGCATCTGGCTGTGCAGCATAGTGGCGACCTACGGCTCGGCCCCCCGCCCCAAGGGGGCCCTGTTCGCCACCGATGGCCTCCACCGCAGCGGCTCCATCTCGGGGGGCTGCATCGAGGATGCCTTCGTCGCCATGCTGGCCAGGGGGGAGCATGATGCCCCCCTGAGCCTGCTGGACTATGGCTCCCACCTGGCCCCCGATGGCAGTGCGTTCGAGCTGCCGTGCGGTGGTCGCATCCGGCTGCTGGTGGAGCGCCTCGAAGGGGACGCGGCCAGCGCGGATCTCGACGAGTGGCTCACCCGACTGCAAGGGGGCCGCCCCTTCGTGCGGGAGGTGCTGCTCGAGCAGGGGACACGCCGCTATCTGGCCGGGGAGACGACGGATCCCTGCGAGCAAGAGACGCCAGGCCGGGTACGCCTGAGCTATGCCCAGCGCTGGTGCCTGCTGCTGCTCGGCATCAGCCAGGTGAGCGAGCAGGTGGCCAGGCTCGGTCAGGCCGCCGGTTTCGAGGTGCGGCTGTGCGATACCCGCGAGCCATACCGCAGCGACTGGCGCTGGGGGCCGGAGCAAGGGGGCATAGCGGTGGAGTGGTGCGATCCCGAGCGCTTCGTCGAGCGCCATGCCACGGCCCAGAGCGCCGTGCTGGCCCTGGCCCACGACCCCAGGATCGACGATGCCGGGCTGATGGCGGGGCTCGAATCCGACGCCTTCTACCTCGGTGCCATGGGGTCGGTGCGCACCAGCGCCCGTCGGCTGGAGCGGCTGCAGCGAATTGCCGAGGCGAGTCAGGCCCAGCTTGCGCGGATCCACGCCCCCATAGGGCTGCCCATCGGCAGCAAGACCCCCATGGAGATCGCCATCGCCGTGCTGGCCGAGGTGATCGCCGTGCGCCAGGGCATCCGATTGAGAGAGGCCACAGATGCAACCTGAGCGCATCGCCCTGCTGCTGGCGGCCGGCTTCTCCCGCCGCTACGGCAGCGACAAGCGCCTCGCAGGCTCCCCGCCCCTGATCCTGCGCACCCTGGCCACCCTGCTCCCCTGTCATGACAGCGTGCTGGTGGTGCTCAGGCAGCGAGACGAGGCAATGCGCCGCCTGCTGGCGGACTCCGGCGCCGAGCTGACCCAGGTGCCACGGGACGGCGGCCTGGGGGACAGCCTGGCCCACGGGGTGCGCACCCTCTTGGCGAGCGGCCGCCCCATCCACAGCCTGCTCATCGCCCTGGCCGACATGCCCCGCCTCTCCCCCGCCAGCCTGCGGGCGCTGCAAGCCGCCCAGACTGGCAGGGAGATAGTGCGCCCCCTCCATCAGGGGCAGCCTGGCCACCCCGTCAGCTTCCCCGCGGATCTGCTCCCCGAGCTGGCGAGCCTGGCGGGGGAGCAGGGTGCGCAAGGCGTACTGCTGCGCCATCGGAGGCGTCTGCGCACCCTGCCCCTGGACGATCCCGGCTGCGTGCAAGACATCGACTGGCCAGAGGATCCGCTCTGAGCCGCCAGCCCCGTCCGACCCGCCTCTCCCCGCACAGCCCCACCATATGCCGTTCAGGGCATGCCTGATCGCCGGGCAAAAAAAAGGCGCTGTCCCAGTTATGTGTTGAAAGGCTAACCTTGAAGCAAGCCATCACCTTGAGGGCCTCCATCATGGA